>NZ_FOIN01000040.1 GCF_900102365.1 Thomasclavelia cocleata | reverse complement strand
TTTACCTTAATATCAAGAACCATATCTTTATCATTTACATATTTAGGGTTAAGATCAGGATTAAGGACAGTGATTTGATGGCATTTAATATTAAGGATATTTTCGATAAAGAGTTTTAACATAAAGATACAGTCAGGATCTAGGTCATCACATAATAAATACTTGAATAGAACATCATTTTTAAAATCATTACAAAATTGTTTTGACATAGAAAATACCTCCTAATACTATATACAAAAGAATTATTTGTTTTACTTTATATAAAACAAAAAAAGTAAGAAATGTTATCTTACTTCTAGTATTAATCATGTAATTCTTTATATGATTTAAGACCATAAGCGCTATCTGCAGCTTTGATTGCATTATTGATTGCTTTAGCAATCATTTCGGTTGCTAAAATCCCAACTGCATCAGGCATGATTTCTACTTCATTAGTACTTAAAACAAAAATAGTATCTCCATCACTCATTGTGTGAACTGGATGAATTGCACGAGCGTAGCCGTTATGAGCAATACCAGCAATCTTTGTACATTGGGCCTTATCTAATTTGACATTTGTAATGACACAGCCAATAGTAGTATTTCCGTTTGGTAATTCACGAATTTTCTCTATTTGCTTAAAAATTACTTCATCAGCAGGAATAATACAATTATGTTCTTGATCATAAATCCCTGCAAGCTGCTCATTAGTTTTGTAATCAACGACATTACCACAAGCATTAACTGCAACTATAGCACCTACTTGAATATTATCAATTTGGACAGCACTAGTACCAATACCGCCTTTCATGGCATATTGAGGACCCATAATTTTACCTACACTGGCGCCACATCCTGCTCCATAATTTCCTTCTTTAATAGATTCATTTGTTTCACTATTTAAACAAGCTTGATAGCCCATTTCTTTATCTGGACGAATTTTAGGATTTCCAACCGTTAAATCAAATAAAGAAGCACTACAAACAATAGGAACATGAGCAACTTTCATATCAAAACCATAATTACGTTCTTCTAAATATTGCATAGCACCACTAGCCGCATCTAATCCAAAAGCACTACCTCCACTAAGCATAATTGCATTAATTTGTTGGACCATGTTGATTGGATTTAATAAATCAGTTTCACGAGTAGCAGGACCGCCGCCACGTACATCAACCCCAGCAGTTGCCCCTTCTTTACAAATAATTACAGTACATCCAGTACCAGCTTCTTGATTTTCAGCTTGACCAATTTGAATTCCTTTAATATCGGTTATTTTAATTTCTTTCATGTTATCACCCTTAATTATTGTACAATATTTTAGTAAAATAAAAAATAAAATGTAAACATTTAAATAAAATTCATATAGCTTTGCAAAATATAGATGATAACATAATTAAATATAGTATGAATGAAAAGGATGTTTTATATAAAATTTGGGTATTAATGGAAATTATAGAATAGTATTTTTATGATGAATATTATTTGGTTTATGTTAAGTGATTATTTTACTGTCATGATTTTTATTATTTTAAATAATAAAGCATAATTGTTATATCGTTAGTAAAGCTATGGTATACTATAACAAGTAAGTTAATTATTATCACCATATTATTAAAAGAATTTTTTATAGGTGTTTGTATTAAATATTGAGGGATTAAACTAAGGGACTAAGAAACTATAAGAGTTAAATTCTGATTTATTAGTAGATAAAATGATTTGATATATAAAAGGAGTGTGTGAAGATGATTGATTTAATTATTATTGGTGCAGGACCAGCAGGGTTAAGTGCTTGTTTGTATGCTTCAAGAGCAGGGTTAGATGTAATGATGCTTGATGCAGGGGCACCTGGTGGAAAATTAAACGTCAGTGCAGAAATTGAAAACTGGCCTGGTCAGAAAAAGAAAACTGGACCTGAATTAGCATACGAGATGTATGAACATGCATTATCATTTGGTGGTAAGCAAGAATATGGTGAAGTAACTAAGATTATTGATCATAATGATTTTAAAGAAGTTATTACAAATGAAAAATCTTATCAGGCTAAAGCTGTTTTAATTGCTACAGGAACAAAAGAAAGAAAAATGGGAATTCCATTAGAAGAAGAATTGACAGGTCATGGAGTTTCTTATTGTGCTGTTTGTGATGGACCATTTTTTAAAGGAGAAGAAGTTGCTGTTATTGGAGGCGGTAATTCAGCTTTAGAAGAAGCAATCTATTTAACTAAGTTTGTAAATTGTGTTCATCTAATTGTCCGTAGAGATGTTTTCAGAGCAGATAAAATTATTCAGGAACATGTTTTAGGTAATGATAAAATTAAAATTCACTTTTTAAAGAAACCACATCATATAATTGCTAAAGATAACAAAGTCGATAAATTAGCTATAGAAGATAGTAATACTGGTGAGCTTAGTGAATTATTAGTAAAAGCTGTATTTCCTTTTATAGGATTAGATCCAATTACTGAGTTTGTTAAAGATTTAGATATTACAGATGAACATGGTTATATTATAACTGATGAAACAATGCAAACTAAGGTATCAGGTATTTATGCAGCAGGGGATGTACGTAAGAAAGTATTACGACAAGTTGTTACTGCTACAAATGATGGAGCTATTGCAGGACAACAAATTGCTCATTATCTAGAAAATCAAAATTAAAGTGTTTTAAAACGAAGTCTATTGTGACTCAATATCGTCAATTTAAGACTGTAAAAACAGATAGGAATCCAATATAGGAAGACTATCTATTTTTATATTGAAATATAAAAGAAGTATTTTAACATATAAAGCTATTTTATGATATAATTGTAGTATAGAAAGAGGTGGGTTTATGTTCATTAAGGCTGTACAAAATAATAGAGGCAGGAAGGGAACATATTACTGCTCACTTGTTTAAGCCTATCGTGCAAATGGTAAAATTAAACATCGTACTATCCGTTCTTTCGGTCTTTTGACTGAAGAACAGCTTCCTTATCTAAAAGCTATGTATGCCAAAAAGAAACCTAGACTTGTGTATGATGATGATTAATGTCTGTCACTTCTACTTTTGAATATTTTGTTACTCTTTTGTCTCATGCTGATACTTTTCCGTTGCTAGAAAACAGGATAATTATTTTATTAGAAATTTTAAACTTGGGTTACCTGGATTGCTTAAATTCCTGCTTTCTAGAAATGGACATACTGTTTCAAATGAAATCAATCATTATTTTTCTGGATTTGATGCATTGGAAAAAGCTGTATCTAAACAGGCAGTCTTTCAGGCAAAGAAAAAACTTGATTATCATTTTTTCGCTTTTATTAATGCACAATTATGCAGGCATTACTATAAAAACAATAAATATAAAACATGGAGGGGATATAGTGTTATAGCTGTTGATGGTTCTATTGGTGAAGCACCATATACTAATGAATGTTTTTGTATGTTTGGTGCAGATATACCCAATAAAAAGTTTAATCAGGCTAAAACATCACCAAGAATATCTGGATTCTATGATGTACTTAATGAATTATATATCGATGTATCCATTACTAGGTTTAGCAATTGTTTCATTAGGATTCTATGGAAATAAGAAAAAAATTAAATAAAATAAGTTTTAAGAACAATTATTAAAAGTAAATAAACAGGATCACTAAAAAGTCAAACTCATTAGATTAAGATGAATTGATTGAAAAGTGGTTTTTTTTTTAGAATATAAGTTTATATATTATAAATATATAAAAGATAGTAATTTTGTCTTTAAAATTTTTAGTATTTGTTATTAAACTATAAAAGTTAAAAAATTGATTGATTTAAACAGATATATTATATACAATTATTATGTAAGCGCTTTAAAAACAACAAAAGTAGGGAAGTCGATGAAAGAAAAACTTTGATAAGAAATTAATTAAAATAAGAAAGGGGAAAATATGAAAACATTAAAAAAGGTATTTTTTAGTATGCTAATAACCGCACTTTTATTAAGTAATTTTCCATATAGTGTAGGGGTACATGCTAGTGAGACAAACATTGCTTTAAATAAGCCGGTTACTACATCAAGTGTGAGACCAGCTCGATCTGAATTAGTTGGTGCATTAGTGGTTGATGGTATTGATGATGATGAGAGTTCTCGTTGGAGTTCTAAGATGGCAACAGGTTTAGGTGAAAACGAAGGACCTTCAGAAGATGGAACAGTAGAACAATGGATTACTGTTGATTTAAAAAATGTGTATGATTTATCTATGGTTTATGTTTCTTGGGAAGGAGCATATGCAAAATCATATCAAATCCAAACTTCATTAGATGGGACAAATTTTACAGATATATATGTAAACACTAATGCAAAGGGTGGAAAAAAAACAATTGATAAAACTTCTTTTATCAATCCCGCTTTAGCTAAATATGTGCGAGTTAAATGTAATGAACCAGTAAAGGCCAGCTGGGGGTATTCAATTTATGAAATTAAACTGAATGGTACACAAAAAGATAATGAGAATTTAGCTTTATCAAAAGATGTATCGTATTCAGGAGTAGAAGGTGGAAAAGTTGGTGATAGTTGGAAATATCCACAATTTGTAGGGGAAAAGGTTGTTGATGGTGATAGTACAACTAGATGGTCAGCAGATAAAGCAGATAATCAATGGATTATTGTGGATTTAAAAGAAGTAGAAGTATTATCACAAATTAATGTTAACTTTTTTAGAGAGCCATTAGAATATACTGTTGAAATTTCTAAAGATGGTAGTGAATACACAACAATATTAGATGTAAAAGATAATCCGATGATTAATATTGAAAATATACGAGAAATTGTTTTTGATTCTCAAGAGGCAAGATATATAAAAGTTAATCAAACAGAGATGTTCACTAACCCTAGTAATGGTAATAAATATGGGGGAAGTATATTTGAAATTGAAGCATATAAATACGCAATGATAGAACCTGAAATTGAAAATGCTAAAATGGCACTTACAAAATTAGAATCTGAGGGATTTGAGTTACCTGAAAGTTCAAATAAAAAAATTGTTTTTCCAGAATCTATTACTAAGAATTTTGATGTTGAAATTTATGGATCTGATTATAAATCGATTATTGATTTAGATGGTGTTTATCATCAACCTTTAGTGGATAAAGATGTACATATTATGTATAAAATTATAAATAAGAATGATGAAAATGATATTGCAATAAGTAGTAATGATAATAGGATTCATGTTTATGGTAAGTATGAAAATAGTGGTGAAAATGAATTTCCTAATGTAATTCCTACAATTCAAGAGTGGCATGGAGAAGATGGGAATTATTCTATTTTGGATACTTCAAAAATAGTTTATAATGATGCTAGTTTAGAGGTACAAGCAAATATTTTATCTGGATATTTAAATAAATTAGTAGGGATTGAGGTTGATATCGAAAAAGGAACTAATCCAAAAAAGGGTGATATTTATCTTTCATTAACTAATAATGATAAAGCAGCTGTTCTTGGTAATGAGGGATATATCATGAAAGTTGGCGATTATGTTACTATAAATTCAACTACTGTAAAAGGTGTTTTTTATGGTGGGGTTTCTATAGTACAAGCATTATATTTAAATTCAGATGAGTTAGAAATTCCTAAAGGAATAGCATATGATTATCCAAAGTATGAAGTACGTTCAATTGCTTTAGATGTTGCACGTTCTGAAATTAAGTTGGATTATATTAAAGAGATTACAGAGATGTTACCTTTATTTAAGGTTAATGAAATTGTTATGCATATTAATGATGATCGTGGTGATAAAATTGCTGATACAACAATTGGATCAGAACAAAACATTAAGCAGACAAAGGACTTATCAGCATTTAGAATTGAAAATGATAAAAATATAGGAGATCATGCATATCAAATTTCTAAAGCTGATTATATTGAATATCAATTAGAAGCAGCTAAATATGGAGTTAGTGTAGTTACTGAATTAGATACTCCTGCTCATAGTGCAGTATTTTCACTACTTCCAGAAATGCATGATAATATGTATGATGTTCGTCATTTAAAAATATTAGATGATGCTTCAACTGATGTTAATAATGCTAGTTTGCATCAGCCAACAATTGATTTTATAGATGAATTAACACAAGAGTTGATTGGTGATGCACCAGGTGATGCAGTAATTCAAACACCAATTTTCCACTTTGGAACAGATGAATATAAAGCAACACCAATCTATTCAGAAGCAATGCAGCAATATATTAACCACTATACAAAATATGTTCAAGATCGTGGATATGAAGCAAGAGCATGGGCATCTAGTGATGGAAGCTCTGGTTTTAAAGGGTATGTAACACCACAAAATAAAGAAGTAACATATTATTTATGGGCACCATATTGGTCTGACGTTAAAAAGACTGTAGCTAATGGAAATCCAATCATTAACTGTTCAGGATCTTGGTTATATATTGTTCCAGGTGGAAATAATGGCTATAGTAATTATTTAAATATGGAAAAGCTATATAATGAATGGAGTGTAAATAATATTACTACTACTCGTGGAAGTGGTGGGGCTGTATTACCAATATCACATCCACAATTGAAAGGTGCTTCGGTTGTATTATGGAATGATGATGGATTCTTATTAGATGGGGTAAGTGATTTTGATATTTTTGATCGATTAAAATATGGGATTGCAATAATTGGAGAACGTACCTGGTATGGTGAAAAGACAGAAGAACAATCCTATGACAATTTTAAAATGGCTTATGAATATTTATTAAAAACAGGTCCTAGTGCAACAAGTAATCCAGCTAGGTATGTTTCAAGTAAGAGTGAATCAGTAGTTGATATTGATTTTGAAACTATAAATGATAATAAAGCAATAGATAATAGTGGAAATGGATATAATGGAGTATTCAATTCGACTACAGCAAAGGGAATAAGCGGTAATTCTTTAGTATTAAATGAGGATTCTTATTTACAAATGCCGTTTGATTCTATTGGTTTTCCAGCTTCTGTATCATTTGATATATATATTGATAAAGATACACCAAAAGAGGCAACTTTATTTGAAGGAAAAGATGGTAAAATAAATCTTAATCAAAAGAATAAAGCTGGTGAATATACAGATAAATTAGGTTATGAACGAGATGGTTATACATATATTTTTGATTATAGAGTAGAAACAGAAAAGTGGTTAAAAATCATGATAACGGCTGATAAAAATGGAACTAATTTATATGTAAATGATAAATTAATTGGTGTAGGAAGAAGAACTGAATTTGGAACTTATGTAACAAAGAATTTATCAACATCAATGATTTTACCTACTGAAAAAATAGGTTATGGTATCATTGGAAAACTTGATAATTTTAAAATTGTTAATGAATGTGTTAAAGTTCCAGGTCCAGAAAATATCGCATGTACAGCAACGAATACTGTTGCAAGTAATGTTTATAGTGATAGCTTTACAGGAATTAAAGCAATTGATAAATCATTAACTACACGCTGGGCAACAACTAATGATATTACTAGTGCAACTTTAGAATTAACATTTGACGAGGAAGTATCAGTAAATCAAACTAGAATTGTAGAATATAAAGCAGCAAATAATTATATAACAAGTTATAATATTGAATACTGGGATGGTCAAAACTGGGTTGTTGGAAGTAGCCATAATGTTGATAACTCTGAAAAAACTGTTGTTGCTGGGGTTACAAATGGATATGAATTTAGTAGTAATTTCGATATTATTACAGCTTCAAAAATTAGATTAAATATTACAAATGCTTCAAGACCTTCAATTTTTGAATTTGAGTTATTTTATAATGAAAATGAAGTAATAACTGTAGATAAAGGTGAATTAGAAAAAGTAATAAATGATGCAAATGAGTGTAATCAAGATAACTATACTGTAACTACTTATAATTCAATGGTAGAAATATTAAAATATGCTAAAGAAATCTTTAATACTGACTATATTACTCAGTTACAAATCGATGAAGCTACAAATGCTCTAAATGAAGCTTTAAACGATTTGTTGGAAAGAGCAGATATTACAGAAGCTCAAGCTTTATTAGAAAATTATAAAGATTTAAATAGTCAGTCATATAGTGAAGCTAGTTGGCAGTCATTTGAAGAAGCAAGACAAAATGTAAGTGATGCAATTAAAGATACAAGTGAATTATTACAAGAACAGTTAGATGAATTATGTAATAAGTTAGTTGAAGCATATAAAGCATTAGAAACTAGTATTAATAATAAACTTGCTCTAGCAACTGCAATAGAAATGGCAGAAAGTGCAAGTTTAGAAAATGTCGTACCTGTTGTCATAGAAGAATTCAATGCAGCTTTAGCTAATGCAAGAGAAGTATATGCAAATAGTACAAATCAAAATGAAATAGATGAAGCATTTGATCGTCTAGCCAGTGTAATGCATATGTTAGAATTCTACAAAGGAAATAAAGAATTATTACAAAAACAAGTAGATCAAATCAATGGATTAGAATCAAATAAATATATTGAATCATCATGGAATGCGATGTTACCAGTATTAGCTAAAGCAAATGAAGTATTAGGTAACGAAAATGCAATGCAGGAAGAAGTAGATGAAGTATATAGTGAATTAGTAAGAGCATTTGTTAACTTGAGATTAAAACCGAATAAAGATATATTAAGTGGTTTAATCAATAAAGTGAATGGACTAAATAGGACAAACTACACATCAGCATCATTAAAAGCAGTAGATGAAGAAGTAGAAAAAGCAACTATAGTATTAAATAACCTAGAAGCAACAAAAGAACAAGTAGAAGCTGCAGTGTCAGCTCTAACAAAAGCGATATCAGGATTAGAAGCAAAACTAGTAGAAACAGTAAAATCTGGAGATACAACAGTAAGTATAAAAACAGGAGATAATGGTTTAATGACAGTATTTGCAGGATTATCAATGTTAAGTTTAGCTGGGTTAAGTTTATTTAGGAAAAAAGAAGATTAATAAAATAAAAAATTGTTATAAATTAATTTTGAGATTATGTTAGGGTAGGTCGTTTGATCTACCCTTGTTTTTATACAACTAGCAATATGTTTAAAGTTACTTTGCCCAACAGGAATTATGAAACATTATTTTTAAACCCAAAAAACATTTAGAAGATAATAAATCTATTTTTATTCTATATAGGGTTAAAAGTATTACAGTAAATAAAGATAGTAAAGAATTAATGAAACTAGATGATGATATTTATAAAATTATCAAATCACATTTTGGTCCAAGATATACTTAGTTGGAAGAATATCTAAACTTGATAATTTGATTGAATTCAGAGATTCATCAGAAACAGGTGAATATTTTATCAAAGATTAAAAATTCTATATTACTTTAATAAAATACTGTATAAATTTTAATTATTTTCATAGGAACTCCATTTGGGGTTCTTTTCTTATAAAAACAATGATACGATTGTGATTTATGCAATCACTGTTTTAAAGTAGGGATTAAGTTTTAATTAAAGATAGTTATATATCATAATGGATATGTTATATTTTGTTGGCTGGTTAATATAAAAAAGGCTATATCATTCGATATATAGCCTAGTGAAAAGAATTTATATAGAAAAAATTGGATTTTTAAATATTTTTGTTATGATATAAATATATTTCATAAAAAGTTAAGATGATTGAGTGGACACTAAACTAGAGTGTTAAATATTGGAAAATAATCTTACAAAACTTCTATCTACAAATTAAACGCTTTCCTAGGTATGATTATACACGAGGGAGGCGGTCAGGGAGGAATTAAAATGATAAATGGGAGAATGCTAAAAATTATACACTATCTTTATAGTAATAAGGATACAACCTATAAAGATATTTCTAAAGATCTAGATATTAAAGAAAGACTAATTCGTTATGATATTGAAAAAATAAATGACTTTCTAGAAATTCAAAAATTACCTTTAATTGAAAGATTACCAAAAGGACGATTATTATTTTCTGATACTTTATCATTAGATGATTTTGAACAAGGACATGAATTTATTTTTACACAAAATGATCGAGTTTCTTTAATTTTACTATTATTACTTTTGGATCCAAAGCAAGTAAAGTTAAATAAACTTTCTGTAGAACTTCAAGTTTCAAGATCGACATTAAAAAATGATTTAGACTTGTTAGAAAAGCAGTTAGAAAAAGAACATATCCTACTTCAATATAATCAGACCTTTGTATTGATAGGTAATGAAATAAATATAGTCGATTTAGCAATTAAGGAATTTGAAAAATATGTAGATTTAGTTGCAGGAAATAAAGTATTAATTAACGCATTTGAGGAAAGAGTTTTAGATATAATTAATAAGTCTTTTAATTATATTAACCTAAGAAATGTTGTAATTTGGATAGATGAGTTACTAGATAGTATGCAGTGTTTATTGACTGATCAATTATATAAATGGTATGTTGCAAATGTTTTAATTTTATTGTGTTACATTATTAATGAAAGAACACATCCACTTGAAAAAACAAAAATAAATCCTGTTGAATTCACAATTTTTGATGCATCAATAAAAGAGTTAGAAAAAATTATTGAAAAAAAGATTACGTTAAAAAAACAAAATATATTAGTAAGATTATTAAATTATACTAATAAATATGGTAAGTATGAACAATCAATGGATATTATTCAAGTAGAGGCACTAACTAAACAGTTTATCTTATTAATGTCTGAAAAGATTGATTTACCATTTGAAAAAGATGAGATTCTTTTTGAGGGGTTAATAAATCATATGTCTGCTTTGATTACTAGGCTAAATCAGGGGATAACGTTAAATGATAATATTACTTCTATTTTATCTAATAGTGATATTAAAGTATTTGAAATTGTTTTATCAGTGACAAGAGAAATTGAACTTTTAAATCAAATTAATAATGATACTGAAATCACTTATTTAGCTATTCACTTTATAGCAAGTATGAAAAGAATTAAAGACAAAGAGTATAAAAGAATTTTATTAGTTTGTGGTTTCGGATATGGTACTTCAACAATGTTAAAAGAGACATTGATAAATGAATTTCAGGTGACGATAGTAGATATTATACCTACTTATAGGATTAACAGTTATCAAAAGTGGAATGATATTGATTATGTTATTTCAACATCACCAGTAAAATTGCCTATAGCTATAGATTTAATTTGTGTTCATCCAATCTTGACACAACAAGATTTTATACATATGAGAAATATGGGAATTCCACGAAAAACAACTTTAGCACACTATTACTCAATTAACCAACATTTGGATTTTTTAACAGACGATCAACGTTTAAGAGTATTAGAAGTTATTCAAAAAGAATTAGGAAACCAACTTGAAAAAAAGACAACAAAAAAAATAAATAAGTTAACAGATTTATTAATATATGAAAATATACAAGTAGTAGATCAAGAAATGAGTTGGCAAGAATCTGTTTGTGTAAGTACAGATATCTTACTTAAAAAAGGTTTTATAAATGAAAAATATGTTGAAGAAATATTTGAGGGGATTGAAAATCTTGGTTTCTATTCTGTAACTGATGAAAGTTTTGCTTTATTGCATGGTGAAAGTAATGAAACAATAAATCAGAGTTGTATGAGTTTATTAATTAATAGACAGCCAATAAAATTTAATGATAAAACAATTAAATTAGTATTTGTTTTAGCAAGTAAAGATAAAAAGGAACATATTCCAGCTGTAATAACTTGGGTAAGAATGATTACAAATACTAATGTTATAGACCGACTTACTCAGTGTAATGATCTACCTGAAGCATATCAAATCCTATTGGAATGTGAAAGAAAGGTGGTATAAAGATGAGTTCAATTATTCAAAAAGAATGTATTGTCTTTGATATTAATACTTATGATAAAAATGAGGCAATTTTAACTTTAGTAAAAAAGTTAAAAGAACAAGAAAAGATTACAAGTATAGATAACTTTTATCAAGATGTTTTAGATCGAGAAAAAATAGCTCCAACAGCAATTGGTTACAATATTGGTTTACCTCATGGTAGAACAAATAATGTAATAGAACCAGCTGTTTGTTTTGGAAGATTAAATAATGAAATTGTTTGGAATGAAGAGACTAAGGAAGTAGCAAATATTATTATTTTAATTGCTGTTCCTCAAGATAATGAAGGGAATTTGCATATGCAAATATTATCAAAATTAGCCCGTAAGCTAATGCACGAAGATTTTAGAAATCAATTATTAAATAGTAAAAAAGCAGAAGTATACAAATTATTATGTGAAGGATTGGAGGTATAATAAAAATGGATTTTAAAGAAAAATTTTCAACAATTAAAAAACATCTATTAACAGGAACATCACACATGATTCCATTTATTGTTGCTGGAGGGATATTATTCTCTTTGGCAGTTATGTTAAATCCTGAGGGGGCAGCAACACCTGAAACAGGATGGTTAGGAGATTTAGCGAGTATCGGAAGTGCTGGATTAACATTATTTGTACCAGTATTGGGAGGCTATATTGCATATTCAATTGCTGATAAACCAGGTTTAGCACCAGGGATGATAGGTGCTTATCTTGCAAGTCAAGTTGGTGCTGGTTTTCTAGGTGGTATTGTAGCTGGATTTATTGCTGGATATGTGGTTAAAGCTCTAAAGAAAATTAAGTTACCTATTTCATTAAAGTCGTTAGGTTCAATCTTTTTGTACCCGCTATTTGGTACACTAATTACTGGAGGAATAATTGTCTGGGTAATAGGGACACCAATATCTGCTATTATGGAAGGATTAACAGGCTGGTTAAATTCACTAAGTGATGCAGGGAAAGTTCCTTTAGCATCAATTTTAGGGGCAATGACTGCATTTGATATGGGGGGACCAATTAATAAAGTTGCAACATTATTTGCTCAAACTCAAGTTGATACATTGCCTTATCTAATGGGGGGAGTCGGAGTAGCTATTTGTACACCACCAATTGGAATGGGAATTGCAACATTGTTAGCTCCAAAAAAATATAATACAGAAGAAAGAGAAGCTGGAAAAGCAGCTATACTTATGGGTTCTGTAGGAATTACTGAAGGAGCAATTCCATTTGCAGCTAATGATCCATTACGTGTAATTCCTTCAATTATGGTTGGAGCAGTAGTAGGTAATATTATTCCTTTTATGATGGGAGTGTTAAATCATGCACCATGGGGTGGATTAATTGTATTACCAGTTGTTGAAGGATGGCCAGGTTATATATTAGGAATTGTGGCAGGGTCTTTAGTAACAGCTTTAATGGTTAATTTCTTGAAGAAAGAGAACAATGATATAACTGAATATGATAAAGAAATTAAAATTGAAGAAGATTTTGATATTGAATTTACAGAATTATAAAAATTGGAGGTAAAGAAATGAAAGTAGTAGGTGTAACTTCTTGCCCTTCTGGTGTAGCTCATACTTATATGGCAGCAGAAGCATTGGTAATGGCAGGGAAAAATTTAGGAATTGAAGTGAAGATTGAAACACAAGGTGGTGCAGGAGTCGAAAATGAATTAAATGCAAAAGATATTGAAGAGGCAGTTTGTGTAGTATTAGTTAATGATGTCGCTATTAAAGGTGTTGAACGTTTTAAGGGTAAGAAAGTTGTTAAAATGGGAGTATCAGATATTATAAAAAAAGCGGAACCATTAATGGTTAAAATACAAAAAACATTTGGTTAATAGGGGATCTCCCCTATTTTTTTAATAAGTAGAAGGGTGTTAAATTTTGTAAAAAAAGGTTACAAATGTTCTAGCTTATATATATGTGATTGCTATGTTAAAGTTAAAATATAAAAAATTATAAGAGAAGGAGAAAAAGATGAAAGGAAAAAAGAAACAAATTTTTTCATATCTTGCAAGTGGATTAATTACAGCATCAACAATTATTAGTGCATGTCCAATTAATGTTCTTGCAGTAGAAAAAAGAGATCAGTTAATTCAAGATGAAATTTTATGGCATACTTCATTTAATGATGCAACAGGTTTTTTAGAAAATACTGTTGATCAAACAAAAGGTAGTGAAAATGTTGAAGGGTTTGTACCAGCTGAAAAAATTAAAGGAGATATTACAACATCTGTTTTACTTAGCAGTGTCACTGGTAGTAGTGATTTTAATAATGATGAAAGAAAAATAAAACTATTTGATAGTGATAGTGGAACAAAGTTTTTAACAAACGACAATGTACCAAGTGTGGAACAACCAGTATATGTTGAATTTGCTTTTGAACAAGCACAAATATTAGATCGTTATGCTATGGTTTCTGCTAATGATTCTCCAGAACGTGATCCTAAAAATTGGATTTTCTTTGGTTCAGTAGATGGAGAAAATTGGGTGGAAATTGACAGCCAAAATAATCAAAACTTTGAAAAAAGATTTGAGAAAAAAGAAGTGATTATTGAAAATCCAACTGCGTATCAATATTACAAAATTGAAATAACAGCTAATAAAGGAAATGATAAATTAACTCAATTTGCTGATTTATTATTGGGAACTGGAAAAGATTCACAGGAGGTTCAAGAGCCTACCATGATTACTAAAATTTCATCTGGTCCAAGTGAAGCATGGAATCAAAAAGTTAATGCTGGATGGGATGATGAATATGCTCTTGAAATTTCAGGTACTCATTTAGGAACGGAAGCAGCGCATTCATGGAATGTCCTATATAAAGATTTAAATATTACAATTGATGAAAATACTGCATTGAGCTATTTGATTTTCCCTGGTCTAGTTGATAGCGAATATGATTATAATTGGACTCAAATGAATATGGCGGTGGATCTTAAATTTGCTGATGGAACATATTTAAGTGATGCAAGTATTGATGATACTAATGGTAATTTATTAACACCACAAGGACAAGGGGATTCTCGAACATTAGTAACTAATCAATGGAATAAAATAACTGCACGTTTAGGCCAATATCCAAGTTTAAGAGGTAAAGTCATTACTGAAGTTTTAGTTGCTTATGATAATAAAGATAATAAGGCCAATAAAGATGTTGACTTTAAAAATTATTTAGATGACATTAAAATCTTTGAAGAAGCATTAGAAGATTATGATGATAATAATCTAGCGGAATATGTAAATATTTTACGAGGAAGTAATGATACTTCGAATTTTTCAAGAGGATTGACTGCACCATTAGTAACTAGACCTCATGGTTTTAATTTTTGGGCACCAGTTACTAATAGTGGAGATAATAAGCTATATACATATCAACAAAATGGCAATATAGGAACACTAAAACATATTACAGTGAGCCATGAACCTAGTTATTGGGTTGGGGACCGTGGTAACTGGGAATATATGGTTAATACAAGTATTGATCCAAATGGAACAGGTTCAATTGGAGCTAATGAAAGAGCAGCTAAATTTTCTCATGAAAACGAAACTGCAAAAGCTCATTATTATGGAGTTGAATTTAATGAAGGGAATGCACAAGGAGCTAAATTAGAATTGTCACCAACTATGCATGGTTCAGCAACAAGATTCACATTCAATGATAATGCAAAATACCATAATGTAATTTTAGATACAGTTCGTGGTAGTGATAAAAAACTAGTTTTAAATGAAGATAGAAAATCATTTACTGCTCAATCAAATCCAAATAGTAATGGAATGAAAATGATGTATGTTTATGGTGAATTTGATACTAAGTGGACAAGTCAACGTTATGGAAATAGTAGTCAAAATTCAGCTATTTTAAATTTTGATGACGAAACTACAGTTGAAATGAAAGTAGCAACATCTTTCATCAGTTATGAACAAGCTAAAAAGAATTTAGAGCTAGAATTAAATGGAAAAGATTATGATGATATTTATAATGAAGCACGTGAAGAATGGAATGATAAGTTAGATGTAATAACTGTTAAAGGTGCTAGTCATGAACAAAAAGTAACTCTTTATTCAAATTTATATCGTATGTTTGCTTATCCAAACTTATTATCTGAAAATACTGGAACAAACCAAGAGCCAGTATGGCAATATAAGAGTACTGTAAGTAACGATGTGAAAGATGGAGAATTATATTATAATAATGGTTTCTGGGATACATATCATACAACATGGGCTGGATACCAATTATTAACACCATCAAAATATGAAGAAATGTTAAATGGATTAGTTGAACATTATAATGATGGGGGCTGGGTTCCTAGATGGGTAGCACCTGGGGGAACAAATTCAATGGTTGGTACTAGCTCAGATGTAATCTTTGGAGATGCAGCTGCTAAAGGTGCAAACTTTGAATTAGAAGATGCTTATAAATCTTCATTAAAGAATGCTGCTGTTGCAAATATAGAAAATCTTACTTTAGGTGGTAGAGCAGAATTAACAACTTCTATTTTTAGAGGTTATACCACTAATTCAACTGGGGAAGGTTTTTCATGGTCGATGGAAGGTTATATCAATGATTATGGTATTTCTCAAATGGCACAAAGACTTGCAAATGAAGCTTTAGAAGCAGGTGACAATGAAACTGCTCAAACATATCAAGATGAAGCAGATTATTATCGCAATAGAGCGTTAAATTATGTAAAATTATTTGATGGATCATCTGATGATCCTACTGAAAAATGGTTTAAAGGTAAAAATGCTAGTGGTCAATGGACTGGTGGAGATAGCTTTGATCCAATTTTCTGGGGTGGAGATTATACTGAAACAGATGCCTATAATATGACTGTTACAGTGCCACAAGATGGAAATGGTCTTGCTAACTTATATGGGGGTCCTGAGGCTTTAGGTAAAAGAATGGATACAATCTTTACAACAAAAGGAACATACAATGGTTATAATGCTGTTGATGGAGTTGGTGGTATCCATGAACAAAGAGAAGCACGTGATGTGAAATTGGGACAATATGGTCATAGTAATCAACCATCACATGGAATTATTTATATGTATAATTATGCAAAACAACCATGGAAAACTCAAGCATTAGTACGTGATGTATTACATAGATGTTATGTTGGTGGTGATTTTGGACAAGGTTATATTGGTGATGAAGATAATGGTGAAATGAGTGGGTGGCAAATTTTATCATCATTAGGTTTCTTCCCCGTAAATATGGGTAGTGGTGAATTTGCAATTGGTTCGCCATTATATGATGAAGCAACTATTCATTTAGAAAATGGTAAAACAATGATAATTAAAGCTAACAATAACAGTGATGAAAATGTTTATATCCAATCAATGACAGTTAATGGTGAAACTTATAATTCAAGCTTTATTTCTTCACAAATATTAACTGATGGTGGAGAAATTGTATTTAATATGGGTTCTACCCCTAATAAAAACTGGGGAGTTGATGGTGAAGGGACATCACTTACTAGTGGTACACAGATACCTAATCCTCAAGAGGATTTAACAGTTTCTAACTTAGATGTTAAAGATGAATTTAGTATAAATGTAAATAAAGATACAGTTTCTGGAAATGGTATTAGTAATATTGCTAATTTATTTGATAATAATTCAAATAATGCTGCAACATTTACTGAAGATACAGATTTATATTATAGCTTTATTAGACCAGTTAAAGTTAATATGTTAACTTTAACATCTACAAGAAATCAACAAGCAGAGGCTCCTGATTCATTTGTATTGTATGGATCAAATGATGGTGAAATCTGGTCAGAACTTTCAAGTAGAGAAAATATAGAATTTGAATGGGGAAGATATACTCGTCCATTTAGTAGTGATGGTACAAAAGGATATCAATATTACAAATTATCATTAAAAGGTGGAACTACATTATCAGAAGTTGAATTAATTGGTTATACTAATGATTATTCATCTATTGATAAAGAATTATTAAGTAAAGTAATTGAAGCAGCTAGAGCAGTTGATCAATCACAAATGGGTGAAGCTGTTAAACAATTATTAAATGAGGGGATTGCTGTTGCTCAATCAGTAGTTGATAATGCTGATGCTACTCAAGATGAGATTGTTGCTCAATATATAGCTTTACAAAATATTTTAAATCGTATTAGTAATATTAGAGATGGTTTAACAAAAATAGAAGCAGAAACCTTTGATACAAATCATAGCAGTATAGTAAATGATGGAACTAATATTGGTGGTGTTAAAAAGGATACATGGGTTGGATATAAGGATGTAGACTTTATTGTAGCACCTGATCAATTAGAAGTCAGATATTCTGTTCAAAATAGTGATGGATGTTTGAAAGGTGGAATTGAAGTACGCTTAGATTCACGTGATAGTGAATCACTATTCACTGTAGAAACTACTCATACTGGTGGATGGAATAATTATGTAACCACTACAGTAAATATTCCAGAGAATGTCCAAGAACAATTTATAGGGTTACATGATGTATACTTTACGTTTGTTGGAAATGATTCTGCTGATGCAAATAAAGCATATGTAGCTAATGTTGATTATTTCGATTTTAATAAGAATACAGTTCAATACAATTTAACTTTAAAAGATAATCTTGAAGGTAATGCTAAAGTTGAGTTTATTGATAATCACGGAAATAAAATTGAAAAAGCAAGTGCTGGAGATGTAGTTACAATAAATATTTTAGATATTAATAATAGTAAAAATTTAACAGATGTTAAGATTAATAATACTTCAATTGTAATAGAAGAAATAAATAATGGTTTTACAGGTTCATTTGTAATGCCAGATAATAACGTTGAAGTAGAAGTTGTGTTAACAGATGTAATCAAGGTAAACAAAACAGCATTAACGATAGCAGTAGAAATAGCAAATGAAATTGGTGATGATCAATTATCAAATGTTGTACCAGCAGTAGTAAATGAATTTAAAGCGGCTTTAAAAGAAGCGATAAGTATATTAGCGAATGAAACTGCAACCCAAGAAACTGTTGATAATTCATTTAATCGTTTAGCAAGAGCAATTCAAATGTTAGATTTTATTAAAGGTGATAAAAAACAATTAGAGGCTCAAGTTGAAGCAATGAGTAAGTTAATCAAAGAAGAATATACAACAGTAACATGGAATAAATTTGAAACTATATTAAAACAAGCAAAACATGTATTAGCAAATGAAAATGCAATGCAAGAAGAAGTAAATGAAACATATGATAAATTAATTCGAGCATATTTAGAATTAAGATTAAAACCTAATAAAGATTTATTAACTGACCTAATAAATAAAGCCCAAGGATTAAATGCAGCAAACTATACAGAAGCAACATGGAAAATATTAGAAGAAACACTAATAACTGCAAAAGCCGTAGAAACTAATGAAGAGGCAACTGAATTAGAAATAAATAATGCTAGAGCAGCCATGGAAAAAGCAATTAAGGGATTAGAAGTGAAACCATCTTTACCTGGAGAAATAATAAATCCAGTTGTTCCACAAAATAAAGATGATAGAAAAGAAAAAGCGATTAAAACAGGAGATATAATAAACTTTGTATATCCAGTTACAGGATTAGCTATTGCTTCAATTGTATTAGTTATGAATAAAAAAAGAAAATAATTTTTATCTATTAGAAAGCTATTAACAAATTATTATAATTTGAAATAGCTTTTTAACTATTAAATAAACATTTTATATTATTTGTATATTCCTAAAACTAAATTACAATTTTATGATACTAATAAAAATTTTCAAAATATGAAAATGATAACTTAAATAAATGCATTGACTGTAAGCGCTTTAAGTGATATCATAATGGTGTAAAAATTGTAAATAGTGTGTAACTGGTAGTGCAGGCATTAGCTATACTAAAATATATAAGAAATTTATATTTTTTATATAATACTTTTAGTGTTGCTAATGCTTTTTTTAATGAATATGCGCGCATTCATTAAAACATTTTGACAATGTTTTACGATTGAAACTGAAAAGAGGAGAGAGAGAAATGAAAAAAACTTGTAAACGTGTACTTGCTACATCAATGTCGATGGCTCTTATGTTAACTAGTTTAGTACCAGCATTTGCAAAGACTACAGATGGTAGTATTTCACAACGTGAAGAAAAAAATGCTGAACTTTCAATGAATTTAGCAACACAAGGAATGGTCTTATTAGAAAATAACAATAATGTGCTTCCAATTGCCAAAAAAGCAAATATTGCATTGTTTGGTGGTGGTGCTTATTCAACCATTAAGGGTGGTACAGGATCAGGAGACGTTAATCAACGTTCTGTAACATCAGTATGGGATGGATTTAATAATGCAGGTTATAATATTACTTCTACCGATTGGTTGAATGCTTTTAAAACTGCATTCGAAGAAGGGGGAGGAAGTACAGGTGGAGTTTCTGGTGCTAAGTTAGTACCTGATATTGAAGTAACCGATGAACAAATTGAAAAAGCTAAAGAAGGCAATACAGATACTGCAGTATATGTTATCGTACGTAGTTCTGGAGAATTCGCTGATCGTAAAATGAGCGATTACTATTTAACCGATATTGAAAGAGCAAATATTGAAAAAATGTCTGCTAACTTTGATAATTCAATTGTTGTTTTGAATGTTGGTGGAATAATGGATACTAAATTTTTTGATGAAATAGAGGATTTAGATTCATTACTTTTGATGTCTCAAGCGGGAATGCGCAGTGGTGATGCAGTAGTTAAAGTATTAAATGGTGAAGTAACCCCATCTGGAAAATTAACAGATACTTGGGCAGTAAACTATGAAGATTATCCATCTTCAGATAATTTTGGTGCTAATGATGGAAATATCTCACAAGAAGATTATACAGATGATATTTATGTGGGGTATCGTTATTTCGATACATTTAATGTTACGCCAGCGTATGAATTTGGATATGGATTATCATATACTGATTTCAATATTGATGTAAAAGATGTAACAATTGATTCTAAAAATGTTACTGTAAACGTAAAAGTAACAAATACTGGAAAAAAATATTCTGGTAAAGAAGTTGTTCAATTATATTTCTCTACACCTGATGGTGAATTAGAAAAACCATATCAGGAATTAGCTGCATATGGTAAGACTGATGTTCTTGATCCTGGAGAATCACAAATATTAACATTATCATATACTACAACTGAGATGTCTTCATATTCTGAAGATAAGGCAGCTTATATTATGGAAGCAGGGGATTATTTAGTTAGAGTAGGTAACAGTTCAAGAAATACCCATGTTGAAGCAGTTGCTACATTAGATAATTCTTGTGTAACAGAGCAGCTAAGTAATCAAAAAGTACAAGATGAAGATATGACTATTTTATCAAATGAGGGTGTTACACCTTATACATACGCAGGTGAAGCAGATGAAATAGCAGCAGCAAAAAAATTCATTTTAGATTCTACCTCTATTAAAACTGAAAATAATGCTTCTCAGTATAAAGATCAAAGCATAAAAAGTTATGTATATGAAGGCAGTGATTACGAAGCAGTAGATCAAGAAAGTAATCCACGCTATACAAAACAACCAGATGGAGTAAATAATACTACTCCAAGTCAGCAGCTTCCTACATATGAAGAAAAAATTGTGGAAGTAGAAAAAACTATTGATAAGCCAACATTATTAGATGTTTATCAGGGGAATGTAAGTATGGAAGAATTTCTTGCAAGTCTTACCCCAGAAGAAATGTCATATATTGTTGAAGGTATAGGATGGGGAGGAAATAGTACCCCAATAATTGGTGCTCAAAGTAATTCAGTAAAAGGTGCTGCAGGTGAAACAACTAGTAATTATTATGAAACTAGAGCAATACCAAATATTGTTTTGGCTGATGGACCAGCAGGTATTCGTATTACACAAAGCTATGAAGATAATGGAACAACTTATTATCAATATTGTACAGCCTTTCCAATTGGTACATTAATCGCTCAAAGTTGGGATAAAGATGTAGCAGAACAATTTGGTAAAGCAATTGGTGAAGAAATGATTGAAATGGGTGTAACAATGTGGCTTGCACCAGGAATGAATATACATAGAAATCCACTTTGTGGACGTAACTTTGAATATTATTCAGAAGATCCATTAGTTTCAGGAGTAACAGCAGCAGCTACAACTATTGGAGTACAAAGTTATGAAGGTATTGGTGTTACTATCAAACACTATGCTGGAAATAACCAGGAAGATAATCGTAATGCTGTAAATAATACAATTACAGAACGTGCTTTCCGTGAAATTTATTTAAAAGGATTTGAAATAGCAGTAAAAACATCTAACCCTTTAGGAATTATGACTTCTTATAATTTGAATAATGGGATGCCAGCAGCTGATGACTATGAGTTATGTACTGACCTTGCAAGAGGTGAATGGGGCTTTAATGGACTTATTATGACCGATTGGGGTGGAGGTCAATCTACACCAGTAAATTCAATGCACGCTGGAAATGATTTAATTATGCCAGGTGGTTCATCTGCTTCAATTAGACAAGCGGTAGAAGATGTAGCGCCTACATTTGGAGCAGACGGATATGTAACTGTAACTCAAGGTTGGGGAAGTTCCACAGAGAATTGGAATGATTTTATCTTAGATGTTAATGGTTCTAAAACAGTAACTGCATTAATTGCAGCAGATACTGAATTAAGTGATAAAGTGCAGGCTAAAGTTGATGAAGGAACAGCAGTAATAAATTATGCTGAAGATAGTTTAACTCCAGTTTCTGTAACTTATAAAGGTGAATATGCAAATAATAATAATTTACCATTAGGAGATTTACAAAATGCAACTCGTAATGTTTTAAATGTTATTATGGATTCTACACAATTCAAAAAAATTGGCGAAGAAAATGGTATTAATGTAGAAATTGGTAAATTTGCAAAAAATGCTGGATTAGGTTTGATTTTGGGAGTAGAAAAATCAAATATTACAACAGTAAATAAAGTAGCTTTATCAATTGCTGTAGAAATAGCAGAAAAAGTAAGTAAAGATGAATTAGATAAAGTAGTACCTGCAGTAGCCAATGAATTTAAAGCAGCATTAGAAGAAGCTAAAGTTCTTTTGGATGATCAAAGTGCTAATCAAGAAGCTATCGATGCATCATTTGATCGTTTAGCTAAAGTCATTCAAATGTTAGATTTTATTAAAGGTGATAAAACTAATTTACAATTATTTGTAAACAAAATAAAAGATTTAAATTCAGACGAGTATACTAATAGTACATGGAATATATTTAAAGCTTCATTAACAAAAGCAGAAGCAATTTTAAAAGATGAAAATGCATTAGAGCAAGAAGTTAATGAATCATACGATGCTTTAGTAAGATCATATTTAGGTTTGAGATACAAACCAAATAAAGATTTATTAAATGATTTAATAAATAGAGCAGAAGAATTAAATGTAGAAAATTATACACAAGCATCATGGGGTATAATGCAAGCAAGATTATTGACTGCCAAAGAAGTTTTATTAAACGAAGATGCAACTCAACAAGAGGTTGACGAAATCCAGGCATCATTAACAAATGCAATTGAAGGATTAGTCACTAAACCTGAAAGCCCAGTAAATCCAACTAATCCTGATAGTACAGTAAAACCAAACGGATCAGTAGATTCAAATGTCTCAAATGGTGTAGTAAAATCAGGGGATAAATCAGTAGGTATTAATACTGGTGATGATATAAATCTTATTTATTCGATAGCAGGACTAGCGGTTACATCAATAATCATAGCAGCAAATAAGAAAAGAAAACATATTTAAAGATTATTAATAGTATACTAAAAAGGGGCTGTAACGAGTAAATAACTCATTTCAGTTTCAAAAAAACGAAAAAAAACACGGTCATCCGTGTTTTTTGGTATAATGTTAGTTATGAATACAACACTACACACAAAAAATTATAACGCATATCAACCGAATATGCTACTGGATTTTTCATTATCTTTCGAAAAAGATATTGCTCATGATGATATTTGTAGAACTGTTATTGAAGTTGCGGAAGGGATCAATGTTGCTAAGTATGTCGATTTCTCTAACAGAAATTCTTATGGGTATAATGGGGTTATGATGTTTAAAATCCTTATTCT
>NZ_FOIN01000039.1 GCF_900102365.1 Thomasclavelia cocleata | reverse complement strand
TAATGCTTCTATACTTCCTTTTAAGCTCTCTATTGCTTTTTCTACTGTTGCATAGTCTGCTTTTGGATCTGCTAATAATTCACTTGCTTTTTCTACTTCTTTTTGTAGTGCCTGCCAGCTTTTTGCTGTATAGTTTGCTGCATTTAATCCATTTGCCTTATTGATTAATTCCTGTAATAAATCTTTATTTGGTTTCAATCTTAATTCTAGGAATGCTTTAATTAATTCTGTATATGCTTCATTTACTTCTTCCTGCATTGCATTTTCATTAGCTAGTACATCTTTTGCTTCATCTAATACTGGAAGCATTGCATTCCATGATACCTCACTGTAGTCAGCTTGATTTAAACCTTCTATTTGAGTTACTAATTTATCTAAATCAGTTTTATTTCCTTTGAAGAATTCCAACATATGCATTACATTTGCTAGACGATCAAATGCTGTATCAGCTTGTTCTTGAGTTGCGTTAGCATCATCTAAAACTGCTTTAGCATTAGCTAATGCTGCTTTAAATTCATTAACAACCGCAGGCACAATATTTTCTAAGTCTTTATCAGTAACCTTATCAGCTACTTCAACTGCTATTTGTAAAGCTAGTTTATTAGCCTGATCTTCAACATCAATTTTTTCAAGTGCATTGATTGCATCATTAAGAACTTCAATTGCTTGATCCACCTCTTGTTGAGTTGCATCTTCTTTTTCAAAAATACTTTGAGCATTTATTAAACTTGTCTGTAAATTTTGATAACTTTCAACAGTATAATCATCAGAATTTATAAGTAAAACTCTATTAATAATTTCTTCTAAACCACTTTTATCTATCAATACTCTTTCTAACTTTAAAATTGACTCTCTTAAATCCCAAGTTACAATATCAATATCTTTTTGAGATATTTCATCTTGTGTCAATAATTCTTTTGCTTGGTTTAGAATTTCTAAATAAACATCATAACTTTCTTCAGTATACAGATTTGCATCAATAACTTCATTTACAAGTTTTTCTAATTCTGCTTTATTTGCTAAAACATCTAGTGACAAATATGCTTGTCGTAACTGTTCAACAGCTTCATCTATCTCTCTTTGTGTACTTTCTTCTTTGTTACAAATAACTTGAGCCTGTTGTTTAAACTTCAAATAATTTTGATAACTATTGATAGTATAAAAACTTTGGTCTATCTCTCGAACTAACTCACTCTCTAAAACTTTTTTATCAATGATAGGCTGTGAATTAATAATGATTTCATTCAACCGCCACCATGTTGCATCATTATCTTGAGTAGCTAAAACTTTTATTCCTAATACATTAGTTGCCTCTGTTAATGTAATAGTTTGATCACCAATATTTTGTAATATTTGTAATGTTTCAAATGTTTTACCATCTTTTGTTATCTGAAGTTCACCATATTTTAAAATATCACGATCAGAAACTAACCTAACTGTTTCTAAAAAGATAGGCTCTCTAAACATAATTAAAACATAATCCCCTGCTTTTTGATAATTTCCTTTCCAATATGTTGTTGAAGTATCAAAGTCAAAAGCATATTGAGCATTATATACATATCCAGTTTTAGGATCCTGATATGGTGATCCATTAGCTGTAACAATTGCAAATTTTTTCATATATAATTGATTTTTTGCTTCTTCTATTTGTGTAACAGCTAAGTTTATTCTGCTTTGTGATGTATAAATATCATTATAAATAGATTGACCGATTCGTTTTGCTAGAACATAATTATCTAAAGCTTTACTGTCATATAAAGTATCATCAATACTTTCTTTAAGTAATTCTTTTAATCTTGTTTTATCTGTTTTTTCAATATCTGTAATACCATTATATAACTGCTCTACTTGTTGATTAATAATTGATATTAATGATTTTATTTCTTCATATGTTCCTTTTTGTAAAGCCAAATTTAACTCATTAATATTATCATTCAACAATTCTCTAAAAACACGATTTAATTCAGTTTCTTCAACATCATTTAATGCCTTATTTGCTTGAATAATAATATCATTAATTTCTGTTTCCGTAATTCCATATACTTCAAATTCAGTAAAGTTTCCGGAATAATATCCATTACCAGCCCAAGTAGCACAGAACATTTTCGTTTGTTCATATTTTACATATCTTGCTCTTGTCACCTGATTTAATTTATGTATATCTATCCCACTACTTCCACCATCAATATTTTCCTGAATATCAATACATTGCCAATTTTCTTTATCACTAGATATATATAACTTATAAGATCCAGGTTTTTCTTTAAAATGAATCTTAATATTCTCTAATAAACACACTTCATCAAGATCAATCTCTACCCAAGCAAAATCATCTCTATTAAGTGAAATTCTAGTATTATAATCTCCATCTGTAGCATTTTGTGGATCAAACTGTGGATGCACTAAAGTTCCATCTTCATTATAGCCACCTTCAACACCACTAACTGTTACAACTTTATTTAACGCCAGATTTGATGATTCACTAACCAAAGATGTTTTGATTTGATTAAAGACAGTCATTGATTTTAAATATCCCTTGATTCCTGAACCAATTTTTTCAACTGGTAAAACAAATGTACTACTAGCCTGTTTATTTGCACTTACTTTATAATACTGACCATTTCCAACTAAAACATTATCAATATATAGCTGTAAATCTGTATTACTACAAGTTAAGCGATAATTAACCATCGTATTTTCAACAATATCATAATCAAATAAATAAACATATCCTTTTCTTTGATATCCCATTTTACCAGTATTATCATAATTATAATACATCACCCCATCTTTACCACTAAATATAACTGCATTAGCTGGAGTAGATGAAGATATCATCATTTCAAAATCCACTGTATATGGATACCCAATTGAATCAAATGGTAGTGAAACATAACCTTTTCCATCTAATAATAATGCATTTTTATTTAAATCTACTTTTAATTCTTTAACTATAGCATCATAACCATTTCCAGATAAATCTTTAACAGTTCCTTGATCAACATCTTTAAAGTCATAATCAGCTATTACTTCTCCATTTGATCTTATATAACGAGCTGGATTAGCATTTGGCGCAAATTGCCCAAATTTTTCTACTCTCTCCATAAACTCTTCACCTGTTTGTCCAGCTGTCTTTTCACCATACCAGTTTTTTTCAGCCATTATCATAATTTGATCACGATGTCGATCAAAGATATCGAACTCAGATGCTCCCACTTTGATATCATTCCATAAAGCTGCCTCTGATCCTAACATTAAAGGATGACCAGGTTTAACAATCTCATCATTAGAAATCTTTCCTGCCTCCCATGTATCATATAAATTTTTAATATTTAAATAGTTTTGATAACCTGCTGCTGGAACAATATATAAATATCCATCAATATTATTAATCATAGGATATTCACCTTCAAGCATTAATTTAAGATTAGCAAAACTTCTTGCCCAAAAATGAAATACTGCTTCATTAGATACAGGGGTTGTTCCACCATAACTACTGCCTTCAACATTTAATCCTGACCATAATCTTGGCTGAATATTTTTTGAATTTACATATTTTATCAATTCATCCATATATGCTCGCATTTGTTCATTATGACCTGATGGATATTCATCTGTCCCAATATTAAACTTTTGATTTTGAAATACTGGATCTTCTCCATCCAAAAACTCATTAAATAATGATTTTATAAACGCAACAGCCTGTGGGTTAGATAAATCAATGTGACTTCCATCAAGCATAATTGAAGGATCAACATAATTTATTGAATGACAATGAGCTGGTGTATCAATCTCAGTTACAACCTCAACACCATATTGATAAACTTCTTTTTGATACTTTTTATAATCTTCTTGTAAATATACTTCTTCCTCTGGTATCCCAGAATTAATTGCTGGATACTTCTTGCTTTCTACTCTAAATGCTGTTGATTGTTCTCCACCATCATCATTTATATGTACATGAATCTCATTTAACTTATAAAATGCTGCATATTTAGTAATTTCTTCTAAATAATCTAATGGCATATAAAATCTTGCAACATCTAACATCGTAGATCTAACTTGATATTGAGGATAATCTCTCATTAACCCTTTTGGTAATAACATATTTTGATTATCCATCAACATTTGTGATAATGTTGCTCCAGCATATAATAAACCTTTTTGCTCTGGCGCCTTCACTGTTACATAATCATCAATATCTATAGTATAGCCTTCTATACCAACTGATAAATTCTTATCTAATTCAAATAAAATATCACCTGATTCTACTTGTTTAGTAACGATTTTAGCATCTGATTGTGTCATTTCTTCAATATAAAGCAATATTTTAGATGCTGTATCTTTCAAAGAATCATCTTTTATAATTATATTCCCACTAAATTTAAAAGTCCCTTGATTTCCTTTCCACTCACGAATACCTGGTAAAACTCTAGGTCGGTTTATCTGACCATCATCGTATTGACCATTTACTTTAACTATAATTGGATCATCCATATGTAGACTTTCTTTTGTATCAATGTTTTCTACTTGATAATATAAATATACAATCATATCTTCTAATGGTTGTGTTATTTGACCATCTTTACTAATAACCGCACTATTACTTGTCCCATATAATGAAATAGTGTACTGATCATTTTCTACTTCTGGCAAGATTATCTTTTTACCATCTGAAGATAATGTTGGTGTTTGATCTTTTATATTATTATATATTTCCATCAGCTGTTTATCAGAACTTATTTTTTCTACTCCTAATGATGTCCCAATATTATCTACCCTTTCAATAAAAAGAGGTTCTTTTTCAGCTGCTGATATATTTATCATAATCATTGAACATAATACACTCATACACAATAACATCACAAATATTTTCTTCATTTTTTCCTCCAATCTATGATATTGATTTATCATAAATACAAAAGAACAACTATAGTTAAAACCTTTTAATCATTACTAAGCTTATCAGATATACATAATTATCAATCCATTATCCTCCTCCTTTTCCAACAAACTAAAACAAGACCTAAAAGAGCGCATAATAGCATTCTTTTATGGTCTTGCCTAATTAAATAGTAACAACCCTTATATTATAATAATACTCCCCGAATCATCTAAAAACAAACATTTTTTACTATTTATCAATAATTTTATTTTTACGATACTGAAGAAAATCATTAAAAAACATTCGAATTACGCATATTAAAGGAACTCCTAAAAACATCCCTATAAATCCAAATAAACTACCAAAAACTGTAATTGAACAAATAATCCAAAATGGTGAAATACCAACACTATCACCTAAAATACGTGGTCCTAAAATCAAACCATCAAACTGCTGTAAAGCAAAAATAAACACTCCACAAGTTAATGCTGGCATAAATCCCTCTATCAACAAAACAATGAAAACAACTGGGATTCCACCTATAAATGGTCCAAAATACGGAATCATATTAGTAACCAAAATCACAAAAGCCAATAACGGAAAGAACGGTAACCCCATTAAACCAAAACCAACTAATGCAATTAATCCAATAATTAGTGAATCAATAAATTTACCATAAATAAATTTACCAAATATTCGATGTGATTTATATGCATATTCATGAATTAAATCAAGATTCTCTTTTTGCACAAATGATAGCATAAAACGATCAAATATAACTGCTAATTTTTCAGCTTCAATTAAAATATACGGACAAAAAATCAATCCCATTAAAATCGTTAACAAAGTACTTCCTGTTTTACCAGCTAATGCAATCAACTCTACAAAATCTTTACTACTAAAACTTTTCAACGAATTAACAAAAGTCTTTTCAAATCGGATAATTGTTTGAGCTATATTAGGGTCATTAAAAGTTTTATTAATTGAACTTTCAAATCCTTTGACATATGTATCTATGTTTCTAATAAACTCAACTGCATAATCCATTACCATTGGAATCAGTCGTGTAAGTAATAGAGTAACTAATAAGATTACAACTAAACTCACTAATAAAACACTAATAATTCGTTTATGTTTGTTTAAAAATTTATTTTCAATATTTTCAAATAATCTCGATACAATCTGAACTAATGGTTCTAAAAAATAAGCTAAAATCCCTCCAATTATAATTGGAAAAAAAGCATTTAATAAAATAGAAAACCATGATATATCAAAGGTTTTATAAATTACAATTAAAATTATACCTACTATCAATAAACTACTATACTGTTTTAATCTATTTCCTTGCATCATTAATCTCCTTGAATCACTAGTTTAATTATACCACAATTCTTCTTATAATATCTATTTTTATTCCATAACTCTATAAGTTGATTTATATACGTTATACTCATAGCTTCATATATTTCATTAGTTATTAAATCATATAAATGATACTCATCATTAATAGTCACCAAAGTTAGCTTATATTCGGCTAAATTTTCCAAAATAAAACCTCCTTTTTAGCATTCTATGCACCAAAAGAGGTATTATTACAAAAAAACAAGACCAAACTAAGTGATAATAATGTTCCACCTGCAACATCACTAAAATAATGAACCCCAAGATATACTCGGCTTAAATCAACTACTACAATCACTATTATACATAAACAAATCAGAAGATATCTAAAAGTAAAATTGCTACGATATAAATAAACTATAATCATTGCATATAGACAACTAATAGCCATCGCATGACCACTAGGAAAACTATAATTCGTTTCTTCAATCAAATGTATTACATCAGGCCTAGGCCTTTTAACAACAAACTTTAAAACACGATTGATTATTTGTTGCAAAAACGAAATAACTAAACAATTTAATGCATATTTTTTATTATAAATGAAAATACATAAAATCATTCCCATTATTCCCATAAAACTTCCTAATTGAGTTATCATTATAACTGCTTTAGTTACAACTGGGCTTTCTAAACTATTTAATCTTTGATAAATTAACATATCTAATGGTCTAATAATATCGTTTTGAATTAAATAATAATCAAAAATAAATAATAATAATGGTCCTAAAAATAACCATTTCCTATAATTCTTTATTAACCCTAATCCCATTTTCTTTAACTATAAATGCTGGTACTCCAACTACAGTACAATTATCAGGTACATCAGCTAATACAACTGTCTGAGCTCCAACAATACTATTATTACCTATCGTTACATCTCCAATAATTTTAGCCCCAGCAGAAACCATTACATTATTTAATAATGTTGGATGACGTTTAACTTTATGTTCCCCAGTTCCAACTCCTCCCAATGTTACTCCTTGATATAATACACAATCATCACCAATGATAGTTGTTTCTCCAATCACAACTCCCATACCGTGATCTATAAATAAACGTTTTCCAATCGTTGCACCAGGATGAATTTCAATTCCAGTAAATAATCTGGCTAATTGACTTAAAAACCGTGCTAAAAATTTCATATGCAGTCTTTTCCATAAAAAACTATTGATTCGATAGAAAAACATTGCATGTACACCAGGGTAATTAACAATAACATTCAATGCATATCTAGCAGCTGGATCTGTTTCCAGTACTTTTCTAATTAAACTTTTATTTTCCACATTCTCACTCCTTCTAGTTAATATAACGATAATTCATGAATATTGCAACTGATATATTAATATTTTATGTTTAACACCATCTTTTATCTAGGCTAAAGTTATCATACTTAGCCTTCTAATTTATCTCTAATAAAAATAAACAGAACTCTTCCCCTTTGAGTTCTGTTTAAAATATTAGATACTATTATAGTGTGTATCTTTCTTCCCCTTATAAATCAATAAATGATTTATAAATAGATTATAATCCAAATTATACAAATGTCAATATAATTATTGATTAATTCTAATTTTTTTTTATTTTTTTAGTATATAACTAAAGTTTTTATAAAAACAACACTACTTGTATACAATTATTAAATTAATTCATTATTATGCAATGTTTCTTTACAATACATTTATAAAAAATCAAATATTATTTCTCACACTATTTAACTAAAGGTAATCATTACTATATGTTATTTAAACTTTTAAGTTAATATTATTGATTATGGCAATATCTATATAAACTGTACTGATAATTAGAAAAAAATTATTAATAAATCATTTCTATCAACACTACGACTAATTTATTATTATGATTTCATAATAAGTAGTACTCATAAAATTATGACTATTAAAACAATTAGAATATATTTTCTCACTCATATTATTAACTATCTTACAATTTTGCTTTCTACTATTACTACAATCATATTTAGTTTTCATCTATATTATTACTATATCTGACATAATTATATATAGTTAATATTGCATTTCAAATAGATTTATGGTATTTTATTATGGTAAACATCAAAGGAGAATGGCTATGTATTTTGTAATAAATTGTTTTATTAGTGCAGTATGTATCGCCTCTTTAATCTTATTTATGGATGTATTTCCTAAATTGGTTAAATTATTAGTAGGAGCAGTTCAAGTTATTACTACTTCATATGCAATAGCAATTTTAATTAAGAAAATTGGTGAATGGACTTCTATTTGGTCTGGAGATTATAAGTATATTAATTCTAATTTCTTATGGATCTTGCCAATTGTATTAGTAGTAACTGTACTAATTGCATACATCTGCAATAAAAAATCTAAAAAAGCATAATAAAAACATGAATTAATAAAAATTCATGTTTTTATTTTATTCCTTTTTCTAAAGCTATTTTATTCAATACTTGTGCCATTCCTTCCAATGCTTCAACAACAACCTCATTATCACGATAAACGCCTAATACTATACGTATATGCCCTTCTCCACCAGGACCATAATTTACTCCATCATTTACAGCAACTTTTGCTTCATCTACTATGCGTTTACAGATAGTTGAACTATCACCTAATTCACTAACATCAACCCAAGCTAAAAAACCAGATTCTGGTAATTTCAATTTCACTCCAGGAATGTTATTTAAAATTTTATATGCCTGATGACGCCTATAATCATACGACTTTTCAAATAACTCCATGAATTCTGGATGTTTAAAAGCCTCAACTGCAGCTATTTGACTAACAGTATTTGTTGCTCCAACAACACTTACTGCACATCCATACATAACATCCATTATCTTATCTGATGCAATAATATACCCTACACGATAGCCACTTAACCCCATTCCTTTAGATATCGAGCAAACAGTAATTGTATGTTCAAACATATCAGGTAAACTCATTGGTGCTATATATTCGTTTTCAAAAGTAAAATCATCAAATGCCTGATCACAAACTAAAACCAGATTATACTTTAATACTATTGTTCTAATCGCTTCCAAACTTTCTTTACTATAAACAGTAGTTGTAGGATTATTTGGATGAGTTAAAACAATCATTTTTGTTTTATCTGTTACTAAGGCTTCTAAAGATTCCATTTCTATTTGATAATCATTATTACTCTCTAATTTATAGACTACTGGTGTAGCTTGCATCATTTTAATATTTTGCATATTATTTGGATAACTTGGACAAGGAATAATAACTTCATCATCTTTTTGTAAAAATGGGAACATCGCAAAAAATAATGCACTATCGCTGCCTGGTGTAATAATTACATTTCGTTCTGGAATAATTTCAACCCCGTATTTTTCCAAAAACCTGCTGCATATTACTTCTCTAAGCTCCATATTTCCCGTAGGAGCAGTGTAATGTGATGAAATAGGTGATTTAATTGCTTCAATTGTTTTATCCATTATATGGCTCGGAATGGAAAAATCAGGCATAAAAGGATCTGCCCAACCCATTAACGCTACTCCTGCTTCAGCCATCTTTGTATAACTATCACCAACATCAGCTTTTTCTACCTCACTAAATAGTCCACCCTCAAAATTCAAAAACTCTTTTTTCATTTTACTTTTCATACTATACCTACTTTATAAAATAAATATTTTCACGGCCAGGATATAAATAAATCAAACCATCTTTAGTAAAAGCAATTGTTTCTTCAGTATAAAAATAATAATCTTGCCCAAATACTGTAGCCTTAGTATTTAATTCTAAAGCATAAGTAGTATCATAAGACATTAATATATCACCCTTTACTGGAATCCGATTTTGATTATTCCATAATCCAATCGTTGTTCCTGGACCATGACCATAAATATTACATGGATGTGAATATAACACTGCCTCAATCCCTTCTTCTTTTGCTTGATTCAATGAATCCATTAAAACATCATTCCCACTCTTGCCATCTGCCATCTTTGAAGCAACAATATCCTGAAAACGATCATTAATTCTCATTCCTTCTAATAAATCTTGTGGAATCTCATCTTCATCATCTTTAGCGATATATGCTAACCTTTGTGTATCAGTACAAATATTTAAATATCTAATTCCAAAATCACAATGCAATAAGTCACCTTTTTCAATAACTCCAAAATATCTTGGATTATCTAATCCTGCTCTTTGCAAATCAACAGTTGGCTCAAACCAATAATCTAATCCTAAATCTTTTACTCTTTGCATCATCAACCATTGAAGATCCTCACATGTAGTAACCCCTGGAACTATACTATTCTTACTAAAAGCTTCCTCAATGATAGAAAAAGCTACTTTCATTACTTCAGGATGTAACTGCAATTCCATTGGTGTTCTAAGTTCCATCAATTTAATTGCTAACAAATCATTACGAACTATACGTTCAACATACTTTGTATCCATTTTATTTGTAAGCATTTCATATAACCCTTGAGTTAAACCATCACTAAAAGAAAAATTATCAGATACATTAACTGCAATATTTTTAGGATCAAATTCATTACAAAGACGATTTAAACAAGCCATTTGATCTTCATTATTGAAATCAGTCCAATAACTTTCATAATAAGGCGCTAATTCCTCACTTGGCATACATAAAGAAAAACGATGTATTTTTTCACCATCTTTTACAAAAACAAACATTGAAATACGTCTAGCTGTAGGATAACAAGCTGGTGTAATAGCATGAAATAATGGATCCTCATTATATTCTTTAGAAGCACTGATCCACATATCTACATCATTATCATTCATTACTTTTGGTAGAATTATTTCTAAGCGCTCTTTTAAACAAGCATCTCTAATTTCATATTGTTCTTTTACTGATTTTATCTTTATCATTATATCCCTCCTATTAAAATAAGGTACACTTTAGGTGTACCTTATTAATAACTAAATGTTATTTTGCAATTTTTGCATAAGCTAATTGATAATGTCCCTCAGGTGAATGAGTAACTCCAGTTACTTTAGATGATAATAAATATGGTTCAGTATATCCAAATAATGGAATAATATAATGTTGATCACCAACTAAATAGTTTTCAGCATCATGTAAACCTTTCATACGTTCTGCACCATCTAATACATTAGCAGTATTTACTAATCTTTCAAATTCAGGATCATCAACAGTATTACCTAAAGTAGTTTTTCCTACATACATTGATAAATATGCCATTGGATCAATAAAATCTGCAGTCATTGCATGACGAGCTAATTCAAAATCACCTTTATCACGAGCATCAAAGAATGCTTCTTTTTCAGTAGCAACTAATTCAAGATTGATATATGCATCTTTCATTGAAGCCTGCATAGCTTGAGCTACATTTTTATGCATTGTGTTATCGTTATATTTATATGTTAAATTTAACATATTATCTTTACTATAACCTTTAGATTCCATGATTGCTTTAGCTTGTTCTAAATCATAAGAAGCTAATTTTTTAACTTCATCTTGTTCTTCACGGAAATCACCATTTACTCCAGGAATACCTGCTGGAATTAAACCACTTAATTCATAAGCATTTTCACCATATCCTAATGCTTTTAAAACATTAGCACGGTTAATAGATAATCCAAGTGCATTACGGATATCTTTATCTTTTAAAACTTCATTTGTATTTTCTTCACCAGAATTAATTAATACATAGTAGTTACATACAAATGGATCAATTTTCCAAGATTGTTCTTTTAATTCTTCTTTAGCATTGATTGAATCAATATTACATGAAGTAGCGAAATCAATGTCACCACTTTCAAACGCACTAGTTTGTGCATCCATATCTGCCATTACTTTAAATGAAATAGTATTAATTTCTACTTTATCAGCATCAGCAAATTCTTCATTTTTTACCATAACTACTTCATCTTTAGTATTTACAGAAGTAACTTTGAATGCCCCATTGTAAGGAACATCATCTTTATTTCCCCAACTTGAATCATTGAAATCACCATCTTTAGCATTTTCTTTCAAGTAATCTTCTCTAACTGGATAGAATACAGTGTTAGTTAATAAAGATGTAAAATAAGCACATTTAGCTTTTAATTTAATTTCAATAGTAGTATCGTCTAAAGCTTTTGCCCCAAAATCTTTTAATTCATCCATAGTAGTATATGGAGTATCTACTTCAGCACCAGTCTTTTCATCTTTTACCATGTGAGAAGTACCATCAATATATTGCCAGATGAATTGTGTGTAATATCCTTGAGTAGGAACTGCACGTTTCCAAGCAAATACGAAGTCAGAAGCCTTTACTGGCTTACCATCACTCCATTTAGTACCCTCTTTCATTTTGATAGTGTAAGTTAACCCATCTTCACTGATTTCAGGCATATCAGTAGCTAAGCTAGGAATAACATTACCTTCAGTATCAAGAGTATATAACCCTTGATAGACTTGTGTTAAAATGTTAGCAGTAATTGAGTCGTCTACAATAGCAGGGTCCAAATCTGCAGTATCCCCACCAACAGCAACTCTCAAATCAGCTTGGTTTCCACCACCACAACCTGTTAAACAAGTTAAGGCCATTAAGAAACAAAGGCTATAAGTTAATAGTTTTTTCATGTCTTTTCCCCTTTCAACTATTTCTCATATAAGAAACATGCTACTTGACGATTTCCAACATTTTTCAATGTTGGTTTTTCTTTAGCACATCTCTCAGTTGCCTTGGGACAACGTGTCCTGAATACGCATCCACTAGGCGGATTTATCGGACTTGGAAGTTCACCTTCCAATACGATACGTTTTTTAGAACGTGCAGTCTCTGGATCTGGAATTGGAACCGAAGAAAGCAACGCTTGTGTATATGGGTGTAATGGCTCATGATAAACATCATCAGCTCCCCCCACTTCAACTATATTTCCTAAATACATTACCCCAATTCGATCTGAAATATGTTTAACCATACTCAAATCATGAGCAATGAATAAATAAGCAATTCCCATTTCTTTTTGAATCTTTTCAAGTAAGTTAATAACTTGTGCTTGAATTGAAACATCAAGAGCAGATATTGGTTCATCACAAACAATAAATTTAGGATTCAAAGCAAGTGTTCTTGCAATCCCGATTCTTTGTCTTTGTCCACCTGAAAATTCATGAGGATAACGACGAATATGATCTGGTTTCAATCCTACAATTTCTAATAGTTCTCGAACCCTATTTTCACGTTCTTCTTTAGAATTATAAATTCCATGAATATCCATTGGTTCACGAATTATTTCACCAACTGTCATTCTTGGATTTAAACTCGCATAAGGATCTTGGAAAATCATCTGCATATCACGACGGAACTCTTTTAACTTAGCTCCTTTAATTTTTGTAATATCTTCACCATCAAAAATAACTTTACCAGCAGTTGGCTCATAAATTTTAACCAAAGCTCTACCAGTAGTACTTTTTCCACATCCAGATTCACCTACTAAACCAAATGTTTCACCTTTAGCTATTTCAAAGTCAACCCCATCTACCGCTTTTACAATTTGTTTCTTTGCTAAGAAACCACCAGAAACAGGGAAATGAACTTTAAGTCCTTTTACTTTTAAAATTGGTTCACTCATTTTCTATTTCCCTCCCTTTAAAACTTTAGGATTTCCAAGCCAGCATGAACAAACATGTGTTTTAGAATATTCACGATATTCATCCATTTTAAGCGGACAAATATTCATTGCATCTTCACAACGATCTACAAACGGGCAACCATCAGAAATATTTAATAAATCAGGCGGTGATCCAGGTATTGGATGTAACTCTTTTCTTTCTAAATCATCAGGATTAGCTATACAAGACAGTAACCCTTTTGTATATGGATGTTTAGGATTATAGAAAATCTCATCTGTAGTACCAATTTCAACAACCTTACCACCATACATAATAGCAATACGATCACAAATACTTGCAACTACTCCAAGGTCATGGGTAATCATAATAATCCCAGAATCTATTTCATTTTTTAATCCACTAATCAAGTCTAACACTTGTGCTTGAATAGTTACGTCTAATGCTGTCGTTGGTTCATCAGCAATTATAATTTTTGGATCACAAGCTAAAGCTATTGCAATAATAATTCTTTGTCGCATCCCACCTGAAAATTGATGAGGATATTGACGAATACGATTTTCTGGTGAAGGTATCCCTACCTTCTTCATCAAATCTATAGCTTTGTTTCGTGCATCTGCTTTAGATATTCCTGGATTATGATTAAGAATTGGTTCAACTAACTGAGTTTCAATTCTAAGTGTTGGATTCAAAAATGTCATTGGATCTTGAAAGATCATTGCCATATCATTACCACGAATATCATTCATTGCAGCTTCATATTTTTTATTTGAATCAAAATATAACGGTGAAATTTCTTTACCATCGATCTTAATTGATCCATTTGTTACTCTACCATTACCAGCAAGCAGCCCCATAATCGAAAACATAGTTTGTGATTTTCCTGAACCTGACTCACCAACAATTCCTAATACTTCACCCTTATCTACATAAAAAGATACATTACGAACAGCTCTAACTGTTCCATTTTCGGTACTAAATTCAGTAGTAAGGTCATTAACTTCTAACATTTTCATTTTATAACTTCCCTCCTACTTCTTCTTAGGGTCAAGGGCATCCCCTAAACCATCTCCAATAAAATTTAAAGCTAACATTGTTAAACAAATAGCTAAGACTGGCCAAACAACCTGTAATGGCTGTGAGCTGATCATTGCTCTAGCATCATTAGCTAATGTTCCCCAACTTGCTTTTGGTGCTGAAAGACCAATTCCTAAGAAACCTAAAGTAGCTTCATAAAAAATTGAACTTGGAACTAACATTGAAAATGATACAATAATTGGTCCCATACTATTAATAATTAAGTGCTTTAATAAAATACGTGGTTTACTAGCACCTAATACAAACGCTGCTAAAGAAAATTCCTGTTCTTTTAATGTCATAACTTGTGCTCGTACCTGACGTGCCATCCCCATCCATGAGGAAATACAGATACCAATAATAATTGATAAGAAATTTGATCCCATTACAACAGTAATCATGATTAAATATAACATATCTGGAATCGAATATAATGCATCAACAATTCTCATCATTACCATATCAACTTTTCCACCAACATATCCTGCAATTGCACCATAAGTAACCCCTACTAATAAAGAGATAGTTGCTGCAGAAAAACCAACAGAAAGAGATATTCTACCACCATACATGATTCTTACTAAAACATCACGTCCAAAACGATCTGTCCCTAAAAAATGATCCATTGAAGGAGCTGCAAATGTATTAGCCATATCTTGTCCATCATAAGTATACTGAGATAACATTGGTATTAAAATACTGCAAATAGCCATTAATGCCAAAAAACATAATCCAATTAAAGCTAATTTATTAGCTTTAAATCTTCCCCAGGCATCAGCTAAATATGTTTTACTTTCATATGAAATTTTTTCACTATTCTTTTTTGAATCATCTAACTTCTCAAACATATCAGGAGTAAGTTCGATGTCCATAATTCTATTTTCTTCCATCTTGCTCCCCCTTATTTTAATTTAATTCTTGGATCGACTGCTGCCGATAACACATCTGTAATAATATTGAATGTAATAACTAAAAATCCTAAGAAAATTGTAAGCCCCATAATCATCGAATAATCACGACTTTGTATACTTGATACCATTTCACGACCAATTCCAGGAATCGCAAATAATGATTCAATAACGAAACTTCCTGTAAGCATATATGCAAATGCTGGTCCTGCATATGTAATTACTGGTATCATTGCATTTTTAAGAGCATGTTTAATTACTACCTTTTTATATGATGTTCCTTTTGAACGTGCTAAAATAATATAATCCTGTTTCATTACTTCTAGCATACTGCTTCGAGTTAAACGACAAATCATTGAAATTGGATAAAAGGCCAATGACATTACTGGTAACACATAATTCCCTGGACTGTTTAGTCCTACGAATGGGAAAAGTTTGAATTTAACCCCTAAAATAATAATCAACAAAATCCCTATCAAAAACGATGGTACAGATACACCGATTGTCGCAACGAACATACAAAGATTATTTACCCATTTTTGCTTTGAAAGCGCCGCAATAGTCCCAAGCGTAATTCCTATAACCAATGCTGTAGCAAATGCCACTGCCCCCAGCTTAGCTGTAACTGGGAAACTTTGTGTAATCGTATCTGATACTTCCCGTCCTGAACGAACAATACTTTCTCCTAAATCCCCATGAATCAAATCATTCATATAAATAGTGTATTGTTCAAAAATCGGCTTATCTAAGTTGTACTTTTTAATTGCCAATTGCCGTTGTGCCTCGTTCTTGTATTTCTCCCCACTAATTGGTGACCCTGGAGTTGCTTTCATCAAAAAGAAAGTCGCTGATGAAAGTAAAAACAAGGTTACAATTCCAATAAGCACTCGTTTTAAAACATACCTAAACATTTAATCACCTATTCCTTTACTATATATCTATTAGAATACCTTAAAATGTACCAAATTTCAAACACTTTTTTACATACAATGTCCGCAATTATCTAAGTATTCAGCCCAAAAACCGCTAATTGTATACGATTATACACGTTTTTTAGACAAAAAAATTTTTAAAAAAAATTTTTAATTTTTCTTAATTAGAACTAAATTTTACGAAAAATTCGAAAATTGTACTAACAACAATACAATTTAATCATTCTCATAAATACCTTTTTTTAATCTTCTAGCATTCATATCAGCATCAACTATATCCTTTTTATAAGTATAATCATAACCATAATCATAAAACTTCTCAACTAGACCCTCATTTGCTAATTTTTTCTGTAATAACTCTCCATCAACAAATACCCAAGCTAATAACCGATCATATTTATCAGTTGTATCTCCATCTATATTTAACTCTAATTCAATTTTTGAAGCATTATTCAATTGCTCTTTAGTATAATTACTAGCTTCTTTACCATATGGCTCAATTACGTTAGTTGATTCTGGGGTATCAATATACAAAAACCTCACCTTAGTATTTTTTCCATTCACATCAAACCAGGCAGTATCTCCATCAACACACTTATTCAAAGTAACTTCAAACCGTTTACCTGGTTCAATAGTTTCATGATCCTGATAAAAATTATATCCTGCAATAATTAATATTACTAATATCCCTATCCATGATTTCGCTAATTTTTTTTGTTGCTTTTTAGTTATTTTAATTTTTTTAACCATTTATACCTACCGCCTTTTTTGCAAGTTTATCAGCACGTTCATTATAAAAATCCCCACTATGTGCTAATACTTTAACAAAGCAAATTTCTAATGTTTTACGATACATCGCAACTTTTTTTTGATAAGCCTGAGTTCCTATTTTATTAGCTTTCCATAATCTATTTGCCCACTTTTCAATTCCTTCATAGTCATAATAAATACAAATCTGAGCATAGCCATTATTTTTAGCATATTCCATCGCACAAATACTACCTAGTATTTCACCAGCTACATTACGCATAGAAACATAATCTTCATCATTACCTTTACCATACATCTCTTTTATTACTTGTTGTCCTTCAATAATTACACACCCAAATCCATATTCTTTTGTTTTAATATTATAACTTCCATCAACATATGCTATCAATCCATTATCAACCTTAATTTTCTTTTCCTCAAGAAATACTTCTGCTTCATCTTTACTATTAAAAGATTTATATACTGCCCCTTTAAATTTATCAACCTGTTGTTTACATTCATCCCAAGTCAAATAAATTCCTGGTTTTCTACCTATTTTTACTGTATAAAATTTTGCCATAATTACTCCTTATCTAAAAATATATATTATTTTAAACTAGAAAAAAAAAATAGTAAAGAGACAAGGTTGTTTAATTAATAATAATGAGTATAATTAAAGTATTAGAATCAAAGGAGAAATAATATGAATATTGAAGAAAGATTTTTAAAATATGTAAGTTTTGATACACAATCAGACGAATACTCAAATACAACTCCCTCTACTTTTAAACAATTAGAATTAGGAAAAGAGTTAGTAAAAGAAATGTTAGAAATAGGTATTGATGATGCTCATTTAGATGAATTTGGTATTGTTTATGGAACTATTAAAGGTAATGGAGGAACAGGTGATGTAATTGGATTTATTGCTCATATGGATACTTCACCAGATGCAAGTGGTATGAATATCAAACCACAAAAAGTTACTAATTATGATGGTTCAATCATCAAACTTAATAATGCTTTGAATCTATCATTAGATCCAGAAGAATTTACTAGTTTAAAAAAGATGATCGGTCATGATCTTATAACTACTGATGGTACTACATTACTTGGGGCAGATGATAAAGCTGGTGTTGCAATCATCATGGATTTAGCTGACTATTTATACCATCATCCAGAAATCAAACATAATGATATTAAAATAGCTTTTACTCCTGATGAAGAGGTAGGACGTGGTGCTGATAATTTCAACGTCGAAAAATTCAATGCCAAATATGCATACACATTAGATGGTGGTGACATTTGCGAATATAATTACGAAAACTTTAATGCCTACAGTGCTAATGTTAAAATTACTGGTAAATCAATTCATCCTGGTAATGCTAAAGATAAAATGGTTAGTGCTATTAATGTTGCAATTGAATTTGAAAATATGTTACCAGCTCAGCAAAAAGCTTATTTTACAGACGGTTATGATGGATTTAATCATATTCATCATCTAGAAGGTAATTGCGAAGAAGCAACACTTGAATATATTATTAGAAATCATAATCTATCATTAGCTAAAAAACAAATTAATGATTTTAAACGTATCAAAAAATATTTAGATGAGAAATATGGTTACGAACTAATTAGTCTAGAAATTAATGAATCATATTTAAATATGGCTGAAATAATTAAAGATAATTATTATATTATCGAAAAATTAGAAAAAGCTATGAAAAAATTAGGAATAGAAGCATATGCTAGCCCTATCAGAGGAGGAACTGATGGCGCACGTCTAACATATATGGGATTGCCTTGTCCAAACATTGGTACAGGTGGAGATAATTTTCATGGTCCATTTGAATTTGTTTCTTTAACAATGATGAAACAATCTGTAGAAATATTAAAAGAATTAGTTAAAGAGTAAAGTTATGAAGCGTTGCTTATTTATTGTTAATCCATCTGCTGGACAACGTTCTATTCAAAACAATTTAGACAAATTAATTGGTCAACTTATTTTAAAACAATTAGTCAATCATGTTGATATTTTCTATACATCTAAAAAAGATGATGGTTATTATAAAGTATTAAAATGTGATGAAAAAAATTATGATTTTATTACTGTTGTTGGTGGAGATGGCACAATCAATGAAGTAGTAAGCGGAATGGTTGAAAGTCATAAAACTATCCCTTTATGCATTCTAGCTGCTGGTACAGTCAATGATTTTGCTAATTACTTAAATTTACCAACTGAAACCAATGCAGTATGTGATTTAATTAATAATTTTCATACTGTCTGCTGTGATGTTGGAAAAATTGATAATCGTTATTTTATGAATGTTGCAGCTGGAGGAATGTTTAGTGATGTATCTTTTAGTGTTAGTAAAACCGATAAAAAAAGACTTGGTCCTTTAGCTTATTATTTAAATGGGTTAGCTAATTTACCAAGCCAGTTAAATACAAATATTGACCTTAAGATCATATTAGATGATGTCAATGTTATTGAAGAGAGTGCTAAAATGTTTATGATTACCAATACTAATAGAGTTGGTGGTTTTGAAAATATTATTCCTCTTGCTGATATTCAAGATGGTTTACTAGATTTAATTATCATAAAAAAATGTTCTGTAACTGATTTGGTCGCCTTATCAAAAGACTATCTTTTAAAAAAACATGCTCGTAGTCCTTTTATAGCTTATTTTCAAGCAAAAAAAATTGAAATCTATAGTAAACAAGATGTTATAATTGACATTGATGGAGAACAAGGTTCTTTGTTACCTGTGACTATTGAAGTTGTAAATAAAACTATTAATATACTTATTCCATAATAAAAAAACAATAACTTTTTAAACATGAATTTAAAATACTAAATTCATGTTTTTTTTATATACATTCCCATTATTTTTATAGATAAAAAAACTGATGAAAACTCATCAGCTTAATGATTTGGAATAACTATTGCAGCAATAATATACGCTATAAAACCACTACCACCTATAGCAAAGAAAACAATCCAACCTAATCTAACTAATGTTGGGTCTAAATCAAAATACTCTGCAATTCCTCCACATACTCCACAAATCATTTTATCTCTATCTGAACGATATAAACGTTTCATTTTTACACCTCCATCTTTATAATGATACTACCAACATTACAATCTGCTTTAATAGAACGATTACCTCCATGATACTGATATTCATTACTTATACCATCGCCATGATAACTTCCTATTTCAATATCACCTAAATCACAATCCGCCTCATAACTATAATCACTTTCACTACCTGCCATAGTTACTTTAATATCACCTACATCCGCATCAAATTCACTTTTCTTACTATCTAACAACCCTATTTTAGCATTTCCTGCATCAACATCTATAAATATTTTATCAGCAATAATTTTATCTGCTTTAAAAGAACCAGCATCTACATCTACCTCTAACTCATCTACCAACAGATTTGGAACTTTAAAACCAGCTGCATCTATATCTATTTTTACTTCACCAAATTGATAATTTTTAGGAATATAGATTTGTACTTTAGTATTATTATTGATTGAAAAAAGATCAATTTTAAAATTTTCTTTAAATATTAAAGTATTATTATCCTGATATAATTCTGTTTTACGACTAACATTTTTAGCTACTACCTTAATTTTATCACCATTGTACTCACTTATTTCAAAATCCCCTGCAGAAGCTTTAATATCTAACTCTTCAATATTAACAAATTCTTTTTCTATATCTCTTGTTTTAATAAATGGTAACGAAATATTTAATTCCCCTTGATGATATACACCTACAAGTTCATCAACACCACCTAATACCACTCCAGAAATAAATAACACTAATGCAATAACTAAAGATATGATTACTAACCAGGTAGTTTTTTTCATAACAACTCACCCACCTTTTGTATAATTGTCTTAATTAAATTTACTACTCCACTAACCATTAAGGGAATTGCTTTAACAGTTCCTCTTGCCAATGCAAAAAAACCAATTGATAATGCAATTAACCCAAAACCAGTTGCCAAAATAATTAGTCCCATTCCTGGAGTTGAGGCCAAGATCATAAATCCTTTAACAAGACATGCTACTGCACCAACTAAACAAATAACCCCACCTGTAAGAACTCCAATCCCTAATGCAAATAAAGCCGCTATAACACCAATACAAACTCCAAAAAGTCCTCCACCAATCGGTAATGCTAAAAATATTATCCCAATTATAATTAAAATTATTAAAATTCGGTTTCGATCAGGATTTTCCTTAAAATGATTTTCTTTTTTCTCCTTATCAATTACCTCAGCTTCAATAACTTCCCTAACTTCTTTATAATTAGCATTATCCATACCCTTTTCACTATATTCAATATCTTGATCAAATTGATTTTCAAGTCCTGCTTTAATAATTGCAGCAACTCTTTCAGGTGATCCTAAATCTTTAATTACTTGTGATTCATTCTCACTACCCGCTTCATCAAAATAATCTTCATAATATTGCAATGCTTCTTCACGTTCAATATCTTCTATATCTTGTAATAAATAATCTAATTTATCAATAAACTCCTTACGATTCATCAGAGCGCCCCCTCAATAATAGTATTAATTTTTTGAACATATTCATGCCATTCACTACGATACATCTCTAATTGTGCCTTACCCTCAGCAGTGATCTTATAATAACGACGATTTCTTCCCCCACATTCCTGATCATAGGTCTCTAAGCAATTATCTTTCAATAGCCTTCTTAGAACTGGATATAACGTTGATTCTGAAACATCCAGAGCTATTCTAACATCTTGTGTGATTTTATATCCATACGTCCCCTGAGACTCTTTTGAAACAACTGAAAGAACGATTGTATCCAATAATGCAGCTCCAGTATTAAATATCATCTGTATTACTCCTTTCATATTTACTCCACAACAATATTATATGTTATATAGTATTATCTGTCAACTAATAATATATACATATAAATATCATTTATAATATATTTTGATAATTGTTGTTTTTTAATCTGTATTTTCCACATACTTTTTTGGTTTATTATATAGTAAGTATGAAAATATAATTTATTATTAATTAAAGAAAAAAATATATATTAAAAATATTATTTATGATAAAGCAAAATATCTTGTTTATATACTAAATAAACTTAGATTAATAGTAAAATTAACTTTTTGTACCCCAATTATAAAAGCAAATGAAAATGGAGGAAAAAATGAAAAAGATCAAAAATTTATGCATTGGCTTATTAATATTTAGTTTAATTATAATATCCTTTAATATCAATAATTCTTTTAATACTAAAGTTTCAAGTAATGATAAAAACTGTTTACCATTAACACAATTGGAAAACACTAGTACTAATGTAAAAAAAATTTATAGTGAAAATTATCAGAATGAAATGTATCAGCAAATTGAAAAATATAAAATCATGAACAAATACACATCTGATAATCCACTATTAATAGAAAATCCCTTTGGCACTAATACTACAAGTATCTATATTTATTTCACTACAGAAATAGAATGCCAAGTATCTTACACAATCAGCTGTGAAGGTTATGAAGATTTTTCTAGAACCCTTAATACTAACACAACAAGCGGTTTCACAAAAAAACATGAATATCTTTTAATAGGTGCTATTCCTGGAGCTAAAAATACTATCACTTTACATATCAATAATAAAAATAACCAAGAAATAGATACATTATCCTGGTCATATCAAGCTCCAGATTTACAAGGTGGTAATGAATATATTACTGTTAATACAACTACATATGATAATACTTCACCATTAAGTAACGGACTTTATACTGTTTTAGGCAATGATGTAACTGAAGATAGCGATGTCTTAGCATATATGCGTTTATATGATAATAATGGTATAATTCGTAGTGAGGTCCCTATTATCTCATATCGTTCTCATCGATTATTATTTGAAGATAATGCAATGTATATGAGTGTTTCCAGTACATTAATTGTAGGAATAGATCAAATTGGATATGTTAGTAAATTCTATGATACTGGTAATTATAAACTACATCATGATTACATCTTTGATAATGATAATAATTTAATTGTTCTTGCCAGTGAAAAAAATGCTAAAACAAGTGAAGATAAAATTATTATGATTGATTATGAAAGTGGTACAGTTAGTGAATTAATTGATCTAATTGAACTTTTTCCAGATTATTATAAAACTGTCACTTTACCTAAAAATGCTGATGACCTTGATTGGATGCACATTAATTCTTTAGAACTTATAAATAATGATAATCTAATAATAAGCTCTCGTGAAACATCAACAATTATTAAACTTAATGATATATATGAAAATGTTAAAATTGATTATATGATAGGTTCCAACAATTTTTGGCAAGAGAGCAACTACAATAACTTGCTTTTAACTAAGATAGGTGATTTTTCAATGCAAGCTGGGCAACATTGTGTAACCTACCAAGAAGATAGTTCATTAGAAAACGGTGCATATTACCTATATCTTTATAATAATAATTTAGCTGTAAGTTCAACCCAACCTGATTATGATTGGCAAAAAGACGATAATTACCAAAATGCATATTTTAATTCAAAGGAAGGTACATCTTATTATTACAAATATTTAGTTAACGAAAATAATCGTACTGTTGAATTAGTGAATACTATTCCTGTAGACTATTCTGGATATGTCAGCAGTGTACAAGAATTAGAAAATAATATAATCATTGATAGTGGTATGGCAATGACATGGGGAGAATACGATAACTCTGGAACATTAATTAAAAAATTTACTACTATTGGAGGAAAGTTTATTTATCGTGTTTTTAAATATGATTATAATGATTATTGGTTTCAATAATCATTATTTATTTCCACAAAATAATACAAATAATTCTAAATTAATGGTAATTTTTATGTACCATTAAACCTATTTTTAATAAAAATCAACTTAAATCAAACAACAAATATCTACTTATTTCCTTAACTATCAGATTATCTACGGGTGGAGTTTTTCCATCTTTTTCTTTAGAAGACTTTCTAATATATCACATTCTATTGTAAAGTTGACCTGATATATATTTATTCATTAAATCCGTCAAATAAGATTTTAAAAATATCTGTTTCTAATTTACACCTTTTCTAAACAAGGGCGGAAGTAAAAACAGCAAGAAAGGAATAATCAAAAAATTTAAACAGTTCATCTTTTAAGAAAACAGATTCCATAGAGATAATAACCTTTATAACAATTTCAAATTCAGTTTCAGAATTTTTACAAAAGATCAAAGTCATTTCACTCATTTTTTAATAATATAATTCAAAACATTTATAATGCATAAAATTGTTCATAGCTACTTCCAATATATACCTTGATCTATTATCAATTTTTTATTGATAATAGACCTTACATAAGTTCAACAATATCAATACAAATTTGAAAAATAAAAAAGAAGGGGCTGTAACGAGTAAATAACTCATTTCAGTTTCAAAAAAACGAAAAAAAACACGGTCATCCGTGTTTTTTGGTATAATGTTAGTTATGAATACAACACTACACACAAAAAATTATAACGCATATCAACCGAATATGCTACTGGATTTTTCATTATCTTTCGAAAAAGATATTGCTCATGATGATATTTGTAGAACTGTTATTGAAGTTGCGGAAGGGATCAATGTTGCTAAGTATGTCGATTTCTCTAACAGAAATTCTTATGGGTATGATGGGGTTATGATGTTTAAAATCCTTATTCTTGCCAAATCACTTTT
>NZ_FOIN01000038.1 GCF_900102365.1 Thomasclavelia cocleata | reverse complement strand
AAAGAGATATATAGAATTAGAAAAGAGAGTATAGAACGTGTATTTGGAGAGTGCAAGGAAAAACATAATTTAAGATTTACACGATTAAGGGGGCTGAGGAAAAACAAACATCAGGGAGAGCTTATTTTTGCATGCCATAATTTAAGAAAGATGGCAGGATGGCTATGGAAAGACAGGCCAGTTTTTATAAAAAAGGGCAATAAAAGTGAAATATATAAAGAAAAAGAAATAAATAATAAATCAAAAACAAAAAAAGGTGGTATAAGAACTTTAAAACTAGTTTTTATACCATCTTTTGTCAACAGCCTGACGCTAGTCATAACTAGCGTAAAACATTCTTTAATTCAAAATATTGACTTAATGTATCTAAAGTAACAAACTGGTAACCACGTTTATCTAATTCCGCCAATGCCATTTCTAATCCATCTATAGTAAATGTATGTATATCATGAATTAATATAACAGCTCCATTAAATGCATTATCAACTATAGCATCCTTTATTTTATTAGCATCTTTTAATTTCCAATCTTCTGTATCTAAATTCCATAAAGCAATTTTCAAACCATTATTAGCAATTACCTCTTTTGACATATCATTAGTAGCTCCATAAGGAGGTCTAATAATTTTAGGTTCAAAACCTGTAATACTAAATATTTCATTTTGCGTATCAACAATTTGCTTATTTACACCATCTACATCTAGTTTTCTTAAATCAGGATGATCCCAAGAATGACTTCCAATTTCAAAACCATGTTCATAAACTGTTTTAACTATATCTGGATATAATTTAACATTTTTTCCTAACATTAAAAATGTTGCACGTCCATTATATTTTTCAAATAATTCAATAGTTCTAAGTGTATTTGTCTTATGTGGTCCATCATCAAGAGTTATTGCAACAATTTTTTTATTTGGATCTATTTTAGGTTGAGCAGTAGGTTTAGCTACATCTATAGGTGCATTAGATGGAATATTTTTATTAGCCAGTTTAATTAAATCCTTATTATCTGCATAATTTATTTCTACCTTTTCTTTTAGATTTTCATCTGTATAGATAACTAATTTTGACTTTTCAATTCTTATATTTGAGTTATCGTAATTTATTTTATCAATTCCATTAATACCAGCTAATGATGTTTTATATAAATTTCTCAAACAATCATCAACAGTTAATAATGTATTATTTTTTAAATCATATGAAAATATTTTATTTGTAGATGATATAAGTTTTTCATCCTCATTAAACTTTTCAATTTTTAGTTTTAAATTAATGAACTGATCATATACTTCATCAATAGAATAATCCATATACAAAATATCTTTACTTTTTTCACTTACTTTTTGTTCTTTTATATAATTTTTATAATATTGATTTATTATTTTATTAAAATCTTCACTTTCGGTTTTAGGATAATATAATGATATATAAATATTCTCTGTTTCATCTTTATAGTGTTCTATAGTTCCAATATCTTTATTTTTCTTATCATATACATTATATTTATCATATATGTTATCTTTATTTATAAACCAAAATAAACCACCTATTATAATTGCAAATACAATCATAATTATTACTATATAAAATATCTTTTTTCTATTAAATTTATCATTTTTTATTGTATACTCATATTTCATTCATTTTTCCTACCCTTTCATAACTATATAATACCTTTATTTAACAAATTAGTAAAATTTATATTTTTAATGTTTCACGTGAAACATTAAAAATAACCTTTAACTAAAAAAATATTTATTCATCTTTTTGATGATATTCAGCATACACTTCATTTTTCTTGAGATTTCTTAATTTAGCAACCTCTTTAATAGAATCTTTAACAGACATTCCCTTATTCACATATTCATTAACATGTTCAACAATAGTTTGTTCAAAAATCTGTTCTTCTATTACATTATTATTACCAGAAACAATGATTACCATTTCACCTTTTAAATTATTAGATACTTCAATCACTTCACTTAAAAAACCTCTTATTACTTCTTCATGCTTTTTGCTTATTTCTCTACACAAAGCAATTTCTCGATCCCCAAATATCTCTAATATTAACTTTAAAGTTTTTGTAATTCGATGAGGAGATTCATAAAATATGATTGTCTCTTCATAATTTTTTAATTTTTCTAATTCCTTTTTCTTTTTTTTATCAAAATGGTCTAAAAATCCATAAAACAAAAAAGGTTGTGGTGCAATGCCAGAAACAACTAAAGCATTAAGACAAGCACTAGCACCACTTATTGGAATTACATTTATATTATTTTTAATAGCCTCTTTAACTAATTCATAACCTGGATCAGAAATAGCTGGATAACCAGCATCACTAACTAATGCTATATTATTACCTTCTAACATTAAATTTATTAATTTAGGTATAGAATGTAATAAATTATGCTCATGATGGGAAATTAACTTTGTTTTTATATTAAAATGGTTTAATAATTTAATTGTATTCCGAGTATCTTCAGCACCAATATAATCTACCTCTAGTAAAATTTTAACTGCACGATATGTTATTTCATCCAAGTTACCAATAGGAGTAGCTACTAAATACAAACACGGTTGATTATTTTCAAAACTCTTTTGTCTATTCATCAATATTTTCTCCAAACATTCTTCTTACTTCATTACTATAACTTCCATCTTCATTATGTGCGTATAATGGCGGTTCAATTTTCAAACCTTTTTTTCCTTTATAAATACCCTCTACTAATAAAACATGACTTTCACGACCTACTTTAGGATAAACAAATCTTATTCGTTTTGGTTCTATTTCATACTTCTGCATTAAGTTTAAAATTTCAATCATTCGATCTGGTCGATGTACCATTGAAAATCTACCACGATTGTCTAAAATAACTGATGCAGATTTTATAATTCTTTCTAAATCTATCTTAATTTCATGACGAGCAATAGTTAAAAATTCATTTTCATTCAAATTACTTTCCTCATCTACTTTAAAAAAGGGAGGATTACAAATAACCAACCCAACTTTTGAAGCATTTTTAACATATTCATTTATATCTCCATGAACTATTTCAATTTGATTATCAAGTTTATTTAGAGTAATATTTTTCTTTGCTAATTCAACAGCTTCCTTTTGTATTTCAATTCCCAAAATATCTTTATTTGTTCTAGTTGATAAAATCAAGGGAATTGCAGCATTGTTAGTACCAAAATCAACTATTTTCTTTACATTTTTATTAATTGTACAAAAATTAGCTAATAAAACAGTATCTAAAGAGAAATTGAACATATCTTTCCTTTGAATTATTTTTAAATTATTATGGGCTAATAAATAATTTTCTACTTCCACATTTAACATTACTTACCACCACTCAAATTAAAAGTTATTTCATCTAATCCTACAAAAATAATCGCACCATTATTATCGATTTTAATTAAATCATTTATAACATTTAATCCAAGAACTTTAACATCTTTACCTTCATATTTTACACGGCTTCCTATTTTAGGAAAACGCTGTTTTTCAATTGTATAAACTTCATCCTCATATTTTAGACAACACATTAGTCTTCCGCATGCTCCGGAAATTTTTTCGATATTTATAGCTAGCATTTGATTTTTAGCCATATTAATAGAAACACCGTTAAATTCACCAAATAAAGAAGTACAACACAGCGGTAATCCACATGTTCCTATTCCTCCTACAACTTTTGCTTTATCACGAGGTCCAATTTGTCGTAATTCTATACGACAACGAAAAACAGTAGCTAATTCTTTTAATAATTCTCTAAAATCAACTCTTTCATCAGAAGTATACATAAATATTACTTTTGCTTTATCTAAAGTAAATTCACAATTGGTTAACTGCATATCAACTTCATACCGAGAAACAATATCTCTACATGTTATCAAAGCCTCTTTAGCATCTATTAAATTTTTTTCATAATCTTCTATATCCTTTGGTGTTGCTCTACGAGAAATAGGTTTTAATTCAGTATCAAGATTAAACTCTTCTATAGACATTAATTCTTGAGATATTTCTCCCAACTCTACTCCTCTAACAGTTTCAACAACAACACGTTCTCCTTTTTCAAGTTCTAAATCTGTAGAAAAATAATAAACTTTTCCTGCACTTTTAAACTTTACACTTGCTAATTTAAGTTCTTCCATAAATAAATCCTTTCTATAATCTATACATCAAACTATCCATCAATAAAGCCACATTTGCATTACTTTCAATAACATAAATAGTTTCTAATACTAGTTCAATTTGCTTTATTAAATTTTCTACTGAAACATCTATAGTTTTGAATAAATCAATATTTTTTGAATATAAAATTTTTTGTTGATGTTTCACGTGAAACACATCTTTCATAGCTAATACTAACATATTTAAAAATAATTTAATATCATTACGCTCTTTATATTTTTTTAATAAATTTGTTTGTGTATTAATAATTAAATTATTACGCTTAAAATACAAATCTTCAATAAAGTTAATTACTTGTACTTGCATAAATTCAAATCTTTCATCATATAATTCCCTTGCCTCATTAATATCAACAGTTAAAAATGATAATATATTTGCAACATCATCTGGAATATTCTCGTTTTTAAGCTGTTTAACAATAATTTCTTTACTATCTGGCTTAATATCAATTATTTGACAACGTGATAAAATCGTTGGCAGTACTCTATTTATATTTTGTGCAGTAAATAAAGCATAAATCCCCTCTTCTGGTTCCTCTAACATTTTTAATAAAGTATTCATAGCTTCTTTAGTAGAATATTCGATATTTTCAATTATATATATTTTTACTTTTCCTTCTAATGAAGATTTTTTAAAAGTATTTTGAATTAATTCAATATCACCTTTTTTTATTGAAATATCTTTCCCATTAAATTTAAGTATATCCCCATACTTATTCTCTAAAACTTTACGACAATCATTACACTTCATACAAGCTAAAGTTTCATCACAAATCAAAGACATTGCTAAAAAATTTAAAGGTTTCTCAGTATTATTACCAACCAATAAAAAAGCATGTGGTATTTTTTCCTGTGAAAATTCATTATTTATTAGATTATAAAAAATTGGCTGATTTTTCTTTAGATATTCTCTCATAATTCACTCTTTATAACAGCAATAACCTGATCAGCAACTTCTTCAATTGTTCTATTAGCATCAATTTTAGTAATTCGATCAGAATATTTATCACAAATAATCATATAACCTTCATATACTTTTTTATGAAATTCCTTTGATTCTAAATCAAGTCTATCTACAACTCGAGCATTCTTTTCAATTCTAGCTAACCCTACTTCATAAGGAATATCAAAAAAAATAGTTAAATCAGGCATAATATCACCAATTGCAAATAAATTCATTTGATAAACTTCATCTATCCCAATTTTCCTTGCTACTCCTTGATATACTAATGAGCTGTCTACAAAACGATCACAAATTACAATATAATCATCATCTAAAGCTGGTTTTACTTTTTCAATTAAATGTTGTCTTCTTGCTGCCGCATATAATAAAGCTTCAGTTCTAGCTTCCATTGTAATATTTTTTTTATCTAAAATTATATTTCTAATTTGTTCAGAAATGTCTATTCCACCAGGTTCTCTTGTCAATAAAACTTTATAACCTTCTGCACTTAATTTATCATATACTATTTTTGAAATAGTAGTTTTACCACTTCCATCAGGTCCTTCTAACGTAATAAACTTACCTTTCATCATATTTTCCTTTCACATTTTAATTCAAAATAATCTATAACAGATTATAACATATGTAGTACTTTGATACAATTTAATACTTGATTAGCACTCTATTATAACAAGTGCTAAAAAATAAAATTTTGCTGATATAAATTTCTGACAATACTGAAAAAATAATAGTAAATCAGTAGGTTTAACTCATTAAAAATTACATTATAATCTCATAAATATTTTTATTAATAAAAAAAGCAATGTTTTCAGCAGATTTACTGATCTATTGCCTTTATTTATAAAAAAGATATAAGATAAATTATAATTATCCCAGGAAATCCTAACATCATCAAAACAAAGATGTTTAGAATATTATAACCAAAATAATTATTAGTAAATATATTTAATATATATATAATCATAAATGATTTAATTAAAGCTATTATAAATCTACGCACATAAAACACCTCTTACATAAATATATGAGCGGTTTAAATTTTCTTTCTTCCTTCAAGTGATTTTAATAACGTTAATTCATCTGCATAATCAATATTACTTCCAATTGGTAAACCGTTAGCTATTCTAGTTGTATTAATATTTCTTTTAGCTAATAACTTTGCTAAATACAAAGCTGTAGTTTCTCCTTCACGAGTTGGATTAGTAGCGATTATTACTTCTTTAATAGAATCATCTAACCGCTCAAATAAAGAATTTACATTTAAATCTTCTATAGTTTTACCATCCAAAATTGACATTGTTCCATGCAATACGTGATATAAACCATTATATTCTTTTACCTTCTCCATTGCAAAAACATCTTTTGAATCCTCAACAACACAAATAGTATCCTGATCACGGTTTTTATCTTTACATATATCACAAAATTCATCTTCGCATATATGACCACATTTCACACAATAATGGATACTCTCTTGTATATTTTTAATCGAATCAGAAAATTCTTCAACATAGCTTTTATCCATAGATAAAATATAATAAGCTAATCGCTCAGCACTTTTTCCGCCAATTCCAGGTAAGCGTTTAAAACAATCAACTAAATCTTGAAAAGATTGTGGATAATTCATATGAAACCTCCTTTATTCTTCAAATTCAACAATTTCACCAAATAATTCAAGTGCTAATGTCTGTGCCTCATTTAACTCTTCATTATTAGATTGAAACACCCCAATATGATGTAATACAATGGGTTGTGCTTGAGGAAGAGTCTTAGACCTATTCATTTCAATATACCTATTTCTCATATTTGGCCATTCACTATTTTTAACTGCTATAAAATCATAACTATATCCTAAAATTTCTTGAAGAAAATTCTTTAATTGATAATAATTTTCTGTATCATTTATTTCATTTACATTAGGTTGATGTTCAAAAGCAATAATAATACCACCTTTTGCAGCAGCAACTGGAATACCATCACATAACATTGATGCGTATTTTGCTGTATTTAAATTAAATCTATAACGAGCAATAACTGGCCATTTTTCTTTTATCTCATTAAGTATTTTTCGATCTGCTTGAACTAAAATATTTAAAATATCATCAAATAATATTTCAATATTTATCTTCAATTTTTCCTCTTTTTTATTAGTTGAAATTGTATTGTCTAAAGTATTAGTTTCGCTTTCATTATTTTTTATAACCGATTCTATTATTCCTTCAGTAACTTCTTCAATTTCACACTTTGTTTGATCAACTTCATCTAAATTCTTTTTTTCTACTATTTCACTATCTTTTTCTAATTCATTTATATGATTTACTTTTTTTATTGTATCAACAATAATTTCAGTCTCTATATCACTTTTATTTTCACCTTTAACTTTATTACATATTTTTAACATTGCTAGCTCAAAATATGTATTAGCATCTAAGGATAAACTATAATGACTACTAGCATCAATTAAAATGTCAATTATTTCAAAAGCTTCCTCCACTAAAATATAAGGAGCTAAATTATCTATATCCTTTTTTGATAAAACAAATAATATATTTATATCCTCAGTATTTTTATAAATAATTATATCCTTTAATACATCTATTAAATCATAAGTAAGTCTTTTAATATCAATACTAGTACTCAACATATATTCTAAAGACTCTAAAACTCCCTTTAAATCTTTAGATAATAACTTCTTAATAAATAAAATCTTACTATCCATAGATAATAAACCATATACCATATTAACACTATCTACAGACAAAACATTATTATATGCTAAACACTGCTCTAAAATGCTTAATGCATCTCGCATACCACCTTCTGCTAATTTTGCAATTAGTTCTAAAGCAGGTAATTGATAATCTTTATTTTCTGATTTTAATACATGCTCTAATCTACCAACAATATCAGTATCTTCTACCTTTTTAAAATCAAATCTTTGACACCTTGATATTATAGTTGGTAATATTTTATGTGGTTCAGTAGTAGCTAAAACAAAGACAATATGTGCAGGGGGCTCTTCTAATGTTTTAAGTAATGCATTAAAAGCGCCTGTTGACATCATATGAACTTCATCAATAATATAAACTTTATACTTTCCATTAATTGGAGCATATTTAACTTTATCAATTAAGTCCCTTACCTCATCAACTCCATTATTACTAGCAGCATCAATCTCAATAACATCTGGATGTTCACCAACAGAAATTGCTTTACAATTAGAGCAAGTATCACATGGAGGATATTCTCCTGTACAATTCAAAGCCTTTGCTAATAACTTTGCTACTGTAGTTTTTCCAGTTCCTCTAGGACCTGCAAATAAGTAAGCATGTGAAATACGATTTTCTTTAATTGCATTTTGTAAAGTCGTTACTACATGTTCTTGACCTGCTACTTCTTTAAAAGTTTGAGGTCTATACGACCTATATAAAGCTTTATATGACATTATTAATCACTCCTCATTCCTACTTATTATACTATATAATATAAAAAAAGATAATTTAATTTAAAAAAGATTCAACTTATTATAATTGAATCACTCAGTATCATCTAGATTAATCATTTAAACTACTTTTTTCTTTTACTTTTAAAATATTCCTTTATTATCTTAGAACATTTTTCTTGCAATATACCACTTATAATATCAGGATAATGATTAACTGGCGTATTAGCTTTACAAATGGTTGTTAATGCTAACCATCTATTTTCAAATGCCCCAAAAACGACTCTTTTTATTCTGCTATTAATTATTGCACCAGAACACATTACACATGGCTCTAATGTTACATATAAAGTACACTCATCAAGATACCAGGAATTCAATTTATCACACGCCATATTAATTGCAATAATTTCAGCATGTGCAGTTGCTAAATTAGTTGTTTCACGAAGATTATGTCCCCATGCAATAACTTGGTTATCTTTAACAATAATAGCCCCAACAGGAACTTCATCCTTATCTAGACATTTTAAAGCTTCTTGATAAGCCAAATCCATATATTTAGTATCTTGATCCATATTAAATCTCCTTTAAAAAAGCCACTACACATAGACGGTTATTCTTAATGCTGCTACCTTCCGGTCCTGACATGGTTCGAAGCCGCCTATTGTAATGGCAAATATGATTATATAACATCTAAACTATAAATTCAATAATAACTATAAAATTTTTAATTATAAATATAAATTCATAAGATATGCATCAACATATTCTTTATCAATTTTCATAAAATTTTTATATGTTGCAATAATCTCAAATCCATATTTTTCATACAAAGCAATTGCATATTCATTACTTGTAACTACCTCTAAATCAATTACTTCAATTCCTGACTCAACTGCATAACCAATTAAAATTGCTACTAAGTTACTGCCAATACCTAGATGCCAATAATTTTTTAAAACACTTACTCCTATATTTGCTCGATGAGCCAATCTTCTCTTTTTATTACCACTCAAAGAAGCTACACCAACTATTTTTAAACCATCTTTAGCAACAATCATTAAAGAATTAGGATCTTCATGAATTTCTTTGATTAATTGCATCTCCTCTACTTCATTTAAATTACAATCTTCTAAACCAAAAGTTAAATTATTACTTTCCCCAGCAACTTTATTTAAATAATCAATTATTTTTTTAGCATCCTTTGGTACTGCTTCACAATATTCTAAATTCATTTAATCACCTACTTATTTTTTTAAACGCAGTCTTGTTATTATTTGAGTAGCTATATATACTAACAAAGCAAAAATCAAAACTATTAACATATCAATCAAGATTGGCTGTATTGAATTAAAACTAAAATCTACTAATTTAATAATTTCATTATTTGCTTTTATAAACCAATAAGATGGTAAAAATTTTGCTAATCCTAAAACAAACGGACTTAACATATTTTGAGGAACAAATGCACCACAAATAAAACTTGAACCTAAACCAAAAACATTACCAACCCCACTTAAAATTTCTCGATTACTAGTAAATTTAGCAATCATAAAACTAAATGCTTGAATAAAAATCATCAAAACTAATGAATTAATAACCAAAAATACTCCATTTAAAGTCATCATTGCATCTTTATAAAGAATAAAACTAAACCCTACATATAGTAACCAAATAGCTAATCCAACTGTATAGTTACCCAACATTAATTGACGATTCATACTTTTATAACTTACTGGTGAAATTAAATTTCTTCTTTTAATCTTTTCTTCATTAAATGAAATCATAATCATTGTTATAACTACCATTGTTAATGTAATTAACATGTAGTTAGAAAAATTATAATACGTTGCAGGCATTGAAAAATCTATATCATTTTGCTTATCTAACATACCTACTTCAATATTTTTATTTAAATCTTCTTTAATCAATTTTGTTAAATTTTTATCACTAATTCCAGCTTTTAAATAGATATTCGCAGTATTTAAATACTTATTTAATAAATTCTTACTATAAATACTATTATATGAATCTGGCAAATCCATAGTTTCAATTGAAACATTCTTACCTTCAATAAAATCATTAGTATAATTCTCTGGAATAATCATAATATAATCAACATTACGATAAAACAAAGCATCACGTAAAGCTTCATCATTATCTTTTAAACTAACTAATTCTCCATGATTTTTAATATATTCCTTAAAACCTTTAATTAATTCAGTATTTTTATCTCTATTCACAATTGCAACTTTAACATCCATTGACTCATAATCAGTTGAAGTAGAATTATAAGTTCCAGCAAAAATAGCTAATCCAAGAAAAATAGCAGAATAAGTTAAAATCAATAAAGCATAAGTACTAGCTATTTTTAAATATTTTTTATATACTGTCATATTGTTTCCTCCTTGTAAAAAATAATGATCCTAATATCAGAAGAACACCAATAACAAATAAACAAATCATATTAGTTGTATAACGATTCAAATTGTCATAATAATATAAAGCATAAAGTCCATCAGTAATCAAACTTACTGGATTAATATAAGTTAAAAACGGTAAATTTATTTGCATCCAATACTTAATATCAATGATCATCATTCCAGAAAAGAATGATAAAACAAGTGAAAAACTTGATAAAAATGAGATCTTTGTATCCTCTTTTTTAAATTTTAAAGCATTTCCAGCAAAATTTCCTAATCCAACTCCTGTAAAACATCCAATCGCAATCAAGAGAATAATATAACCAATCTGCTCACCAAAACCAATTCCTAATCCAAAAACTAAATAAGCCATTAAAATCATCATTATAGCAAATTGAATAATAAAGGCTGATATTATACCTGATAACACTGTTACTATTTTTGAAATCGGAGAAATTCCAATTCTAGTCCCCTGCCTTGAAAGATTGGCTTCTATCTGACTAGTTGTTCTTAAACCACAAAAACTAGCATTTAAACAGTTCATCCCAATCAATGTATAAAAATATATAACAGTTAAATCTGTATTTCCTCCAATATTCTGAGTTTCAAAATTATTCTTTGATAAATTAACTGCATCTAAGATATTATTTTGTAAGGCAATTGGATTTAATCTCGCAATATTTTCAACTGTACTCATTGTACTGTTATATTCATTTGCAATACTCTCTAAAATTGTTTCATCTATTCCAGTATTATTTACAATCAGCTTAATATCTTCATCAACAACATAGTAACCTTTAATTTTTTCATCTTTTAATAATTGTTTAGCTTTATCTAAACTCGTAATTTGTAAGTTAATCAACTTCTCATCGCTTTTTTCTAATCCCTTTAATGTATCTTTAAAATAAATATTCTCCTGTTCTTCAACCAATGCAACATTAACAGTTTCAAATTCTTCACTAGCAGTTAAATTAGAAAAAGCTAAATTAAAGAAAGTTGCTAATGCAAGTGGAAATACTAACGTCCAAAATATTACCATCTTGTTTCTAAATAATGTTTTAAACTGATATTTAAAAAAATGTAAAAACATTAATCTCTTAACTCTTTTCCAGTTAATTCTAAAAATACATCATTTAGTGTTGGACGTTCACTAAATAAACTTGTATAACTAACATTATTTTCTCGAACATAGTCAATTAGTCTACTCAAATTATCTTCTTTTGTATTATAAGAAATACGAACAATATTATTTTCAATTTCAATATTAATTATTCGATCACTTTTTTTAAGTCGCTCAATAAATACTTCATTTATTTCTTTTAATTCAATTGTAATTTTCTCACCTAAACTAATCATATTTTTCAATTCATCTTTAGTTCCTGAAGCAATTACCTTTCCTTTATCCATAACAACAATTCGATTACATAGTTGTTCAACCTCTTCCATATAATGAGTAGTATAAACAATAGTTGCTCCTAATTCATTTAAACGTTTTATCCCCTCTAAAATATTATTTCTACTTTGAGGATCAACAGCTACAGTAGGCTCATCTAAAAAAATTAATTTAGGTTTATGAGCAATCCCACATGCAATATTTAACCTTCTTAATAATCCGCCACTCAACTCTTTTGGTTTAAATTTAGTAAATTCATTTAAACTTACTAAATTTATTGCATCTTGTACATATTCATCACGTATTTTTTTATCTTTGATATAAAGTCCACAAAAATAATCAATATTTTCAATTACACTTAACTCTTCAAACACCGCTACATCTTGAAAAACTACGCCAATCATACTTTTTATATCATAAGCAGTTGGACTCATCTCTTTATTAAAAATCTTAATAGACCCAGAATCGTATTTCAATAATGATAAAACAGTATTGATAGTAGTTGATTTACCACTACCATTAGGTCCTAATAATCCTAAAATCTCCCCTTCATAAACATCTAAACTAAAATTATCTAATGCAATTAACTCACCATAGCATTTAGTTAGATTTTTTATCTCAATAACTTTACTCATATTCATCCTCCTCTTATATCACCACTATACATAAAATCTTAAAATAAAACTACCAATTTTAAATTACATTGACTTATTTTTAAGCAACTATTAGTTGCAACCTCGGTTTCTTTTTAATCTTTCATTAATTTTTTTAGCATCTTCACTATTTTTCATAAAAACTATTGTCCTTACAATAAAATATACTATTATTGACATAGTTAAAACACCAATAAAATTATCAAACTGAATAAAACTATTAGTATATCCATAAAGATAGTTAAAAGTACATACGACTAAAGTAATTTCTGTAACTGATAATATATTAGTCAACCACTCAGACAATTCTAAATAATGAGTAATATTAATTAATAAATTAACAATTATACAAATAATAAATATCATTATAATTAAATCATTAGTCATACTTTCATGATTTAAATAAAATAATAATGTTTGCAATAAAATTACAAAGGTATATGAAACACATGTAGTCAACATATAAGATTTAAACATTTTAATTTTTGTCATTATATCACCTACATTCCAAATTTTTCTTTAAAACTACTAACATAATGACGAGTTATAATTAACCGCTCATCATTAATTAATACTGCCTCATATCGACCATTTAATAAAGTTCTAATACTATCTAATTTATTTAAATTTAGAATTATTGATTTACTTATTCTAACAAATAATTGTTCATCTAGTTGTTTTTCTAACTCATATAATCTTAAATTTGTTTCATAAACTTTATCTTTACAGTATATAAAAGATCTATCTTCATTAACTTCAAAATAATAAATATTATCTATTTTAATTTGATAATTACGATTATCTAACTTTCCAATAATAAACTGTTTATCTTCAAATAAAGAAATAATTTTTCTCACCTCATCATCTATCTTATTACAACGAATTACAATCTCAAATTGATTATCTTTCTCACATTCAATGATTATCTTCACCAAATCACTCCTTTACAATTACATTACCATATTATAATTTATTTACCTATCTAATTTTACTAAGATGCATATATTTAAGTTGAAATGCAAAATATGTTATACATAAAAAATCTTATTAGTAATAGTTTATAATCGAAAAAGACTATTTAATAAATAATCAACTAAATAGTCATATAATTAATTCTAATATTATCATAAACTTATTTAATAAAATGATTATTTAGCCAATGAGCTACACCATCATCATCATTACTTTCAATTACTGCAGTTGCGTGTTGTTTTAACTGCTCAACAGCATTAGCCATAGCATAACATTTATCAGATATTTTAAACATTGGTAAATCATTAACTGCATCTCCAAATGATACTACCTCATCACAATCTAATAATTCTTTTAATTTTAATATTGCACTTGCTTTAGAAGCAGTTTTTGGCATAATTTCTAACCAATATTCTTTACGATAAATTTCTTGTTGGAATGTAATATTATAATCAGAATAATCTTTTAATGCTTCATATACTGGCTGTAAATCTATGTAATCACCAATAACTGTAAAATAAAATACTTCACCTTGATATAAACTGTTTTCATCTAACGTTAAGTTAATTCGATAATCATTTTGACGATTACTTAAATAATGTTTTATACCTACATGTAAATCTTTATTAATTATTGTAACACGTTCTTTATCATTAATTAGCGCATATACCATTGGTTTCAATCCATTTGATTCCATTATTTGTTTAACTACCCCAACTTGTAAATGATTAAATACACTTTTATGTATAATTTTTCCACTTTGACCATTTACAATAAAAGTTCCATTATAAATAATAAGAGGTAAATTTTTTGTTAATCCTTTAGTAACAGGTGTTGCAGAAACCAAAGAACGAGCAGTTGCATATGTAAAAATCATCCCTTGCTCAATTAAATGATTAATTATTTTAATACTGTAGTTACTAATTTTCCCTTGACTATTTAATAAAGTTCCATCCAAATCACTAATATATAATGTTTTCATATAGATAAAAAGATAACTATTTAGTTATCTTTTCCTTTCCACCCATATATGGTTGTAATGCTTTAGGAATATTAACACTTCCATCTTCATTCAAATTATTTTCAAGAAATGCAATTAACATTCTTGGTGGTGCTACTACTGTATTATTTAAAGTATGAGCAAAATATTTTCCATTTTCACCATTAATTCTAATATTTAATCTTCTAGCTTGAGCATCAGTTAAGTTAGAACATGAACCAACTTCAAAATATTTCTTTTGTCTTGGTGACCATGCTTCAACATCAATACTCTTAGATTTTAAATCTGCTAAATCTCCAGAGCAACATTCTAAAGTTCTTACAGGGATATCTAAAGATTTAAATAAATCAACTGTATTATTCCATAGCTTTTCAAACCACATTTTACTTTCATCTGGTTTACATACTACAATCATTTCTTGTTTTTCAAACTGATGAATTCGATATACACCACGTTCTTCAATTCCATGAGCCCCTTTTTCTTTTCTAAAACATGGTGAATATGAAGTATAAGTGTATGGTAATTTATCTTCTTCTAAAATATTATCAATAAATTTTCCAATCATTGAATGTTCAGAAGTACCAATTAAATATAAATCTTCCCCTTCAATTTTATACATCATGCTATCCATTTCTTCAAAACTCATTACTCCAGTAACAACATTACTACGAATCATATATGGTGGAATAACATAAGTAAAACCGCGATCAATCATAAAATCACGAGCATATGAAAGAATTGCTGAATGTAAACGTGCAATATCTCCCATTAAATAATAAAATCCTTGACCAGCTACTCTACCAGCTGCATCCATATCAATTCCATTAAATTGTTCCATAATTTCAGTATGATATGGAATTGGATAATCAGGAATTACTGGATCACCATATTTAGTAATTTCAACATTTTCACTATCATCTTTTCCAAGTGGTACAGATTCATCAATAAAGTTAGGAATTTTCATCATAATAGCTTTTAATTCACTACCATATTGTTCTTCTAACTCTTCTAATTTTTTTAACTCATCAGCCATTTCATTAACTTTCTTTTTATTATTCTCAGCAGCTTCTTTATTACCCTCACGCATAAATTGACCAATTTCTTTTGATAATTTATTACGTTTACTTCTTAATTCACTAGCTTTAGTTAAAACTTCTCGATAATCCTTATCTAATTTGTAAGCCTCATCTACTAATCCAATCTTAGTATCTTGAAATTTCTTTTTCATATTTTCTTTAACTAAGGTTGGATTTTCTCTTAATATCGCAATATCAATCATTTTAATTCTCCCTTGCTTATATATTCTTTAAAATTATACAATAATTATTTACCTTATTCAATTATTATCATGATGTTTCTCTTTTAATCATTAGCTTTTAAACTAGAAACTATATATATTTGTTTAATCTAAGTACAAATAATTATCCTTATTCCCCAGGAAATATGATTAATTCAAAGAATTACACATAAATTTTCTTGAACTTTAAACAATATTCTATTAATAATTCTAAATTTACTTAACCTGATAATTACATTATTTCTAATCTTTAAGATACTTCTTAATATCCTGCATTTTATAGATTTTTGCATATGCCTTACTTTGATCAACTCCATAGCGATCATCTGCATATGCAAGTACTCTCATACCAGCTGCATTACCTGCAGCTATCCCATATTTGCTATCTTCAACAGCAATACACTCTTCTGGTCTCACATTCAACTTTTTTGCAGCTGTTAAATATATTTCTGGATTAGGTTTACTTTCATTAAACATTTCTCCACTCAACAATTGATCAAAACATCCAATAAGATTGCATACACTTTCCATTGTTTGGATTTGATACATAGTAGAACTAGAAGCAACTGCTGTTTTATATCCATGTTCCTTTAACCAAATTAATATTTCCCTAACTCCAGGGTTTAAAACACTATCATATCCATAAGAATGTGTCTGACAATAAGTATTAAATTCTTTCTCAAATTTATCAATTGGCCAATCTAATTTCATAACACGCATACTTTCTTTATATGTATATGTATGAGAACTACCTACTAATGAATGCATAAATGCATCATCTACTTCAATTCCATAGCTCTCATAAAATCCTTTAAGTTGTTCCAAATTTTTTGGTTCACTATCCACAAGTACTCCATCCATATCAAATATTACAGCTTTAAACATATTTTCACATCTCCTTGCCTTTCTTTGTTACTACAAAAATATAGAAACTTTTAATTACATTCCTATATAACAAAATCAGAATATCATTCTTTTTATACTCCCACAATACTTTTTAAAAAGAATTCACTTATTATATTCATAAAAAATTTAAATTAACTGCCTAAAAAATTATATTTACCATCTTTATAGTATAATCTATTTACTGATATATATAAAATTTATCATTAGGAATGTAATCATGACAAAAAACACAAAAAGAATAATCTAATTATGGAAAGAAAAAGATATTAAAACTACTAGTGATTTAGATAATGTATTACAAAATTTTATTTGCATATAATTTTAATCATATAGAAATGCCATAAGTCACATATCATGATACAAGGAAAGTATTTGAAAATGGAAAAGTAACAAATTTTAAAGGTGATATCAAAAATTTATTTATAAATCAAAATCAAAAAACTTGTTACTTATATTTACGTAATAAAATAATTAATAAAGAAAAACTAAGTGTTGATTTGATTAAAGAAATTCATCACGAATTAGTAAAAGGAACATATGACGAACTAAAATATGAAAGAGGAGAACGGAGAATTTAAAAAACATGATTATATTACCAGCAAGAACGAAGTAGGTTCCTATGAGGTAGAAGACGATATCACAGATTTAGTGAGTGAAATTAAAATAAATAGTGATAACTGTTTTATGGAAACTCATTTTGAAAATATTCATCTATTTGCAAATGGAAATGGTAGAGTTATCAAATTATTTGAACATGATTATGACATTCCTCCAATAACTATATTTGATGAAGAAAAAAATTTTATTATGAATGTATTGAAAAATATGATGTTGATGATGATATAAGTTAACTTAAAATTTTTTATTTATCAATTAGATAAAACATGGCAAAGAGAATTACTTAAAATAAAAAAAGATGTATCTCATAAAAAATTATCTGATTCTCTTAAAGATAAAATATGTAAAAACTTATGATTTTTAAGGGTACCTAAAATTAGGTACCCTTATATAGTTCAATTTGTTTATTATTATCAACAAAAAATCCAAATCTCTATAAATCATAAATAAATCATGACTTATTTTAAATTATTCTAATTTAGAAACAACATCAAGATCTATACTATATTTATATGGTTTATGCTGTTTATCAATCTTAATAATATTATATTTTTCATTAATAACTTTAATCATTGCTCTAATTGTTTGTTCAGTATAATTAGTTATTTTCACTAGTTGAGACATTTCAAAACCTTCAACACCAAATAAAGTAATCTGTAAAATCAATTTAATTAGCATCTCATACTTATTATCAACACAATCACATATTTTTTTCAACATATGATTATATGTACTTATAGTATTTTCAATTTGATCTTTTAATTCTTCTAAACCAGATAAATATATTTCCAAAAAATAAATTATAAAAACTGTTAAATCTCCCCTATTTCTAATATCATTTGTTAATGCAAATGCATCATAATATTTCTTATTATTATGATTGCAAGCTATAGATAGTTGAAGAGCAGATAGTATATTTAAATAATTTGATAAATACCCACTTGCTAAAAAACGTCCCATTCTACCATTACCATTATAAAATGGATGAGTATATTCAAATAAATAATGAAATACTGCTACTCTAATAAAAAGATTAATATTTTCATCATTAATTACTTTTAATGCATTTCCAATCATTTCAATAATATTATTTTCTCCTACAATCCCTTTATGAATAATTTTTGTACCAGAGCAAACTTCAACAGCTCCCTTTCTAAATATCACTCCATCAGGTTTGTCTTTTACATCTTCTTTAATTACATCTATAAGAAGTATTTCATCATATAATTTTCTAATATCAGATACAGAATTTAATGGCATAAATTGTTCTTTTCTTAGTTTTTCATATTTATTAATCATTCCAGAAAATCTTTTATATTTTTTAGGAGACTTTTTTATTATCATATCCTTTAATTCTTTTCGAGTACTATATATACCTTCCATTTGATTAGAACTTTTTATTTCCTCAATAAGAGTACTAACAATCAAATAGCTCTTTGCTGAATTTGGTAAAACATCAGAAGCCATAATTTTTTCTAGCCATGTATTGATCATATATATTTTATCAATTAAAGAAAGTATCTCTTCATTAATCAAATAAAAACATTCATAACCATTATCTAATTTTATTCCAAGTTTATTGGTAGTTTCGCCATTAAACCGTCTAAAATACAATTCATTACTCTCATGTTCATTAATATGAAACATTTTTTTCAATTGAACATATTTCATAATAATCTCTCCTTTGTATCATATTATTAACATAAGATATGAAAATATTCAAACTTTTTTTTCATATCTTATTATTCAAAGTAGTAATTTATAATATATTAAATAGTATTGTTTCAATAAATTTATTCTAAATTATATTTTATTGTCTTTTTTCTTCTATATTTATTAAATAAAAAAAATTTGAACTATGTAAAAAATATATATTTTATTCATACAAATTAAGATTCTTATTAAAAAAGCCTTTAATAAACAATAACTATTGTCTACTAGAGGCTTTATATATAATTAATTATTCAACTTCACTATCATCTTCATTTTGTTCAATTGCTTTTTCTACAACTTCAACAGAAGAAACTTTATTTTCATCATTAACCTTAATTAAACGTACACCTTGAGTAGCACGTCCTGCAGTTTTAACTTGCTCCATTGGTAAACGAATCATAATCCCATCATCTGTAATAATTAGTAAATCTTCATCACCATTAACAGCTCGTAATGCTACAATCTGTCCATTACGTTCAGTTGCATTAATAGTTTTAACTCCTTTACCACCACGATTAGACAAACGATATTCTTCTAATGGAGACATTTTACCATATCCACGTTCTGTAACAACCATGATATATTGACCTTCTTTATCTGTAGTCATACCAATAACTTCACTACCATCAACATTAATTCCCTTCACACCACTAGCACTACGTCCCATTGGTCGAACATTCATTTCTTCAAATCTAACTAATTTACCATTTGAAGCAGCAATTAAAATTTGATCTTCACCACTAGTTAATTTAACTTGAACTAATTGATCATCATCTCTTAAACTTATTGCAATCTTTCCAGATTGACGAATTCGTTCAAATTCATTTATTGATACTCTTTTTACTAAACCATTTTTAGTTGCAAAGAACAAATAATAATTACTATTTTCTTCTACTTCTTTACGATTAATACTAATCATTGATTTAATATTTTCACCTTTATCTAAATTCAATAAATTAACTACAGGTAACCCTTTAGCAGCTCTTCCAAATTCTGGTATATTATATCCTTTTAAACGATAAACCTTACCAAAATTAGTAAAGAACAAAAGATCATCATGAGTTGACATATTAATAAGTGAAGTAACTATATCATCACTATTAGTAGCCATTCCTTTAACCCCTCGACCACCTCTATTTTGACTCTTATATGTATCAACAGGCATCCTTTTAACATATCCATTATTTGTAAGGGAAATAATAACATCTTCTATTGGAATTAAATCTTCATCTTCCAAATCAAAAGTACCTTGAATAATTTCCGTACGACGTTTATCACCATACTTATTTTTTATTTCTTCTAATTCATCATTTATTATTGATAACAAACGTTCCCTATTTTCAAGAATATCTTTCAAATCAGCAATAATTTCTAATAACTTATTCAAATCATCTTCTATTTTCTGTCTTTCTAATCCAGCTAAACGTTGTAACTGCATTTCTCTTATTGCTTTAGCTTGTTTATCAGACATATTGAACTCATCCATTAATCTAGTTTGAATAATTTCTGTAGTACGACTTGATCTTATTAATTCAATAATTGCATCTATTTGATCTAAAGCTCTCTTTAACCCTTCTAATATATGAGCTCGTTCCTCTGCCTTATTAAGTCTAAATTTTGTTCTTCTTCTAATAACCTCTTCTTGATGCTCAAGATATAAAGTTATCATTTCCTTTAAATTTAATGTTTTAGGTTCATTATTTACTAATGCAATACAATTAGCACCAAAAGTTGTTTGTAAAGAAGTCAATTTATATAATTGATTTAAAATTACTTCTGGCTGGATGTCACGACGTAATTCAATAACTACTCGAATACCATCACGATTTGATTCATCACGAATTTCTGTAATTCCTTCAATTTTCTTTTCTCTAACTAAATGTGACATTTTTTCAATCATTCGAGCTTTATTAACCATATAAGGAATTTCAGTAACAACAATTACTTTTTTATTACCCTTTTCTTCTATTTCGGTTTTTGCCCTCATTATAATCAAACCATTACCAGTTTCGTATGCTTTTTTAATTGCACTTTTTCCTAAAATATAACCTCCTGTAGGAAAATCAGGTCCCTGAATATAATTTTCCATTAATTCCATAATTGTTATATCAGGATTTTTTGCTACAGCTAAAATTGCATCAATAACCTCACCTAAATTATGAGGAGGTATATTTGTTGCCATCCCAACTGCTATTCCAGTTGAACCATTAATTAATAAATTAGGAATACGAGCCGGTAAAACTGCTGGTTCTTGCTCCTCACCATCATAGTTAGGAATAAAATCTATTGTATCTTCCTTTAAATCACGAACTAATTCACTAGATATTTTTGACATCCTTGCTTCAGTATAACGTTGCGCAGCTGCACCATCACCATCAATTGAACCAAAATTACCATGACCATCAACCAACATATAACGATAAGAAAAATCTTGAGCCATTCTAACTAATGCTTCATAAATAGAAGAATCTCCATGAGGATGATACTTCCCCATGACCTCTCCAACAATACGAGCAGATTTTTTATATGGTGTTCCTGGAGTACATCCCAAATCACTCATTCCATAAACAATTCTTCTTTGAACTGGTTTTAAACCATCTCGAACATCAGGTAAGGCTCTTGCTACAATAACAGACATTGCATATTGCATAAAAGAGTTTTTCATTTCAGATGTTAATTTAACTTTTCTAATTCCACGTTCTTCCATTATTTATCTCCTTTATTAAATATCCAAATCAGTGACGTATTTAGCATTTTCTTGAATAAACTCACGTCTAGGTTCTACTTTTTCACCCATTAACATATCAAATACCATATCTGCTTCCATAGCTTCATCTAAATCAATTTGATTTAATATTCTTTTTTCAGGATCCATGGTAGTTTCCCAAAGTTGTTCAGCATTCATTTCTCCAAGACCTTTATATCGCTGAATACTATATTTAGCACCAGTTCCAATTTTAGTTTTTAAATCATCTAATTCTTCATCACTATAACAATAATATTCATCTTTACCATGTTTTAGTAAATAAAGAGGTGGTTGAGCTGCATAAACAAAGCCATTTTCAATTAATGGTCTTAAATAACGATATAAGAAAGTAAGCATTAAAATTCTAATATGCCCACCATCAACATCAGCATCGGTCATAATAACAATTTTATGATATCTTAATTTATCAAGATTAAATTCTTCACCAATTCCTGTTCCAAAAGCAGTAATCATTGAACGAATTTCAGCATTACCAAGAATCTTTTCTAATCTTGATTTTTCAACATTTAGAATTTTACCACGTAATGGTAAAATAGCCTGAATTCGACGATCACGCCCCATTTTAGCACTACCACCAGCCGAATCCCCTTCGACAATAAAAATTTCACACTCACTAGCATCTTTACTTGAACAATCTGCAAGTTTTCCTGGTAAATTAGAAACTTCAAGAACATTTTTTCTTCTTGTCATTTCTCTAGCTTTTTTAGCAGCCATTCTTGCTCTCGAAGCTACAATTGCTTTGTCAATAATAATTTTTGCTGTATCAGGATTCTCTAATAAAAATTTATCTAATGATGAACTTATAATATTACTAGCAATTTTACGTACTTCTGCATTTCCTAATTTAGTTTTTGTTTGTCCTTCATATTGAGGATCTGGATGTTTAACTGAAATTATAGCTGTTAAACCTTCTCGAACATCATCACCAGATAAAGCTTCCTCATCTTTCTTTAAAAAGCCTTTACTTTTAGCATAATTATTAATAACCCGTGTTAAAGCTAAACGAAATCCCTCCTCATGAGTTCCTCCTTCATGAGTATTAATATTATTACAGAATGAATAAATATTTGATTGATATCCATCATTATACTGCATACCAACTTCAATTGTAATTTCTTGTTGCATGTCTTCAACATAAATGATTTCTTCATGAATTGGAGTTTTATTTTTATTAATATAAGCTACATATTCTTTAATACCGCCTTCATAATAATATTCATGTTTGCGATTTGCACCATTACGCTGATCTTCCAATGATAAACATAGCCCTTTATTTAAAAATGCTAATTCCCTAACTCTTTGTCTTAGCGTATCATAATCATAAACAGTACCTTCTTTAAAAATAATCTTATCAGCTTTAAAAGTAACAATTGTCCCTGTAATATCTGAATCACCAATAATTTTTAATTCACCTACTGGTTTTCCACCATTTTCAAAACGTTGATAAAATTCATGACCTTCACGATGAACATTTACTTCCAGCCATTGGGATAAAGCATTTACAACTGAAGCACCAACACCATGAAGTCCACCAGATACTTTATATCCGCCACCACCAAATTTACCACCAGCATGTAATACTGTAAAAATGGTTTCAACAGTTGAAATTCCAGTTTTAGCATGAGTTCCTGTAGGCATCCCTCTTCCATTATCAATTACTTGCACTACATCATCATCTTTTAAAATTACACGGATATGACTTGCATATCCTGCTAATGCTTCATCGATTGAGTTATCAACTATTTCCCAAACTAAATGATGTAATCCTCTAATTGAAGTTGTTCCAATATACATTCCTGGTCTTTTTCGAACTGCTTCAAGACCTTCTAAGACTTGAATATCGGATTCATCATAACTATGTTCTACTTTTTCTTCTGACATTACGTAACCTCCTTGCCGCTTTTAATATAGATTTTTTTCGCTTTTTCTACTATTTGATGATTAATTCCATCAATTGAAGTAGTTGTTATAAAAGTTTGAATTTTTTGATTTAAAATATCTAATAGCATATTTTTTCTTGTTTCATCCAATTCTGATAATACATCATCCAATAATAAAACTGGATATTCTCCAATTTCATCCTTAATTAACTCGATTAAAGCAACCTTCATAGCTAATACAATTGTTCTTTGCTGTCCTTGCGAAGCAAATAAATCAGCAATATTTCCATTCATATAAATTCCTAAATCATCTTTATGTATACCAATATGAGTTTGCATATAACGAATATCACGTTGATGATTCTTTTTATACATTGATAAAATATTTTCATAATTTATTTCATTTTTAAGAAAACAAAGATAACATAAATCAATTATTTCATCATCTTTTTTAGAAATCATCTGATAAATTAATTTAACTTTTTCACCTAATTTATTAATAAAATTAATTCGTTTCTTAATTAATTCTACTTGTAATTTAGCTAACTGCTCATCAAGAACTTCTAAATATTCATCACTATTTATATTCTTTTTATTCAATACTTTTAAATACTTATTTCTTTCTTTAAGTAAATTATTGTATTTACTTAAATTAAATACATATATTGGTGATATCTTCGAAAGTTCTAAATCAACAAAACGGCGACGATTACGTGGACCTCCTTTTACTAAATATAAATCATCAGGAATAAAAACTACTACATTTAAAAGACCAACATACTCACTTATCTTATAAATGTCTTGATCATCAATTTTAGCTCTTTTAAAATCATTACCAAGAATTATTTCTAAATAACGTTTCTTATTATTGGAAATAACTTCACCTTTTACTTTAGCAAAATCATAATCAAACATAATCATTTGTTTAATGATATGAGTTTTAAAAGACTTACCTACTGACAATAAATAAATAGCTTCTATCAAGTTTGTTTTACCTTGACCATTGTCTCCTATCAAGATATTAATATCTTGATTAAACTCAATAAAAAGACGATTATAATTTCGAAAATTACTTAAACTTAACGATTTAACTATCATTAATCAATAATAAAAGCTTCCCCATTGAATTCTATTTGATCAGCATTTCGAAGTTTTTTTCCTCTTCTAGTTTCAACTTCACCATTAACTAGAACCAATCCATCTTTAATAACCATTTTTGCATCAATACCACTTGAAACACAGCCTACAAACTTTAAAAACTGTCCTAAAGTTATATATTCATCTCTAATTTGAATTTTTTTCATAACTATCCTCTTTTTTATAAAAATATATCGTTATTATATCATAAATTATATTAAAATTCAAAAAAATAAGCATTTTAACGCTTTTTTTTATAAAAAGTAAAAAATGTTAAATTTTAATAAAATTCGCTCATATTTAAAATTTATCCACATATAATAAATATACCTAGTAAAAAAATACTTTCACGAAAGAAAAGGGGCTGTAACGAAATAAAATAGTTAAGTTCCAAAACAAAAAAGACAATATCTCAGTGAGTTGCTGAGAAATATTGTCTTTTTTGGTATAATTAGATCATGGAAACAACGACTTTTTCACAATCTAATTACATTACTCATTATAACGCAATTCAGGTATCTTTGCCAATGAATATTGGAACAATTATTGATCCAGATGATGAGGTTGTTTCTTTCTTAAAGGTGATGGAAGGAGTGAACTGTTCTAAATATATTAAAAATGTCAGTCACCGGGGTAGAAAGGGATATGATAAGGGAATGCTGTTAAGAATTATTCTTTTTGCTTATATGATCAACGTTAGGGATTAT
>NZ_FOIN01000027.1 GCF_900102365.1 Thomasclavelia cocleata | reverse complement strand
ACAAAGTTTCGTAGTCTTGTCTTATCTGCTGCTAATTTTAAGTTTGCAAATGCTTCACTTAAATTCTTATACGCTAATTCTACATCTGGTTCTAATGCATTATCATCCCCAATAACTGCTATTGCTGCATCTAATGCTTCTTTAAATGGAGCCCAAGATTCTGATGTATAGTTACCTTCTTCTAATTTTTCTACTCTAGTAACTAATGCCTGTAATTCTGTTTTATCTCCTTTATAGAACTCTAACATATGCATTGCATTTGCTAAACGTGTGAAAGCAAGATCAATTGTTTCCTGACTTGCCAAAGAATCATTTAAAACTTCTTTAGCATAATTATGAGCTGCTCTAAATTCAGCAACAACTATAGGAACTACATTTTGTAACTCTTCTTCTGTTACCTCATCTGCTAATTCTACAGCAATTTCTAAAGCACTTCGATCTGTTTTTGATAATTCAGCATATTTTTTGCTGATTTCATAAACTCCCTGCTTAAAGGCTTCTACATCAGTTAAAATATCTTTTCTTCCTTTTTCAGAAGCCCAGTAGGCTGGTCTTCCTGTAATTCCAGGTACAAACCAACTTGGATCATTTTGTACTGTAACATTATCATAATTAGATTTTACAGTTGCAAATAATGCATCTATCTCATCTTTTAAAGCTGGACACTCATTTTTGATACGATAAAGCTTATTAATATCTCTTATACCTTCACCATATTTTTCACTTCTAATTGAAGGTTTAGATTCTTTATTAGTAGCATCCCTCAAAGATGGATATACCATAAAACAATCTCCTGGTTGGAATGATGAGTGTGTTGCATCTACAAGAGGATCTTCAACCCAAGCATCATATGCCCAATCAAGGAAATAATCTAAATCTAAAGCTCCTGAGAACATCATTGTCCAATATCCTTCACCTGGAAGAGAACGAACAAATGTATTTGGAAAAATTTCTGTTCCTGTATAAAAACTTGTTTTTAATCCTTTAGCTTTTCTATCAGCAACAAACTTTTTAAATTTATCAATTCCTTGATTCCTTAATTGATTTAAATTAAAAGATAAACTTACCATTCTATCAGGAACACCATCATTTGAATATATATGATTATAAGCTCCCTGTTTCTTAAATACTTTACCATCTTTATTTTTTATTTGATCAATTATGTTAAATACACTTAACATATTATCTCTTTCATCAAATCCTAAAGATATATCATCAAACCAATCTCTTTCATCTAAATGATCAGCAAAATCTTTAAAAAATGGTTTCCAATTATTTGCATATGCAGTAGTCCCTGGTGCAGCACTAATTTTTTTAGTAGTTGCACTTGCTTCATCATAATAAATGATTTGATTATTCCATGGCATTGGACTATATAATACAATATCATCTCCTAAATCAATTGATTTAGCAAGTTCTACAAACTTATCAAAATAATTATAATCAAATCGCCATGTTCCATCAGCTTGCTTAATCCACTTAATTAATGAAGGACAACGTACATTATCACCAGTAGCAGCATCAGTCTTTCCATATGTTTGACCACCCCATGCTTCTTCTACTAATGTTCCTGTTAATGTAGTACCACCATAGTTTTTATATTGTAATAAATGTTTCTTTAAGATTTCATTATGTTCATCTGAAAATGGTTCTACATCGTAATATTCAGCTGAACTAAATGGATAAGTCCAAAAATCTGGTCTAAAACTATATTCATTTTCATCTAAGAAATCAGCATCTATTACTTCAATTGAATAATCAATTACTTGCTCTACATCTGTATTATCTGCGCTTATTGTTACTTTTCCATTATAAACGCCTGCTTTAGCATCTTTATCTATACCAAAATCAAGCCACACTAATTGAACTCGATTTTTAGCTATATCTAAAGGCTCTGAATCATAAATAACATCAAAATAATCTTCTTTAGGCCCAATTGGGAGATGTCCCTCAGGATTATATGAATACCATCCTGCATTACCAATAAATGCTTTTACTTCTTTCATATAAGTTGCTTTAAAATTATTTTGATTCAATAATTCTCCATTATTATTTTTAAATTCTCCAAATTCAATCTTTACATTTTCCAAATCCTTATTTCCTGTAAGCAAAGCAATTTGAGAAATAGCTTTATCATTTTTCCAAGACCATAGTGACTCAAAACTCTCATTTGTATTCATCAAGGTTTGATAATGTTTTTGTTGATATTGATCATTAGAATCAACAACAGTAGCATGTAAATCACTTATTTTTTCAACTATGATTTCCATATTTGCTTCAAATCCAAGACTTGGTGAATATCCTTTAATCTCTGTTTTCCCTTTACTGATTGCAGTCACCAAACCATCATCATTTACAGTAGCAATAGATTCATCATTAGATGTAAATTTAAAATCATCTGGTAACATCGCATCTATTGGACTTGTTGTATATTCAATTTGGTATGTAGCCCCTTCATATATAGTAGCTGACTCTTTATTAAAAACAATACTTGTGGCAACCTGTCTAGGCTTATATATTTTTGCATATGATACTTGTATATCACCAAATATTGCAGCCACATTTGTTTTTCCAGTAGCTTGTACTTTGATTTGATGTTGACCATTGCTCAAATCTTTATATTCTTTCAACATGACTGGATTAGTTGTACGAACACTTGCAAAAGTATCGACTTCTATAGGTTCACTCCCATCAATTGAAAATGCTACAATTGAATGTCTAGGTGCTTTAAAACCATATACTTCTATTCCTGTTCCTTCAAAATCGATTGTATAATAAACATCTTTGTTCTCTTCTAGTCTAGTATCGACAGTTGTAAAATACTCATCAATTTTAGGTCCTGCTTTCCATTTGTTTTCTGGATAATAATTAAATTTATCAATTCCCTCTCCAACATCAATTTTTGCAGTAATAGTTTTTTCATTTTCCTGAGCTGCATTTACATTTTCAATTACAATAACACCAGAAAAAACAGATAAAACAAAAGCTAAAATAATTCCAATAATCCCAATTCTTTTTATTCTTTTCATAGTTTTCATGTTATCTCCAATTCTTACTTTTTATAAATAATCATCCCTTAAATAGTCATCCCAATATATAGTCACATACAATATTTATCTATTTTAACTAGATAATATTTTTTATTCACCTCCATTTCTAAAATGTCCCATGTATGCGATTACATATATTATAACATAAAACATATTACAATTTATATTCATTATTTAATAAACATTATTCACAAAAACTTTTAAACTCTTTAAGAAAATTTTTATAAATTGAATTAATACAGTTAATATCTTTATTTTTTATTTACCTCTAAAAATTATATGATACTAAACATTTCAACTCATTCATTTTAACACTAGTTCAAAAACCATTACTTTAGAAACTTCTTTCTAAGCTAACCTAATTTTTTGATAAATAAAATGCATCCATACAAGATGCACTTTATTTCGATAAATATGTTCTTTTAATATATTCTACTGTTTCATCAAGATTAGTGTTTGCTAAATGGGTTAACATATCCTTGATAATATAATCTGTTTTTTCATTAATAATATAATAAAATCTCGTTTTATTGTAGTAATCTAATGGCGCAGTAAAATCAAAATTATCACCTTGATAAACCATTGTTGCTGCTACACGATCACAAAACATTTCTACTACATATTTAATTGGCATTTCAATAGTAATAATTCCCTTACTAGTAAAATCAATCCAATATTCCCAATGATGTTTATTCCTTCCTTTATGATGAAGCCAAGCACTACTATAACCAATCTGATCTCTTTCATTACTATTAGGAGATTTATAACCTAAATAATATTTAGCACCAGTAGAAAATTCACACCATGAATATTTTGATAAATCATGTTTTAATCCCTGTTTATATAAACCAAAACGAAAGCATAATTTCATTACATAATATTTATGTTTAGTTATTGTCCTAAAATGTTTAATGGCTTTCATTGTTTTCCTCTATTTTATTATCTGTATCTTCACGATATTTTGTTGCAAAAATATCTTCCTGGTCATCCACTTCAACAATATCTGCTAAATCTGGTAATTCATCTAATGATGTAAGACCAAAAGCATCCATAAACTCATCTGTTACCCCATATAATATCGGCATCCCTGGACTATCTTCACGACCAACTTCTTTAATTAAAGCCTTGGCTACTAATTTACGAATCATTGCATCACAGCCTACTCCACGAATATCTTCAACTGCTGCTCTAGTAATCGGCTGATTATAAGCAATAATTGCTAATGTTTCCAATGCAGCATTAGAAAGACTTGCACTACTTTGTTCAACCATTTTTTGATAATAAATAAAGTATTCACTATTAGTAGCTAATTTGTATCTTCCCCCAAAATTAACTAATATAATTCCTTTCATACTTTTATTTTCATACATTTGTGTAAATTGATCCATTAATAAAGTTGCATCTTTACGACTTATTTCCAGAATCCCAGCAACCTGTTTAATATCTATTCCCTCATCTCCAGCAAGATACAACATCCCTTCAATAATATCTAAATAATTTGTTTCCTCATCTAGCCAACTGATTTCTTCCATTAAACTTTCCCCTCCACATATATATCTGTAAATAATCCATCCTGAATTATTTCAACCTCTTTATCTTTAGCTAAAACTAAAACAGCAATAAAAGTAACAATAAAATAGAATCGATCATATCGGTCAAATAATTCTTCAAATCTAACCTTTTTGTTTACTCGTGTTTTAAAATAATCTCTAATTTGTTCTGTTCTTTCATCTATTGAAATATCTTTTTTAGCAATATGAGTATCTAAAGGTCTCATCATTGCCTTACGTTGAAACATTTTTTGCATTGCTTTCATAAGATCATAAACTTCTAAGCCTTCAGGAATCATAGAACTTGTATCAATAACATATTCATCCATTGATTCTGCTGGTTTAATAATGATATTTTGACGCTGTTCATACTTTTCACGGATTTCATCAAGAACATCTTTATATCGCTTATATTCAATCAGACGTCGTATTAATGCCTCACGTGGATCTTCTTGATAGTCATCATTTATAGTAACTTTTTCTTTGGGAATAAGCATTTTACTTTTCATTTCAATTAAATCTGCTGCCATTACTAAGTACTCTGACATTAGTTCTAATAAAGACGGATCCATAGCATGGATATATTGTAGATATTGATCAGCAATAACAGATAATTCTAATGTTTCTAAATCCATTTCTTTTTCTTTAATTAAATGTAATAATAAGTCTAATGGACCTTGAAAATCTTCAATTACAACTTGATATTCCATGATAAATCCCCCTTATTTTTAATTAAGCAATAATTATTATAGCACATAAATTACTGCATTAGAAGATTTCTTTTCAAACTAAAAATCCCAATTATTTGAATAATTGAGACTTCTATGACCCTTTTTTTCTTTTTGGTTTACGAATAATAAAATTAAGCATTTCTTTACCATCAAATGGATAAAGAGGATATAGATAAGATGTTCCTAGTGGTTTTAAAGAAACTAAATAACCGATTAAAATAATATGAAAAATTGCAAATCCTATCCATCCTAAAAGTCCAGAAAAAATAATTAAAAAAATCTTTAAATACTTATTTGTAAGTGACAATTCATAATTTGGTGTGGCAAAACCACCAACATCACCTATCGCACAAAAAAGTAATATTTCTTCACTAAAAATACCTAAATCTATTGCAAATTGACCTAATAATACTGCTGCTATCATCCCCATTGCATTGGATAAAGATGTAGGGGTATGAATAGTTGCAATTCTAAGTAATTCAATAGCTAATTCAACCAATAATACTTGTCCTAAAAATACTAAGTCAAGATCACCATTACTTGTTAATAGAATCCATAATGGTACTAAATATATCGATATTAAAACTGCACTACAACGAATTAGACGAATAAATGTACCAATAATCGGAGTCTGACGATGTTCTTCAACATGTTCTAAAATTTCAAACAAAGTTGTTGGCAACATCATGACAGATGAAGAAGTATCACAAATAATAGCAATATGTCCATGTAAAATATGAGTTGCAACAACGTCAGGACGCTCACTATAACGAACTAAAGGAAATGGGTTATAGCCCTGATCTAAAATCATTTCTTCAACTGCACGATCAGACATAACTAGATCTTCATTTCTAATTTCCTTAATACGCTCTAGAATTGTCTGTAACATATTTTGATCAACTTTTTCATTTAAATAACACAAACATATATCTAAAGGATTATTTTTACCAATAGTTTGCTTATTCATAACTAAGTCAATCGTTCTAATCCTACGACGAATTAGTCCTGCACAAGTAAGCATTGATTCATTAAAACCATCTTTAGAACCACGCACACTTTTCTCTGTTTCAGGTTCTTCGACAGAACGACTTGGAAAACGTCTAGTATCTAATACATACTGAGTATCCCGATAACCAACTACTGCACATCCTGTAAGCATAGCATATTGAGCTTTTTCTAAATCAGGTTCTTCTTTAACATCACCATTATTTAAACAGTCTTTGAGTGTTTCACCACGATGATTGGTAATTCCTTCAACTAAATAAGCAATTAAATCATCTGAACAAAGACTAGAAACATAATTAACTGTTACTTTTTCATTTTCAAAATCAAGAGTTCGGGTATTGAGATCAAATGATGGATTCTTCATTATGATCTAGGTTTAGTACATACAGCAACAAGAAAGGCAAATAAAATGGCACTACTAATCCCTGCGGCAGTTAAATCAAATACTCCCAAGGCAAGTCCAAAAAAGCCAAATTCTTTCGTTGCTGCTAATGCTCCATGCATTAATGAATGACCAAAACTAGTAATTGGAAGCAATGCTCCAGCATGAAAAATTTCAACTAGTTTATCATAAATATGAAATAAATCTAAAAAAGCCCCAATAACCACGAACATACTAGTAATATGACCAGGTGTTAATTTTGTATACTCATAAATAAGCTGAGCAATTACACAAACAAGACCACAAAATATAAATGCTAAAAGATAATTCATTATTCTACTACCTCCAAACTAAAAGCATGACCAATACAAGGAATGCTTTGTTTTTGATTAGTCATAACTGGTGATAATAAAGCTCCTGTAGTAATTACTAAAATTCTTTTATACTTGTGTTTTAGCATTTTTTGATATAAATAACCAAATGCAACTAAAGCACTACATGATGGTCCACTACCACCTTGATTAACATCTTGATCACTACTATATAAAAGACTACCGCAATCATCATACTCTTTATAACTAATATGATTTTCTTTCATTAACTCCTTCATAATAGCTTTTCCATAATTAGATAAATCACCAGTTACTATTAAATCATAATAAGTAGCCTGACGATTTAAATCTGTTAAATGATTACACAAAGTATCAAATGCAGCAGGTGCCATTGCTCTTCCCATATCATTAGGATCACTTTGATCCAAATCAACAACTCTACCAATGGTTAAAGATTCAATTCGTATTGAACTAGGATTATTATCAAGAATTACACTTACTGCCCCAGTAGCTGTAGTAGTCATTGTTTCTTTACGTTGTACACCATATTCCACTGGATAACGAAATTGTCTTTCTGCAGTAGCATTATGACTGCAAACAAAGCAGTTAGCATTATGCAAACTATGATTTTCAATTAACATTGAAGCCGTATTTATTACTAATCCCATTGTTGCACAAGCACCATACATAGCCATAAATGGCCTATGAAAATCTTTGGCAGTATAATTACTTGCTGTAACCTGATTATTTAAATCGCCACCTAAATACACGTTTATATCTTCTTTTTTTAACTTTCCTTTTTTTAATGCAATACTTATCGCATCTTGCAACATTGCTATTTCTGCTTGTTCATATGAATCATTACCAAAGTGAAAATCTGGATAGTGACGATCAAAATAATCACCTAAAGGTCCATTAAATTCATCTATTCCTGCAGTAGTTCCAATAGCCCTTACATAGACATTCTTTAAAGTCATTGAACTACCAGATAAAACTGAAGACATAACGAATCCCTCCTAAAACAAATGATGCAACAATACCAAAAGTAATTACAGTTCCACCCAATTTAAACATATTAGCACCTATTCCTGTTACTAATCCTTCACTTTTTGCTTCTAATGCACTTGAAGTCATACTATTAGAAAAACCTGTAATAGGAATAAAAGTACCAGCTCCAGCTTTTTTACCTATTCGATCATAAACACCTAATCCAGTTAAAATAGCAGCAATTAAAACGATTGTTATAATCATCATTGGTGTAGCTTCTTTTTCATTGACATCAAAAATCATCATATAAAAATCTAATATTCCCTGACCTATTGCTCCAATTATTCCTCCATAGATAAATGCACTTAAACAATGTTTTCCAACTTGTTTTGGCGGTTTCAATTGTTCAGCAATTTTATTATATTTAGACGTATTCATTAATTTCACCTCACAATATTTTTTCCAATTAAAATAAAATTAAACAAAAAAGAGTCTTATTACAAGCAATGTCATTAAGTTAAGATGATAACATTCTTACCAGAAACAATACCAAATGAGTATTGTCTTTTGGTTTTTAATTTGCTCAAGCTAAAAAAGTGTAGTATTGATACTACATTTGATAAGGTGCATAATTGGTAACGACTAGTCATATCTATAGTTAAAAAACACGACCATTTTTGCTTTAACGTATTGTGTATCTATTCTACTGGGTCGAATTGGCATAATGATCTACAGGTAGGGTTTTCCCATCTGTTTTTCTTAGAAAATGTCTTAGTATATGAAATGATCTTGTAAAATTGACTTGATATTCATACTTTCTATTATCTTTCTTTAGAATTTTTATTTCTTAAACAATACGCTGACAGAAATTATAGAGTATCATACGTGCATATGTTTCCTGTTCAATGAGTTTTCTTTTTTTGGAGTGCAGTGCATTTAATCCAATCGCATATTTCAGTTCTCTAAATGAATTTTCGATACCACAGCGCTTACAATATAAATCCTTAATACCATCAATAGTGAATTTTTCATATTTTGAAAATAAAGAAATCATAAAAGATGAGTTTTTAATATCAAATCATGACAAAGAAATATTGATAAATAATGAAAATTTTATGCATATCATAAAACAGAATGGTGTCAATTTTGGATAGATATTTAATGAAATTTTATGAGTTTTTGATTAATTAAAATGAATTTTTATTTATATTAAGAAAAAATGATATAATCTTTGCAAGGAGGATAATAGAGATGAAACCGTTAAAAAATATTAATTCATTAGATAATAAAACTGTTATTCGTCCGAAAACGATTGAAGAAAAACTAGAAGAAGCTAAAAAGGATTATGAAGAAGGAAGAACACATTCTGAGGAAGAAGTTTGGAATATGTTCAGTAAAAAATATGAATTTGAACTATAAAGTCGTATATACTGATTCAGCGATTGATGATTTAAACAGTATTTTATCTTATTTAAGCGGATATGGAAATCCAAATATTTTAACGTATTTTAAAAAATAGATAACAAATTAGAAATTATTAAAAATTTTCCACAATCATATCGTGTTATTTTTCGCCAATATGATTATGATTATCGAAAGATGATTGTTAGAAATTATATCTTTGTTTATTATATAGATGAGATAAAAAACGAATTGGTTATATTTAGAATTTTTCATGAATTGGAAGATTATCAAAATAAATTAAGTGATTCAAAATCTGAAGTTTAGAGAGTGATTCTTATTTGGAATTGCTCCTTTTTGTTTAGAGGTGTATGAGATGATTAAGAAAATCAACAGAAAAATACAAAGACTAGAACAACAAAAACAAATAAAATTGAACAAGAAAAGCCAGTTAGAAGATGAATTAAATGTTATCCAATTGCAATTAAAAGACTTAAATAATTTGAAGAATCAGTATGAAAAATTAGAACAAAATACTGATTTTTTTATGTAAAGAAATAAATGAGAAGAAAATGAATGAATAAATATCAAGTAGAAGTTACAGAAACACTTCAATACCGAGAAATCATTGAAGCAGAAAATGAACAAAAAGCTATTAGAAAAATGATTCTATGTCAACACATTTTAAAAGAAACTCAGATAATTTTATTATAAAAAAAGAGGGGTACATTACTATGTACTCCTCCAATGGCATTAAATCCTTAACTTAATGACATTGCTTATTACAAGACTCTACAATTTTTTTATAATTCTTAAAACATTATATCCTAAAATGATATCAACTGGAATCATGATACACTCTTTAATCACTCGAATAAACAAAGAGAGTGTAAAAGGTATTCCATACATCACTTGTAACCAATATGGTGTTAAACAAAAAGTAATTAACATTTCAACAATTACTACTGAAATCATCCATAAATTAAACAAATGATACTCTGATTCATCTAATTTCCTTTTATAATAATACATCACAATAAATAAAATACTTATCATTACAATACAGGTTATACTAATAATAATCTTATGACTAAGTGTAATATTAACTATATTTTTTGAAATTGTTACCTGATCTAAACTATAAACATAACTACACGCACCAATTACTAATAAAACCAAAGCGACCTTGATAACTTTTTCTAAATAATTAGCATAACTTTCTTTTATAGCTGTTACTACAATTGATGGAATTAAAGTTTGCAACACTGCACTCAAAGTAAATCCTAAAAACGGAAATCCTGTCGGAGTCACGAGTAAACCAATTAAATCTACTGCAAGACCAATAATATAACAGTATCCTGGTGCTAACAATATTCCAGCTAACAACATTGGAATAACTTCAATTGAGACTTTCAAACTCTCAAATCCAAATAGTGGTATCATAATTGATAACCTTTTTAAAACTGCTGCCAATACAATAAATAAGGCTGCTAATGTAAGTGACTTAGTGTCACTTTTAATTGGAAATTTCCAAAATACCAATATTCCAATTAAAACTAAAATAAATCCGCAAATAATTTGAATCATAATCTGATTGCTACTTATTTACAATCTTTCCTGCTTCATCCTCATTTCTAGTCCACAGGCGTTAATTCCGATCATCGACCGTACATGCGATTGCTACTAAAAAGTAGACTCCCCCTTTTTCTAAATTATATACAAAATGTATACAATATGTATAATACTACAATTTTTTTCTTACTTCAAGTAATTTTTTATCATCATCAATAAAAAATAATCATCATAAACTAAAAATAACAAAATTCAAATATTTAATCACATGACAATTTTTTTACAATATATTCTCTAACTTTAGAAATAAAATATAGTGATCCTGTAACAAAAACAGTCCCATCATGACTAAAAGCATCATCTATAGCCACTTTATAATCAGGTTCAATTTTAACATTAAAACCATCAGCAAGTGTTTTAGCATCACTTGCCCGAACATGTTCAAATTCGCAAATTGTGATATCATCAGTTAATGATAATAACTTTTCAATCATATGTTTATAGTCTTTATCACGTAAAGCGCTAAATATAATCTTTATCTTATCATACTTTTTTGCACATTCATAAAAAGCATCAATTCCCTCTTTATTATGAGCACCATCTATAATTATTAATGGCTCAATATTAACTATTTCAAAGCGTCCTGCCCAACGAGCATTATACATTCCCTGTAACAAATCATCATCACTAAAATTAATAATCTGATGTTCTTTTAAGTATAACAAAGCTTCTAAAGCTAATGCACTATTATATATTTGGTATAATGCTGGTGTATCTAAAATAATATCATAATTACGATAACGATAGCTAACATTATTACCATCAATAATATTTGTAATTGGTGCTAAAGTTAATAATGTACTATGCTTCTCTTGGCATACTTTTTCAAATACTACTAAACATTCTGGTTTTGTTTCACCAGTTAAATAATCTATTCCTTCTTTAACTATTCCTGCCTTATTCAAAGCAATACTTTGATAATCATGACCCAAATAATATACATGATCTAAACCGATATTAGTGTTGATTGCTAATTTAGGCATAATAATATTTGTTGCATCTAATAAACCACCTAAACCTACTTCAAACAATGCTATATCAACTTTCTGTTCAATAAAATACATTATTGCAATAAATACCTCAATTTCAAACATCGATATTTCATACTTAAGCCATAAATCAACATAACGATTAGCATAATTTACCATTGTTTGTTCATCAATAAACTGATCATTGATTCTAATAATATCTAGCCTAGAATACAAAGCTGGTGAAGTAAAAGTTGCAACTTTATATCCTGCTTGTTTTAATACTTCTTTAATATAATTAGTAGTTGAACCTTTTCCATTAGTTCCACCAATATGAACACAATCAAGAATTAACTGTGGATTGCCTAAATTCTCCATATAATTCCTAAAATTATCTAAACTATAAACACGATCTTTTTGACCATTAATAAACTCAACTACCTCATCATAATTACTAAACTTTTTTTCAACATATCTTTTCTTTATCATTGAATAAGTATCTTTTTTTTCAAAATCTACCTTTAAACTAAAACCAATATGTTCAAAAAATGATTTAGCATAAGCACCAACATTTACTTCTAAATCCTCTAAAACAAGATTATCAATTATTTCTACTAATTTTTTGCCAATTCCTCTTCTACGATATTCTTTATCAACAAATAATAAATTTAAATAATTTCCATTAGTTAAACTAACCATCCCAACAATTTTATTATCATCTAAACAAACATATGTAAGACTATACTTATTTAAATAAAAATCACTTTTTCTTTCAATCTCAAAATCCAAACATACGCATTCTTTAACAACTTTATCAATTAATTTGATTACAGTATCAATTTCATTTTCTCTTATTAATCTATATTCCATTATAATCACCTTAAACCATTATATGATAAAAGAAGTAGCTAAGCTACTTCTTTTTTAGAATTTTTCAAACTGATCAATATTAAGTACAAATACAGTTGCCCCACCAACTAAAACATCTACCATAATCGGTGTAAAAAACTCTCCCATTTCAGTTGGAGGAATAGTAGGCTCTTTTTCAACCCGTTTTTTAGCATTAGCTTTTATTATTGAAATACAGTCCTCAACCTTATCATCATTGGTTCCAACAAAAAATGTCGTATTTCCTTTTTTTAAAAATCCCCCTGTTGTAGATAATTTTGTTACAAAATATCCGCCTTCAGTAAGGGCTCCTTGAACCGACGAACTATCATCAGAATTAACAATTGCAATTATCAGTTTCATATTAGCTCCTCCTCTTATAAATATATTATACTACGAATTAAAAAAAGATAATACCAATATAATAACATAAACTTAAATTATTTCATTATGCTGGATTGGTAAAAATATTGATTCATATTCAGCTAAGACATACGAATCAGTCATCATTGATAAATAATCTGCAACGATTAAAGCTGGATCATTACTTTGATAAGTTGAAGACATCTTTGCAACAAAGGTTTTAATTTTACAATTTTCATTTTCCAAATCAGTTAATTCCTCATAGTAAATATCATACAATTGTTTAATCATTCTAATCAGTTTAGCATTTTCTTTTACTAAAACAGGATGTTGATGAACCTTTATTGTTAAAAAGTTTAATAAACATTTTAATGATTCAAATACTTCATTAGAAAACTGCAAATAAGGCAATTCATAACTATGAATTACTAAATCACCAATTAAACGATTTATCATCGACTTATTATTAAAACCTAAAATATCAGTAACTTCTTTAGGTAAATCACTCTGTTTTATAATTCCTACTCTAATTGCATCCTCAACATCTTTACCAATATAAGAAATCACATCAGAAATCCTAACCACACATCCTTCTAGTGTCATTGGTAGAATTTTTTTACTTGTATTTTCTTTGTGCCAGCAATCATCATATTCTCTCCAAAATTGATTAATAGTTTTATTAGTATCAGGAATATATTTCTTTGATAACATTTCACCATTATGACATAAGATTGCATCTAAAACCTGCAGTGAAACATTATAGCCAATTCCATTTCTTTCTAAAAAAAGAATATTACGAACACTATTGGCATTATGAGCAAAATAACCATAACCCTTAACCTGAAGAATTTCATTTAAAGCCTTTTCTCCAACATGACCATAGGGTGCATGTCCTAAATCATGACCTAAAGCTGCTGCTTCAATTAGATCTAAATTTAAATTTAATCCTCTACCAATTTGTCTTGCAATCCTGCTAACCCATTGAACATGAATTGAACGTTTAGAGATATGAGCATTGCGAAAAAAGGATAAAGCTTGTGTTTTATCGACATAACGTTGATATGATTTACAATATAGAATCCGATCTATATCTTCTTCAAAAGGCCAACGAATATCAAACTCTTCTTTATCCTTAATAGTTTGTTTTATTTTAATACAATCACTATTTTTTGTTGCATAAATAGAAAGATGTTCATCCGCCTCTTTTGTCATTTGAAGCGTATTCTTGATTACAAGCTCCTCTTTCTTCATTGAATCACCCTCTATATATTCTACACAATTTATTACTTTTTATGCTATTTTCTCCATTGTGAAGGTGCAAATAATAACAAAATCGGAAAAATTTCAAGACGCCCAGCTAACATATCAAAAGATAAAACAAGTTTTGAAATATCTGATAATGACGAAAAATTGTTCACTGGTCCAACTACCCCTAATCCTGGTCCAACATTATTTAAACATGTTGCTACTGCTGAAAAAGCACTCTCAAAATCAAGACTAAAAAATGTTAAGATTAATAATGAAACTGCAAAAATAGCTAAATATAAAGCTAAATAAGCATGAATATTAACAATGACATGATCATCAATTGAATTTTTTTCAAATTCTACAGTTTGAATACTATGAGGATGTAATAAATGTTTTAGTTCTTTTTTTGCATTTTTTAAATAAATTACGATTCTAGAAACTTTCATTCCACCACCAGTAGAACCAGAACAAGCACCAACAAACATTAAAGCAATAATAATCATTTGTGAAAACATTGGCCACTTAGTATAATCAGCAATTACAAAACCTGTTGTTGTAATGATTGACCCAACTGTAAAACTAGAATAACGAATTGCAGATAAAATAGAATCATACATTGGTAAAATATTAATTGTAATTAAAATAACAGCACCAAGAATTATTAAAAAATAATAACGTAATTCTTCACTTTTAAAAACTTCTTTAATTTTTCCAATAATTATAAAATAAATCAGATTAAAATTAATCCCAAATAAAATCATAAATACTGTAATAACAGTATCAACATAGACACTATCATAAGCTGCAATACTTGCATTTTTGATTGCAAATCCTCCAGTACCTGCAGTTCCAAAAGAATTCAAAAGACTATCAAATAAAGGCATACCACCAAACAATAATAAAACAGTTTCTACTAATGTTAAAATAGCATATATAATATATAAAATCCTTGCTGTTAAACGAATTTTAGAAACAAGCTTACCAACTACTGGACCAGGAACTTCAGCTTTTAAAATATGTAATGAACGACCTGATGAAATCGGAATAAACGCAATTACAAAAACCAAAATTCCCATTCCTCCAAGCCAATGAGAAAAGCTGCGCCAAAACAAACTAGCATGACTTAAAGCCTCAATATCATTAAGAATTGATGATCCTGTTGTTGTAAAACCAGAAACCATTTCAAAAAAGGCATCAATAAATGAAGGAATTTCTCCTGTTATATAAAATGGCAAAGCTCCAAAAATAGAAATTAAAATCCAGCTCAATGCTACAATTACAAATCCCTCTCGTGCATATATATTCTTTTTAACTGGCTGATTATATGAAACAGATATACCTAAAACAAATAAAATCGCACCAACTATAGCAAAAGCTATTCCCTCAGTTTCTTGATATATTAATGCAACTAATACTGGTATATACATTAAAAGCCCTGTTATGCATAATAGTTTTCCTAATGTATAAATTATCATCTTTCTATTCATTTAACTATCTCCTTATAATATCGTTCAATGTTTTCAATTTTTCATCTCGAGATATAATAATTAAATGATCATTTAATTCAATTGTCGTTTCTCCCTTTGGAACAATTATTTCATTATTTCTAGAAATAGCAGCTACTAAAATATGATTCTTCAATCTTAATTCATTCAAAGTCTTACCTAAAAAATCTATTTTACTTGTAACAATAAATTCACTAGCTTCAACTTCACCATTAACAATTTTATACAATGTTTTTACACTAGAATCATCATCTTTATTTACCTTAGCTCTAACATAACGAATAATTTGAGCAGCAATGGCGCTTTTTGGTGAAATAATAGTATCCACATTTAAACTATTCACTAATCCAGCATAATTCATTCTAGTAACCTTTGCCACTGTTTTTTTATGATACATTTTTTTAGCATATAAAGATAAAATTAAATTCTCTTCATCTAAACCAGTTAATGCTAAAAAAGCATCTGTATTTTCAATTCCCTCTTCAATTAGTATTTCTTCATCACTACCATCAGCATTAATAACTGTAATAAATGGTAATTTTTTAGCTAAAATTTTACAATATTCAATATTATTTTCAATTATTTTTACTCTCATTCCCAATACACTTAATTGCTTAGCTAAATAAAAACCTATTTTTCCCCCACCAATAATCATCACATTTTTTATCTGTTTTGTAATTATTCCAATATCAAAACAAAATCTAGTTAAATCACGATGTGATCCTGTTATATATAAATGATCACCTGACTTAATTACATAATTTCCATCAGGAATAATAACTTCATCATTACGACTTATAGCACACACTAAAACGTTTGTTTTTGAAACATTTTTTAATTTACTTAATTGGATATTACAAAGTTGACTTTGCTCATCAACATTAAACTCAGCTAATTCAACCTTTCCACGAGCAAATGTTTCAACTTTTACAGCTGAAGGAAATGATAATGTTCTTCTAATTTCATTAGCTGCTTCTAATTCTGGATTAATTATTAATGAAAATCCTAATTGATTTTGCATAAAATTGCATTGTTTTGAATAATCTGGATTTCTAACTCTAGCTATAGTATGTCTTGTTCCCATCTGCTTAGCCATTAATCCTGCTAAAATATTCAATTCATCGGAAGCGGTTACACAAATAATTAAATCAGCTTCATCAGCATTAGCCTCCATCAAAATATCATAAGAACCTCCATTACCTACAACACCAATTACATCATATTGATTTACAACATCATCAATCTTATCAGAATTTTGATCAATTACAATAATATCATGATCTTCATTAGCCATATATTTGGTTAGCGTTTTACCTACTTTTCCCGCTCCCAAAATAATAATTTTCATCAAAAAACCTCCCTAATACACATATTATAGCCTATTTTGTCTAACTTTCCCAATAACTTTGATATAAACAAAAAAAGTTTATCATATTTTAACTAAATTACAAGATAATTAATATATTTTCAAAGAAAAATTTACAATAAATTTAAATACTTTTCCTATCAAAAAATAGATCAATATAAAAAGATGGTAAAAACCATCTTATATATGAATTATCTTCATAAAATTTATTAATCAGCAATATTAATACATTAATATTTTTTCAATCTTACTCATACTTAGAAACATTATTTAGTATAATAATCAAATTTCTCTAAATCATCTGTTTTTCCAATAACAAAAAAACGATCTCCTTTTTTTACAATATAATTAGCACCTATATTTAATGACATCTTGTCTTCGTTATCTTTAACACCAATAACATTTATATGGTATACTTGTCTAACATTTAAAATCTGAAAACTCTTTCCTATCCAATCAACTGGTGCATTTATTTCTACCAGTGAATAATCTTCATCTAATTCAACTAAATCAACAATACTTTTTCTAAGTAATGATTTAGCTACCCTAACTCCCATATCTTTTTCAGCTCTTATAACTCTATTAGCTCCTACTTTTTCTAATATTGTAGAAAACTGCCTATTTTTTGCCTTAGCAATTATATAAGGAACACCTAATTCTTTAACATTCATAGTTGTTAAAACAGCTTCTTCTAAATGAGTCCCAATAGCAATTATAGCTACGTCAATATCACCTATCCCTAAAGCTCTAAGTTGCTCTAAATCTGTTGTATTAGCTACAACTGCTTTTGTAACTTCATCAGCAATCCTTTCAACACAAGCAATATCTTTATCAATAGCAATTACCTCACAATCATATTGTGATAAAGTAGTTGCTATTGTTGAACCAAATACACCTAAACCCAATACAGCATATTGTTTATCTTTCATTTTCTTACTCCTAACCTAATAAAATATTTCCATCAGTATACTGAACTTCTTTTTTACCTGCATTAATATAAGACCTTCGAGCAAACGAAATTATTAAAGTAATTGGTCCAATTCTACCAATATACATTAAAATAATAATTATTATTTTTCCAATTCCAGTCAGTGATGGTGTTAGTGATGCACTTAATCCTACTGTTGCAAAAGCTGAAACTGCTTCAAACATAATATCAATAAAAGGAGCATTTTCACTAATACTTAAAATAAAAATACTTATAAATGCAAGAGATATTCCTATCGTAATAATTGCAAATGAACGAATTATTAACCGTTTAGGAATCCTTCTAGAAAATACAGCTACTTCTTTTCTTCCATGATATATATTATAAACCATTAAGATACTAATCGCAAAAGTTACAGTTTTTATTCCTCCTGCTGTACCAGCAGGTGATCCACCAATAAACATAATAATACACATCATAAATTTAGTATATGGATATAAACTAGCAATATCAACAGAAGCAAATCCTGCTGTACGCAATGTTGTTGACTGAAAAAAAGAAACCTGAAGCTGATCAAAAAAGTTTAATTTTCCAATTGTATCAGGATTATAAAATTCACATAAATAAAATAAAATCATTCCTATAAATAACAGAATTGATGTCATAATCAAAACAATCTTGGTATGTAAACTAAAACTTTTAAATAAATGACGATAATTGAATTTACTAGGTTTTTTATATTCTTTTTTGATTGTTTCCATAACATCAAACCATACAATAAATCCTAATCCTCCCATAATTATTAAACCAGGAATTACAAGATTAATAATTATATTAGTTTGATAACCAATTAATGAATTATTCCCTAATACATCAAATCCCGCATTACAAAAAGCTGAAATTGCATGAAAAACTGCAAAGTATATTCCTTTTAAAACACCATATTCAGGAACAAATACAAATAATAAAAGAATTGCGCCTATTCCTTCAACAATAAAAGTGTATTTAATTACATTTTTTAAAAATTTAGGAATCGCATTTAATGAGGGTTGATTAAGCGCCTCTTGTAAAACAATTTTATTAGTTAATGAAATCTTCTTCTTTATCATTATTAATAATAAATTTAAAAAAGTTAAAAAACCCAATCCTCCAATTTGAATTAACACAATTATAATTAATTGTCCTAAATAATTAAATTGTTCACTTGTTGTAACTGGTACTAACCCTGTAACACAAGTAGCAGAAGTAGCAATAAATAAATTATTCAAAAAAGTTGTTGGTGTACTTTTATTACAAATAGGCAAACTTAATAAAATTGTTCCTATCAGAATAACTGCTAAAAAACTTAATGCAATTTGCCTTGTTGGACGCATTGTATGATGTTCATGTCTTTTTTTAAATATTTCAACTTTCATATATTTATTCTACCTCTCTAAAAAAATAAATGATCAACCAAAATTTTACATCCCATAATAATTAATAGTACTCCACCTGCAAATTCTGCTTTACTCTTATATTTTTCACCAAAAACATTCCCCACTTTTACTCCTATAACACAAATAACAAAAGTAATTATTCCAATAATTACAGTTGATAAAACAATTGAAACATTAAAAAAAGCAAAAGTTATTCCAATTGCTAATGCATCAACACTTGTAGCAACCGATAACATAATTAAATTACCAAAGTGTAATGCATCATCCAAACATCCATCTTCATCTTTACTCATTGCCTCTTTTATCATATTTATTCCAATTAATCCTAATAAAATAAAAGCTATCCAATGATCAATAGTTGCAATTTTAGAAGCAAAAGTTGTACCTAAAACATATCCTAATGCTGGCATTAATGCCTGAAAAGCACCAAAAAACAATGCAATTATAACTGCTTTTTGGTAACTCATTTTCTTCATTGCAAGTCCTTTACAAATAGATACAGCAAAAGCATCCATTGCTAAACCTATTCCAATAAGCGCAATTTCTAAGACTGACATTTTTTATTCTCCCCCTCTAAAATAAATTCACTACATTTTAACCCATCAATTGCACTAGACATAATTCCTCCAGCATAACCTGCACCCTCACCAATTGGATAAATACCTTTAATATTACTTTGATATGATTCATCACGATAAAACTTTACTGGTGCTGAACTGCGTGATTCAACTCCTGAAAGCATTGCATTACTTGCAAAACCAGAAATCTTTTGATCCATTAATATTAATCCTTCTTTTAAAGCAGTATTTATTTCTTTACTAAATAACTCATTCAAATCAGCATTTTTAACTCCTGGTAAAACACTACATTTAACCATCTCATTACCAGGTTCAGTTTCTAAATAATCTTCTATTTTCATTACTGGAACATGATAATTGCCCCCACCAAGCATAAAAGCTTTATGCTCCAAATCTTGTTGATATTTTATTCCAGATAAAGGATGAGCATTTTCAAAATCCTCTGGACCAACAGTTACTAAAATAGCACTATTTGCATTAACATCATCACGTGCTTGATTACTCATTCCATTTACTACAACTCCACCTGATTCACTACTAGAATTTATAACTTTCCCCCCTGGACACATGCAAAATGTATAAACGCCACGTCCACTACTTGTTTTAACGGCCAATTTATAGTCTGCTGCTTTTAATTTAGGATGATTAGCATATCTACCATATTGATGTTCATTAATAAATGACTGCAGATGTTCTATTCTTAAACCAACAGCAAATGCTTTAGGTTCTATTCTTAATCCTCTTTGATAAAGCATTTCATAAGTATCACGTGCACTATGACCAATCGCCAAAACTAATTTATCTGGCTTCATTGTAATAATCTGATCACCTTGTTTTATTTTAATATTTGTAAGTTTTTGATTTTGTGTTTCAATATCTATGAGTTGACTATCAAATAACACTTCTCCACCATTTTTAATTATTTCTTGACGCATATTTTTTACGACATTAATTAAATAATCAGTTCCTACATGTGGTTTATTAAGATACAAAATATCTTTATTTGCACCATGAGCTACAAAAGTTTCTAAAATAAATTGTTTACGTTTATCTTTAACCCCTGTAGTAAGTTTACCATCACTAAAAGTTCCTGCTCCACCTTCACCAAACTGTACATTACTATTTAAAAATAATTTACCTGTTTTAAAAAAATTATCAATGTCTTCTTTTCTTTTATCAACCTCACTACCTCTTTCAACCAAAGTTACCTTCTGATTAGCACGAGCTAAATTATAAGCACAAAATAATCCCGCAGGTCCACTACCTACTACTATAATATGTTCATCATTAGATTTTAAAACTGGATAATAGTACGGTTTTACTTTAACAAGATTTAATTTGGGATATTTTTTTATAATTATATCTTCATTATCAATATTGAATTCAAAACTACATACAAAATGAACTTTATTTTTCCTTCTTGCATCAACTGCTTGTTTAACTAATTTTACATCTTTAATTTTGTTTTTAGAAATATTTAATTGTTGTGAAATTACCTGTCGATAATCTTTTGTATCTAACGAAACATTTACATTATTAATTCTTATCATCTTATTTTCCCTTACTTAATATTGTTTTAGCTATATGATATCCTGATGCAAATGCAAAATGCAAATTATAACCCCCACAATCTCCATCTACATCCAACACTTCTCCAGCAATATAAATTCCTGGATATTTTGTGCACTCTAAATTTTCATCAACTTCTTCAAGACTTACACCACCATGCATTACCTGAGCTTTAGTATAATCATATGTTCCTACTATCTTAAAACGAATATCTTTTAAATTATCTACATTCACTAACACTTTAGCTAATTTATCATTGAATATTCCCTCTAAATAATAATTACCATATTTTTTTAATCTTTCTTCTAATAATATATTAACTTCACTTTCACTAAATTCCTCTAATAAATCTAACCCAATTTCTAAATTACCATGACATTTAGATAATAACCTTGATAATTGCATAATACAAATACCTGATAATCCTTGTTCACTAAATAATACTTCACCTGTTTGACTTTCAACTAATTCATTATCATTATATAAATTTGCCTGACATTTAACACGTACCCCTTTTAACTTAGGATAAGCAGGTTTAGTCTTTATTTGAACTAAACTAGGAAATAAGTCAGTTACTTTTAAACCAAGATCATTAACTAAATCATAATTATTTTTTCCAGATAAAAGAGATGCTGGAGAACCAGTTGCAATAACAACATTATCACATTCATAATCACCTCTTGTACTTTTTACAAGATACCCATTTTTCCTTTTAATAATTTTTAAAGCTTGACATTCTTCAATTAAAGCTACTTGATCAAAATTATTCATCAAAGCATTTTTAATAGTTAAACTCTGATTAGATCGAGGATATAATAAAGTTCCTACTTGTCTAGTTAAAACCCCGATCTGATTAAAATAGTCTTTAACATTAAAATCATTAATAATTTTCTCAATTCTTTTATCATCAGTATTATAAAAATACATATCTAAATTAGTATTTGAAAGATTACAACGTCCATTGCCACTAGCAAGAATTTTTCTTCCAGATTTATTAGACTGTTCCAAAATAATCACATTGGCTTGTTGTTTAGCTAATTCACATCCACATAAAAGACCACTAGCACCAGCACCAATAATTACTGTTGTTTCCATCATTCAATCTCCTTATAATGCCTAGATTATAGCACAAACTACATTCTTTTAAAACAAAAGCAACTAATAAAATGTATACTTGATAATATTATTTGATAAGTGTATAATTTAGAAGAATTTATCACTTTAAGGAGGAGTTATTTATGGGTAGAGCACATGAAGTGCGCAAAGTTGCAATGGCAAAAACAGCAGCCAAAAAAACTAAACTATACTCACGTTATGGTAAAGAAATTTATTTAGCTGCAAAAGCAGGGGGACCTGAACCTGATGCAAACTTAGCTTTACGTCGTTTAATTGAAAAAGCAAAAAAAGAACAAGTACCTGCTGATGTTATCAAAAGAGCTGTTGATAAAGTAAAAAGTGGAGTTACTGAAAATTATGAAGAAAAAGTATTTGAAGGATATGCCAATGGTGGAGCTACGATAATTGTTAAATGTTTAACTGATAATATTAACCGTACTATTTCATCTGTACGTCCTGCTTTTACTAAATCAAAAGCTAAACTTGGAAATGAAGGATCTGTTTCTTATTTGTATGATGTAATTAGTGTAGTTGCTTTTAAAGGTCTTGATGAAGAAACTGTTTTAGATGCCTTAGTTATGGCTGAAGTTGATGCTCAAGATATCGTCAGTGAAGAAGATGGAACTATTAAAATCGTTGGTGAACCAACAGATTTATATAAGATCAAAGAAGCAATTGAAGGTGTTAAACCAGATGTTGAATTTGATATTGATGAAATTCAAACATTACCTCAAGATACAGTTGAACTTGCTGGTGAAGACATGGAATTATTTGAACGTCTTATGAATAACCTTAATAATTGTGATGATGTTGATCAAATCTATCACAATGTTGCAAACTATGATGAGGGAGAATAATTCTCCTTTTTTTACAAGGAAAAATCTTATGAAAGTTACATATTTATATAACAGTGGTTTTATCGTAGAATTAGATAAACATATTCTATTATTTGATTATTATCAAGGTAATATTCCGCTGCTAAACCCTAATAAAAATCTATATATATTTGTTTCCCATTTTCATCATGATCATTACAATCCAGAAATCTATCAAATTTCTCACCCTAAAATTACCTATATAATTGATCGAAAAATAAATAATAAGGGCATAAAAGTACATCCTGGCAAAGTATATGATATAGATGATTTACATATTCAAACTTTATTATCAACTGATGAAGGTGTTGCATTTGTCATAAAAGTAGAGAATAAATATATTTATCATGCTGGAGATTTACATTGGTGGCACTGGATTGGAGAACCTGAATCAGATAACAAATATCAAGCTGAAACCTTTAAAAAAGAAATCAGCAAAATTACAAATATTAATTTTGAATTAATGATGATACCTCTAGATCCTCGACTTAAAGAAAGCGGTTGGTGGGGAATGAATTATATTTTAAAATATATTAATACTAAATATGTTTTACCCATGCATTTTATTGAAGATATTAATAAAATGCATGAATATCTTGATAATAAACCACTAAACCAATATAATAATATAATCAAAATTCATAACAAAGAAGAAGTTTTTATTCTAGGAGAAAATAATGAATATTAATCCATATCAACATCATGCTAAATATTATGAAACTGATCAAATGGGAATAATTCATCATTCAAATTATATTCGCTGGTTTGAAGAAGCTAGAATTGATTTTATGAATCAAATCGGTTTAACATATAAAACCATGGAAGAAGAAGGTATCATTTCACCTGTTTTAGAAATAAATTGTAAATATCTAAAAATGATGTATTTTGATGATATTGCAACAATCAAGCTCAAAATATCTTCATATACAGGTGTCCGTTTTACTTTTGAATACGAAATTTATAATCAAGACAAGCAACTCTGTACAATCGGTAGTTCTAGTCATTGTTTTATGAATCGTAAAAATCGTCCAATCAGTTTAAAAAAATTAAAACCTGAATTTGATGAATTATTCAAAAAATTATTAGCAAAATAGACTTTGCAATATGCAAAGTCTATTTCTTTGGAATAATTTCAATCCAATAATCATCAGGATCATTGATAAAATATAATCCCATAGCTTTATTCTCAAAACAAATACATCCCATCTCTTTATGTAACTGATAAGCCTGATCAAAATCATCAACTTCAAAACAGATATGACTTTCATTTTCACCTAACTCATATGGTTGAGGATGATCTTTTAACCATGTCAATTCAATTTGAAAATTACTAATTCCATCACCAAGATAAGTTAAAATAAAACTCCCATCACTAGCTTCTTTTGTTCTTTCTACTTTCAAACCTAAAGCTTTTTGATAAAAACTTACACTTTTATCAATATTTGTAATATTGATATTACAATGCACACATTTAAATTCCATGTTTCTCTCCTAATATTAATAAACTGTCTTATAATTTTTATCTTCAATATCCAATTTTCCAAAATATTTTTCAAAATCAACTCCAACAAAATCAGATAGATCTTTCATCTCTAGTACTGTTTTAACATCAACATCAATTCCATTTTCCATTCGATCTTTAGTCGCTTCGATTTCTTTTTCACCATGAGTATATATACGTGGCTGTCCCTTTGCTTTTGGAGCATCTCTTAATTCTTGTAAGAATGTAGAAAAATGCGTTTCAATATCTGCTGGATTACCAAAAACCTTTGGATCAATAGCAATAAAACCATGGCAAGTACCACCTACCCCATTTGTATGAGTGTGATTAGAAGTTAGTCCTTGTGATAATATTGAACAGAAAATTTCACAAAACATTCCATAGCCATATCCTTTATGACTACCTAATTGCTCTGTTGAACCTCCTAATGGCATAATTCCACCACCAACTTTGTTAATAATGTTATCTAAAACATCTGGTGCATCTGTTGAAGGATTACCATCCTTATCTAATGCCCACCCTTGTGGTAATTCTTTTTCTGCCTTACGATACATTTCTAATTTTCCTCTTGTTACAACAGTAGTTGAAGCATCAAAGAAAAATGGATATGGTTTCGCTGGCATTGCCAAAGCAATCGGATTAGAACCTAACATCGCTTTACTAGCAAATGTAGGTACCATGATTGCCTCAGAATTAGTAAATGACAATCCCATCAATCCTTGATCACATGCCATCTTAGCATAATATCCAGCAATCCCATAGTGATTAGAATTTCGTACTGTTACAATTGCCATACCAACATTTTTAGCTTTTTCAATACATTTATCCATTGCAAATTTACTAATTAATTGCCCCATTCCTGCATTTCCATCAATAACAGCAGATACTGGCGTTTCAAAAATAACTTCAGGTTTTGCATCAACTTTAATCATACCTTTTTCAATACCTTTATGATATCTTGAAAGTCTCTGCATCCCATGTGATTCAATTCCATAAATATCTGATAATAATAAAACATCTGTTATAATTTTACTTTCTTCTTTAGTAAAACCAAACTTTTCAAAAGCTTCATTGCAAAAAGCATTTAAAGTATCAAACTTAAACTTTATATGTGCCATAATTTACCTCACTTCTTATAAATTGTATACATTTTATCATAAACTTTTTTCTCTGTCATTAATAAAAATAAAGTAGCCTAAAAATCTCTAATTCAAGTATAGAATTATTAAAAAACTTACTCATAATAATAAAAGCTCCTTCTATTAAGTTTGAGTTTACTGTTATAACTATTTCTAAGCTTATTATTAAACATAATGAGGTACACTCTATTCATAGAAACCATAATAAAATCATCTCTTCCCATATATCATGGTATCAGTTCCCTTAGTTAAGCTTTAACTAATGTCTAGAAACGATTCATACTTTTATTTATTTTAATCACCTTAACATCAGTACCAATAATTATATTATATAATTAAAGCTTTCTTTATTTTATCCTATAATCTATAAAAATAAATTATTTTAAACATTAATTAATCATATTATTTTTTTAAAACAAAATGATACAATATTATTTAACTTAATTACATCTACCAATGGTTGAATATTTATAATAATAACCAGCTTAATGTCAAGTTCACTATAAAAGGTTAGAGATGTCCCTCTAACCTTTTTTTATTGATACAAGAATATTGAAGTATAAAAATAATATTCAATTTTATTCTATATATCATTCATTGTAATATCTTCATAATCTAAAATTTGATAATTACTTTTCTATTGACAAAAATATCTAATTTACTAATGATGTAGTAATAATCTACTTTCTGTTTGGTTTTCTTTTGATGCTCAACAACCTAATAAAATCATCAAACAAAATAGTATCAATTGGCTCAAACATCAGCCATTTTCCATCATGATAAGTTTGAGTTTCATCATAAATCCTTTGAACTTCTTTTGAATAATTATCTCTATCTGTCTCAAATTTTAATCTTTCATCTTTCCCCAAGATAATCATAAATCCTACACAGTTTTCTCTTGCATATAATGCACATAACGTTTTGCCACCACGCCGATATTTATATTCATATTTCCATGCTTTTCCACCCTTGTTCCACAAACAATCCATATCATATTTTTCCTTAATCAAAGCATTTAATTTATTCCAAATATCATAAAGTGATTCTCCAACTAAATAAGTCATCTCTTCAGCATCAGGTATTATATCAAGCATAATAACCCTCCTCTAATTTATTCTTTATTATAACATTTTCAATAGTTTATCAGCATCTTTTTCATTAATGATGCCATATTATCTTTATAATGTATCAAACCAATACTCTTCTCTAGTAAAAAAAGTATCTGAACATGAAGAATAATCAAAATAATTTGATATTTAAAACTTATAAAGTACAAATCATAATTGACATATCACCATCATATACAACTTCTTTTTGATCAGCACAAACAATGAAATTGTCTCCAATTTTTACATTTCTGCCATTAATAGTACCATTACCCTTAATTATAGTAACTAACTGAAATGGTTTATTATTGATAATTGTATTCTTACTAGTTAGATCGTACTTACTAACTGTAAAATAATCACTAGAAATTAACTTTGTTACAGTTCCATTAGCAATATTCTCTACAATTTGATCATCATTACTATATGGATGATATGGTACCTGAGTAACATCTATCGACTGTTGTACATGTAACTGACGTTCATTACCATTAGCATCTTTACGATGATAATCATATACACGATAAGTAATATCTGATGATTGCTGTGCCTCATATATTAATGAGCCACTACAAATTGCATGAACAGTACCTGCTGGAATATAGAAAAAATCTCCTTCTTTAATTGAAAATTTATTCAACAAATTTTCATAATCATCTTTTTTTATCGCATTTACAAATTCATCCTTAGTTTTAGCATGATGTCCCATAACCATTTTTGTATCCTCATCAGTTCCTAAAACATACCAACATTCTGTCTTACCCAATGAATTTTCATGCACTTTTGCATATTCATCATTTGGATGTACTTGTACTGATAAATCATTACAAGCATCAATGATTTTAATTAATAAAGGAAATTGTTCACCTTCAATATTGCCAAATAACTCTCTATGCTCATCCCATAATTGTGATAATTTTTTTCCAACAAATTCACCATCTGCCATAGTACAATCACCATTTTGATGTGCTGAAATAGCCCAGCATTCACCAGTATGATTACTAGGAATATCATAACCATAAATATCTTTTAGCTTTTTTCCTCCCCAAATCATTTCTTTAAATACTGGATTAACCTTTAAAATATGACCCATTTTCTACTCTCCTTTTTTCTATAAATTCAAAAAATTCATTAATTTCATTTTCATTGAATACCATTATGCCATTTTTTTCTAGTATTTGACAAGTGATTCCATCACCATCAATTAATGTATGAGTAAAACTGCCATCATATATCTTATTCTTTCCACAACTAGGACTATATGCCTTCAACAAAACAACATCAATATCATACTTTTGCAATATCTCTAATGATTTTTTTGCTCCTAAGACATATTCCATTGTTTTATCTTCACCTGTAATATCAATAACTTTATTATTTCTAATCTCACAAGGATTTCGAGGTATTGACATACCACCTAATACCTCAGGACAAATCATAATCGCCTCTTTTCTAGCAACCATTTCTTTAATAATTTCAATTAAGTTATCATCACCACGAAAAGTACATTTAACTCCTGCTAAACAACTACTTACTCCAATCATCAATAACCTCCAAAATCTCATCAGCTTGATCAACCACGTAATCAGCCCCACTATCTTTTAATTCTCTTGCCCCTCTAAATCCCCAAGCCACACCAATCGACTTAACTTTAGCATTTTTAGCAGTTTGAATATCAACATCACTATCTCCAATATAAATAACCTCATTTTTTTTAACATCAAATAAATTAATAACTAAATTAGTTAAGCAAGGATCAGGCTTTTTAGGATGACGCATACTGTTTCCAAAAACATATTTAAAATAGCCAGGAAATAGTGTCTTAGTTATTTTAATAGCATGTTCTTGCGGTTTATTAGTTACAACAGCTAAATTAAAACCAAGTTTTTTTAACTTTTCAAGTAATTCATTAACTCCTGGATATGCATTAGTTTTATTTAAACAGTTTAAACTATATTTTTCATCAAATTCTTGTTTTAAAACCATAACTTCATCTTTATGCTCTTGAGGCAATGCTCTTTCAATTAACTTAATTACTCCATTACCTACAAAATAACGATATTGATCAAGCTCATGTGTAGGATAACCTCTTTTATTTAATAATATATTTACTGTATTAGCTAAATCTTCTAAAGAATCAACTAATGTTCCATCTAAATCAAATATAATTGTATTAATCATCTAATCACTCCCCGTAGTATTATAGCATATATTTTATTTATGTGTTGCCTTAATTTTATTAATAAAAAGAGGTTAGCATAAAATAACTTTTTATAAGTTATTTTATTATTGCCTCCTCTTTCTTTCAACCATTGCCATTTTCAATGTGATTGTTTTAAGCCTTTCTTTATAACATGTTTCAGCTTGATTAAATGCTTCTAAAATCATTGCTTGTTTTTGTTCTTTAACCTCTTTTAACTCATTTAAAAATACTCGTTCAACTAAGCCTGTTGCTCTAGCAAAAGGCTCTTTTCCCTCAATTGCTTCAAAAATATCCAATAAAGTAATTTTATCAGGATTTTTTTTTAAAGAAACACCACCTTTTTTACCAGCTTCTGAAGTAATTAGACCTGCTACTACTAATTGACGAATTATTTTCTTTAAATAAGAATCAGAAACACCTAAATCTTCTGAAATATTGTAACTCTTTAATGGAGTCCCCTCATCACTATGAGCAATCATTATTAATAGACATATTGCTTGTTCGACACTATTTTTAACTTTCATGATTATGTACCTCTTTTCATATATTGTACCATAAATGATCAATTTACTTAAAATTTTTTTATAAATTAATTGACAAAGTATATTGTTATGACTAAAATATGTACTTGTTAATAGATAAACTTTATCCATAGATAAATTATATCCATTAATAATTTAGATTTCAAGTAAAAACTAAAATCTAATGAAAGGAGAATAAAAAATGATAAAAAAAGAATGGTCAGCATTTTTAAAAAACTGGTGGTTGATTATTGTTGCTATTGCCATCATTGCAATTCCAAGTATTTATTCAGGAGTCTTTCTTGGTTCTATCTGGGATCCATATGGAAACACAGGCGAGATTCCTGTTGCTGTTGTAAATGAAGATCACAAAGTAACATATAACGATGCAACCTTAGATATTGGAAAAGAATTAGCAAATAATCTTCAAAATAATGATTCTATGTCCTTTAATCTTGTTAATGCTTCTAAAGCTAAACAAGGATTGGAAGATGGTGATTATTATATGATTATTACTATTCCAAGTGATTTTTCTAAAAATGCTACAACATTACTAGAAGATGAACCTAAAAAAATGATCTTAAATTATACAACCAATCCAGGAACAAGCTATATTGCTTCAAAAATGGATGACTCTGCAATAACAAAGATCAAAGAAGAAGTATCAGCTACAGTTACTAAAACCTATGCAAAAACAATATTTAATCAAATAAATACTGTCGGTAATGGCATGAATGAAGCGGCTGATGGCTCTAAACAGATTAATGATGGAACTAATCAACTAATTGATGGAAATAATTTAATTACAACAAATTTAAAAACACTTGCTGATAGTACACTTATTTTTGATGATGGTGCAAAAACTTTAAGTTATGGTCTTAGTTCATATCTTGATGGTGTTAGCTCTGTAAATAATGGTAACGGTGATTTAAATAAGGGTTTGGTAATACTTGATAACAACAGCCAGGCTTTAACTAATGGTATTAATCAACTTGATGTTGGAATCAAACAATTAGAACAAGGAAGCAAAGATTTAGAATCAGCATTAACTAATGCTAAAAGCGCTCTTGATAAGCAATTAAATAGTAATACAGAAGCTGGTATCCAAGCTCTAATTACTCCTAATCCAATAACTGGTAAAACTGCACTAGAAACATTAAATTATGGTATTCAGGCTTTAAATCAAAGCATTTCAACATCTAGTAATGATAGTAGTAAACCAAATATAAAAGACTATCTCAATAATATTGATATGTCTCTTGATAGTGCAGAAGCATCTATTACTCAAATTAACGAAGCTTATGCTATTGCTCTTCAAACTGCATTAACTAATAATGCTGGTAAAAATCTTGATCAAGAAACAATTGCAAATATTTTATCAACTATAAAAAATGATCAAAATATTAATAATGCAAACGTTAAAGCCATGACAAACGTAAAAACTGCTAAAGCAACAGTTGATGGGGTTTTCAATAATCTACAATTAACCGTTGATTCACTAGCTAGTGGTTCAGCTCAAGCTTTACCAGGTGCCAATCAAGCTATTCAGCAGCTATATACTGGTTTAAAAACTGTTCAAACTGGTTTAGGTGATAAATCTACAGCAAATACTTTAATTAATGGGGCAAATTCTATTTATCAAGGCAGCTTAGCACTTGGTCAAGGCACTTCAGCCTTAAACAACGGATTTAACACTTATAAAAGTGGTGTAAATAGTGCTAAAAATGGTTCGGAGCAATTATTAGCTGGTACTACCACTTTAATCAATAATAATCCTACTATTTCTAACGGTGCTAAACAATTAGCTGGTGGTGCTAATCAAATTGCTTCTGGTGCTAAACAATTATATGATGGCTCTAATACATTAAGTAGTGGTTTAACAACATTGAAAGATGGTACCAATACATTAGCGACTTCACTAACTGATGGAGCTAAACAAATAAATAATATTAACAGTAGTGATGCTACATTTGATATGTTATCAACACCTATCAAAGTATCTCATCATGAAATATCAACTGTAGAAAATAATGGTCATGGGATGGCTCCATATATGATGAGTGTTGGTTTATATGTCGCTTGTATGGCATTTACTTTGATGTATCCTTTATTTAATGATATCGAAAAAGCTAAAAATGGTTTTAAATACTGGTTATCTAAAGCTACGATCTGGTTTTCAATTTCAACAATTGCTTCAGTTATAATGATTGGTACCTTAATGCTATTCTGTGATTTTTCACCACAACAGTTATTAATGACATTTATTTTTACAACTATTGTTGGTGCAGCATTAATGGCATTAGTAACACTATTAAGTGTTGTTTGTGGAAAAATTGGTGAATTTATTCTTCTAGTATTTATGGTTATTAATCTAGGTGGTTCAGCTGGTACTTATCCTCTTGAAACATCTTCAGCAATCTTTAAAGCAATTCATCCTTTTATCCCATTCACATATAGTGTTGATGGTTTTAGAAAAGTAATTAGTATGCAAAATGTATCAGTAAGTAATGAAATTATCGTATTCATTGGAATTATTGTTATTTGTAGCATCTTAACAATTCTTGTTTATAATCATCGAATTAAAAAACCTACTCCAATAATTCCTCAAGCATTTGAAAATGTAAATGAATAAACTAAAAGAGATTCTAACTTCTATACTCTAGAAGTTGTAATCTCTTTTTTTACTTATTTATCTAATATCTTTTTATTTTCTGTATATAACGATACTTCACCACATTTTGAGCAAACTGCAGCTTTTATCTTACCAAGTTCAGATGTAAAAACTCCCTGACCTTTACTAAGCATTACAGAAGCTACTCCAGCATTAATAGAACTTATCTTCAACCCATATTCTTCAATCATTTCTGTATTACAACGATGACACTTCCGCATTTTATTCCCCTCTTTCATTATTATTGTGATTAAGATCATTTATTCTAGAAATAAATTAAAATAAAACATCTTTCATCTTTAGTATAACATAGATAAAAAAATAAAAAATAACAGATAAATTATCAATGTCATTAAGTTAAGAAGATAAGAAAGAAGTCATAAGTATAGAATATAAAAAATCTATGCTTATGGCTTTATTTTATGTACACAAAAAAGTACAGTCTTGAAACTGCTTTTCCAAAGGTATATAATAGTCGTGTGTTAGTCAAACCTATAGTTGAAACATACGACTTTTTTGGCAGAAACATGACGTGTGCTTGTTCTTCCTGGTCGGACAGGAAGTATTTCTTTGGCTATCAGGTTCTCAACGGGTGATTTTTTACCCGTTTTTTTGTTTAGAAACCTTCTTATGATATGCGATGCCCTTGTAAAATTAA
>NZ_FOIN01000067.1 GCF_900102365.1 Thomasclavelia cocleata | reverse complement strand
TAAAGATGTATGACAAGTTTAGAAATAATGAGCCAATGTGGTCAATAGCGAATCAGTTAGCATTAGCGAGAATAAGAACAGAATCATTTAAAGATGAGTATCATAATAAGGGATTAGAAGAGGGAATTGAAATAGGTATAAAACAAGGGGAAAAACAAGGAATAGAAAAAGGAATAGCGATAGGAAAAAAAGAGATGCTTATTGAAATGATTAAAGAACAGATTGAAGGAAGATATCATCAGGAATGCAGTGAATGGGTAGAAGGATTAAGTGAAAAACAGTTAAAGTTAATAAGCAAATATATATTTGAAGAAGATGAATTTGAAGTATTTAAGGAAAGAATAGATAATAGTAATTAATGTTTAAAAGACAATCGAGTGATTGTCTTTTAATGTTGATTTGCAAATTAAACTAAATAATAAAATCAAATTAAATTTTTACAATAATATTTATTAACGAATCTAAATTTTATTAAATAAATACTTGTAAATCATGATATGATTTTTCTTCAAATGCTTTTAATGTTTCCATTAACTTAATAATATCATTGTCTGCATTACTATAATCATTTAAATTACGAATAGCACTAACAATTCCCATAGTACTACCAATCATCATCATTTCTGCAATATGGGTAGTAGATTTATCAGTTAATGTTTGCATGTTAATCATTAAATATGTACGTAATTTTTCAAAAGAACTTATACCTTTTTCGTCATATCCATGACTATTTAACTTTTCTTTAGCATCTTTATGAATCTTACAATAACCTTCATACTTTTCTTTTAAATATCTTTTAAAGTCTTTATCTTCAACAATTTTTTCTAACTGATCAATTGTTTCAACACCCATTTGTGAATTTTGATAAATAAAGTTTAATAATTTAACATCATCATTCATTTTACTCACCTATTAATAGTGTGTACAAGATAAAAATAAATATACTAATGTTTAACTATTTTTTTATTGATACATAGTATAAAATAGGTGAGAGAAAAACTATGTATATTCCAAATTTAGATCCATGTAGTTTTACAGGAACAGCAGTGGTTCTAGGATATCTATTAACAAATGATTTTACAATTAATGAACAAGCAGCATTAGGTGCATGGTTTAATGTGGTTGGAGACATATTAGCTTCAAATGCATCATGGGCAGCTGTTTTAGAAGAACGAGTACAATCTTTTGAAGATATTCAAGATAATAATCAAAATGATTTAGATATATTAAAAGAAGCAGTTGACAAACTTAAAGTAAGTATTGAAAAACTTCAAAATGAAAAGAAACCCTACTGATTAGGTTTCTTTCTTTTTTGCCATAAATAGATAATTAATAACATAATCAAGGCACCACTAGTATCAATCAAAACATCCATAAATTGACCACTACGACCAGGGATAAATAGTTGATGAAACTCATCACTACAAGCATAAATAAAAGTTATTAACAAAGATATTAATAATTGGTATTTATATGTAATTGTCTTATATAAGCCATAGTAGATAAATAATAAGAGAATTGCATATTCACTCATATGAGCTATTTTTCTGATCATAAATGACAGAGTTTCGTGATTAATATTAATAAATTCTAATACTATTTTAACAATAAAATTACTTTGATTAGATGATTCATTACCATTAGTATGTGACATAATGAAAATAAAAATCATCCAGATTATGGCAGGAATAAAATATTTCAGCTTTTTCATATTTGTTATTTATTTCAAATAAATATATTTTTTACAAATAATATTAATAAAAATGTCATATAAAGAAAATTTAATATTTTGATTATAAATATTAATAGTAAAAAATATTTGCAATTATCTACAAAATACGTATAATACATCTGTATATATCGGATGATAATGGCGAAAGAGATTCTAATTGAACACCGAAGAATTAAAGATTTCAGGTAAAAGGATCGCTATTGGACGAACCTCTGGAGAGACTTATTAAATTAAGCACCGAAGGAGCAAACCTAATTATAGGTGAAACTCTCAGGTAAAAGGACAGAGGGATGAATAGTTTTTTCATTATTAATTCCGACTTAATTTTTAAGAAGGAGTTTTTTTATGGAGTTTTTTACAGAGTTGTTAAAAAAGATTAATGAAATGGTATGGGGAATACCACTAATTTGTTTACTTTTAGGAACAGGCATATATTTTACATATAAGTTAAAATTATTACAATTAACAAAATTGAAACTTGCTTTTTCTTGTATTTTTAAAAAACAAGATAATAATGAAGGAGATGTATCTAGTTTTCAAGCATTATGTACAGCACTGTCATCAACGATAGGAACAGGGAATATTGTAGGTGTTGCTACAGCAATAGTATCAGGAGGACCAGGGGCCTTGTTTTGGATGTGGGTTTCAGCTTTTTTTGGAATGGCTACAAAATATGCTGAAGGTCTACTTGCGATCCGTTATCGTGTTAAAGATGAAAATAATCAAATGGCTGGTGGACCAATGTATTATCTTGAAAGAGGTTTTGGCAGTAAATGGCTTGCTAAAATATTTGCTTTTTTTGGTATTGCTGTAGCATTGTTAGGGATTGGAACGTTTACTCAAGTTAAATCAATTTCGGATGCAATGCAGTTATCATTTAATGTACCGCCAATTATTACTGCTTTATTATTAACAATAGCAGTTGCTTTTATTACGATTGGAGGGATTAAAAGAATTGCTAATGTGGCAGAAAAAATAATTCCTTTAATGTGTTTATTATATATTGGCGGAGTTGTTGTTATACTAATTACGCACCTTAATGTTATTCCTCAAGTAATTGTGTTAATAATTGAATCAGCATTTAATCCTCAAGCAGCATTAGGAGGGGGACTTGGAATTACAATGACGATGGCAATGCAAAAAGGGATTAGTCGGGGAATTTTTTCAAATGAAAGTGGTTTAGGAAGTGCTCCAATAGCAGCAGCAGCGGCTAAAACTGATTCATGTGTAGAACAGGGACTAGTTTCAATGACTGGAACATTTATTGATACAGTTGTTATTTGTACAATGACAGGAATTGCTATTTTATTAACTAATAGTCATACTAGTGGGTTAGAAGGTGCTGCAATGACTTCACAGGCATTTAGTAAGGGATTATTTATTCCTGTAATAGGGAAGTATATTGTAAATATAGGCTTGATTTTCTTTGCTTTTACTACTATTATTGGATGGAATTATTATGGTGAAAGATGTATGTATTATTTAAAGGGGTTAAAAGCAATTCCTTATTACAAGTTTGTTTTTATTGTTTTTATTGCAATTGGACCATTTATGTCATTAGAATTTATTTTTATTCTGGCTGATATTGTAAATGGATGTATGGCTATTCCTAATTTGATTGGATTAATAGGTTTAAGAAAAGAAGTTATTATGGAGACAAAAATATATTTTAAAAAAATAGACAATTATATAAAAGAAGCAAGATAAGAAAAACATTTATTTAATAGGTGTTTTTCTTTAATTTTAGTATTATAAAATAAAAATTTATGTTATTCTTGCCAAAATTATGTTACTCTTGCCAGAAATATAGATTAATGAATAAAACTATTATAAACTAAAATTGGTAATAGTATTATTTGAAAATAGAATAAATTAGCAGTACGGATATCTGAAAATTAAAATAGGCCTATATAATTATAAATTATGTAATATGTTTTTATTTGAAAAATATATTTTACATTAACCATACTATTACTTGGAGAAAGAATTAAAAAGTTATTAGAATAAAAAAGATAGTATAAAATGATCTTCTAAATTGCCAAAATATTCATAAAAAATTGAAAAATAAATTATAGAATTGTTATCATAATAATAAGAGATTATTATAAATATAAACTATAAGAATTCATATGAATTATGTTTGGTTTATGAAAAATAAGATATATTTTAAGAAAATATAAAATTTATCGGATAATCATTAACAATACAAAGAAGAATGTTGATGATTTAGGTATAAATATTTTGACTGTCTAGAATATTCTTTGACTAATAATTAAAAGAAAATGATTGCCTGTAATATAGTGGCATTAACGATGATGTAGCGTTTACTTGAAAATGCTAGAAAAGATGCAATAAATATCGCATCAAATTTGATTAGTAGAACATGTAAATTAGTTTATGTTCTAAATAATCATGATGTTGAAATAAAAAATACTTCAGAGTGATGAATTATTTCAGAGATGAGGACGAAAGAGGCAATCAATATAATTTGTGTATTTGTATTAAGTAAGGTGTTTTTATATTACAAATTAAAATAGGGTATATAGCATAAAAGTGCAGAAAATAAAAGAAAGGAGAGGTTATGAAACAGCCATAAAAATAATAGACATCAATGGACTATAAAGTAAAATAAATGGATTTAATCATATAAATTGCATATATAGTTTTATGTATGTAAGATATGCATTAGTCCACACAAAGAGGTTATAGAGTTAGACAATGAAATAAATAATAGAGCGTTTAGCTAGTATAAAAATTATTATTTTGTAGTCACAAAATTTTGATGGGATATTTAAATAAAATTTATTGTGAATTTTTTGCTTGAAAAAGGTTATTTCATAACAGAAAAATAATGAAAAAATTTTTACTTATTTGTTTAACGCTATTAATTAGTATTAGTTTTTATAGTAGTTCTGTATCTGCATTGGATACTTCATTAGTTGAAAAATGTCCCAACATTATAAGAAATATAAATGATTTATTTCAAACAACCAACAGTAATGTCCACATTCTTGATCGTTATGGTGATGATATTACAAGAAAATTTATAGAAGATAATAGGATATTGTTTGATAATAATGATATGGATAATTTGTTAAAATATTTTTCTAAAGAGTGTTTGACCATGTATATTGGTGAATATGATAGTGAATTAGAGTTCAAAGCATCTACAAGTCAACCAATATCTAGGGCTTCAACAGTAGTTTCGAAAGACTTTGGACAATTTTATACGCTATTGACAACAGCAAGTGGATCTATAACACATGGGGAACTTGGTTACTATATTAGATGCAAAGGTTCTTACAATTATGAGACAGGACGTTGGACTAATGTCCAAGACCCCATTCTTGTTGATTATGGTGGAACATATTTTGCTGAATCTGGATGGGAGATTTCAAGTAATAGGAGCATATCAGGAAGTAGTGTGACTTATAAAAATGTATATGTTTATTTTTGGGGAAGTAGACAAGTAGGTATGATAGGTGCAAGAATACATTTTGATTCATTCACACCAAATAAAAATTTAGTTATTAAGGCTTAAGGAGGATAGTTATGAAAAATGTATTTATAAAATTCTTGTTGAGTATTACAGTGTTTTTTATATGCAATTCATTATTAGATTTACATGCTTTAGAAAATGATTCTGATTCATTAATTTATACAGATGTAATTAATAGTATAGAGAATAGAAATAATATAGAGGTATATGATGAGAACTCAGAAAATATCACAGAAAAATATTTTGCTATAATGTTACCATTAGATACAAATGATGAAAAATCTGTTATTAATAAATTTAATTCATTAAATATACTATGTATTGTTAATAATAGTGTTGAGACAGTTGACATGTATAGTGATAGTCAAAAAAAATGTACGATTTATGGTGCATATAGTTCTGGAATAAAATACAGAGTAGAAGTAACAGTTAAATATAAATATAATGATATTAATGGAAATCTTGTGGCAATTTATTCGTGGTCTAGTAAATATTATTCAATGACAAATGGGTATACTGGTGAAGTATTATCAGCAGATGTAAAGAGGGCAGGAACTAAAAGTATAAATATTGCTATTTCTGTTCAATGTAAAGAGACTAGGGAAAATGATTATACTGGAGATACATTTACAGTTTAAATTTCAAAATTGGGGGAAAGATAAATGAAAAAATTAATTAATAATACATTTCTTACTATTATCGTCATATTACAATTTGGGTATCTATTAATGTTTTATTTGAAAAACCAGTTATATTTAAAGAGTCCTGCATCATCAATATCAAAGACAGTTTTTCAAAAATTACAAACATATGATAAAGTGGCTAATATAATGCTTATTATGCTTGCGTGTATTGTGATGTTCTACTGTGGATATGTTTTATTAAAGGTAAAAGAAAAACAAATTATTATTTATGATTTAGTTATAATGGTAATTTTGTTTATAGCGGGATTAATATTTTATTTGGTGTTTTTAAAAAATATTTATTATAATATACTAATAAATCTATTAGTTTTTATAGGTGTAGTAGTTATTGTTTTATTAATCACATTATTTAAAATTAGAAATCATATGCTTTAAAATGTGGATAATTTTAGTAAACAATAAAAAGCAGGCAATAACTATTTAGTGTTTTTAAATTTCCGTAGGGTTTTGGTGTTCTCATTTTTGTTTATAGTCAAAAAAGTACCATTCGATACCGTGGGGTCAAGAGTGGTACTTTAAAGTGTGCTAGTCATGGTATGAATTCGGTTGAAGATAAAACCAACCATATGTAGTTACTGCCAAGTATAGTGAATCACAAGCCGTTGACAGTAATGTCATGGGTGAAGGAAGTGGTGTAGTGATTTTTTGAGCGTACAAACAGAAGCTTGATGAGACTAAATGGTAGATAAGGCTACTTAAAAAACTGAGTCTAAAAAGTAAATGTAAAACTAAGACCATAACAGACGATTATCAGGGCTATAATCATATTGTTGGTATCAGAAATGCATTGCATATTGCTGGGCATATCTGAGAAGACGTTTTCGGGATGTACTGCCTGATGATATTCAGGATATATCAAATACCCTCGCTAAGACAGCAGTAGATAAGATATCTAGGTTGTTTGCGATAGAAAAAGAGACAGATTTAATATTTGCAGAAGAAAAGATAAAAATAAGAAAAGAAAAGTCAAAACTGATATTAGATGACTTCTTTTTATGATGCAGTGATAATCAAAACAAAGTTTTAGTGTACTCAAAAATAGGAAAAGCAATTCAGTATACATTAAAATATGAAACCAGATTAAGAGAATATATCAATGACAGGCTAATACTAATGATAAATTTGCACAATCAGGCCATTTATGATAGGCAGAAAAAACTGGGTGTTTACAGAATCGCCAAAAGGAGTCAAAGCAAGTGCTACAACATTTTCACTAATTGAAACAGCAAAAGTGAATAACTTAGAACTCTATGATTATATTGAATATCTGCTGGAAATGATGCCAAATGTGGATATTGTATATCATCCAGGAGGAATAGATAAATGCAATCAATTACAGTCTCAGAATCTATCATCTTAAATCATCATGTTTGTATAAAGTAAAAAAGGTGATAATCATAAAAAAATAAGAGTATTTAAAATAATATGATATTTTAGCCTTAAATAAAAAATTTATGTGTTTAAAAAAATTTATTATTTTGATAATCTAATCAGTCACTGGTGTTTCCAAAACGAATAAGTTTTATGGGAAATCTCTTTTTTGTTTTCTCTCTTACTGGTCTAAAATAACTGGGGGCTTATAATGTCTTTATCAGATATCTTCTGAAATTTACAGAAAGTTAAAAAGATGAACCCCCCTCTCGCCGGCTCGCCGGCTATTCAAATAATTTAGGGGGCACAAGTTTAGGGGACAACTTTGGGGGTCAACTTTAGGGGGATGACCTTACAAAAAAGACATTAAAAAAACAACAGCTGGAATTAACTAGTTGTTGTTTCTTTTTATAGTTCTTTTATCATTGATATTGTCTAGATACTATGAAAGGAACTATATGATTAATGATATCATGAATTTTTTAAACATTGAAGATAAAGATATAATTATTACCAAAATTTTAACTGATGGAAATATTAAAGAGGTTCATCTGGAAAAATCTCTTAAAGCTGAATATTGCCCTGCCTGTTCTTCGAGAATGTAT
>NZ_FOIN01000037.1 GCF_900102365.1 Thomasclavelia cocleata | reverse complement strand
GAAAGGTTGAGTATATAGGAAGATTTAAAGGAGAGATTATTTCCGATTTAAGAAACAGTAAACAGGGTTTCCGAATAAAATTCAAAATGAATAAAAATCAAATTAAAATGTATGACAAAGGAAATAATCTCAGAATCGAAGTTACAATAAACAATCCTGCTGAATTTAAAGTTCTAAAGAATGATGATGAAAGCGGCAGTAAAAAATGGAAGCCAATGGGCAAGAGTATTGCCAATCTGTATCGCTACAGTGAAGTTAGTGGATCAGTCACAAAAAGATTTATAGAAGCACTGCCAACAGTAGATACGGATACTTTCACATTAAAGGAAATCAAAGAAATCTCAAAAGCCAAAGAAGTAAACGGCAGAAGATATTCAGGATTTAATCTGCTTAGCGAAAATGACCTTGAATTATTTAAGGAAATATCCGATGCAGGCTATCTTATAAGAGGATTTAATAATAAGCAGCTTAGAAAGAAGTTATATGAAGACAGCAGAAATCAAAAGAATATCAGCAAGATGACAAGGACATTAGCGAAACTAAGGAAACATGGAATAATAAAGAAAGCAGCCAGAAAAAATAATTATTGTCTAACAGCAAAAGGAAGAAGAATAACCACAAGTATTCAGATGTATACAGGTAAAGAAGTACTTGGTTAAAAACTATCAAAGTTTGGGGAAAGGGGGTCACTATGTCTTCACATAGCAAAAACTTGTTATTTTTTATTGCATTTTCAATGCAATAGCATAAATAAAAAAATATCTTGAGTAAGAAATATGTTCTTATTTTTTATTTGAATAAAGTAAAATAGATAGTTTTCTTTGTATATAATAATAGAACTGGATTAATGTATCTAGGGTATGGTTATTTTAGCTTAGGAGAAGAATGAGTACTATTGTTAAATGTTAAACAATTAAAATCAATTGTTAAAATAATCTTTGAAGAAGTTGGATATAAAAGATTTAAAGTGCAAATAGATGAAGGAAATGAATAATTAAATTAATTTACAAAAAACAGTATAATAAAATATATTAGTTTTAGTATTAGATTATTGAATTGTAAATAGCAATTTTTAAAATTTAAAAATAGACAAAATATATTAAATGGTGTAGTATAGTAATTCATTTAATGATATAATAAATATAATTGTTATATTATTATTTGCTTTGACATAAAAATCGTTCCACTAATGCTAAGGTGTGTAGTGGAGGTGAGGAGAGTGAAGAAAATGTGTCCACCATTAGAAGAAATAAAGGGATTGACTGCTAATGAATTATTAAAAAAGTATGGGCAGTATGATTCTATGCCAATAGATATTAAAAAAATTTTATTAGATATTAAGGCTGTATTGGTCGAAGATGATCTTTCTTTTTTAGAAAATGCTTCACATGTTCAAGAAAATATAAAAAAATATGGTGAATTGTGTGGTTTAGTTTTAGCAACAAAAGAAGATTTAAATATCTTTTATAAGAAATATCCTATTGATTTAACAAATGATTTAGAGGTTAAATCAGTTCGTAATAGAACACGTTTTACTTTGGCACATGAGCTTGCTCATTGTGTACTACATGCAGAGCATTTAGAAAAAGGATATTTAGAATTTAGGTTTGAAAATAAAAAAATTAATAAGGATTTTAGAAAAAGAAATGAATATGAAAATCTTGAATATTCAGCAAATATTTATGCAGGACAACTATTAGTACCAGAACACAAATTAAAAGAGGTCTTGAATAAGTTAATTATGCCTTCATTAAAATCTTTATCAGAATTGTTTGCTGTTTCATCTAACGTTATGAGAGCAAGATTAGACTATTTGGGATTGGAGTATGTTGTTGATGTCTAGTAATATTCCAAATTTAGAAGATGATGATATTCTCCAGGCTATAGATAAAGCAAAAGAAAAAGGTGAAAGTCATAATTCTATAGGAAATGATGAAGTCTCTTTTAGTGAGAATAATGTGGAAAATCAAGATAAATTAATTAAGGAGCAGAATCAGGAATTAGCCACAAAAAAACTCTTTATAAAAGAAACACTTATTTTTGATATATTAAAAAAAGAAGGTGAAAAGGCTCCTGAAAGAGAAAGAATGAGAAATGTTATTATCATTTTTTTATTTTCTCAGTTATTGTTTTTAGCGTTATTAATGGTTTCTCTTTTAATTTCTAAAGGGACATTTGGTTCATTTAATGATAAGGTTTTTTTAGAGTTAATAGATTTTTTAAAATTTTATATTACTGTGATAGTAGCAGAATTTGTAGCAATGATTTTCTTTATTGTAAAATATATTTATAATAATAAATTGATTGATGTATTAGAAAAATGGTTCAAAGATATTTGAAAAATCAGTTTATACAGTGCTGTTTTTTTAATTAATCAAAATTACATAGGACTAGTAAATAGATACAATTGATAAGATTTGAAAAAGTTGACAAATTATTTTTGTATTAAGTCTTGTATATTAAAATAATATAGAAGTAAAATAAAAAGGTATAAGTGGTGAAAGTTCATACTAGATAATGTGTTTATTCTAAAGTAAGAACTGTAGATAACTTATACCTTTTCTTTTTGAATTTTTATATTTGATGAATATCAATAATTATGCTTATATTGTTTTGTTGTTAAAGTTGAAATTGTATCATAAACATAGCTTTCGTTTGCTTTATCACACATTATAATAATAATATCACTGGCTTTTAAATATGTTTCTCCATGAGGAATGAATTCTTGACCGTCTCGGCGTAATGAAACAATTAGACAATGAGTAGGCCAAGTAACTTCTTTAATTAAACGATTATCTAAATAAGAGTCTGTGTTAATCATAAAATCTAATAGTACTTTTTCACCAACACCTTTAGGTGTAGGAAAATTACGTTTTTTTAATAAATTTTCTAATAAACTCTCATAAATAGGTTTAGCTTTTACTAAATCGGCAACAACATAAGAAACGATAGTTACAGTAGTGATTGAAAGTAAATGATTTAATGATCCTGTCATTTCAAAAATTAAAATTATTCCTGTTACAGGAGCTCTTACTATGGCAGTAAAAAATCCTGCCATTGCAAGTAAGATGAAATTATTAATATATGCAGGTTCTAAATTTAAATTACTAGTGGCGTAGTTACTAAATAGACCACCTATTAAACAACCAATAACAAGTAGTGGAAAAAAAATTCCTCCAGGGGCTCCAGAACCAAAACAGGTTATTGCAAAAATGAATTTACCAGCTAGTAGAAAAGTAATCATTAAAGTAGTTAATTTACCTTCAGTAAGTAAATCTACTAAATTATCACCACTACCTAATAATTCAGGAATTGTAAATCCTAAAATTCCTGAAATAATAAAAGGAATTAATAATTTATTAAATGTTGATATTTGTTTGTTTCGATTGTAAAGATTTTGTATATATAGTAGAGCTTTATTATAAAAAGCTCCTGCTAAACCTAAAATAATGCCTAATACTAAGACCATCCAATAATATTTTTGAGGCAAAACCCCTGTTAAATTAAAAGAAAAGACAGGATCCATTCCTAAAATATTACTCATTACATAGTCTGATGCAACTGATGAGGCCATAACAGAAATTAATAAAGGAGCAGAAAAATGTTTATGTACTTCTTCTAATGCAAACATAACACCAGCTAATGGAGCGTGAAAAGCAGCTGCTAAACCAGCACTTGCTCCACATGTAAGTAAGTAACGTTCTTCAGTTTTTCCTCTTTTAAGTATTTTTCCTATACCTTTTCCAACCATTGCTCCTAGTTGAATGGAAGGACCTTCACGTCCTAATGCTAAACCACAGAAGTTAGTTAAAAATCCTCCTGTAAATTTATTCATTAATACTCGCCACCATTTTGCATCAATTTTACCAGCTAGTTCTCCTTCCAACTGAGGTATTCCACTACCAGATATTAGAGGTTCTTTATTTAAGAGTTTTGATACAATATAGGCAATACTTATTAAAGCAATAAACCAAAGAATGATAGTGATAATAGATTGTTTACAATATGTAAGAATTTGTTGTAACCACATAGCACCATTTGTAAGACAGATTCGATATCCTACAATTACTAATCCCCCAAAGATTCCAACTAGTAGCCCTTCTATTAATAAGATTAATTTGAATTGTTTGATATTTAAAATATTAATAAAATTTTTTTTCATCTATATCCCTCATTTCGAGGATATTATAAACTATAGAATTAAAAATTCAAAGTTGTTTTCAGATAAAAATAAATTTGTTTTAATTAACGACAAAATATTGTACAATTAAAGAGGTGATAAAAATGGATAGACGATCAGATGTAATAGAGACAGTTGTAGATGTTTTTAATGAAGCAATGGCAATTCAAGAACTGTATCTTAAAAAAAGTAAATTTAAAGAATTATCAATGAGTGAAACACATGTAATTGATGCAGTTGATAAATTAGAATTTCCTTCTATGACAAATGTAGCTAAAATACTTAACATTACAGTGGGAACACTAACAACAGCAGTAAAAAGAATTATTGAAAAGGGTTTTTTAGTAAAAGAACGATCAAAAAAAGATCAACGAGTTTATTATTTAAAGTTGACAGAAAAAGGGTATGAGGCTCTCAAAATTCATGAACAGTTTCATTATGAATTAGCAGAATTATATAAAGCAGCTATTCCAGATGATTATGTTGATTGGGTTTTTGAAACATTAAAGAGTATTAAAGTTGATTTGGATAATTACAAAAAAAAATTAGAACAAAAAAGGAGCTAAAGTAATTAACTTAGGCTCCTTTTAGCTAATGAATTAAAATATGTTAGTGGTAAAACACAAGTTTTAGTGTGCAATATTATTTAAATAATTCATTTAGGTGATTGCTTGCCATAACTAATAATGTTATTGATCTAGGCTGGTAAGATTCAATAATTTTTGCACAAGTCATGATAGTATTACCTGAAGTAATTACATCATCAAAAATTAAAACATTTTGGTTATATAATTGTTTACCATCTTTTATTTTGATAATTTTATTTACAAGAGAACGATCTGTTTGTTTGGTTTGTTTATAATCATTAATTTTAAACAAACCTGTAAATATATTATCATTAAAAGATCTAGCTATCATTTCATTGGGATTAAAGCCTCTTTTAATATCATCCTGTTTACTGCTTGGAATAACAGCTATCATATACTTATGATATTTACGTTTTAAATCAGGAAAGGAATTTAAAAATGCATCTTTTAAAGCATAATCTCCTTGTCCTTTGTATTGAAATAAGATTTTTTTAAAGAAATCATTATAGTGGTACAATATAACTAAAGGATATCCATGATAATAATGGTGACAATTATAAATGGCAAACTGGTTAAGACATTTTAAACATAGTGTTGGTTGATAAAGAAGATGATAAAGACTAGGATATTTGTTTGTATCATTGAAACAGATTAAGCATTGTCTTTTTTGATTGTTTCGATACATTGTTTAATGGCTTTAGTCTTATAGGGAGTAAAAATACTAATTGTACCAGTTGGATAATTTTTATTACGCCCAACACGTCCACAAATTTGAATAAGAGTTGAAGAACTATAGATAGAATTATTACCATAAAGTATTATTACTTGTACATTTTCAATTGTTATACCTCGTTCTAAAATTGTTGTTGTAATCAATGCATCTAGTTTTTTTGTTTTTAGCTGATTGATTAATTGATGAACATTTTTAGTCTTTGAACTTACAGTTTTACTATTAATACCTAAAATTTTAAAATATCTATAGGCGATAGCTGTTAACCTTATGGTCGGAACAAATATTAGAACTGGTTTCTTTTCTTGTTTGTATATTGAAACTAGTTTATAGGAAAGAAGATACATCATAAATGGACTAGTAAGGTAACATTTGGGAATATCTAAGGGATAACTATGATAACGTTTAGACATTAATAAATCAGGTTTATCAGATAAAGTTGCAGACATATAAATATAATTTCCCTTAATACTGTTTTTAAGAATATTTTCTAATACTTCATTATTAAGATAAGGGAAAGCATCTAATTCATCTAATATCAGTAAGTCAAAATAATTTGGATAACGATAAAGTTGATGAGTAGTACAAATAATAAATTGACCATCAATTTTTTCAGTATGACCACCATAAACAACTGTTATAGAGATATTTAGAAATTGAGTTTCTAATCTTTTTGCTAACTCAATAACTAATTCTTTTCTTGGGGTAGTAAAACAAACGTTATGCCCAAGATTTAAAGCATATTTAATTACAGCATAAGTTATCTCAGTTTTACCTGCTCCACACACTGCTTTAAGAGTAGTGTTTAAATGATGTTGATAACGATTTAATAAGTTATCTGATAATTCTTGTTGTAATGTGGTAAGCTGATAGTTTAATTTATAATCAACTGATAAATTTGATTTCTTGTTAGTGACAGGTGCTATTTTACCAGGTTGACCATATTTAATACATTTACGGCAATAAGTAATGTTGTTAAAAGTATAAAAATATTTAGGATCTTGATTCTTACATTGTGGACAGATCATCTTTTATCACCCACCTATATTGTAACTCAAAATAGGTCTTTTTTTGTCTCAAATTTATGTTTGATTTATCTTATAAATGTCTTAATAATATTTTGTTAAAATATGATAAAAAGAGCAAGATTTATTTAATTATTTTCAAAATAGTACAAAGGATTAGAGAAATTTTGACAGAAGTTTTAAAGAAAAAAAATTTGTCGAGTGAAAAGAATTCATCTTTGAAAAAAATCATAATATACTAGCATTGACCATTGTTAAAGGGGTGAATTAGATGCAAGGAAAAGTGAAATGGTTTAACGCAGAGAAAGGTTTTGGATTCATTGATCGTGGTGAAGGTAAAGATGTTTTTGTTCATTTTAGTCAAATAGAACAAGATGGATATAAAACTTTAAATGAAGGTGAATTAGTTGAATTTGATCTTTATCAAAGTGAACGTGGAATGCAAGCTAAACATGTTGTTAAAATTTAAACAGAGAGAAATCTCTGTTTTTTTTATATGCTGATTGTGAAAGTATAGATTTAGCGACTTTTGAAAGTGATTTATATAGTTTTAACTAATAAAAGAGCAGCTGACTTTATATTTTTATCAGAAGATGGAGCAATAGAGAGTAAAATAAAATGGAGTTCATAAACAAGTTGTTTTAGTAGATTTATGTATTTAATATTGAAATTAATTCAGAAATAAATGTAATTGAAGTTCATGTAATTAATGAAGATGAAAATTTGACTACAATATATAATTTTACATTTTACCAGTGATGAAGCTATAGTTAATGATGTTAAGGTATCTGTTGATAGTGAAGGATTATTAACAGTTTTTGCTAATTAACATACAGTAAATCCATGCAAGTAAGGCTTGTTGGTCATAAAACATATGTAACAATAACACCAACGATAACAAAAACTATTAAACGATATATATTATTATTGCAGGCGCCAGAATTAATATATCTTTTAGATTTAGAATATAACAATTAGACATGGTGAAATAAAAAAGATGCAAGTGTAGAACAGGTAAAAAATATTTTTACAAATATGATAAAACAGTTAATAGAAGATGAGTAAGAATAAACGACAAGTATTATCAAAAAGTACTTGCTGCAATATACTTCAGGTTTATTAGTTATTCATCATACATTTATTATAATAATATGCCATTGTTAATTTGTGACAATTTTACTGTTTTAGTTGCTAGTGTAGAATATGGTGAGTAGAACTTTGTGTTAAATGTGACAAATAGATTATTAAAATGATTAAAGAAAATGTTTAAAAGATTGAATAAGATGAACTGTATCCAAAAGAGCTGATTATTGATATATGTAGATAAAATAACAAAAAATATATAATCACATATAAAGAAAAGATAATTAAAACAATAATGGAAATATAATGAAGGTACATATAACATAATGTAGTCAGTAGAGCATTATGAGATGGTAAATGGAATATTTGATACGATAAAAAAAAGGGATATAAAGAAGTACTTGGAAATGATATTTTAAATGACTGTATAACTATCTTTTTGTAAATATGGAGTTCCTTTATCCTAAAAATGATAATGATTTTATCACATAGTTATTACTTATTGGAAAATTATGAGAATTGTTTAAAAAGAAAATTACTTGTTAGTATTGAACTCAAATAATTGGGGCTTTTAAATATATTCATAAAATGTTATAATAGCTTAGACTAAAGCTATAAAAGAGGAGCGTATTTCATGGCAAGCAGAAAAGAAGAGATAAGAAAAGAAATTAAAAAGAAAAATGAAAAGGAAGGTCTTAATCCTGAAGCAGTAAATAATATTGTTGATTTACAAGACCAAACTGGTGAAGATATTAAAGTTGAGGATTTTCAGGGAATCTATAATGGAGAGGTTATTCCATTTAGTACAGCACCACATTCAACTAAAAAAAGTTTAATTGGGCGTATTAAAGGGATTTTTGATGATGAAAATAAACAATTAAAAAAATTAGATAAAATGGCTGATGAAATCATAGCATTAGAATCAAAATATCAAGCAATGACTGATGAAGAATTGGCAAATAAAACAAATGAATTTAAAGAAGCTTTAGCTAACGGGAAAACATTGGATGATATTATAATTGATGCTTTTGCTACAGTTAGGGAAGCAGCATATCGTATATTAGGTTTAAAGGCATTTAAAGTACAGTTAATGGGTGGTATTACTTTACATGAAGGTGATATTGCAGAAATGAAAACTGGTGAAGGGAAAACATTAACATCAATTTTTCCTGTTTATTTAAATGCATTGACTGGAAATGGTGTTCATGTTGTTACAGTTAATGATTATTTAGCAGGTCGTGATGCTGAAAATAATGGATTGGTATTTAAGTTTTTGGGACTAACAGTTGGGTTAAATAAACGTGAGTTGACACCAGCTCAAAAACAGGAAGCACATGGTTGTGATGTTACTTATACAACTAATGCAGAACTTGGTTTTGATTATCTAAGAGACAATATGGTAACTAAACTAGAGGATAAAGTACTAGTTAGAGGTTTAAACTATGCATTAGTAGATGAGGTCGATTCTATCTTAGTTGATGAATCAAGAACACCATTAATTATTTCTGGAGGGCGTAAAAATACAGCTGCTTTATATTTACAAGCAGATCGTTTTGTTAAATCATTGAAAAAAGATGATGATTATGAAGTGGATATTGAAAGCAAGACAGTTACATTAACATCACAAGGAATTGCAAAGGCTGAAAGAGGTTTTAAACTAGCGAATCTATATGATCCACAACATACATCACTAGTTCATCATATTAATCAGGCATTAAAAGCTAATTATACAATGACTCGTGATGTTGAATATATGATTGCAACTGAGGATGGTAGTCGTGATATTAGAAATGCTAAAATCATGATTATTGATCAATTTACTGGTCGTGTTATGCCAGGTCGTGCTTATTCTGATGGATTACATCAAGCAATTGAAGCTAAAGAAGGTGTACCAATCAAGGAAGAAACAGAAACACGAGCAACAATTACATATCAAAATTTCTTTAGATTATTTAATAAGTTAGCAGGGATGACTGGAACTGCAAAAACTGAAGAAGAAGAATTTAGATTGATTTATAATATGCGAGTTATTGAAATTCCAACAAATAAACCAGTAATTCGTGATGATCGTAATGATAAAATTTATTCAACAAAAGTTAACAAATATAAAGCTTTATGTGATGAAGTTGTAGCACGTAATTCATATGGTCAACCAATTCTAATTGGTACGGTTTCAGTTGAAACATCAGAAGTGTTATCGAGAATGTTGGAACGTAGAAAAATCAGACATAATGTTTTAAATGCTAAAAATCATGCTAAAGAAGCTGAAATTATTGAAAGAGCTGGTCAACGTGGGGCAGTTACTATTGCAACAAATATGGCTGGTCGTGGTACAGATATTAAATTAGGTGAAGGCGTTGCGGAAATCGGAGGTTTAGCTGTTATTGGTTCTGAACGTCATGAATCAAGACGTATTGATAATCAGTTAAGAGGTCGTTCTGGTCGTCAAGGAGATCCTGGTTATTCTGTTTTCTATGTTTCATTTGAAGATGATTTAATGGAACGTTTTGCAGGAGAACGATTAAAATCATTTACTGAGTATTTAGAAGATGATCAAGCAATTGAAAACAAAGTAGTTAGTAAAGCAATAGAAAGTGCTCAAAAACGTGTTGAAGGGCAAAACTTTGATTCACGTAAACATATTCTTGAATATGATGATGTAATGCGTCAACAACGTGAGATAATGTATAAAGAACGTGATGATATTATGTCAGAAGAAAATTTAGCTGATATTATTAAAGGGATGTTTAATCAAGCAATTGAGATGACAGTAAAACAATATACTAAAAATGATGGTAAGAATGATGTAATTGATGTTGAAGGTGTAGTTGATTTTGTTGCTAAAAATTATATGTTATTAGTGGAAATTGAACCTAGTAATTGTGAAGCGATGGTAAGTGAACCACAAAAATTGATTGAAACTCTTACTGACTTAGTATTTAATCAATACAATAGTCGTTTTAATACAGAATTAGAACCTGAAAAGAGGTTGCAATATGAAAGAAGTATTCTTTTAGGAGTAATCGATTATACATGGATCAATCATATTGACGCTATGACAAAATTACGTAATGGAATTTATTTAAGAGCTTATGCCCAAAAAGATCCATTAGCTGAATATACAGAAGAAGCATTTTATATGTTTGAACAAATGACAGCTAGTATTGCTGATACTATTTCTCGTAATATTATTCATATGGGAATTCGTCCTGGTAGTGAAATTGAGCAATCTATTCCACATCTAAAAATGGAACTTACTTTTAAATAATGGAATTATATGAAATTAAAAATGGGCTTACAAAAGCCCATTTATTAATAGAAGAGTTTTATCACTCAATTGATATTGAAAGCTACCGTAGAGAAATAGAAGGATTAACAATTATTACTGAACAAGATGGTTTTTGGGATAATGCTAATGAAGCTAAAATTACTTATGATAAATTAAATAAAATGAAAAAAATCGTTAATTGTTATAATGAATTAGATATAACATTGTCTAGTTTAGATGAAACTTATGATTTAGTAAAAGACACAGATGATCAAGAATTTAAAGAAATTCTTGAAAGTGATTATTTGGATTTTGAAACTGATTTGATAGAATTTGAGCAAATGATGCTTTTGTCAGGTGAACATGATAGTTTAAATGCAATTGTTGAAATTCATCCTGGTGCTGGAGGAACAGAGAGTCAAGATTGGGCAGAGATGTTATTTAGAATGTATCAGCGTTATGCCCAAAGAAAAAATTGGAAGATTGAAGTGTTAGATTATCTTGATGGTGATGTTGCAGGAATTAAATCGGTTACAATGTTAATAAAAGGGGATAATGTTTATGGACATTTAAAAGCAGAGAAGGGAGTACATCGCTTAGTGCGATTATCACCATTTGATTCTGCTAAGCGTCGTCATACTTCATTTGCCTCAATTGATGTTATGCCTGAATTTAATAATGAAATTGAAATAGACATAAAGAATGAAGATTTAAAAGTAGATACTTATCGTGCTAGTGGTGCTGGAGGACAACATATTAATAAAACTGATTCAGCAGTTAGAATCACCCATATTCCTACAAACACAATTGTTACTTGTCAAAGTCAACGTAGTCAACTTCAAAACCGTGAACAGGCGATGATAATGTTAAAAAGTAAACTTTATCAGTTAATGTTAGAAAAACAAGCAAGTGAATTGCAGGAGATAAAAGGAGAACAAAAAGAAATAGCTTGGGGATCACAAATTCGTTCTTATGTATTACATCCATACTCATTAGTAAAAGATAATCGTAGTAATTATGAATCAAATAATCCTAAAGCAGTTTTAGATGGAGATCTTGATGGATTTGTTTATGCCTATTTAAAAAGTGTAATAGGAGGTTAAGATGAAAAAGCGTATCTATGAAACAATTATAATTATTATTGGTAATTTTATTTTAGCATTAGGATTATGTGCTTTTATTACACCTGTTGGACTGATTACTGGTGGAGCATCAGGGATTGGAATTGCAATTAAATCACTAATAAATATTAATATTTCATATACTGTTTATGCTATAAATATTATAATGTTTATTATTGGTTATTTTTACTTTGGTAAAAAGTTTGCCACAGGAACATTGTTAAGTACTTTTTTATATCCAACATTTTTAGCTGTTTTAGAAAAAGTGCCACAATTACAAAATATTACTAATGATGTATTACTTTCAACTTTATATGCTGGTTTATGTATAGGGTTAGGTTTAGGATTGGTATTAAGGGTAGGCGCTAGTACTGGAGGAATGGATATCCCACCATTGATCATAAATAAAAAAACTGGAATATCTATAGCCTGGTTAATTAATATTTTTGACTGTATTATCTTAGTGTTTCAGGTTGTTTTTTGTCCAATTACAATAGAGCAGGTTTTATATGGAATTACCGTAGTTATTATAACAACTATTGTAATGGATAAAGTGATTATGCTGGGTGAAACAAAAGTCCAAGTAACTATTATTTCTCCAAAATGGCAGGAGATTCGTAAAATTGTATTTGATGATATTAATCGTGGCTGTACACTTTTAAATGTTACGACAGGTTATTACCAAAAAAATCAGTTTGCGGTTATGTCAGTTGTTTCTAAGCGTGAACTACATCTTTTAAATGAGATGATATTAAATATTGATCCAACAGCATTTATCATTAGTAATGAAACGCATAGTGTTAAAGGACGAGGATTTACACTACCGTCTATTGATTTATAAAAAAAGAAATCTTAGTAAAAGATTTCTTTTTTATAAACTTATTTTAATCTTGCAAACTATCATTACTTTGGTTACTTATTTGGTTTGGTAGGTAAATCGATATAAAATTCTACATGACCACAATTAGGACAATAACAGCTTTTAAGTTCAGAATTTGTTTTCTTTAAATTATCATCTTTTATAATCAATTCTAAATAGCTTAAAGTAGCAGTACCATTGTCTTTTACATAACAATTAGTATTTAATTTAGTTTGGCAAACAGAACATTTCCTTTCCATATACTCACCTCTTTAATTTATATTGTAACATAAAAATATTGAGATAATAATATAATTATCCCTATATTTGTCAAAATGTGCTATAATGAGACTCGAAGTAATAGATACTTCAAAAATATTAGGTAAAAAGAAAGGAGATAGTCGAGAAAACGGCAAAATATATGATAAAACTTACAAATGTAACAAAAGTATATAAGACTGGAGTAAGAGCATTAAATAATATGAATCTTACAATTGAACCAGGTGAATTTGTATATGTTATCGGAACTACTGGTGCAGGTAAATCAACATTTATTAAATTGTTATATCGTGAAGAAAAAGCAACATCTGGAAAAGTAGAAGTTGTGGGTCGTGATGTATCAAAAATTAAAAATCGTAAAGTACCATATTTCCGTCGCAATATTGGGGTAGTATTCCAAAATTTTAGATTATTACCTAAAAAGACTGTTTTTGAAAATGTTGCTTTTGCATTAGAAGTAATTGATACACCTCGTGTTGAAATACGACGTAGAGTAAGAGCAACTTTGGAATTAGTTGGTCTTGAAGATAAAGTAAATGCTTTCCCTCATGAATTATCAGGAGGGCAACAGCAAAGAGTTGCAATAGCAAGGGCAATTGTTAATAAACCAAAAGTATTAATTGCAGATGAGCCAACTGGAAATCTTGATCCAGAAACATCAAAAGAAATTATTAGTTTATTAGAAAGAATAAATGAGCAGCAACATACTACAGTATTAGTAGTAACACATGATAGTAAAATTGTTCAAGAACATAAAAAGAGAACTATTTTAATGGAAGATGGATGTGTTAATGCAGATACAAGTTTAGGAGGTTATGAAATTTAATGAATGAGTTGATTAGTTGTATAAAAAATCTACCTAAACATTTTAAAACTGCATTACAAAATATCTGGCGAAATGGTGTAATGTCATTTTCTTCGATATTTGCAGTTACAATAACATTGATATTGATTGGAGTAATTGGTGTACTTGCATTAAATGTTCAGGATATGAGTTCGAATATTGAAGAAGGAGTACGTATTTATGTTAAATTAGATCGAGATATTGATACTAATAAGGAACTCGCTGTTGGTGACGAAATAAAAGCAATTAAAGGAGTCAAAACAGTTACATTTTTTACAAAAGATCAAGAATTAGATAAATTAATTGAAAAACAAGGTAAAGAAGGAGCACAATTATTTGAATCATATCGTGAAGATAATCCGTTAGGTGCAGCTTATGAGGTAGAAGCAAAGGATCCTTCAAAATTAGCTAGTATTTCAAAAAAAATTAGTGATATTATAGGTGTAAAAACTGTTAATTATGGTGGTGAATCTACCCAGGATATGGTAAAAACATTGCAAACGATTCAAACTGGTGGAACGATATTTATTGTTGGTCTAGCAATTGTTGCTCTATTTATGATTGCAAATACAATTAAAATTACCATTACTGCTCGTCAAACTGAGATTAGTATTATGCGAATGGTTGGTGCTAGTAACTGGTATATTAGAATTCCATTTATGTTAGAAGGTATGTTGATTGGATTGGTGGGGGCAATTATACCAATTATTATCTTAGTTTATGGTTATGGCATGATTTATGATTATGCTGGAGGAATGTTGATGTCAGCAATGCTGGCATTGAAAGAACCAATGCCATTTATCCGTGATTTTTCTTTGATATTGGCTGCTTTAGGGGCTGGAGTAGGATTAATTGGAAGTTTTGTTTCAATAAGAAGATTTTTAAAATTTTAAAAGCAGGCAAAAGTCTGCTTTTTTAGGAGAGCTAAATGAAAGAAGAAATATTAGATTATTTATATCAGGATTACATTAATCATCTTGATTTTATTTATGCAATAAATAATGGAGCCACAATTATTTATTTTAGTGATCAAGGAATAATGATTAAATTTGATGATATTTATATGATGAGTATTAAAGAACCTTTTTTAGGAAAACATTTGATAAATGGTCTAAATGATTGTAAAATGATTGCAATACATAATGATTGTTTTAAAGAGATTATTGAAGAAAAATTTGGTATAAGTCAGGAAATTGTTGCTTATCAGTATGGATATTTAAAAGATACTGTTACATTGATTGATGTTCCTGAGATAAAGATAAAAGAGATTGGGATGGAATACTGTGAGTTTATAAAAGAAAATTATTCTACTCCAATTGATGAAGAATATCTAATTAAACGGATTAAAGCAAATGTGTTTATTGGGGCATTTGATCAAGATAAAATTGTTGGTTTTGCAGGAATACATGATGAAGGAACGATAGGTTTTGTTGAGGTAATAGAAGAATATCGACGAAGGAAAATAGCTAGTATGTTGGAAACATATATGATTAATAAGTTATTAGAGAAAAAAGAACTAGTATATTTGCAAGTTGATAAAGATAATATACCATCAATAAAACTTCATGAAAAATTAGGATATACATGTTCAAATGATATTATTACCTGGTATATGTAAAAAGGGGATAAATGTGATGGAGAAATATGAGTTTGATGATTTAAAATATTTAGAAATACCTTTACCTGAAGAATTATTGAAATTAAAATGGTATGGTAGTTTTGAGAGAATGAAAAGAGTTATAAAAGCTAAATTAGCTAAAAATATTCCTTTAGCTTTAAAGAAACGATTAATTCATGAATTAGAAATAATAAGAAGAATGCCAAATGAATATCCCTTAACTTATAAAGAGGCATTAAAAATATGTCATGATAATTTTATTGATTTTAAAGATGAGGAATTGGAACAGTTACAAGATCAAAATGCAGTTGAATGGATATTTATTGAAGGTAAACCATGTTTTAGAAGTGATTTTTTTGATAATATTATTAAAACAAGAAATGATTATGTTAAAAGATTAAAAGATCAAGGTAAAGTTGAAAGTCGAGAAGCTAATTTTACATTATTAAATGATGCGATAAGTGAGATAAAGGAAAAAGGGAAGTTAGCTTATCATTTTCATTTAAAAACAGGGATGAAAATTAAAACTATTAATTCTAATAAAAAGATTAAAGTTCATTTACCATTACCATTGGAAAACTGTCAAATAAATAATTTTAAATTGTTAAAAACAGTACCTAAATATAAATATTTAAATAGTGGAGATCACCCTCAAAGAACAATTTATTTTGAAGATAATATTGATGATACGAAAGAATTTTATGTTGAATACGAATATGATAACATTATGGAATATCAAGAACTTGATTTCAGTAAAGTATTAAATAATCAACCTAAATTTTATCTTCATGAACAAGCCCCTCATATTGTTTTTACTCCTTATTTAAAATCATTAGCTAAAGAAATTATTAAAGATGAAACTAATAATTTAATTAAAGCTAAATTGATTTATGAATATATTACTACTCATATTACATATTCATTTGTTCGTAATTATTATACAATTCCAAATATTCCAGAATATGCTGCATTAGGAGGAAAAGGAGATTGTGGGGTACAAGCATTGTTGTTTATTACTTTATGCCGTTATGTTGGGATACCAGCAAGATGGCAGGCAGGTCTTTATGTTACTCCTTATGATATTGGTAATCATGATTGGGCACGTTTCTATGTTGCACCATATGGCTGGTTATATGCTGATTGTTCATTTGGGGGATCTGCTTATCGTAATGGTGATAAAGAAAGATGGCAGTATTATTTTGGCCATCTAGATCCATTTAGAATGCCTGCTAATAGTGATTATCAGTTTGATTTGTATCCTACTAAAAATTTTATTCGTCAAGATCCTTATGATAATCAAACAGGTGAAGCTGAATATGAGGATCGAGGATTATATTTAAGTGATTATGATTTACATTTAGAAGTGATGGAGATTAAAAAAATTAATTATTAAGGATAGTAGTATAATTGTTTATTGTATTAGAGATTAATAAAAAGAACATAGATTATTGTGATTAATTCATAATAATTTATGTTCTTTTTTTAGATATTTATTGAGTAATAACTTCTATATAAAATATTTAATTTTGACTTTTTTCTTGTTTTTCTAGTAATTCTAACCAACGTTCATTTTTGATTTCTAATTGCTCTGTCAAATTATCACGTTGATTAGATAACTCTGTTAGTTTTTTAAAATCATTTTGATACTCATTCATTTGCTCATTAAGTATTTCAACTTGCTGTTCTAAATCTAAGATAATACTCTCCATTGATTCTAGTTCTTGTTTTTCTTTAGAGGATAATCTTATTTGATTAAGTTTTTTTAATTTTTTTTGTACCTTGTATTTAAAAGCTCCATCACTTTTAGTTTTAGATGATTTATCATCAATATTAACATAACTGCTGTAGCCACCATTACAATAAGTTATTTGTTTATTTTTAAAAACAAATAAACCATCACAAATACGGTCTAGAAAATAACGATCATGAGAAACAGTAATCACAATACCATTAAAACTATCTAGATAATCTTCTAAAATTGCTAAAGTTGTAATATCTAAATCATTAGTTGGTTCATCAAATAATAAAACATTTGGAGCTTGCATTAAAATATTTAATAAATACAAACGTCTTTTTTCACCACCAGATAATCTAGAAATATATGCATGTTGTAAATTTGAATCAAATAAAAAACGTTCACACATTTGTTTGGCACTAAAATTTCCTTCTAAAGTTTTTAGATTATTACTAGTTTGTTTAATGTAATCAATAACTCGCACATTTTCATCAAGATCATCACTCATTTGTTTAAAATAACCAATTTTAATAGTATCACCATAAATAACTTCACCACTACTAGGTTTTAATTCTTTAGCAATAATTTTTAATAAAGTACTTTTGCCACAACCATTAACTCCTAAAATTCCAATCCGTTCAGTTCTTTTAAATAAATAAGAAAAATTATTAAATAATGATAAATTATCATAATGCATGCTAATATTTTTAAGTTCAATTGTTTTTTTACCAAGTCTTGAAGCTGTGTTAATTATTTCAACTTGATTTATAGTTTGGATATCAGCAACACTATTTAATTGTTCAAAACGTTGTAATCTTTCTTTACTTTTAGTTGTTCTAGCTTGTACTCCAGCTCGTACCCACTCGAGTTCTTTTTTTAAAAATAATTTTCTTTTTCGTTCACTAGCTAGAGCTTCTTCTTCACGCTTTGCTTTTAAATCTAAGAATTTAGAATAATTAGCTTCGTATTCATATATTTTGCTACGATCAATTTCCATGATTTTATTTGTAACTCTTTCTAAAAAATAACGGTCATGGGTAACCATAAAAATAGCTTTATTAAACTTAATTAAATATTTTTCTAAATACTCAATCATCTCATTATCTAAATGATTAGTTGGTTCATCAAGAATTAATAGGTCACAAGGTTTTAATAAAGTAATTGCTAGAGCAACACGTTTTTGTTGTCCGCCTGATAACTCTTTAATTAACTGTTCATGATTAGTAATTCCTAATTTATTCAAAATCGCTTTGATTTCATACTCATTAACTTTGTTTTGATCAATTATATCATAAACTTGTCTGATAATTGTATTGTTAGAATTAAAATCAGAATTTTGTGGTAAATATGAGATTTGTAGATCCTTTTTTTGAATAATATCACCTTGATAAGTTTCAATACCTGCAATAATCTTCAATAAAGTACTTTTGCCAGTACCATTAATACCGATTAAAGCAATTTTATCAGTTTCTTCTATCGAAAATGATACATTATCAACAATATTTTTAATTCCATTAGTTTTAGATAAATTATTTACACTTATTAACATACTATTAGCTCCTTAAATTAACTATATTCTATCATGTAATAGATATTTGTAAATGAATAATTTACATATATATTTGAAGCGATTATAAGTTTAAAATTAGGTCTAGTATAGTGTAATTGATGTATTTTGTTTTATAATATTATTTATTTTCAGGAATGAATTTTTGTTTATAATTAATGTAAAAATTTTAGAAAATAAAATGTAATAAATTACTTAATTATGAAAAAATATGTATTAAAGACTATAAGGTCTAGTTGAAATTAGGTTATAAATACATGAATTTATGGTAACCATAAAGTTTATACTAAGAGTATAGGAGGTAATTAATATGAATAAAGAAAAAGTTAGAGTGGTTCAGTATGGATGCGGAAAAATGGCAAAATATATTATTCGTTATCTATATGAAAAAGGTGCTGAAATTGTAGGTGCTATTGATGTTAATCCAGATGTAGTAGGTAAAGATGTTGGTGAATTTGCTCAACTTGGATTTAATCTAGGAGTCACTATTAGTGATGATGCTGATAAGGTTTTAGATGAATGTGATCCTGATATAGCAATAGTTACATTATTTAGTTTTATTGAGGACTGTTATCCATATTTTGAAAAATGTGTGAGTCGTGGAATTAATGTTATTACTACATGTGAAGAAGCTATTTATCCATGGACAACAGCTAGTAAACTTACTAATAAATTAGATGAATTAGCAAAGGAAAATGGATGTACTATCGTAGGTTCTGGGATGCAGGATATGTATTGGATCAATATGATAGGTGCTATAGCTGGTGGAGTTCAAAAAATTGATAAAATTGAGGGAGCAGTTTCTTATAATGTAGAAGATTATGGTTTAGCTCTTGCAAAAGCTCATGGCGCTGGTTTTACACCAGAACAGTTTGAAAAAGAATTAGCTCATCCAGAGACTTTGGAACCTTCTTATGTATGGAATTCAAATGAAGCTTTATGTAATAAAATGGGGTGGACAATAAAATCACAAACTCAAAAATGTGTACCTTATTTTTATGATGATGACTTATATTCAGAAACTTTGCAAGAAACTATTCCTCAAGGTAACTGTATTGGAATGTCAGCAGTGGTAACAACAGAAACATTCCAGGGACCAATAATAGAAACTCAATGTATTGGAAAAGTATATGGACCTGATGATGGTGATATGTGTGATTGGAAAATTATAGGAGAACCAGACGTTACTTTCTATGTTGAAAAACCTGCTACTGTAGAACATACATGTGCAACAATCGTTAATCGTATTCCTTCGATTTTACTAGCTCCATCAGGATATATAACAGTTGAAAAATTGGATGAATTAGAATATTTATCTTATCCAATGCATTTATATTGTGAAGAATAGTTTTATTATTTTAAAAATAAAGCCCTGCTTTTACATTGAAGGCAGGGTGATTTTATTGTTAGTGAATTGTTTTTTAGAAACTAGCTAAAGATATGATTATTTTAATACGAATTTGAGACTAATCAAAAATATAAATATGATAAAATAATAACAAGTGATCACTGCTGTTTTAATGGAAGGAGGGAATAACATGTCTTATAAATTCCAGCGGGCAGAGATTAAAAATAATAGTATTCCCAATTATGGAATACTTGATAATATTGTTTTTAATTTTATACTTACTTAAGTCTAAGGATTAAGTAAGTATAACTGCTCGTATAACAGCGAAAAGGATGAGCAACACCTCATCCTTTTCATTTGGAATACTTGATCTACAATTATATTTTACTTGTTTATAAAAAAAAATCAAGAATAATTTGATAATTATATTTATAAATTTTATTACTTGAATATAACATATAGTAGTACACAGACTACTTGAATTAATGATGAAAGAAAATATATATTTAAATAATTTTTTTTGAAATAAAAAAAGTAACTATTTAAGCTACTTATTTATATATACTGGCAGAGGTAGTAGGAGTCGAACCCACATCAACGGTTTTGGAGACCGGTATTCTACCATTGAACTATACCTCTATTTCTAACTGCTTTATTATAATAACATAATTTTTTTTACTTGTAAATAAAAAAATAAAATGTTTTAAAAAATAAATATTTGTCCTAATAGATAAAATTATAAAATTCTTAAGAAATTCGTAAGATTTTTATAATTGAATGGAGTAAGAACATGGTTTATAATATGTGAGGTATTATTTTATAGCATTACAAGGAGAGTGAAATAATGAATGAAAAACTATCTATAATAATAAATAAATTAGGACATAGTTTAGGAATTGTTTTATTAATGTGTGTAGTTACCACAATTTCATTCTATTTTTGGATTGGTGGAATATATTTTAGCTCATATGATCTTAATAACAAATATAATATGATTATTGTACCAATAGTGATTATTATGGTTTTTGTTTTAATGTATTTTTTATATAAGAAAATAAAACAAATCGACTTAGAAAATAAACGTAAATATTATTTGATTTTAACTATTATTGCAATTGTAATTGTAGGATTACAAATATATAGCATTTATGCTATTCGTGTTAAACCAAGTTGGGATTTTGGTGTTGTTCATCGTGAAGCAATTAGTTTAGCTACTAAAACAAATCAGATAACAAATACATCTTATTTTAGTACTTATACAAATAATAATTTAATGTTATTAATGTTGACAGGAATATATAAATTATTAGGATGTTTTAATATTAACAACTATACAATTGCAAGTTGTTTTATTAATATGTTAATGATTGATATACCATTAGTTATTAATTATTTTAGTGTAAAAAGGTTATTTGGTCGTAATATGGTCATTATGTTTATGGTTTTAACGATGTTTTGTTTACCAATATATACATATGTTCCTATTTTTTATACAGATACATATCCAATGATTTGGGGTTCTTTAATTGTTTTATTGTATATAAAAATTAATCAGACAAATAGTATTAAAGAAAAATATATTGAAGCAGTTTTAATTGGGATTTGTGCATTGATCGGTTTTGAATTAAAAGCAACAATTTTGATATTGTTAGTTGCTGTTATTCTTCATTATTTGTTTATTAATGAAGGAATGAAAAAGTTTATTATTATAGCTTTAGTAATAGCTTCATTTATTTCTTCGATGTTTGTTTATAATAAAGTAATTGATAGTACTAATCTTTTTAATGAACTAGATTATGAAGCAGAAGCACTTCCATATATTCATTGGGTAATGATGGGATTGAATAAAACAGGAGGATTTAATCGAAAAGACTATAATTATTCTAAATCGATAATTGGAAAAAATGCTAAACAAGAGGCAGCAATTCAAATAATTGGCGAAAGATTAAATGATTATGGATTTAGTGGTTTAGTTAAACATTTGGGAACTAAAATAAATTATACTTATGGAGATGGAACATATTATTCAGTTTCTCTTTTAGCACGTAAACCAATAAATACAGATTCTTTAGGTTATAATTTATTATCAAAAAATGGAAAGTATATAAATAAAACAATTTATCTTGCAAATAGTTATAATATCTTTATTTTAATGATGATTATGTTATCAATGTTTAATGGGGTAAGAAAAAAGAAATTAGATTTATTAAGTTTTCTTCGAGTTTTATTATTTGGTTTAATGCTATTTTTGTTGATTTGGGAATCTAAACCTAAATATCTTGTAAATTTCTTACCAATATTTAATATTTTAGTTTTAGATGGAATGATATTTTATGAAAGTATTATTGAAAAGATAAAGAGGAGTAAGTTATCATGGATACATTAGCAATTATTGTACCTTGTTATAATGAACAAGAAGTTATTTTAACAACAATAAAACAAATCGATCAATTATTAACATCATTAATTAAAAAAGAAAAAATAGCTAATGATAGTTATGTAATATATGTTAATGATGGTAGTAATGATGATACATGGAATATTATTGAGAATAATTATAAAGTATATCAACATTTACAAGGATTAAATTTAGCAAGTAATGTAGGTCATCAAAATGCCCTGCTTGCTGGAATGCATCATGTTAGTGATAAGTGTGATATGGCAATATCAATTGATGCAGATCTTCAAGATGATATCAATGTTATTGAGCAAATGATTGATAAATATTATCAAGGTTGTAATATTATTTATGGAGTTAGAGATGATCGTAGCAGTGATACTGTTTTTAAACGTTTTACTGCTCAAACATTTTATAAGTTGATGCAGTTTTTAGGTGTTAAATCAATTTATAATCATGCTGATTTTCGTTTGGTGGATAAACGTGCTTTGAAATTTTTAAAAGAGTATCCAGAAAGAAATTTATTTTTAAGAGGAATGGTTACATTATTAGGTCTAAATAGTGATTGTGTATACTATTCCCGTAAAGAAAGAGAAGCTGGTGAGTCAAAATATCCTTTAAAAAAAATGCTCTCTTTTGCATTTGATGGAATCACTTCTTTTAGTATAAAGCCAATAACAATGATTTTATTATTAGGAATCATTATAATGCTTTTTTCTATAATAGCGATTATTTATACTTTATTTTCATATATAAATGGTCACAGTGTAGCTGGATGGGCTTCATTAATGATTTCAATTTGGTTTTTAAGCGGGGTTCAATTATTTGGGATTGGTTTGGTAGGTGAATATATAGGAAAAGTATATCTGGAGACAAAAAGGAGACCGCGATATCATATTGAAGATTGGCTAGGTGAAAAGGATGCTTAAAGGATATTATCAAAAATATCGACAGATTATTTTATATTTGTTTTTTGGAGTTGGAACTACGTTAGTAAATATAATAGTTTATTATATATGTGGTCATATATTTGATTTATCTATTTTTTTAAGTACTATTATTGCTTGGATATTATCAGTACTTTTTGCTTATGTAACAAATAAGATTTGGGTTTTTTCTTCATATCATAATGGAATAAAAGCTATTTTAATTGAACTTGTGCGTTTTGTTAGTTGTCGTATAACAACAGGATTGATAGATTTAGTTATTATGGTAGTATTTTGTACTTGGCTAAGTTTTAATGATTTAGTAATTAAAATTATTTCTAATGTAATAGTTATTATAATAAATTATATATTCAGTAAATTAATTGTCTTTAAGGAATGATAATAACCTATGTTAATTCTATTTTTATTCATATGATAAAGTAGAAGGAGGAATTAAATGAATAGATTAGAATTAGCTATTTCATCAATTAAGTGTCAAAGATTTGATAAAATATATCCAATTATGAAAGCTTTTCATAGAGGAACAATTTTTGAAGAATTGGATTTGCCATGGGGTGAAATTCGAAGATGAAAAATAATGATTTATTAATGCAAATTATGATGTTAGATTTTGCAGTTCAAGATGCATCACTATTTTTAGATACTCATCCTTGCGATGAAGAAGCAATGAGATATTTTAATGAAGCAGCAACACGTTTAAAAAATGCTAAAAGAGAATATCGTAATCAAGGAAATGTTTTAGTTAACCGTGAAATTGATGCCTATCAAAATGGTTATTTGAATAGTCCTTGGCCATGGGAAGGTGACAGAAAATGTGGTTGTATGAAAAACGCTTGCAATATCCAGTAAATATTACTAAACCAGATGCAAAAGCCGCTGCTGTTATCATTGATCAACTAGGCGGTCCTGATGGTGAATTGGCTGCTGCACTTAGATATTTGTCACAACGTTATACTATGCCTTATCCTGAAATTCAGGCTTTATTGACAGATATTGGAACTGAAGAATTAGCACATGTTGAAATTATCAGTGCTATTTTATATCAATTAACTACAGATTTAACAATTGATGAAATTAAAGCACAAGGATATGATAAATACTTTGTTGATCATACATTAGGTATTTATCCTCAGGGTGCTAATAATGTGCCTTTTACAGCTGCTTATTTTCAATCTAAAGGAGATCCAATTACAGATTTAACTGAAAATATGGCAGCAGATGGCACAATCATGTAAGAACAACCTTGCTTGAAAGTCATTAAAATAAACACTTTTTTGATATATGCACTATTTATAATTATACAATCTTATAAGAATAAATTAGATAAATTTTGAAGAAAAATAGTTATATTGCAGTAATCTTATAATTATTTAAGATAATAAATTATAAGAGGGTATATAAATTGGCTAGAGAACTAATATTAAGAAGTGAAGATAAAAATATTGTATTTGAATTAAAATATATCGAGCTATTTTTAAAAAATTGTTAACCTACGCAACACATGTGTTATAATAAGTATTATTAATTTTACTTATAATTATAAACAGGAGGGGGTAAAGATGTGTAGTTGTAATTTTAGGGATAAATTGACATGTTCACAAAAGGTAAATTCTAATATTCATGATGGGACAATGTTGAAAATTAAGGCATTTAAAGAATATACAAATGCATGGTTAGAAAAAGTAATCAATTATAGTAAAAAAAAACAAATGTTACAATATGTAAATTTTGTTGATTGCATGGCAAGTTCTGGTCTATATTTTAATAAAAATCGCAATGAATTTTATGATGGAACAGCAATAAGGGTTTTAGAAATCTTTGTTAAATCAGCTAGAAAGTATAGTAATATTCAGTTCAGTATATATTTAAATGACATTGATAAACAGTATGTAAAATGTTTAAACTGTATAAAAAAACGAGAAAAGTTAAAATTTCCAAATAACTTGAATATAAATATTTCTAACAAAGATAAATATGATTTTATAAGTACTATAAAATATAAAAACAGCTTTAATAAATATACTAGTAAAAGTTTAATAATTTACGATCCATATGAGGTTGAGTTTGAATGGACTAAATTAGTGCCTATTTTACAATTAAATGCTGATTTATTGATTACGCATTTTTTTCCTAACGATATTAAAAGAAATATAAATACAAAAAATGAAAAAGTTGTGAAAAGATATGAAAGTGCATATGAAATAAATATCAATGAAATGAAATCCATTTTTGAATCGTAAGCGTCAAATAACATACACATTCTAATGAATACAAGTATCGTCTATAATTCAGGTATAGATGGAGGTATTTATGAATAAAGAACAAAGACTTCAATACTGGAAGTCAATTATTGATGAATGTTATGCTGGTGAGGAACCCGTAATTTCATGGTGCAGCAGGAAAGGTGTTAATGAATCCTGTTTTTATAAGTGGCGCAGGATTATATATCCGGAATATTCAAAATCCGCCAAACCTGATAATGCACTATTTGCTCCTGTCGTTGTTGATAATTCATATAAGAATGTTTCATTAACTGTCAACGGTGTTGAAATCAGTTTTGAGGATTCACTTCTT
>NZ_FOIN01000062.1 GCF_900102365.1 Thomasclavelia cocleata | reverse complement strand
ATAAGCAAAAAGAATAATTCTTAACAGCATTCCCTTATCATATCCCTTTCTACCCCGGTGACTGACATTTTTAATATATTTAGAACAGTTCACTCCTTCCATCACCTTTAAGAAAGAAACAACCTCATCATCTGGATCAATAATTGTTCCAATATTCATTGGCAAAGATACCTGAATTGCGTTATAATGAGTAATGTAATTAGATTGTGAAAAAGTCGTTGTTTCCATGATCTAATTATACCAAAAAAGACAATATTTCTCAGCAACTCACTGAGATATTGTCTTTTTTGTTTTGGAACTTAACTATTTTATTTCGTTACAGCCCCTTAATTATTTTTTTGTTGTATTTGTAGGATCGTCTGTTCTACCAATTAAGTAATCAACTGTGGTGTCGTAAAATGTGGCTAGTTTATCTAAGGTATCAGCGGTCATTTCATGTTCACCACGTTCGTATCTAGAATATGTTTTTTGATTGACATGTAAATAGTCAGCTAATTTTTGTTGTGTAAGATCTTCTTTTTTTCTTAGTTCTTTAAGCCTTTTGTAATGCATATTTTCACCGCCTAGCATAATTATAGGGCAGAGAGGATAAAGAACGAACTGTTTAGACTGATATGGTCTAAAATATTAATGTATAATATATGTTTGAGTTAACGATTAGAATGATTCTCTTTTTTACTGTAAGCAGTTTTGTCATCTGTACGTTCTAATAAATAATCAACACTAGTCTCATGAAAAGTGGCAATTTTTGATAACATTTCGGGAGTAATGGTTCTTTCTCCACGTTCATAACGGGAATAGGATTTTTGGGAAACATTAAGATAGTTTGCTAATTCCCTTTGAGTTAAATCTTTATCTTCACGAAGATCACGGATTCTTTTATAAACTACCATAATTATCACCACCTGTTTTTATTATAGGATGGACCTTATTGGTCTATGCTTAAATGTCCTAAATTGGACTAAACATTTTTTTATGGCTTTATCTTTATAAAAATAGGTGATTGGTTTATAATATACAAGAGGTGAAATATGGAACAGTTTGCAAGAATTTTGAGAATGTTAGATTCTAAGTGGCTTGAAAATCTTCAAAATAAAAAGGTAGCAGTTTTTGGACTTGGCGGTGTTGGGAGTTATGTTGTTGAAGCGTTAGTAAGATGCGGGATTGGTGGGATTGTTTTAGTTGATCATGATAAGATTGATATAACTAATCTTAATCGTCAATTATATGCATTACATTCGACAATAGGAATGAATAAGGTAGATGTAGCTAAAGCAAGATGCCTGGATATTAATCCTAATTTGAATATTACAACTTATCAGCAATTCTATCTCCCTGATCAAGGAATGGAAAATATTTTTTGTGATTGTGATTTTGTGATTGATGCAATTGATACTGTGAAAGCAAAAATTGCTTTAATTGAAAATTGTTATAAATTAAAGATTCCTATTATTTCATCAATGGGAACAGGGAATAAATTAGAGCCTGAATGTTTTAAAATAACGGATATTTATAAAACTAGTGTTTGTCCGCTGGCAAGGGTAATGCGTAGAGAGTTAAAGCAAAGAGGTATAAAAAAATGTATAGTATTATATTCAGAGGAATTACCTCAAAAAGTTGATGGGGCAACTCCAGGAAGTGTTAGTTTTGTTCCAAGTGTTGCGGGTTTGATGATTGCAGGATATGTTATTAAAGAATTGGCGAAGGAGAATAAGTAATGGAAGGTATTACGGAAATTAATAAAGATAAATATATTGATAATTGTATGAAAATAGTAAAAGAAATGGTTTGTGATGAAGAGTTTAGTGATGAACTTTGGACTGTTTTAACTAATGAAATCATGGATACTTGTTTGTTTATTGGTGGGGATTTTAGTGAAGATAATATTCGTGATATTACAAATCAGTATATAAATAATGATGGGATTAAGCGTTTTAAAAAGGCACATGAGGTATTATAATGCAGCACTATTGTGAAATACCTACCCCAAAAGGAGTAATGCGTGGATTTTTTCATAAGCCAAATTGTGATAAACATCCAGTGTGTTTGATTTTTCATGGTTTTACAGGGCAGAAAACAGGAACAAAATTTTGTTATGTTCAATTATCAAGAATGCTGGAAGCTAAAGGAATAGCATCATTTAGATTTGATTTTTTAGGTAGTGGTGAAAGTGATCTTAATTTTAAAGATATGACATTTAAAGATGAATTAGCCTGTGCTAGAGTAATCTTAGAAGAAGCTTTGAAAATGGAAAATTGTACAGAAGTCTATGTTTTAGGTCATTCTATGGGAGGAGCGATAGCAAGTGAACTTGCTAAACTTTATCCTAAGGAAATAAAAAAATTGGTTTTATGGGCACCAGCATTTAACTTACCTATGGCATTGGATTATTTAACTGGTAAAGTAGAAGCGAATGTAGATGGATTATATGATCATGGTGGCTATGAAATTTCACAAAGTTTTGTTGATGATATATTAGATCGTAATTTTTATGATGGATTAAATATTTATACTAATGATTTATTGTTGATTCATGGTACAGAGGATACGACTGTTCCATTTGAAATATCTAAAATATATGTACCTAAATTTATTAATACTGCTAAATTTATTCCAATTAAAGGAGCAAATCATAATTTTGATAAGGTGGAGCAGATAAAAAAAGTACTTAGATTATCGTTAGAGTTTTTGTGTTCCTGAATATATCACTTAGTAATTAAAAGAATATAAATATATGATAGGTTTATAGAATCTGGAAGATACTTAAAATATTTTCTAGGTTTTTTTGTTTGATGTTTAAGATCATTATTTTATAAGTGGAAGGATGTTGGAGTTAAAAAGATAATTATTGTATATTTTTATTTAAATGAATAAAATTTGGTTATAAAAAACGTCGGATATAAAGGTGATTTATTTGTAGAAAAAAGATTGACATTAAGTTATGAAGTACTTATAATAAAAATGTTCTTATGAACTCTAAAGTCCCCGGTAAGGATAAAGGAGAAAAAATTAGATGAGACAAACAACTATGGCTAATGCAGCCACAATTGAAAGAAAATGGTATGTAGTTGATGCAACTGACTTAACTTTAGGTCGTTTAGCATCAGAAGTAGCATCAGTATTAAGAGGGAAAAATAAACCTACTTATACACCACATGTAGATACTGGTGATTATGTAATTATTGTTAATGCTGATAAAGTAGTAATGACTGGAAAAAAATTAGATACAGTAAATTACTATCATCACTCTGGATGGTTAGGTGGTTTAAAAGTTAAAACTGCTCGCCAATTCAAAGATCAAAATCCAACTGGTTGGGTTGAAGCAGCAGTAAAAGGTATGTTACCACATAACACATTAGGTAGAAAACAAGGGATGAAATTATTTGTTTATGCAGGTAGTGAACATCCACATGCAGCACAAAAACCAGAAGAATTGAAGATTAAAGGGTAAGGAGGAAGAACAGAAAAATGGCAAATGTACAATATAGAGGAACTGGACGTAGAAAATCTTCTGTAGCTCGTGTTATTTTGACACCAGGTACAGGAAATATCGTAATTAACGATAAACCAGCTAAAGAATACTTACCATCAGATGTTTTGTTAATGATTGTTAATCAACCATTAGAATTAACTAATACAACATCACAATTTGATATTAAAGTAAATGTTTATGGTGGTGGATACTCTGGACAAGCTGGAGCTATTCGTCATGGTATCTCAAGAGCATTATTGCAAGCTGGTACTGATTATAGACCAACTTTAAAAGCTGCTGGATTCCTTACTCGTGATGCACGTGTTAAAGAACGTAAAAAATACGGTCTTAAAAAAGCTCGTCGTGCTCCACAATTCTCTAAACGTTAATTTATTCGTTTATTCAGAGAAATTCAAAGAAACTCAAATCGTCAAAAGCCTTTATTTATCGGCTAAAACTCGATTTGAGTTTTTTTCTGTTTTTATAAATTAAAAACGGTATGCAACATATATGTAACAAGTATGCAACAAAGTTCTCACCACATATTCTCAAATATGCAACACTATAAAAAAGGAACTCCAATTTAGAAGCTCCTATGATTATTTGTTATTTTATTTCTTCAGTGATTAAATTAGAGATTTTATCGCTAAACTCTTTAACAAGTTCAGTATTGCCAATGACTATTTTATTAAATTTCTTCTCATTTCTTTTCTTTGATAAGACTAAATCAACAGTTAATGGATTTGTTTTTAATTCATTACCCTTTAATAATGTTTTAGGTCTTGATACAGTTCCATCAGAGAAACCAAGTGTTATTTGTGTATCAGTAGTGGCTATAGCACATACGATTTTATTTTTTCTAAAATCTTCTTCGATCAAAATATCATCTTGAAATAAAGTGCTAATTTTTTCTAAAGATTTAATTTTTCTTCTGACTGAACCTTTAATACTATTTTCGTTTTTTCCTTCTTTATTAAAATCAAAGTCATCTTCATTCAAAGTTCCATCATAACATTTATCAAAAAAGGAAGCGGCAGATAAATCCGTATTGATTCCAACGAGATGAAGAAAATTATCTTTTTCAGCAGATAGAATATAATAATCTCTTTTTTTGAAACCTTTAGAACAGATGAGATATTGATGGTCAACAAAAACATCTTTATAATTCTTTGATTCAGTTATTGCGATTTCTTTTACTCTTGTTTTAAAAGAAGTTTGTTCAGCCATATTTTCACTCCGTTTCTATGAAATAATAAAGGGCGATTGCTCGCCCTTTGATTTTTAGCAGTTATCTCTGCAATTGGAGCAGGTTTTAGGTCTCTGCTCCGACCAATGGACATGGGTTTTTGAGGTCTCCATACCGACCTTTATCTACATACATATAATAACATGTCAGTAGAAAAAGTCAACACATATCCATCACAAATAGTTTATTCATTTTATATCAATTTATGCGAGTTTTTATTGAATAAAAGATTTAATATTTTCAGGATAATACATCTGATTAACTGCATCAATTAATATTTTCATATCAATGTGTGTATAGACTTTCTCAGTCATTGTCATTGCACCTTTATGCCCTACAATCATCTTTGAATAAGTAGGTGATACACCTGCTTCAGCAAGTAAAGAAATACAAGTGTGTCGACAACAATGTGGAGTTTGGTCAAAACCAAGTTGTTCCATCAAAGGTAAGAAGTAACTATTATAGTAGTTTCTGTATTTGAATGGTTTTTGTTCTTCAGTATGCAATAGACGATCACAATGAGATGATTCATACCAATTTTTAATAAATGGATAGATATAATCACTTATTGGTACTTTTCGAATACCACTTTCTTCATTTAAGGTATAACCAGTGGTAACACGAACTATATATGGTTTTCTGCGACGAGAGGCATTGCTCATTTTTGACACACTGCCATAACTATTCGCTAATTTTAAAATCTTTGCCATCAAAAATCACCTCCTTTGTTTGATAAACATATTCATTAAGAGTATTCATTTGTATCTCAGTAGATATATTTTTGAGTTGTGTTTTACTTATTGTTGTATATCTTTTTAGTATTTTTTCCTTTCGTTTTTGATATAATTGTTCACAATAACAATTAAGAATAAATAATCGTTTCTTATATTGCTTATCCTTAAGCAATTGTACATATTGATGGGGATAGTATTTTTTAAGATATTCTTTTCTTTTTTTAGCATAAAAGCCTAATGATGGTTGCATATCATTAAATACTGGATAATAAATATCTCCAATCTTTTCAAATTGTATTTTATTATTTGTATTATCTTTGTTTATCATAAGTCTTTCCCTTCTTTCTGATTGGTTTTTCTAGCATTTCTTTCATTTCATCTTTACCTAAAATTTTTGAAAGTTTACTTAATTGATTGCGAAATTTTCTGTTCTCATTGCGAAGCAAAATAACTTCATCCTCTAATGGATTGATATATTGTTTTAATGAGAAAACTTCTTTTCGTAATTGCTTTACTTCTCGAAAAAGTTTGTTGTATTGAGTTACAACAATATCAACAATCTTTCTAAGTCTTTTAATAAATGGTTTTATTAGTTTATGTTGATACGTTTTAACAGTCATTAATTTTGATGGTTCGGGTATATACCATAATTCTTCTTTGTTGATTTCTTGAGTTAAGTTAATAAATTCTTGTTCATCTTCTTTTAGACTATATATATAGCTTTTCTTCTATTTCACTAATTTCATTTTTTACTTGTTCTATATTATCGGTAAGTGTTTCTTTTTGTTGGCTTAATTGAGAAATAGTAGATGATAATGTGTTGATTTCTTCTTGTCGCATTTTCTTTTCATAATTTAAGACTCTTAAATGTTTTTCGTGTGTCCCTAGCTTTAACCATTTAATATTATATTTTTCCATGATTTTAGCTAGGACTTGTTTTTCTGATACTATCCATTGATTCCATTCGGTATCACTACGACTACCACCTTTAAATCCTAATTTAGAAAGTGCTTGTTTTAAAGATACCCTTGTATCCAATCCTCGCTTACTATTTGTAGTATAAGGAATAAAATCAATATGAAGATGTGGTGTTTCTTCATCCATATGCAAGTGAGCAGAGAATACAAAGAGTGAAGAATTTCTTTCTTGAAAAGATTGCATATATTCATCAAGAATTGTTTTAGCAAGTTCACCTTCTGGAGAAGTTGCATTCGTATCATCTTTATTGCCAATTTGTATAATAACTTCGTGAAATGGTTTTTCTTGTTTGCTTGTTCTTATTTTTTCATAGTAATTCTTGATGACTCTATCATGTCTTGTTTGTTTAGTGTTATATCGTTTCAGAGCATCATCAAATAATAAATGATATGCTGATTGAATTTTCATGTTTTTATATTCGATATTCTGATTTGTACGACTTGGATCAACATTATGAGCGATAAATTTAAGGCTATTGTGATTTTCATTTCCTTTTTCAAGCATAGCACTGATAGTCCTAGTTATATGTTCACTCATAAAGGAAACCTCGTAGAGCGCAATGCATCTTTTGTTTTTGACAAAAGTGCTTGTGAGTTACTTTCGCAAAAGTAACAAAGGCAATACTTAAAAGGAAGGTTGCAAGATTGTAAGTCCCTAGATAGTCTGCAACCTTGCAATGTTAATTTAACTTCCAATACCATGATTTACCTTCTTTAAATGATTTGACATCTAGCTCAGCTTTTGCTTGATCAAGTGTGCGTTTTGAAAAACCTAATTTACTTCCTTTGTCATACATGACTTTTGCCTTTGTTGGACTATTTTTAAGTTCTCGTTGGAGAAAATCCTTTGCACGATCTTTATCAGTATATCGTTTCAATCCATCTAGTAATTCATCAGCATCTATTTCATATTCACCTAACCATTCAAATCCTTCATCATTAAAACGAAAAGCAAAAGGCTTTCCACGTTGTGCAAGACTTGATTTGTCTTGAGCAACTGCTCTTACACCTTCTTGATTTTTAATTTCACCACATATGAGTACACTACGTGCAGCAGCATGAATATCAATACTTCCTAAATTGCGATATGATGATTTTGATCCTTTTCCCTTATTCATATGTCCAATTAAAACAATAGCAACTTGGTGTTTTTGAGCGATAGTTGTTAAATTTTTTAATAATGGACGCATTTCATTTGCACGATTCATATCAATATTTTGCCCAATATAAGCTTGTATAGGATCAAGAACAAATAACTTTGCATTTTCACGTATAATTGCTTGTTCAATTCTTTCATCTAGCATATTTAATGAACATTTATCTTCATTGATAAATACAATACGATCAAAGTCAACATTTTTAAATTTTTCTAGCCTAGGTTTGATAGTATCATCATATCCATCTTCAGATGTCTGGTAAATGACATTTAATGGCTCATGTTTAATATTTTTATCCTCGGTTGGTAAAGGAGAGCCAGTTGACAGTAAACTGGCTAGATATAAAATCAACATTGTTTTACCACTTCCTGGATCTCCTTGAATAATAGTCAACTTGCCGAAAGGAATATAAGGATACCATAACCATTCAACTTCAGTAGTTTGAATTTGAGATAAGCGTGTAATTTCTAATTCAATCATATTACATTTCCACTTTAAAATATCCTGTTTCTTCCCAAACCTTCTTATCAGGACAGTAATAATTAAATTCAGATGAATTATCTTTCTTCAATGCAAATCCAAACTTCAATACACCTTTTTGTAAACCAATACGAATAAATTGTGCATCTTTTCCTATTGTCTTTGACAATTCTAAGATAGGAACATTTCTACCAGTAAATTCTGGTAATTCAATAAAAACTCTTTTTTCTTCCATTTTCACATTCCTCCTTCATTTAGAGTCTTACAATCTTGACTTTCGAACCTAAATATAGAAAATAAGGCAAATTATCCCGATAAAATGAGCGTAATTTGCCTTTTGGTATTTTCACTTTTATGTAGTGTAACAGTGCTTTTTTATTAATATTTTAAAATTTTTTTGATTTCTTCTTTTGTTTGATATTTTTTGTTTAAGTTAATACCAAATTCTTTCGATATCTCATCAATGATTTCGTCTCTATAGACGAATTGATAGATATTTGTATCCAGGTTAATGCAGTTATAGTTTTTAGTTGATTCTATAATTTTATCTACTGAGTATTTATTTCCTAACCTTTTTTCTAATAACCTAATCAAAACCAAAGCTATAAAGCATGTAAAAAAGTGTCCTTTAATATGTTCTGCTGTCCACACAAATGCTGGTCTGGATGAGAAATTTGATTTTGTCACTTTAAATGTATCTTCAATTTTTGATAGTCCTCTGTATATCTTTCTAATTTCATGATCTTCTAGTTCTGTTTCGCTGGTTACAATTGAATAATAGCCATCAAATTGTTCTTCCTCTTTGATTTTATTAAGATCAAGAGATAATGTCTTTCCTGTTTTGACTTCTCCTGTTTCTCTGTCATAATCGATATTATTTACATAATTAGCAGCTCCATAGCTTGTAGCTCTTGTATACTTAGCAGGGTTCTCTATTAGATCTTTAGCTTTCTCAATCATTTTCTCACGTTCTTTTCGCTGCTTTCTGGCATATTTTGATGAATAATATACCATTTGTTTTTGACAAACATGAACTGGCACTTTTCTTTTGCCGTCTCTTTCAATTTTGATGGTTTTAGCATATTTTCTTGATTTGTGAATAAAAGCTGCATCATCAATAAGTTCACATTGATAGCCATTAGGATTTAAAACCCAATTCTTAAATTCTTTGTCGGCACCTCTTACAGATTGACCATAGACATATCCATCCATTGGATTATGTTCTTTATTGTTTTTACCAGCAAGAAAATAGATGTTATCTGATGTGTTTAAACCACGATCAGCTACGACAATCGTTCTTTCTATTCCAAATTTAGCTTTTGTTTTCTTTAATAAAGGTCTTAATGATAACTTTTCTGACTCGTTGCCAGGGAAAAGATCATAGGCCATTGGGATACCGCTTCCATCCATTAATAATCCCATCTCTACAATAGGGTCAGGTCTTTTGTTTTTTTCGGGTCCACGTTTTCTTAATCCTTTTTCAATGATGTTGCCTTCATCATCAAAAATATCTTCATCGTTATACTCTGTTTCAAAATAGTAATTAGTACAGTCGTAAAAATTTTTAGAAGCATCTCTATGATAAGGCTGTTTGGTATTGTTCCATATAAGTTTTAGAATATCATCCTTATATTGATTGAAAAAATCAAGACTTTTATAAACCGAATCTTTTGTAATGCCGCTATCAAAAGGAGCGAAGAATCGTGCTCTGTTTTCAAAAGTGGACTTTTTAGAATTAGGGTATAAAATACGAGAAAAGACAAGTAATTCAAGGTTTTTGTTTAAGGAAAACTCAACATTGAGATATCTTTGTTTGTTTATTAAAAAATCGTTTAAACCGAGTTCGTTATATAAATGCTTATAGGGAAGATAGCCAACGTTATAGATATTTAAACCATTAATAATTTCTGTCTGTAGATCAATATTAATACTGTGAACAGTTTTAGATTTGTTTTCAATAGTCATATCATAGGCCATATCTTTAAAGTGCTGAATAGGATCGTCATAAAGATTTATAAATTCATCAAGATAGCCGATACTTTTAACAGATCGAGAACGAGGGACATTATGAGAGTCACGATAAGATTCATAAATAGCTAAATAGATACGACCGTTATGTTTTTTCATTTGTCTAAGATACATAGTAAA
>NZ_FOIN01000044.1 GCF_900102365.1 Thomasclavelia cocleata | reverse complement strand
TAATAATCATTATCTATAACAGTCTTAAAATCTTCTATTCCTGTACTGATTTGTTTCATACTCATCATTCCTTTCCTGAGATCATTATTACAGAGATAGTATTAAATATTAACCCTTACTTGCATTATACCATAGACTTTTTCTTAATTAATACAAAAATATCTATACCAAATAAATAGATCAGTCATTTCTCTATTTTTATACCCTTGTCAGAACTCCTTAAGGATGGAATTAAAATATTTTCTTGTTTCTTCATCAAGATCAATAAAAAGATAACTTAACTTATTAGTCACTAATTCACCTATTGTACTTTTTCAATATTACTAACTCCAAATAATAAAATAATCATATTTACCATTTTATCTTACATTACTTGAATTTAATCAAGTAATGTCGTTCCATAAGAATTATCAATAGCACAAAGCCATTTACCATCAACTTTTCTGTATACATAAGTTGCTCTACGATCCATACTATATTCAGATGTTTCTTTATTATCAGCATCTAATAAAGTTTGAGATAAAACTAATACTGTATCACCTGCTTCAATCATTAACATTTTTCCTTGTGTTGGAACAACACTATTTTTAAAATAAGCAGCAATTTTAATAAAAGCTTCTTTAATTGCTTCTTTCCCTTTTGCTTCTAAACCAGGTCTTACAACCAATACTGCATCATCAGTATAAAAATCCATTAAATCATCAAATCTCTCTTCCTTTATTGCTTTATCTGCAGCAGCTATCAACATTTTTATTTCTGTATTCATATTCATTTTCTCCTTTATTTTTTAATTCTAATTTATAGATATTGCTTTAATTATAAAACATTCTATAATTTTCATATATTTATAATATACTATATTTAAACATAAATTTATATATTTTTTTGTTTTTGCAACAGCTACCTTAACCAATCTGAAGTTTAGTACACAAAAAAGTCCCTATAAAATAGGACTTTCAAAATATTTAATCAAAAACTTTTTCCACTTCATTAACTGAATATACTGCAAGATTACTATTATCTTCTTGAAACATTAGAATAACATCACTAAGAGGTATTCCTCTAACATTTAATTCATTTTCAAGCCATGTTTCATCTTGGCCAATTATACTCAAATTATCATGAAAAATAATTCCTTGTTTAATTAAAACAGTTGGTAATTTAACTTTATTAATTGTAATATTTAAATCATTTACTACTGCTGGACGATACTTTTCCTTAGGAAAAAAACTAAAACTACCATTAGTTTCTAACACTACTGTTTGTAATTCATTTAGATTAAAATATCCAGCTATTCGACACTGCATTAAAAACTCATCTAAATCTAATTTAGCTTTTTCTAATTCTTCATTATAAATTTGATCATTTTCATACAAAACTACTGCTTGACCATCAATCAGTTTTCTTAGTTTTAAAGAAGAAGCAGCTGCTTTAGATAAGAAAATAATCACAATTGCATAGACTATCATAGCAATTAAAGGTTGTAAAATATTATCAAAACCTCCCATTACTAATTCACTAGCAATACTTCCAATCGTAATTCCATTTATATAATCATACATATTTAATTGACTAACTTGCCTATATCCCATCATTTTCGTAATAATAAATAATACAACCAAAGAAATAATAGGAATAATTATATATTCTAATATTTGCATAATCTCACCGCTAATAGTATGCTCTTTATGAATAAAAATAAACGAAAAAGAATTATTCTTTTTCGTTTACATATGCATTTACAATTTCACCAATATATACATAATGATAGTCATGATTAGGATAATTTTTAGTATCAAGACTTTCATCAATAAATCCATTAGGATTAATTTTCCCTCGATATAATTTTTTACAAATAAATGTCATTTTCCCTTGTTTAAATGAAGGTTGTCCATCAAGCATTTCAAGATCAAAATTAGTTTCTTTGATTTTATCACAATCCCGTCCTGATTTAGAACCTAAAATACCTAACTCTTTTTTATACCCTTCAAAAAAAGTCAAACTAAAATAATCACTGTTATCTACAAATTCTCTTGTATATCGTTGGGGACGAATATATACAGTAACAACATTTTTATTCCAAATAACTCCAATTCCACCCCATGAAGCTGTCATTGTATTTGTAACCCCATCTTTTAAAGCACTAATTAACAGCCAGTCTTTACCAATTGTTTTAAATGGATTTAAAACAATTTCATTAATATCAATTTTTTTATAACTCATTTCAATCCCCTTTTCTTAATTTAGCAAATAATTCAATTCCTTTTTTAGCCATCTCTAAATTAGATACTCGATAAGTCCAGTTAGTATCATTGACTTCTCCAGGTACATTAAAACGCTGATTATTATTTACTTCTAATAAATCCCAAATTGGAATAATTACATCACTAGCATTCGAATTTAAACAATACTGTATTATAGCAAGATTTAAGGGTAATGGACTTTTAACTAATTCAACAAGTCTATCATAAGTTTGTTGATCCAAACCATCAACCCAGCCTTTAATAGTTTCATTATCATGAGTACCAGAATAAAAATAGTTATTATCTAAATTCTCAAAGCCTTCATCAAGCATAAATTGAAATACTTTCATTCCTTTTAAATGATAATGATTTTTCAATTCAATCACTTCTGCTCTTAAATACCCTAAATCTTCTGCAACTAATTCAATATCACCTAATTTTTCATAAAGACAGTCAAACAACTCATAACCTGGAGCATATTTCCAAGTACCATCAATTGCACTAGTTGAAGCTGCAGGAATATCCCAATAAGAATCAAAAGCTCTAAAATGATCAATTCTTGTAATATCAAATATTTTACTAGCCCAGCCGATTCGATCGACCCAAAATTTGAAATCATTATTTTGCAAATGATTCCAATCATAAATTGGATTACCCCAATATTGTCCTGTAGCACTAAAATAATCTGGGGGAACCCCCGCTACATCAGTTGGATGACCCAAATCATCTAGTAAAAAAGATTCATTATCAAGCCATACCTCTACTGAACCATGATCTACATAAAATGGCATATCTCCTATAATTTTAATACCTAATTCATTTGTATATTTTTTAAAAGTAAACCATTGTAAATAGAAAATATATTGTACAAATTGATAATATCCTATCTCTTCATCGTATTCACTTAAATTTATTTGTTGTAGCTTGGGATAATATTTGAATTCATCAGGCCATGATGACCAATCATATGAACCATTAATAGCAGCAAAAGTACAATATACTGCATAATCAACTACCCAGGGACATTTTTCTAAAAAATAATGATATTCATCATTCCCCCTAAATTTTTTATATGCTTTTAATAGATATTTATGCTTAAATTCCCGAATTTTATCATAATAAACAATTGAACTTTCAGGATAATATTCTGGTACACTTTCCAACAAACCCATTTCTATTAATTTTTCTAAATCTATATATATTTCATCACCAGCAAAAGTACTTACACTACGATAAGGTGAATTTGCCTGAGTTGAAAAATGAAATGGTAAGATTTGTAAATATTGAGCTCCATTTTCAGCTAAAGTTTCAACGATTGAATAAGCATTTTTTCCTAAATCACCAATTCCATATTTAGATGGAAAACTAGATAAAGGAAATAAAACTCCCGCCTTCATCTTAATATCCTAAATCCTGGTTAACGATGACGATTTTTATTCGATCTACGTTACCTTGATACCCTAACTTAACATAACTGCTACATATTCGATCTGATGATAAACAATTCATACATTCTCCTGTTTTAGTACATGGAGTTTTCTTGTTTAAACGAATAGCATTTGCTGGAGCACTAACTGTTTTTATATGATTAATTGCTTCTGCTTCAGTTTCAAATATTTTATTTTTTCCAGCAATAACAATTACTTCTTTAGGTCCATAGATCATAGCTGCAACTCTATTTCCATTACCATCAATATTATATAAACATCCATCCATAGTTAAAGCATTAGTACTAGTAATAAACAAATCACTTGTAAATGCTTTTCTAAAAATATCCTGCATTTGCTCTCTAGTTAAATCTTCCTGATAACGATCATGTAAAATTACATCAGATTGTTTGATCAAATCAATTACACCAGCTTCAAACAATGTCATTGACCCACCTAAAGCAACTGTTTTTTGATTACATAGATATTTATTTAAATAATTATGTAATTCCTCAAAATTTTCTACAAAAGTAATTTGCATATTATTTTGATTAAAAGCTTTAATCATTTTATCTTCTTTAATCTTAATAATCCTTTTTAAATTTTTGTCCATAATTGTAAGTCCTTTCATAAACATATACATTTATTATATTATTTGTTTGCTAAGAAATCAATAAAGCTAAACGATAAACCATAAATGCAACAACATAAGCAATCCCAGTTTGATACATAGCTGTTAAAATTGCTTGTAACCAGGAACCTAATTCTCGCTTAGTTGCAGCAAAAGCAGCAACACATGGCATATATAAAACTGTAAATGTCAAAAAGGCAAAAGCACTAGCTGGTGTAAGTAACATATTTAAAGCATGATTTAATGCGACTGGAGTACTTGAATTAGTTAAAACCGATAAAGTAGATACAACTGATTCTTTAGCTGTAATTCCAGTGATTAGTGATGTAGATAGACGCCAATCACTAAAACCTAAAGGTTTAAAGATAAAAGCCAGTTTGTTACCAATAAATGCTAAAATACTCTTAGAACTATCATTAACCATTTCAAATCTAAAGTTAAAACTTTGTAAAAACCAAATTAATAAAGATGCAATAAAAATGATTGTAAATGCCTTCTTTAAAAAATCTTTTGCTTTTTCCCACATATGCATAATAACATTTTTAGCTGTAGGAATACGATAACTAGGTAACTCCATAACAAATGGAATCGGATCACCTGGAAAAATTGTTGATTTCAATAACAAAGCTGAAACTACAGCAACCAAAATACCAATACAATAAATTGTAATCATAACTAAAGGTGCTTTAGTACTAAAAAACGCTGCTATAATCATCCCATAAATTGGTAATTTTGCACTACAAGACATAAATGGTGTTACAACTATTGTCATTTTACGATCACGTTGTGATGATAGTGTTCTTGATGCCATGATTGCAGGTACTGAACAACCAAAACCAATCAACATTGGAACAAAAGATTTTCCTGATAATCCAATTTTTCTTAATAATTTATCCATTACAAACGCAACTCGAGCCATATATCCACTATCTTCAAGCATTGATAAAAAGAAAAATAGTACCACGATTAAAGGTAAAAAAGATAATACACTGCCAACTCCTGCAATGACTCCATCTTGTAATAATGAAATTAACCAAGGTGCGACCTGATGATTGGTTAAAAAATCAATTATTGTTTCACCAATAAAATTCACCCCTGTTTCCATTAAAGATTGTAATGGAGCCCCAATCACATTAAAAGTTAAAAAGAAAATTAATAACATCACCGTAATAAAGATTGGAATTCCAAAATATTTATGAGTTAAAAAAGCATCAATTTTTTCTGATCTTACTTGTCCTGCTGTTTCCTGTTCTTTAAATACAGTTTGACTAGTAATATTTTCAATAATTTTATAACGCATTTCAACTAAAGCAGCATCTTTATCAAGACCTTCTTTTTCTTCCATATCCTTAATAATATGCCCAATAATGTGCAGCTGCTGATTATCTAATTTTAACAGTTTGATTATTTCAGGATCACTTTCAATTACTTTTGTAACTGCAAAACGTTTAGGTAAAGCTGCTTTTAAAGCATTTTCCTCAATTAAATGATTAATTGAATGAATTGCTTTATGAATTTCACCAGTACATAAATCTAAATGTGAACAATTTTTTTCATTTAAGGTTGCATCAATCGCCTCTATTAATTCTTCAATCCCCTCATTCTTACTTGCTGAAATGGGAATTACTCGAATTCCTAATGCATCTTGCAGTCCCTCAACATCAATACAATTGCCACTATTAATAACTTCATCCATCATATTTAAAGCTAAAACCATTGGCATATTTAATTCTAGTAACTGCATTGTTAAATATAGATTTCTTTCAATACTTGTTGCATCAATAATATTGATAATCATTGATGATTTTTCTTTAATTAAGAAATCTGTTGAAACAATTTCTTCCATTGTATAAGGTGTTAACGAATAAATTCCTGGAAGATCAACTAATTTAATTGTTGGATGTTTCTTTATTATACCTGATTTCTGTTCGACTGTGACACCAGGAAAGTTACCAACATGTTGATTTGATCCAGTTAATGCATTAAATAATGTTGTTTTTCCACAATTTTGATTTCCAATCAAAGCAATTGTTTTAGATATCATTATTTACCACCTCAATTTCTATCATTGCAGCATCATCTTTTCTAATTGTTAGAACATAACTGCGTAAATATAATTCAATCGGATCTCCCATTGGAGCAACTTTGCGAACCTTTACAATCGTTCGTGGTGTTAATCCCATTTCCAACAAACGTCTACGTAACAATCCTTCCCCACCAACTACAGTAATTTTCCCACTCATCCCAGGTACTAATTCATCTAATGTCATCTTCTACCTCCTATAATTCATACTTATGTATTGTTTAACTATTCTAACATTTACAAGAAAGTCACAAGATATTCACAAATTGTGACTTTCTACTACTTATCATCATAATATATGTTATAGCCTTTATCATATTCCCAATTGTTAATCTTTTGTAACTGTAAATGCTCTCTGTGCTAGATTATACACTAAATCACAAAAAGTTTAAAGCCTCTAACATTATTCATGATAAATAAGGACTGAATTTTCAGTCCTTATTTTAAAATACGCATTGAATTTAAGATGGCAATCAAAGTTACACCAACATCTGCAAATACTCCCATCCACATATTTGCACAACCAAACATTGTCAACAAAAGAACTCCAATCTTGATAATTAATGTGAAAATCACATTTTGTTTTAAAACTTTATTTGTCTTTTTAGAAATTGAAATAGCTTCACCAATCGTAATAATATCATCATTCATTAAAACGATATCGGCCGCTTCAATTGCAGCATCACTACCAACACCACCCATGGCAATTCCTAAATCTGCTCTTGCAAGTACTGGAGCATCATTTATTCCGTCCCCAACAAACGATAATCTAGCACCTTGATTTATTAAATTTTCAACTTGCATCACTTTATCTTGTGGTAATAACTCACTATATACTGTATCTATTCCAATTTTCTTTGCAATATCTTTAGCAACCTCTCTGCGATCACCTGTTAACATAACTGTATTTTGAATTCCCTCTTTTTTTAGTCGTTTAATTCCTTCAATAGTTGTGTCTTTGATTTTATCAGCAACAACTATATTACCTAAATATTTTCTTTGACAAACAATATGAATGACAGTTCCAACTGTTAAAGGATTTTGAACTTGTATTCCTAAACCTTCAATATAAGACTTATTTCCCAAATTATACAATTTTCCATCAATTTTTACTTCTATTCCTTTACCTGCAACCTCTTTAAAATCACTAATTCTTTTTTGATCAATAACTTGTCCATATTTTTTTACAACACTTTTAGCGATAGGATGATTTGACATACTTTCTCCATAAGCACCTAACATCAATAAATCATCTGAACCATTTATCTCAATAACCTCAAAACTCCCTTCGGTAAGTGTTCCTGTTTTATCAAAAACAACAGTATCAATATCTTTTAATAGTTCAAGATAATTACCGCCTTTAACCAAAGCCCCCATTTTACTTGCTTTACCTAAACCAGCATATAAACCTAATGGAATTGAAATTACTAATGCACAAGGACAAGATACAACTAAAAATGTCAATGCTCTATATAGCCATTCCAAAAAAACAGCATCTTTAAAAATAATCATTGGAATAACTGCTAGAGCAATAGCTAAAAAGACTACTGTTGGAGTATATACTCTCGCAAAACGTGTAATAAATTGCTCAATTGGAGCTTTTTTACTAGCAGCATTTTCAACTAAATCAAGAATTTTTGATACAGTTGAATCCTCATAAGCCTGAGTTACTTTAATATTTATGATTCCAGTTAAATTAACTACCCCAGCTAATACTTCATCACCAGCACTTACATTTCTTGGTAATGTTTCACCTGTTAAACTAGAAGTGTCTAAAGTACTTTCACCCTTTAACACCTTTCCATCAAGAGGAACCTTTTCTCCCACCTTAATAATTATCTCATCACCAATCTTAATTTTTTCTGGAGTAACTTTAATAATATCATCTCCAACTATAAGATTAGCATAATCACTTTTCAAATCCATTAAGGAGCTAATAGAAGTTCTTGTTTTATTAACAGCGTAAGCCTGAAAAATCTCACCAACTGAATAAAACAACATTACTGCAATAGCCTCTTTATAATCACTGATACAAAAAGCACCAATAGTAGCAATACACATAAGAAAATTTTCATCAAAAATTTCACCACGGCCTATATTTTTTAAAGCTTTTAAAATTACTTTATATCCTACCAATAAATATGCAATTCCATAAATTAAGGCATCAAATTCAAAATCACCAACAATTATAGCAATAATGTATATTAGTGTACCAATAATTAATCCAAGATGATCTTTACAAACAAATAATCGAGGCTTTTCTATTACTTGTAGTGTATCTTTAAGTGATAAAGTAACACCATCTTCAACTTGATCAACCACTTTTTGGATTTGTTTTAATAATTTGTTTTGATCAATAGAATCTTTGGGTTTGACTTTTAAAGTTTCAGTTGAAAAAATAATCTGAGCTTTATCAATTTCATTCATTTTATTAATTGCTTGTTCAACCTTCATAGCACAATTAGCACAATCAAGACCACTTATCTTAATATTAATACCCTCTTTTAAATCATCATGCTTAATTGTTTCAATATCATGATCATGTCCACAACTACAATTTTCATGCTTATGATGATGTTCATGGTCATGCTCACAGCTATATTTATTATGATTATGATGATGTATTTTATCATCATGAAATTCATTTGATAAGTTAATCACTTCCACATCAGGTTCAACGCTTTTTACTGTTTTAATAAGTAACGCTTCATCAAATGAATCATCAATTGTTTCAACAAACATTTTTGTAGTTGCAAAAACAACATTACATTCTTTAATTCCTTTTAAATCACTTACTCGCTCTTGAACTTTTTGAGCACAATTAGCACAATCAAGTCCTTTTAAATCATATTTAAGTTTCATAACTTTCCCCCCTATTCAATCACATGCTTATAACCTGCATCAAAAATTTGTTTAACATGTTCATCATCAAGTGAATAATACATTAATTTTCCATCACGTCTAAATTTAACTAAATTAGCTTGTTTTAAAATTCTTAATTGATGAGAAATTGCTGATTGAGTCATCTCTAAACATGCCGCTAAATCATATACACACATTTCTGATTCAAACAAAGCACAAATAATTCTAATCCTTGTTGAATCACCAAATACTTTAAACAATTCTGCAACATCATATAAAATTTCTTCTTCTGGAAGTGCTGCAGCAACTTTATTAACAATAACTTCATTTACTACTTTATCCATTTTCACATCTCCTTTATATGAACATTTATTCATATGACAATATGATTATATAACCATATATTTACATTGTCAACTAATAATGATAAAATAAATCAAGAGAATGGAGGTTTATATGAAAAGATTATTAATAGTAATTGATTATCAAAATGATTTTGTTAGTGGTAGTTTAGGTTTTAATGATGCAATAATATTAGAAGATTATTTAGTGGAATTGATTAAAAAATATCATTTAAATAAAGATGATGTAATCTTTACTTATGATTCTCATCAAGATAATTATTTAGATACCCAGGAAGGTAAGAATCTACCTGTTACTCATTGTATAGAAAACAGTGAAGGATGGCAGTTATATGGTAAAATAGATAATTTAGCTAAAAATGATAAAAAAATTCTTAAAAATACTTTTGGTTCTTTAGAATTAGGTAATTATTTAAAAGATAAAGATTATGAAGAAATAACTTTAGTTGGCGTAGTTTCAAATATTTGTGTTATTTCTAATGCAGTCATTGTTAAAGCTGCATTACCTGAAGCAACAATAATTATTGATTGTAAAGGTATTGCTAGTAATGATCCTTTATTGCAAGAAAAAGCAATTGATTTAATGGCTAATTTGCATATGAAAATTATTAATAATGGTTAGTATACAATAAACTGTTTTTTAATTAAATAATTTACTATTATCCATAATTATTATTATATTTTCATAGAAATCCTATATTATCACCATTATTTAGATAAATTCTTTCTTGTAACAAGGGTTAAATAAGAGTATACTTATAAATAAATTAAGGGGGTATTTTAATCATGGAAATTAAAATTGAAAGAGCTCAAACGCTAAAAGAAAAACCAAGTCAAGATAACTTAGGTTTTGGTAATTATTTTACTGACCATATATTTATGATGGATTATACAGAAGGTAAAGGCTGGCATGATGCAAGAATCGTTCCATATGCACCAGTTCCTATGGATCCAGCTACAATGGTATTACATTATGCCCAAGAAACATTTGAAGGGTTAAAAGCATATCGTGATCCTAATGGAGATATTACTCTATTTAGACCTGAAATGAATGCACGAAGAATGATTAATTCAAATAGACGAATCTGTATGGCAGAATTACCTGAAGATATGTTTGTTGAAGCAGTTGAAGCAATTGTTAAATATGAACAGGATTGGATTCCTACTGCTAAAGATACGTCATTATACATTCGGCCATTTATGTTTGCAAGTGAAGCTGGAGTTGGGGTTCATCCTGCTAAATCATACACATTTATCATTATCTTATCGCCTGTAGGAAACTATTATCCTGAGGGAGTAAATCCAGTTAAAATATGGGTTGAAGATGAATATGTAAGAGCTGTTAAAGGTGGGACAGGATTTACTAAATGTGGTGGAAACTATGCCGCTAGTATTGCTGCCCAAGTAAAAGCTGAATCTCATGGTTATACACAAGTATTATGGTTAGATGGTGTTCATCGTAAGTATGTAGAAGAAGTAGGTACAATGAATGTAATGTTTGTAATTGATGGAAAAGTTATTACTGCTCCACTTGAAGGCTCTGTATTACCAGGAGTTACTCGTGATTCAATTATTCATATCCTTAAAGACTGGGGTTATGAAGTTGAAGAAAGAGAACTAAGTATTGATGAATTGATGGAAGCTGGTAAAAATGGTAAACTTACAGAAGCTTTTGGAACTGGAACAGCAGCTGTTATTTCACCAGTTGGACAACTTTATTATAAAGGTGAAGAAGTTATCATTAATGATTTTAAAACTGGCAGCTTAACACAAAAGCTTTATGACACTTTAACAGGTATCCAATGGGGTCGTATTGAAGACAAATATGGATGGGTTCGTCATCTTAAATAACTATAAGATTATTAAAAAAGCAGGTTATAGCACAATTAAAGCTACCCTGCTTTTTAAGTTTACAACTAATTAAATTAGAAATTATTCATCCAATACTCTTTCATTTGCTTCAGCAAACTTTTTCTCCACTGTCATTTCTGCCCATTTAATAAATTGTTCTTTAGTTATTCCCGTATCTTCCAGCCAGTTATTTAATGCCTCTGTAGATTTTTCATCTTTGCTTTTTCCATCCCCATAAATTGGAGCTATAACATTAAAATCTTTGTCATGATAAGTAATGCCATCAATTTCCTCAGTATCATCTATTGAATTATGCACAAGATGAACATCTATATATGCATCATTACAAATGAAAAACCAAAAACCGCTTTTCATTGTATCATAAACAGAATTTTCATCCCAAGGTTCGTCACTATTATCTTTTTCAACTCGATAAGCAGCATCAATAATTTTATTAGCTTCCTCCTGGTTTTCAGCTATATCCTTCTTACTACATCCCACAATACTAAAACATAAACCACAAATTAGTACAATTTTAAATAATTTTTTCATATATCAACTTTCCCTTTTTATATTTATTTTCTTTTATCAATTGGAATATAATCGTATGTTTCACCAACATATTTAGCAGCTGGACGAATTATTCTACCAGAATACAGCTTGTTTTCAATATTGTGAGCTAACCAGCCTACTGTACGTCCAACAACAAACATTAATGTATATAACTCTGTAGGAATACACAGCATATCATAAATTAATCCACTATAAAAATCAACATTAGCACAAACATTGATATTTTTACGCTTTTTAATTTCTGCTGTTGCTAATTGTTCAAAACGATGGTAAAAATCATACTCTGCTTCACGTCCTTTTTCAACCGCTAAATCTTTACATTGTTGTTTTAATATAATACAACGAGGATCACTAAGTGTGTAAACAGCATGCCCAATACCATAAATCAAACCACTATTATCATTAAATTGTTTAGATAAGATTTTATCAATAACTTGTTTAATCTGTTCATCACTAGCATTTAAACCTATTTCATCAATAACTAACTGCATTTGTTTCATTACAGCTAAATTCGCCCCACCATGTTTAGGTCCCTTTAATGAACCAATAGCTCCAGCAAAACTAGAATAAATATCTGTTCCAGTCGAACTAATTACAACATTAGTAAAGGTTGAATTATTCCCCCCACCATGATCTGCATGCAATACTAAACACATATCTAAAACTTCTGCTTCTTTAGGCGTGAAATGTTTATGGTCACGTAACAGATATAAAATATTTTCAGCAATTGATAGATCAGGTCTAATTTGATGAATAAACAAACTTTCCTTATCAAAATAATGTACTTTTGTACGATATGCATAACAAACAATTGATGGTATTTTTGCTATCAAATTTAACCCTTTATACATTGTCGCCAAAGCACTAATATTATCAGGATCACTATCATATGAATAAAGCATCAATACCTCTTGTTGTAATTTATTCATTAGATTTTTAGAAGGAAATCCAAGAATTTTTGATTCAAGATAGTATGGTGGAAGCTCATAACGATTAGACAGTTCTTTTTTAAAATTTTCTAATTCTTCTGAATTTGGCAAATATCCAAATAAAATTAAAAAACAAGTTTCTTCAAATAAAAATCGCTGGTTAGGTTCTCTTCTATTGATAATATCAGAAACATTGATACCACGATAATATAATTCACCATCACAATCAATTTTTTTCCCATTTATTTTTTTATATCCTACAACATCAGCTATTTTAGTAAGCCCAACTAAAACACCAGTACCATCTTCATTTCTTAATCCCTTTTTTACATCATATTTCGAATATAATTCATTTTCTATTCTATTATTACCCTCTTTAGCTTTTTCAATAAAACCATCAATAAATTCACTCATACAAATACCCCCTAAAATTTAATTATATCCATTATAACATCAATTCACTAAATTGTATACAATTTATATTAAAGACTGTATACAAAACAACTTAATCTTTCTTAAACAAAATTCATATTGATTTATTGTTTAATTGGTATAATTAAGTTAGAATGAAAAACAGAAATAATAATCCAAATAAAAAATAAACTAAAAAAATCTACAATGATAACATATTTATAACTATGTGTGCCTTAAACACATAGCTAGAAAGGAATGTAAGACTATTATGAAAATAAATAAACAAAATTATACTGGTTTAACTAGTAATCAAGTCAAACAAAGAATAAATGAAGGTAAACTAAACATAATTGATAATAAGATTACAAAATCATATAAACAAATATTTTTGAACAATACAATTACTTTCTTTAATATATTAAATGCAGCTTTATTAGCTCTTGTTATTTTTGTAGGTTCTTACAAAAATACTTTATTTATATTAGTAATTATTATAAATACTATTGAAGGTATTTATCAGGAAATAAAAGCTAAACGAACATTAGATCGTTTATCAATTATTACAACTTCTAAAGTTGAGGTTATTCGTGATGATGTACTTATGGAAATTTCGATTGATGAAATTGTATTAGACGATTATCTTGTTTTATATACTGGATGCCAGATTCCTGCTGATAGTACATTAGTTGAAGGATATATTGAAGTAAATGAATCTTTGCTGACTGGTGAATCTGATCCTGTTATAAAACAAAATGGTGATAACTTACTTTCTGGTAGTTTCATTACTTCTGGAAAAGGTATTTGTAAAGTTCTTCATGTTGGTAATGATAATTACATGAATAAAATTACTAGTGAAGCTAAACGATTAAAAAAACATAATTCTCAATTAAATCAAAGTTTAAATAAAATTTTAAAATATGTAAGTATTATTATTTTACCAATTGGGGGATTATTATTTTTAAAACAATTTATATATGGGGGACAAAATTTCAATGATGCAATAGTTAGTACAGTAGCTGCTGTATTAGGAATGATTCCTGAAGGTCTGGTTTTACTTACTAGTGTTGCTTTAACTCTTAGTGTTTTAAGATTAGCAAAGCAAAAAACTTTAGTTCAGGAACTATTTTGTATTGAAACGTTAGCTCGAGTTGATGTCTTATGTCTTGATAAAACTGGGACAATTACTGAAGGAACAATGGAAGTTGAATTTGATGTTAAAATAAGTAATGTTGATTTAAATGAAATTATTGGTAATTTAATGCATACATTAACTGATGTTAATGTTACTGCTCAAGCACTTAAAGAACATTATCCTTGCCAAACAACTTTCAAACCATATTATGTTATCCCATTTAGTTCGAATCGTAAATATAGTGGAACATCTTTTTATGATCAGGGTACATATTATATTGGTGCATATCAGTTCTTATTTCCTCATGGTAATCAAAATCTTGAAGAACTTTGTTCTAAATACGCAAATGATGGATATCGTATTTTAGTATTAGCACATACTGATAAAATAATGGATAATGAATCTTTACCTAATGATTTAAAACCTTGTGGTATCATTGTATTAAGTGATGTGATTAGAGCTGATGCAAAAGAAACAATAAATTATTTTAACTTACAGGGAGTAGATTTAAAAATTATTTCTGGTGATGATCCAATTACAGTTTCTGCTATTGCTAAAAGAGCAGGATTAAAAGAAGGACATAAATATATTGATGCTACTAAACTAACTTCCTCAAAAAAATTACAAGAAGCTATAAATAAGTACTCTGTTTTTGGTCGTGTTACTCCCCAACAAAAAAAAGAAATGGTTTTGGCACTAAAAGAAATGGGACATACTGTTGCAATGACTGGTGATGGAGTAAATGATGTTTTAGCTTTTAAAGAAGCTGATTGTTCAATTGCTATGGCTTCAGGCAGTGATGCTGCAAAAAATGCTGCCAATCTAGTTTTGCTGGATAATAATTTTAATGCAATGCCTCATATTGTTGATGAAGGTAGAAGAGTTATTAATAACATTACTATGTCAGCATCAATGTTTTTGATTAAAACAATTTTTTCAGCACTAATTTCTATTACAACAATATTTTTTGGTCAAGCTTATCCTTTTGAGCCAATTCAATTATCTTTAATTAGTGCCTGTGGAGTTGGTATTCCTACTTTCTTTTTAACATATGAAGCTAATTTTTCTCAAGTAAAAGGAAATTTTTTAAAAAACGTATTAGAAAGATCTTTTCCATCTGGTTTTATCATTGCTTTAGGGGCTACTTTAATAACAAATATTGGTTTATCATTAGGTTATGAACCAAATATGTTATCAACTGTTTGTATCTTATTTACAGGATGGAATTATACTATTGCTTTGTTAAAGGTTTATAAACCTTTAACAATATATCGAAAAATAATAATTTATACGACCCAGCTAATATATTATATTTCAATGATAATTGGTCAATCAATCTTAGAGTTAACAGATGTAACATTTAATTGGTTAATGGTCTTACTGGCACTAATTGCTTTTTCCTCACTTCTTGTTGATCTGACAGCCTTTCTATTTAAACAATTAGAAGATAAATATATAAAATAGTCTTAAAAGAATAGATAACCCCCTATTCTTTTTTCTATCAAGTTATCTTAATAATTATGTTGGCAAATAGTTCAAAAACTTGTTAAAATATAATAAAGGAGAAGGAAAAGTTATGTATGAAAAAATAAAATTACTTGCCACAGAATATTTTCCTGAAACTGTTCAAATAAGACGTGATTTTCATAAATATGCAGAACGTGGCTGGTTAGAAATGAGAACAGCTTCAATAATTGCTAGAAAATTAGAAAATTTAGGATATCAGGTATCTGCAGGAAAAGAGCTAATGCGTGAAGAATTTAGAATGGGACTTCCTAATAAACGTATTTTAACAATTAATTATAAACGTGCTTTGTTACAAGGAGCAGACCCATATTATTTAGAAAAAGTAAAAGATGGCTTTACCGCTGTAGCTGGGATTATAAGAAATGGAGAAGGACCAGTTGTAGCAATTCGTTTCGATATAGATGCCTTAAGTATTACTGAAGATGATTCAACTAACCATAATCCAGGTAAGTTTGGTTTTGTTTCTTGTAACCCTGGAGCAATGCATGCTTGTGGTCACGATGGACATAGTGCAATTGGTTTAACTGTAGCTAAAATTTTAGCTAAAATAAGAGAAAATCTTCATGGTACTATTAAACTTATTTTTCAGCCTGCTGAAGAAGGTGTTAGAGGAGCTAAAAGTATTGCTACTAGCGGAATTTTAGATGATGTTGATTATATATTTGCTGGTCACATTTGGCAACAAGCTCCTGATGAAGACTATGATATTTATTTAGGAATGGATGAGACTTTCGCCACAACAAAATTAGATGTTATTTATCATGGAGTTTCTTCACATGCAGCAGGAATGCCACAATTTGGTAAAAATGCCCTTCTTTCAGCAGCCTCATGTATTTTAAATTTACATTCAATTCCTCGTAACAGTGATGGATGTACACGTATCAATGTTGGAACAATTAACGCTGGAACAGGACGTAATGTTGTTCCTGAAACAGCTAAATTAGAAATTGAAGTTCGTGGTGCTACTACTGAACTAAATAATTATATGGAAGTATATGCTCGTGATATTATTCAGGGTTCTGCTTTAATGCATGATACAATTGTAGAAATCAAACAAATGGGTAAAGCTTATTCACTTGAATGTGATAAAAAGATGATGGATATAATCCATGATGTATGTGATGAACATTTGAAAAATGTTAAAGTTGCTCCAAGATATCTTAGCCCTTTAGATGGAAGTGATGATTTTTCTTATATGATGGCAACTGTTCAAGCACATGGTGGTATTGGTACTTATATGAAATTAACTACTGATTTAGTTGCTTCCCCTCATAATTGTGCTTTTGATTTTGATGAAAAAGTTCTTTTAACTGGAACAACTGTTTATAGTTGTGTAGCATATTATTTATTAAATAATATTGAAAAAAAATGAGACGATTAGTCTCATTTTAATTAATCATTCTTTTTGTTATCAAAAAAGCTCATAAAATTATCTACAGCATTATCTACACCATTTTCAAATTTCGATTTAAAACTATCAAAATCCCCTTTAGCATCATTAATAATATCATCTACTTCATCATCTTTAGCTCGATATACACGACTAGCATAATTTTTAGCCTGTATTCCTAAATTTCTGATTGAATCATCCTCACCTACATCCGCTCTATTTGCAGCCATTTCTAAATAACTACCCTTTTCATATAATTTTTTAGCTACTTCTTTATCTTTTACATTATCAAGATTATTTCTAATATAGTTAGTAGCATCAATTACATCATCACGATTAACTACATAATCATCATTGAATTGATTTTTAACCTTATCATCAATATCATCAAAATCGTCATCAATATCATCATTGTTATCATTGTTATCGTTGTTATCGTTTGCTGTGTTATTCATATCGTTATCCTTGTCATTATCACCATTAGTACACCCTACCAACGAAAAACTTAAAGTAAATAATAGACTTAAACAAAATAAGTATTTTATTATTTGTTTCATATATATTCTCCTTTTTAAATTTCTATAATTATTTTTAACCAATTTTATTTTTTTAAACCAAATATCAAAAAATAATGTATAATAAAAAAGGTGATGATATGAAAGAAAAACAACTAAATGCTTTACTTGAAAATATTAACTATGAAATTTCTTTATTAGCTAATATGAGTGCTTTTATAAAACAAGAGTTTAAAGATGTATCATGGGCTGGTTTTTATCTTAATCAAGACGAACAATTAATTCTTGGTCCATTTCAAGGATTAGTTGCTTGTACTACTATTCCTTTTGATAAAGGTGTATGTGGTGCTTGTGCTAAAAATTTAACGACCTTAAGAGTTGCAAATGTTCATGAGTTTTCTGGTCACATTGCCTGTGATAGTGCTAGTAATAGTGAAATTGTCTTACCCATAGTAATAGATGATTCATTATATGGTGTATTAGACCTTGATTCAACTAATTTTGATCGTTTTCAAGAAGATGACCAGCTAATATTAGAAAAATTAGTTAATATTTTAATTAAACACTTAAAAAGAATAAAAAACAATTAAACGATACTGAAAACAGTATCGTTTAATTGTTTAAAAATAAACATCATTAATTATATCACTATAATAAAATTAACTTTTTTTATCAAATTTATGACTACACTTAGGACAAGTAATAGTGATTTTTCCATGTCCTCTAGGAACTCTAACAGTCTGTTTACACTCAGGACATAAAAAATATTTATGCTCATGATCTTCTCGATTTTTTTTAATCATACTAATTCTTTTTTGAATTGGCTGAATTATTGATAAATATTTATCATTTTCTGCCCTTCTTCTATAAATATTTCGTGAATAAATTCTATACAGACTGTAAATTAAAATCAACCAAACTATTGCAGATAAAAATGAATTTCTAATAAAAAACAAGTTTAAGATCATTAATACTATCGCCAGAATCACTAGAAACACATTAAACTGATCTGAACCATAACGTCCTAACATAAATTGATATACTGCATTTTGAAATTTGTTCATAACACCCCTCTTTTCACCTACTTACTATAATAGCATAATGTTAATAAATTATGAATTATTTTTTTTCTTATATTCTTTACGGCTGTTATTATTTTCAACTAATAACGTCTTAAAAAAATGAATTAAGGCATTTCTTGATTCACTATCCATGTTTTTCAACTCTTTAAGTGCAGTAATTAGATGAGTAAATGTTTTTTCTGAAAAATCATTTATTTTTTCAATTTTTGCTGCTTCAATAATATTAAAAATACTATCTACAGCATTTTTTCTAGTTTCTTTATCAACTTTACTAAGCCAGATTTTAAAAGCAGTATCCATAGCTTGACTATCTTGATTTATCGATTCGATTTCAACAAAACGAGTTCCTTCTATTTGCCAAGTAAAACCATTATGCTGCATCAAGCCTTTAGCATCACTTTTTACAACAATCATTTCTTCAAGATATTCAAGCATGATTCCAAAAACACACCCTTCTGGAACAAACTTTTTGATTCTTTTTGCAATATTTTGATATTCTGGCATTTTTAATGTTTCTATATCAAAACCAGGTCCATCATTATTATAGATTTCAATTATTCTTTTTATAACCCTTTCATCATTATTACAAGCTGCATATACAGCTAAATTTCCACCTTTAGAATGCCCTCCCAAACGAATTTTAACACCATTAAAACTTTGATTAAAATATTGTTTTAAACTGCTAAAAATTGATGTTTTAAGATCACGATTTTTAATTGTATATAATAATGAACGATTATATTTTTTATGGGAAATCTGTTTCAAATACTCTTTAGCTCTAATTTGTGAGGGAATTGGCAACATATAAGTCATCATAAAATCTTCTTTCCAACCTAAAATAGTATCATCTGTGCCTCTAAAAGCAACATAAATACTATTATCAGGTAATTGAAATGTGATAGCAGCAAATTGTTTTATTTCTTGATAATCCAATTCGTTAATATAGTCAGATAATAAAATATTTCTATAACGTTTTGATTCTGCCATAACTTTCAACAACTGAATTGCATCTTTGGTAAAAGAAAATTTATTCATTAACTGTTCAACATCATTTAATTTAAAAAAATCCTTTGCTACATCCTCTAAACGACGATTTCCTGCTTCTAAAAAACCTGGTACGATTTGATTGAATTCTACATATACCAATTCACTCAAAATCAATCCATCAATATCATTAAAAGGATCTACCTGCATTTCAAGATCACCACGCCATTTTACATAATCTATAATATTTGACATTTTTAACTTTCTCCCCATTTTCATCTATTCTTGAAACTTTAATATATCACCTATAATTGTTGTATAAGGTGATACATATAAATATTATAAACAAATCTAAATATAAAAAACATATTTTAATCATTATATTTCTCATAAATAATTGTTTTAAGAAATAATCTACAATTAAAGAAGGAAATATGGATGAAACAAAAACTTTTGCAAAGAATACATCAATGTTATCAACATTACAATAGGCATACTAAAGCTAGTGGTATAGCAAAAATAAGTTTTTAATATATCAATTATTTGCTACTTTTAGTACTAATGATCTAGTTGTTTTGGTCCATAATGCTTTGTCTTTAAAATTGAATATATTTAAACATTAGATTTATATCTTCTTCATCATGTAAATAATTAAAACTTATTAAGAAATTCTTTAGTTTTTTTATGATGAAATTTTTATATCTAGGATATAATATATATAAAAGTTATAAATATTATTTTGGTAGTGTCAAATAAGTTATGAAAAAATTTCATTTTTTCATAACTAGAATTCCATAGTTGATTCTATGTAGTAATCAAGAGCTTCATCAAGCAGGATATTCCATTTATTTGGCATATTATGTGTCTTTTTTAAACAGTCAAGCTGTACAGGCGGTTTATATCCTAAAGTTGTATGGTTTCTTAAAAAGTTAAAGTATGTTGTAAACAGACACATGAAGTCATTGGCACCTGCAAGCGTGTTGAAACCATTTTTTACAGCATATGAATACTGAAATGTTCGATTTAAACGTTCAATAATTTGTTTGGCAGGACGATGTTTCT
>NZ_FOIN01000036.1 GCF_900102365.1 Thomasclavelia cocleata | reverse complement strand
TGATATTATTAATGACAGTAGAGAAATCAAGTTTACGATTACGGATAAAATCAGTATTAGGATTCTCAACGAAAAGAGAACGAGAATTATTCAAAATCTTAATGCAGTGATTCAAATTTTTTCTAAGAGAGTTAAAATTGTTCATAAGTCATACCTCCAAAAGTTCATACCTATAAACAATAGGCTTATTATTCATAAAAAATATGAATAATAAGCCTCACAAACTCATTTAAATGTCAACACTTTTTTATAAAAAAAAGAGGATACCAATATTTTTATATCGATATCCTCAATATCATTTCCTTAACTTAATGACATTGAAGAAAATTGTGCTGTTTTTGTATTTAAAAATTTCAATTATTTATAAAACATTAAGTTATGCTTTACTTTCTTAATTCAAACAATTTTTTCTATTACTCTTTTGTTATATACTTTTCCAACTATAAAGAATTAAAAACTATAAAAAAATATAATTTTAATATAACTTCTGGTTAGAATATTATAAATAACTGTTATTTTGGAATACTCTTATATTCAAGCTCAACCAATTTATTTGGATTAATTGATAAACATGATAAAAGTTTTGTGGCTTTAAATTCTAAATCTAAAGCAGGGTGTGTATAGCTGGAAAAATTAGTTATTAATTTATACTCACAAACCTTTTTTATTTTATTTAAATATGCTTGACCATTATTATTCATTTTTAGTATTCGGATATAGTTTAAATGCATTGCATTGATAATTTGATCTTTAGTATTGTTCATTAAAATATGAATTAGCATTCGCTGAATTCGTGAACGAGTGTAACGCTTAGAAGATAGATTAGTTATTAACTGTTCCATATTATTAGATACTAATATTTTTTCTTTAAGTAAATTTTCAATACCTTCATCTACTAAATGTAATTGTTTTAATGATTGGTTACTTGTAGTTAGTATTTTATAACGTAGATAAGGATAGAAGTCATCTAAAAAATAAAATTCCTTATACTCTTTGTAATTACAAAATTGATTTTTTATATCAATTTTATTTTTCAAAGCATGACGAATGGCACTAGCAGAGCTGATAGCTTCAATTTGTAAACTATGAAAATCATTAGTTCTTTTGATACAATGCATTTCAATTGGATAATCATGATCTATAATCTCTTTAACATATGCAAGACCAAGTAAATCATTAGGTGTAGTAACAGTCTTATTCATTAACAAAGATAAAGCTTGATTGCAGGCATCAGGATACCGCAAACCTAAATTCATTTGTTCTTTTACTATATTATTATATGCTTTTTGATTATTTTTTATTGTATAGGCAATATCATTAAAAATATTAATATCTCCATTTTCACTACCAAAGACAATATCTGTAACTTTTAGTTTAGCTAGTATATCAATTGCACCATGTGCAAAATAATCAGCACTTTGAACACTATAAACAAATGGCAGTTCAATAACTAAATCAACCCCATTTTTAATAGCTATTTGGGCTCGAGTCCATTTGTCACTAATTGCTGGTTCACCACGTTGAACAAAGTGACTTGACATGACTGCAATTGTAAGATCAGGGTTTAGTAATTCTTTAGCTTTATTTAGATGGTATAAGTGGCCATGGTGGAAAGGGTTGTATTCAACTATTAATCCTAGTATTTTCATATGTTCACCTTGATTTTATGATAAGATAATTTTTTTATGACTTTAAAAATAGTAGACACAATCATAATTGCTAAGGCTAAACTAGCAGATATAGCAATGGTATGAATGAAACTGTCTAAAAAGAGTGCATTTTCACCTTGGGTACAATAAAGCATTGTTTGATAAATTCCACGACCTGGGACAAGGGGAAAGCAACCAATAATTAAAAAAATAGTAGCAGGAGCTTTATATATACGTGCAGCAATTTCAGCAAATAAAGTAACTATTGTCATGGCAATAAAGTAGCTTGCTAATTCATTATGTAAAACATTACAAAGTAAAAAAACAAGCCATCCTAGAGCACCACCAAGTGAACCAATAATAGCAAAATGAAGATTCTGATGAACTCTAAATATGAAAGCAAAGCCTACACATGCCATAAAAGCACTAAGACATTCAATTAATCCTTGCATTTTAACCTCCTAATATAACCATCATAATACCAACACCAGCAGCAATGAAAGTAGCTGTTAATAACGCTTCCAACATTCGAGCCATACCTGATATATAATCACCACTCATAATATCTCGTAGACTGTTAGTAATAGCAACCCCAGGAGTTAATATCATTAAACAGCCAATAATTGTTGACTGAAGAGAGCTGATTATGTTTAATTTAAAACTAAAAATTGCTATAGTAGTTAAGAGAATACTTGATAAAAGTGTAGAAACAAGATTATTAATTTCTAAAATTTCCATTAGCCAAATAAAAAAATATAAGATAAAGCCAATCAGCATAGCTGTAATTGTTTCATTTATTTTTCCTCCAAAGAAAGTAGTGAAAAAACCTGTTCCTAGTCCATATCCAACAAAAACTAAAGGCATATTTATAGGTGTGTTTTTAATTTTATTTATTTTCTTTTTAAGATAATCATAGTCTGGAGACATATTACACACATAGCGAACTAAGTTATTAAGTTCATATACCATGTCAAGATTAACATGATTTTGTTGGGTACGTTTTGATAGGGTATAAGTATGATTATCATGCATTTCAATTGTCAGGGTAAAGTATGTTGGTAATGCAAATACTTCAACATTTAGATATCCATAACTTTTACACATTCTAATCAACGATTCTTCAACACGATAGATCTCTGCTCCATGTTTTAAAAGTAGTCTGCCAATTTCTCCAATTAAATTAATAAGTTTTTGTTCATTCATAAGCCACCTCAAATCATAGAAAAGTATAACATGAATGTTTTCTAAATGATAGAAGATGATTATTAATATTTGGAAATAATTGTGATAAAATGTTCATGATGATAATGATGTTAATATATTATGGCAATTAATGAAAAAATTTATTCAGATTCACTTTATCATAAAATTAATTTTAATGTGTAAAAATAATGATGGTAAATAAATAAGAGGGGGAACATGATGATTTTACAAGTTTCAGGACGAACTGATATATGTGCTTTATATCCAAAATGGTTTATAAATCGTTTAAAAGAAGGGTATGTTTTGGTTAGAAATCCATATAATAAACAACAGGTTAGTTATATCAATATTAGTAAAGATGTTGTAGATTGTATTGCTTTTTGTACAAAGAATCCACAAAAAATAATACCCTATTTAAAAATGATTGATGAATTAGGTTATAAGTATTATTTTATGATTACAATTACATCATATGATCAGGATATAGAACCAGGTTTGCCACCTAAATTAAGTATAATTAAGAGTTTTATTAATTTAAGTAATCTTATTGGAAAAGATAGGATAATTTGGAGATATGATCCAATTTTATTAAATAAACGATATGATATTGAATTTCATTTAAAGATGTTTGAAAAAATGTGTCAGTTGTTATTTAAGTATACTAATATTGTGATAATAAGTTATTTAGATATTTATAAAAATATTATCGGAAAATTTAATGAATTAAGTGAAGAGGAAATTATTTATCTATCTAAACATTTAGGAGCAATTGCTGCTAAATATAATTTACAGATTCAAACTTGTAGTGAAAAATATGATTTAGAAAAATATGGTATTCTTAAAGGAAGCTGTCTTGATAAACAATATATTGAAAAGTTATTAGGTTATTCATTAGAAATAAAAAATAATCGAAACAGAAGTAACTGCTTATGTTTAGCGAGTATAGATATTGGTGCTTATAGTAGTTGTGATCATGGTTGTATATATTGTTATGCTTGTAATCATAAGATAGTTAAAAAAAATATGTTAATGCATAATGAAAATAGTCCTTTGCTATTAGGAGAGTTAAATGATGATGATCAAATTATTAAAAGAACTGTCACTTCTAATAAAAAGAGACAGCTGCAGTTAAATATATTTTAATTATAATAGCATATTATTGAACACAATTTTCAGATATTTTAGCAAAAGCTCGATCTAAAATATATTTACCATCAATATTAGCATAAGCACCCATACCTATTTTTTCAACAGGACAATGAACTAATTTTTCCACCATAAGCTGTTTAAAGCAAATTAATGGAGTAAGTAGGATGACATCTGCATCTTTAGCTTTTTCATACACATCTTGAATAGGGTAAGCGTATATTTCGCAGTCAATAGAATTTTTATATGATGCTTCTTTCATATTGTTTACTAAAAAATCGTTAGTAATTGTCATCTCATTTAACATATCACATAATAAAACAATTTTTTTCATATTACTTTGCCCCTTTCTATAATTTATAGTATATTGATACAAGTTTAAACAAAACTATTTATTATAATTTTTTACTAAGTATAACATTAGATAAAAATATTGTAAACACTTTCAAGTATCTTTAATAACATATGCACTTTTTATAATATTTTGTATGATTTTTATCGTATATTGATTATTGTTTTTAGTTGACTATCTTAAACATATGATGTGAATTTAAATATATTCAAAATGAATGTTAGCTCCTATAGTTATTTGTTATTTTAATAATATCTACTGCAGGTTTACTTATTCTATGATAAAGTAGTGGTAAAATTATTAAAATGAAATTACAATATACTTAACATTTATGGAAAAGAGGGAAGAAAATGAATTTAAGTTTAAAAAAATCAAAAGTATTTATTATTGGAGTTGCAATAATTGTTATTGTTACATTAGTATTTTTTTTATTTAACCAAGGAAAAGATGCAGGTGAAGCAGTAGAAGAGTATTATTCTCATTTGGTAAAAAAAGATTATAAAAAAATGTATGCTATGTTGACAAAAGGGTCTTTAGCTAGGACTTCACAGAAAGTATTTGAGACACGTTATGAAAATATTTATGATGGAATTGAAGCTAAAAATATGAAAGTAAAAATTAATGAAATAAATGATGATGTAGTTAATTGTACTATATCAATGGATACAATTGCAGGAAAAGTAAGTTATGATAATAAAATTACTGTTAAAAATGATGAAATAGTTTTTAATGAAAAAATGCTTTTTGATGGTATAGAAGGTGAAAATAAAGTTAGAGTTTTAACTGATAACGCTAGTAGAGGTAAGATTCTAGATCGTAACGATAAAGAGTTAGCGACAATTGGTGAAGCTTATTCAGTTGGACTTGTGCGTGGAAAACTAAACGGTGAAGGTGATTATCAGGCAATTGCAGATCTTTTAGATATGGGTGTTGATAAGATAAAGAAAATCATGAGTGCATCATGGATTAAAGATGATTCTTTTGTTCCATTAAAAGAGATAGCAAAAGATGATGATGGTAAATTATTAGCTGATCAATTATTAGCTATAAAAGGAGTAAAATTAAATACAGTATATGTGCGCTATTATCCTTATGGTGAAGTTACATCACACTTAACTGGATATTTACAACAAGTAAATGCTGAAGATCTAGAAAAACATAAAAATGAGGGTTATAGTGAAACTTCATTAATTGGTAGAAGTGGGATTGAAGCAGCTTATGAAAAAGATTTAAAAGGTATTGATGGTAAAAAGATTATTATTACTGATAAAGATGGTAAAGAAATTAAAATAATTGCAAATAAAAGAGTAAAAGATGGTAAGGATATCAAATTAACTATAGATATTGATTTACAGAAAGATTTGTATAATGAATATCAAAATGATAAAAGTGCATCTGTTGCAATGAACCCTAAAACAGGTGAGATTTTAGCATTAGTTTCGACCCCCTCATTTTCAAGTAATGATTTTATCTTAGGATTTAATAGTGAACAGTGGGAAAATTTAAATAATGATGCTTTAAAACCACTAACTAATCGTTTTAAAGCAACATATATTCCAGGTTCAAGCATGAAACCAATTACTGGAGCAATTGGTTTAGATGCTAAAAAAATTGAGCCAAATAAAGATTTAGGAGCTTTGGATAAATGGCAAAAGGATTCTAGCTGGGGAAATTATTATGTAACTACTTTACATGCGCCAACTCCAAATAATTTAAAAAATGCAATTATTTATTCTGATAATGTTTATTTTGCAAGAAGTGCAGTCGAGATAGGAAAAGATGAATTAACCTCAGGGTATGATAAGTTAAAGATTAGTAAAAAAATACCCTTTGAATTATCTTTGAATCTTTCACAATATTTAAATAAGGAGAGTAAGTTTGATGATCAAAAATTAGCTGATAGTGGATATGGACAAGGGGAATTATTAATTAACCCAGTTCAATTAGCATCAATTTATAGTTCATTTGTAAATGAAGGAGATATTTTTCAGCCATATTTAATTATTGATCAAAAGCCTAAGTCTTGGATTAAATCAGTATTTTCCAAAAGTACTGTTAATATTATTAAAGAAGCCTTAATAGGTGTTATTAGTGATAGTAATGGTACAGGACATGCGATTTATCATAATGATATTGAATTGGCAGGAAAAACAGGAACTGCTGAACTAAAATCTTCACAAAGTGATACTAATGGAACTGAATTAGGGTGGTTTACAGTAATGACTACTAATAGTGATACTCCAATCTTAATTACTACTATGGTTGAGGATGTAAAAGATCGTGGAGGTAGTGGTTATGTTGTTGAGCATATGAAAAAACCACTAGGTAATTATTTATATTAATATAATAAATAGCTGGTCAAAGTTGACTGGCTTTTTATTAGTTTTTTAAATATTATTATGTTATTTAGTCTTTTGGATTAATTTTATTTATTGTGTTTGAAAATAATTTTTTAGTATCGCTAACAAGTAACAATTCTTTAACATGGTTTTATAAACATCATCAAGGATTTTTTTGATAATGTTGGTTTAAGTGTTGTTTCTCTAGGTTTTTATTTAACAAAATAAGATTTATTTTATGTTTATGAGTAAACTGTGTATTAACATATAAAAAAGAACTAGTTTTCTAGTTCTTTACATGATTCTCTTTCAATTAATACACATGGTAAAGTTATTTGCATTGGTGTTGGTGAAGAATATTTACTTAAAATATTATAAACAATACTTGCACCATACTCTCCCATTAAATCTGCTGGAGTAAAAACAGTTGTAAGTGGCGGTGTAGTAAAGCTGGCCGCTTTAATATCATCAAATCCTATTAAAGAAATATCTTCAGGAACTTGAATATTACGCTCTTGTAGAGCTCTTAGGGCTCCAATTGCGATTGGATCACTAGCACAAAATATTGCGGTTGGTAGATCATTTTGATTGATCATATCGATCATCATTGTATAACCAGATTCATTAGAAAATTCACCTTCTAATAAATATGGTTCATATGTAATGTTATTTTGTTTACAAAAATCAATAAATATTTCTTTACGATTATCATGATATAATATGCTATCATCTACATATTCTTTTCCACCTAAAAAACCAATTTTATTGTGATTTAAGGTTTTAAGATATACCAAAGCATCAGTTACTGCTTTGTCAAAATCTAATGTAATTGTACTATCTTCATGATTAGGACTTCGCATATCTAAAAAGATAATTTTATTAGATATTTTTTTAAACTGAACAATTTCATGTTCATTAAATTTACCAATACATATTAAACCATCTACATTTTTTAATACTTCAAGATAATTTTGATCAGATTTAAAAGTACGAATAACATTAACTTGATTTTGTAAACAAAAATTTTCAATTCCCTGTCTTATTTGGAGATAATATGGATCATCGATTTCCTGCTGCATAGAATACCATTGAACAACCCCCAATGTAAAATCATTTTTAGTTACTTTTCTTTTTTTTGTATAATTCAATTCTTTGGCAGCATTAAAAACTGCTCGTCTTGTTTCTTCAGGAACTGAAAGTGTTTTATCATTGTTAAGAATTCTAGAAACAGTAGCACTAGAAACATTTGCAAGATTGGCAATATCTTTTATTGTAGCCATGATTTTCCTCCTTATCTCATTTTATACTATTATAACCTATTTTTGATTAAGATAAAAGTTCCAAGTAGAAGAAATTATATCTTCAATACTAGTAATTTATGCTGCTGGTTTAAAATTTATTTTGATTTAGTATTATTTATTTGTAATTAATCTTGGAATTATTATATTAATTGATGAATTAGTTAATAGTATTGATGATTTTTTATATTTTAATATGTTGATATAGGCATCAGCTATATCAAAAACATGAATGTAATCAGAAATATATGTTTTATTAGGAATATTGTAATAATTACTACAAATGTAGATTGTTTTGATAGAACCTATAATATTAAAGGGGGAATGGGTTTTATTAAATTATGAAGTTTACTTATTTTATTATTTGGATGATTAAAATATTTTAATTCAACATAATTTGTTTTATATACTTTAGAACATTAGCTCGTTGATTTTTGATTATTAATTTGGTTTTATTATATGGATTAGTTGGATTATATTCTCTATGAGGGGTAGTAGATAAAAAGACAATATTTTTTACATCATGTTATTTTATACACATTATTATAATACTCAAAAATAATTAGCTTCAAAATATATAGTATCCTCAATTTCCTTTAAATCAAATATATTATTAAAAAATCTTTATTTTTTAAATCTCTAGTAAAATCATGTTCTATAATTTAGTAAAATTCTGTCTATGTTTTAGTAAAGAAGATTGACAATTTACTATTTAAAGGATACAATTAAAAATGTAAACAAGGGAGGAAAAAGTATGAATCATGAAATAAACCAATTAATTCAATTTGCTTTGGACAAAGAAATGATAACTGCTGATGAATGTGATTATTCAGTAAATTTATTATTGGAATTATTAGAAGAAAATAATTTTGAATATGAAGAAATTCATGAACATTTCTCTTTAGCTACACCAATTTTAGAAAAGTTATTAGATCAGGCAGTAGAAAAAGGATTAATTGAAGATAATATTACTAGTCGTGATTTGTTTGATACTAAAATAATGAATTGTATTATGCCTCGTCCTCATACTGTGATAGAGACATTTAAACAAAAATATAAAATCTTACCTCAACAAGCAACTGACTATTATTATCGTTTATCAATTGCATCTAATTATATTAGAAAAAGTAGAACTGATAAAAATATTCGTTGGAAAAAATATGTTAAGTATGGCAATATTGAAATATCAATTAATTTATCAAAGCCAGAAAAAGATCCTAAAGAAATTGCTAAAGCCAAATTAATTAAATCTAGTGGTTATCCTAAATGTTTGTTATGTAAAGAAAATGTAGGATTTAAAGGAGATTTAAATCGTGCTGCTAGACAGACTCATCGAATCATTCCACTAAAACTAGAAACAGGTAAATATTATTTACAATATTCTCCATATGTCTATTATGATGAACATTGCATTGTCTTTAATGAAGAACATAAACCAATGATAATTAATAAAAATACATTTGAGAATTTATTTTCTTTTTTAGATATTTTCCCTCATTATATGATTGGTTCTAATGCAGATTTACCAATAGTTGGTGGGTCAATTTTATCTCATGATCATTATCAAGGGGGGAATTATGAATTTCCAATACAAGGCGCTGAAGTATTAAAAACATTAACATGCGATAAATTTCCTAATACTATAGTTGAAATTGTAAAATGGCCATTATCTACAGTACGATTAACTTCAGAAAGTAAAGAAGAATTAATAGAATTATCAAGTCATATTTTAGAATGTTGGCGTGATTACAATGAACCAATTTTAGATATTATTGCTTATAGTGATAAAACACCTCATAATACGATTACTCCTATTGCAAGAATGAAAGGTAACAAGTATCAGATTGATTTAGTACTAAGAAATAATCGAACAAATGAAAAGTATCCTGATGGGATATTTCATCCTCATCAAGAGTCACATCATATTAAAAAGGAAAATATTGGTTTAATTGAGGTAATGGGTTTAGCTATTTTACCAGCACGTTTAAAAGATGAGTTAAAATTATTAAGTGATTGTTTGTTGAACAAAGTAAAGATCAAAGATTATCCTGAATTAAGTAAACATCTTGATTGGTATGATTATTTAATTAGTAAGCATGATATTAATGAAGATAATGTAGAAGAAATATTAAGAGAAGAGGTAACAGTTAAATTTGTTAATGTCTTGGAAGATGCAGGTGTATTTAAAATGGATGATCAGGGAATTGATGGTTTAACTAGTTTTGTAAATACAGTATTGAAAGGAGTATAAAATGATTCAGGTAATTGATAAAATTGATGATAAAATCGATTTAATTGAAATGAAAAATGATGATTTAACTGTAGTTGTTTCTAATTATGGATGTACTATCATAAAAATATTAATGAAAGATAAAGATGATAATGTTGATGATGTAGTCTTAGGTTATGATGATTTTAGTGATTATCAGACTAAAGATGCTTATTTAGGGGCATTGGTTGGGAGAACTGCAAATCGAATTGGTAAAGGAAAATTTAGCTTAAATGGTCAAACTTATAGTTTACCAATTAATAATGGTCCTAATTGTTTACATGGTGGTATTAGAGGTTTTTCTTATCAAATTTTTGATTATAAAATAGTGGATAATAGCATTGAATTTAGCTATTTATCAAAAGATGGTGAAGAGGGGTATCCAGGAAATTTAAAGTTTAAAGCTATATATACATTAGATAAAGAAACTTTAACAATTCAGTATCTAGCTACTAGTGATAAAGATACAATTATAAACATAACCAATCATTCATATTTTAATTTATCAGGTGCTAAAGAAGATATTTATAATCATCAGTTACTGGTTCATAGTAATAAGTATGCTTGTATTGATTCAGATGGTTTACCAACTGGTAAGTATAATGAAGTTAAGGGAACACCATTCGATTTTAATATTATGACTAAAATTGGCGATGTAATAGATTGTGATGATGAACAAATTAAATTAGGTGCAGGATTTGATCATCCGTTTATTTTTAATCAGTATAAAGATCAGGTAGAATTATTTCATGAGACAACAGGAAGAAAATTAACTGTATGTACAACTCTTCCAGGAGCTCAAATTTATACAGCAAACTATCTAGATGGTCGTATTGGTAAATATGGAATCAATTATCCTCGTCGCTTTGCAGTATGTATTGAAACACAAAACTTACCAGATGCAATAAATATTGAGGAGCATCCAACAACGATATTAAAGAAAGGTGAAACATATGATGAAACAACATCATATAAATTTGAGGTAATTAAATAATGATCAAAGCAACAATTATAAAAGAAGATTTTAAAAATGGAAAATACAATGAATTATTAAAGGATATTTATGTTGATGAAAGTCTAATTGATTATCAACAAACTCGTTATATTAAAGCAATTGAAAAGTATATAGATTTGTATGGAGATACTGATGTAGAAATATACAGTGCTCCAGGTAGAAGTGAAGTTGGTGGAAATCATACAGATCATCAACATGGATGTGTTTTAGCAGCAGCAGTAAATCTTGATGCAATTGCTGTAGTAGGGAGAAATAATAATATAATTAAAGTATTGTCAGATGATTTTGATATTGCACCAATCGATTTAAATGATTTAGAAATAAAAAAAGATGAAATAGGTACTTCAGAAGCATTGATTAGAGGAGTATGTTCACGGTTAAAAGAACTAGGTTATACAATTGGTGGTTTCAATGCATTTATTACTAGTGATGTATTAATGGGAGCAGGTTTATCTTCATCTGCTGCATTTGAAACAATAATTGGAACAATAATTTCTGGATTATATAATGATATGAAAATTGATCCTGTATTAATTGCCCAAGTAGGACAATATGCAGAGAATGTTTATTTTGGTAAGCCATGTGGTTTAATGGATCAATGTGCTAGTTCTGTAGGGAGTTTAATTAATATTGATTTTAAGGATGTAGAAAAACCAGTTGTAGTTAAAGTTGAAGTGGATTTTTCTAAGTTTGGGCATAGTTTATGTATAGTTGATACAAAAGGTTCACATGCTGATCTAACAGATGAATATGCTGCTATTCCTAGTGAAATGAAAAAAGTGGCAAATTATTTTGGTAAAGAATTTTTACGTGAAGTAGATGAAGAAGCATTTTTTAATGATATAGCAGGTGTACGAGAAGTTTGTAAAGATCGTGCAGTGTTAAGAGCAATTCATTTATTTGCTGAAAATAAACGAGTTGAAGGACAAGTAGAAGCTTTAAATACTAGTGATTTTGAAGAATTTAAAAAGTTGATTAAAGCTTCAGGTGATAGTTCTTATAAATTTTTACAAAACGTTTATGCTAATTGTGATGTTCAAAATCAAAGCGTTTCGATTGGGTTGGCAATGTCTGAAAAGATAATTGGTGAAAATGGTGTTTGTCGTGTTCATGGTGGAGGATTTGCTGGAACTATTCAGGCTTTTGTAAAAGATGAATTTGTACCAATTTACAAAGAGAAAATTGAAAAAGTTTTTGGAAAAGATTCTTGTCATGTGTTAAAAGTACGTAAATATGGTGGTATGAAAGTGTTATAGGGGCGAAAGCTCCTTTTCATTTTAATGTAATAGTAAATAGGAAAGATAGTTAATACTAATTGATAGCAGTTATTATAGGAAAAAGTAGGGTTAATTACAAATTAAAATAGTATTATATTAATAATTTACTAAAATATAATTGAAATTTAAGTAAAATTTAAGTAATATAATATTTGTATAGAGATATAAGAACAAATTTTGACTGGTTGATAGAATCTAAAATATTTAAATATATTTTTTAAAAGTTAGAAAATAGATAGATGATATTATCAGAAGATTAATTATATTTAAATATGGTAATCATAAATATATCTAATAAGAATTGTTGTAGCAATTAATTTAGGTTTATAAGATGACACAGGTATTTAATTATTAATATCTTTTGTTTAAAGCCTCGTAAGTATAAATTCAATCAGTTATAATATTTGTATAAAATGTTACAAAGAAGAAAAGGATGGTAATGGTAAGATGTTAAAAAATGAAAAAATGAGTAAGACTAAAATTGTTTGTACGATTGGGCCAGCATCAGATAATAAAGATATGTTAACTAAATTAGTAAAAGCTGGCATGAATGTAATGAGACTTAATTTTTCTCATGGTAGTCATGAAGAACATTTAAAAAAAATAAAATTACTTGCAGAAATTAATAAGGAATTAGATACTTCAGTAGCAATTTTGTTAGATACTAAAGGTCCTGAAATCAGAACTGGAGATTTTGTTGGTGGGAAAACTGAATTTAAAAAGGGACAAGTTGTTACTATTTGTCAAGAGGATATTGAAGGTACTAGTGAGCGTTTTACGATAACTTATAAAGAATTGTATAGGGATGTTAGACCAGGTGGTTTTATTTTAGTTAATGATGGTCAAGTTGAATTATTAGTTGATCATGTTGAAGGAACTGATATTGTTTGTGTATGTGCTAATAATGGAATAGTTAAAAATAAGCGTGGTATTAATGTGCCAGGAATTAAATTAGGATTTGATTATCTATCTGCTAGAGATATTGATGATTTAACATTTGGGTGTGGTCAGCCATTTAGTTATGTTGCTGCTTCTTTTGTAAGAAGGGCACAGGATGTTTTTGATGTGAAAAAATTATTAATAGAAAATGGGCGTTCGGATATTCAAATAATAGCTAAGATTGAAAATAGCGAAGGTGTGGAAAATATTGATGAGATACTAAAGATTGCAGATGGAATCATGGTAGCTCGTGGAGATTTAGGTGTTGAAGTGCCTGCTGAAGATGTACCATTAATTCAAAAAGATATTATTAGTAAATGTAAAGATATGGGTAAACTGGTTATTACAGCGACTCAAATGTTAGAAAGTATGCAACAAAATCCACGTCCTACTCGTGCAGAAGTAAGTGATGTTGCTAATGCTATTTTTGATGGAACTGATGCAATAATGTTATCTGGTGAATCTGCTTCTGGTTTATATCCTCAAGAAGCTGTTATGACAATGAGTAAAATAGCCTTGAAAACTGAACAAAGTTTAGATTATGATGGATTACATCGCCAAGCAGTATTAACAGCACCACAAGATACATCTGAAGCTATTTGTATGTCTGTTGCAGAAATCGCTTCAAAATTTCAAGTAGCTGCAATTATTGCTTTTACTGAAAGTGGTTTTACTGCTCGAAAAATGTCTCGTTATCGTCCTGAAGCAAGAATTATTGCTGCTACACCAATTGTTGAAACAACAAAAGCATTAGCAATTAATTGGGGAGTTAAACCAGTTATTTGTAAATCAATGACAACTCGTTCAAGTATGATGGATTATGCAGAGATTATTGCCCGAGAAAATGGGGTTGAAGCAGGAGAATTGATTCTTGTTACAGGTGGTAAGCCTGGATTAATTGGTGATACAAGTTATTTGGAATTAGTTCGTGTAAAATAATAGAAGTATTTAATTTGTTTTAAAGCTAACTTAAAAATGGATTTAAAATTTAATAACTATGATATGGCTTGATTCCTGATTTGTATGGGAGTTAAGCCTTTTAATTTTTATGTGTTTTTGTTTTTCTATGTAGTGATATTTGACAGTTTATTAAAAATAGGAGGTCTACTATTATCAATTAAAATATATAAACCATTTTTCATCAAATGGTATATGAGGTTAAAGAGATTATTTTCTTTTATTGAATTTTAATATGTATTTATGTTTTTTATTAATTAAATTATGAATTACTAATATAAAAGAATGAGTAATAAATAGTATTAATAATGATATGTGCCTAAAAATTAGCCATGATAATGAATAGAATATGGTAAAGAGAGGTGTTATAATGGATCCACTTCAAAATGAAATATTCATAGAAGGAGAGCCGTTTGTTAGTAGACAAGTTTTTCCACCGTTTTGGTTTTGGTGGTTATTCCCACCAAGACCACCAGGTCCATGGTTTCGCAAGGGGATAAAAAAAACACCTCCACAAAAAAATTGGTGTAATGATGATTAGTTTAAATGGTATTTAAGCATAAAGTAATCACCTTTCTTATATGTTATAGAAAGCATATAGATAAGGGGGATTTGATGAAACCGAATAAGGATAATAAAATCATCTTATCAGAGAAAACACAAAGAGAAATGCTTGAGTTCTTTATGGAAACCTCTATCATTACAAAATTAAAAAAAGCATCTATTCAAAATAAAAAAAGGATAGGTGAAAGTAATGAAAGAATCAAAAAAGAATCAAAAGAATAATACTAAGGTTGGAATCTATATTCGTGTATCAACACAAGAACAAGTGATACATGGATACTCTATTGGGGCTCAAACAGATAGACTAAAAAAGTATTGCGAAGTAATGGGCTGGGATATTTACAAGCTATATATTGATGAGGGTATTAGTGGAAAGAATATGAAAGACCGCCCCGAAATGCAAAATCTTTTACATGATATTGAAAATGAAAAAGTAAATAATGTACTTGTATTAAAAGTTGACCGTCTAACACGTAGTGTCCGGGATTTAGTTGATTTTGTTGATTTAATAAACGAAAAAGATTGTCAATTTACATCTATTATGGAAATGATAGATACAAGTACTGCCACGGGTCGCATGTTCTTAAAAATTATCGGAATCTTTGCCGAATTTGAACGTGAAAATACAATTGAACGAGTGGAGATTGCCAACAGCAGAAAAGTAAGTGAGGGATACTGTTTATATTCTTGTACAACCGCATGGGGATATGATAGAAAAAAAGGAAAAAAAGAAATTTATGTCAATCATAAGGAAGCAAAAATATTAAAAGAGATGGAGCATATGTTTCTAGTAGATGATTATTCATGCCATAAAATAGCATTTAAATTAAATGTACGAGGAATTAAAACGAAACAAGGTGAGGGAAATTATTGGACGTCAAAAGCGGTAAAATATGTATTAACAAATCCAGTATATCATGGGATGACACGACATCATACAGATGATTTGACGAGATATACGGAACATAAAGGAAAACATAAGCCATTAAGAACAAAAGAAACTTATGATAAAATAATAGAAAAATTTGAACAAGTAAAACATTATACAAAAACAAAACACGGAAATGAAAATAATTATTTTCTAGGAGCATTATATTGTTCTATTTGTGGAAGTCGTCTTAATAGTCATATTAAGATAAAGACTTTAGCAAATGGAGAACGAAAAAAATATACCAGCTATAGATGTCCCAACAAAGGGATGGGAATAGGACTTTGTAATGCGAAAAGTATTGCCCATTCTAAAATGGAAGAGGCATTTGTAAATTATATTAAGGAATATGAAATCAAGATAAACGAAAAAATAATTGACCAAGTAGAAATCAAGCAACAAGAAGAAACTAATTTACTAAATACAATAAAGGAGGATTTGGAAAAGCAACTAAAAAAGCTCGACCGAAAAGAAGAAGAAGTAATGCGTTTATATATTAAAAATGATGTCGATTTTGTAACTTTTCACCAAATAAAAAAAGAACTAGGTATCCAACGAGACCAAATAATTACTGAAATGGAAAGTATATGTGAAGAAACAGAAGAGGAAATGATTCAAATATCAAAGAAAGATATCATAACCAATTTACGTGAAAATTGGGAATTATTTAGTGATAATGAAAAAAACAACTTTTTAAAGAAGTTTATTCATAAAATACATGTGATTAATAAACCACAAGAAAATACTTTTTATGGTAAAGCTGTTATAGAAGAAATTATCTTTAATGAAGAAGTAACCAATAATAAAAAAGATGAATAATTAAAAGTAAAAATTTTTTATAAACTTTCCATTTAGTAATTTTTTAAAAATAAAAAAATATTTAAAATAAAGAAAACCTAGTTAACACAACATTTAACAATGGTTTTATAAGTTTGAAAAGACTTGTTTTACCACGAATTTACCACAACATAAATAAATTAATGAATGAGCTTTGATATGACAATACTATTAATTAATAACAACAAAAAGGGAACTTACAAAAAAGTTCTTTTTTGTTATCTGCTTATTATACCATTATGGCTCCTTGGTTCTTAGTTTTCTCGGCATAACCGCTTTCGCTTTTATTCCAATTTCCTAAGAACTAGACACAAAAAAAGTTAGAATGTTTGAAAAACTCTAACTTCTTATTTTTTTATTAATATGCATGACAACTTTTAATGAACATTTCATATAGATATACTGACTAAATTTATCCTATTAGTTCATGGAATAATCAATTCTATGAATATATAAGGGGTACAATTTCAATCAAAAATCTATATTAATTGTATCATTTTATGTTGTTTATTGCAATAGTTTTTTATAAATGTGATAAAAAAATAGCACTTATACAAACTGTTTACAGTCAAGAAAGGGGTCAAAATCTCGTGCCTAGACGTGGTGAAAATATCCATAAGCGAAAAGACGGACGCTGGGAAGCACGTTATATCAAAGATAGAAAGAATGGTAAAGCGGTTTATCATTCTGTTTATGCTAAAACATATTCAGAGGTAAAAGCAAAATTAAAAAACTGTATAGCTAAAGAAAAAGACAGTAAAATAGAAAAAACTTCTAAAAAAATGACATTTGATGATGTATTTCAAGAATGGTTAAAATACAAACAGAATTTTATCAAACAGTCGAGCTACAATAAGTATTTCAATTTATACACCAATTATATAAATGACGTTTTTAAAAATACTTGTCTTGATGATGTTTCTAACAGTATGTTTCAGGAAGCAGTTATTTCCATGATTAATTTAAAGAATAAACGAACAAAGAAGAAATTATCATCAAGTACGATTAAAAGTATTGTATATGTTATCAAATCAACAGTCTTATTTGCACAAAAACAAGGCTATATCAAAGCGTTTTGTTTGCAGATAGAAATACCTTCAAATGAAGCGAAAAACATTCAGGTACTGTCTAGAAATGAGCAGAATATACTTGAATTCCATACCAGATTAAAGTTAGATACTATTTCTTTGGCAATACTAGTATGCTTGTACTCGGGTCTTAGGATTGGGGAAATATGTGCGCTCCGTTGGGAGGATATAGACCTTAATAATAAATATATAGTTGTTAATAAAACTGTTCAAAGAATACAGCAAATTCAGGTTCCGTATCGAGCAACAAAGACAATTTTAACTGTTACACCGCCAAAGACAAACAAAGCCATTAGAAAAATTCCTATTTCCTCAGTACTCTATTCTATTCTAAGTAAGTATTATGAGCAAAATTATCGTAGCAGTAAACACTATGTATTAGTAAATAAAAATAATGATATGATTGATCCCCGTTCTATACAGTATCAGTTTAAGGAACTGATTAAAAAAATTAAAATAACACAAATTACCTTTCACGGGTTGCGACATACTTTTGCAACCAGATGTATAGAGCTTGGCATGGATATCAAAACCCTTAGTGAGATATTGGGTCATTCAAATGTATCAACGACCATGAACATATATGTTCATTCCACCGAGCAACAGAAAAAAAATCAAATGGAACTTTTAGCAAAACTATAAAGGGTAAAAATTATGGTCAAGAACACTAAAACCCTTATAAAACAAAACAAACCCGTAGAATTGATTATTCTACGGATTAGAGTTTTATGTTGTTAATTATATTCTGGTCATCGCAGACGTTTTTATACACATATAAATTATAGATTTTTAAATTATACAGTTTCAATCAAAGATTTGCAGTAACCATAAGAGGTGATTAATAAAAAAATAAGAATATCAGGGAGATTAAAAAGTGGCTATCACATATAGAAAAGCAACATCAATCAAAGAATTACTAACAACTATTCATGAACTGGATAATGAATATGTACGAGAACATGGTACCTCTCTTGTTATCCCGATTGTTGATAATAAGACAAGAAAACTTATCATACGGGAATTAAAAAAGCTGAAAATATATCACAAAGTTCAAATAATAGAAACGGACAATGCCAAAAAATTTTACGAAAAAGTAATGGATGGCTATCATCTATATCAAAAAAATGTTTCATAATTTTTATGACAATTAAAATAAAAAAAGGAGGAAATAATTGAAAACAAATGAAATAATAATAAACTGCAGTACACTTATAGAAAGTAAAAGGGTAAAATGGAAAACCTATATAAAATCCGTGATATTTTATTGCGATTATTATGAGGCAGTCGTCGAGGGAGAAGGACGGGAATTTACAATTATAGTTGGTACAACCACTAATTATAATTGGATAGCACTACCCAATCAAAGGTTATCCTGTACACTGTCAAAATTTGATGATGTATTTTGGAACAGTGACCATCTAGGCGAGATGTTAGGAATAATTGACGCAACAACAATCGCTGAGGCAATTGCCTATATTGACAAAAATAAAGAAACATTGGAAAAGTGATAACTGATTTAATAGTTATTGCTTTTTTTATGCAGTAAAACAATGGGTGAATATCAGTATTACAAAGTGTAACCTCTAAAAAAACAGAATATAAAGGTTACACCGCCAAAAGCTATGGTATTACTAGCTTTTGGTGCCAAAAACAAATTAACATATAATGTCATAATATATATATTATATATATTATGTCACGCTGCTGATGTAACTTGAGGAGGAAAAGTTGTAAATGAAGTATAACTTATTATCCAACTATAAGCTTTTTCTCACTTCCCTCGGGCTTCGTCCTAATACGGTCAACACTTATTATAACCGCATGGCTAAGTTGTTGGAGGAACATTATTTAGTGAATGGCTGTTCTAAAATAGACGTATCTAGTCTAATCTTCAAGCTGTCTCATATTTAGAAAAAATTGGAATAAAAGCGATAGCGATTATGCCGAGAAAACTAGGAATTAAGGGAATATAAATAATATACTAAATGAATAACAAAAAGGGGTTTTTTGATAATTCCCCTTTTTGTTGTTAGTGACTTTGAAAAAATAGTTTTTGTGTCGTATGTTGTATGAATTTGTCAGTATGAATAATATTTGGTATAATAAACATGAATAGATGAGTTAGTTTTGGGGATGTTATTTTTTACCCTTTCTTCCGCCGAGACCACCAAGACCGCCAGGGCCACCATTTCCACCAGGCCCACCAAGACCGCCAGGTCCACCGTTTCCGCCGGGACCGCCAAGACCGCCAGGGCCACCAAGACCATGGTAAATTGAATAGGGTGTAATGAAATAAGCAGTTCTAAATAAAAAAGACGATTTGAACCAGTAATTATCACTGAGACAAAACGTCTTTTTTAATATAATTATGTTATAAAAAATACCACTAATTCAATAGACACCTCTATAACATATCTCAATCAGTTTTTTTGCTAGAATGATTTTATCCTTTAACAATGTCAGTTTTACTGTAATGATAGAAAATAGATGTTTTTAAGAAAATGGAATTTATATTATGATTTAAGGGTATAGTCAGTTATATTATATAATGAAATTAAATTATTTTCTAATTAAACGTAAAAGGTTTTTAATATATATTTTCTAATAGAACACGATTATATTTTTTCTATTTAAAAATATTTGTTTTATTCATAATAATAAATGCTTTTTCAATTAATTCAATATCCTGGATTAAGGCAATTCTAACAAAGCCCTCTCCATATGTACCAAATGCACTGCCAGGAACGAATAAAATACCAGTTTGATCAAATAAGTCATTAACAAAATCAATTGAAGTTCTATATTTATCAGGAATCTTAGCCCAAATAAACATTGTTCCTTTTGATTTATCAATTTCCCAACCTATTTTTTTAGCATTACTTAAAAAAGCATCACGACGTTTTTTATATGCCATACGTGTTTGTTCAACACACGATTGATCACTACTTATGGCTTCTATTGCAGCTAGCTGGATAGGAATAAACATCCCATAGTCCATATTTGATTTTAAAGTTTTTATTTGTTTAATAATATCTCTATTACCTACAGCAAATCCTACTCGTGCCCCAGCTAGTCCATATGTTTTTGATAATGAATTAAATTCAATTCCAATATCTTTTGCACCAGGATAAGACAAAAAGCTTTTTCCTGGTTTTTCAAATAATAGTTCACTATATGCATTATCATGAAGAATAATAATATCGTTATTTTTTGCAAATCTAATTAATTCAAGATAAAATTTATCATCAGCAATTCCACATGTTGGATTATTTGGATAGGAAACAATCATAAATTTAGCTAATTTAGCATCAGCTTTATTAATAGCATCAAAATCAATTAAATAATTATTTTCTTTTAATAATGGCATTTCAACAATTCTGGCTCCTGCAATTAAAGGACCATCTTTAAAAACTGGATAACTGGGATTAGGAACTAATACAGTATCTCCTTCATTAATTAAAGTCATTGCTAAATGAGACAATCCTTCTTGGGAACCAAGTAGAGAACAAACTTCATCATTTTTTACGTTAACATTATATCTTTTTTGATACCAGTTGATAACTGAATCAATTAATTCTGGTAGATCATTGATTGCATAAACATAATTTTTAGGTTCAAGAGCAGCTTTAGCTATTACTTCACGAATATTTTTAGTTGGTGGAATATTAGGGGTACCAGTACTAAAATCAATAACTTCTAAGCCCATTTGTTTTCTTTGGGCTGTTTTTTTTGCTAGAGCTGTAAAAATACTTTCAGGAAATAAATCCATTCGTTTTGAAAATTTCATTTGATAATTCACCTCTTGTTTATTCTAATACAAACTATTATAGAGTTAAAGAAAAATATTGTTTTATCAATATATATAAAATGTTAAACAAATATGTCATAATGTTAACTTGATTTTTTGCGGGAAGTAATTAATTACAATTATATTTAATAAAATATAACATTTAGACATATTTTGATTACATATAATACTGTTAAAAACATATCCTAATGTTATAATTTTAAATGTAAAAGCGCTTACAAAATTTGCTGATGGAGGTTGTATATGGGAATTTTTAAAAAGAAAATTGAAATAAATTGTCCAATTGAAGGAAAAGTAAGTCCTTTAGAATATTGTCCTGACGAGGTTTTTTCTAAAGGAATGACAGGTGAAGGTGTAGTGATTTTTCCAACTGGAAATATTGTTTATGCACCATATGATTGTAAAGTTGAGTTTATTTTTGAATCAAAGCATGCAATTGCTTTAAAGGGAAGTGGAATTGAGTGTTTAATTCATGTCGGGTTAGATACAAATGTTTTAAAAGGTAATGGATTTAAAGTATTTGTTGAAGCAGGTGAAAATGTAAAACAAGGGGATAAATTAATTGAATTTGATATAATGGTTTTAAAGAAACATCATTGTATTGATGCAACGCCTTTTGTTTTTACAAATTTAAATAGAAGAGATATAACAGTAGATCAATATGGAATGGTTGATGCAAATATTCCATTTATAACAATAGAAAGGAAGTAATCAAATGAATAACGAAAAATTATCTTTTAAAGAAAAATATTCTTATGGTCTTGGAGCAATAGGAAAAGATATGTGTTGTGGGATAATCTTTACCTACTGTATGCTATATTTTACAGATGTTTTAAAATTATCTGCAGCTTTTGTGGGAACGTTATTTTTCTTAGCTAAGTTTTGGGATGCAGTGAATGATTTAGGTATGGGAATGATTGTTGATAATACACATACTAAATGGGGAAAATTTAGACCTTGGCTGGCGATAGGTACAATTGTTAATGCTGTTGTACTAGTATGCTTATTTACTAATTGGGGATTATCAGGAACATCATTATATATTTTTGCTTCAGTTATGTATATAGTTTGGGGAATGACATATACAATTATGGATATTCCATATTGGTCAATGTTACCAAATTTGACTTCTAATCCTGAAGAAAGAGATAGAATAGCGGTTATTCCAAGAATTTTTGCTTCAATTGGTGGATCTTTACTAGTAGGTGGTTTTGGTTTACAAATTATGGATTTTTTAGGAAAAGGGAATGCTCAAGACGGATTTACACGTTTTGCATGGGTAATTGCAATTGTTTTTATTGTAACTGTTGGTATTACTGTATTAAATGTTAAATCAGCTGATCGAACAGAAATAAAGAAAACAGAAAAAACATCATTTAAGCAAATGATCCAAGTTATTAAAAAAAATGATCAGTTACTAGTTGCAATAGCTGTAATATTGACATTTAACTTTGCTATGAACTGTATCAGTGGAGTTCAAACTTATTATTTTATCTATGTTACTGGTGATAAAGGCTTATTTTCTATTTTTACAATGTTTGCTGGTTTTGCAGAAATATTTGGACTTATCATTTTTCCAAAATTAGCTAAACAAATGTCTAAAAAACAAGTCTATGCTCTTGCAAGTAGTATACCTGTTATTGGTTTAATTATTTTATTTGTAACTGGAATTTTATTTCCAAAAAATTATATTTTAACTGCTATTGCAGGAATATGTGTAAAATTAGGTTCAGGTTTACAATTAGGAACGGTGACAGTTGTTTTAGCTGATGTTGTTGATTATGGAGAATATAAATTAGGTACTCGTAATGAATCAGTTATTTTTTCAATTCAGACTTTATTAGTTAAATTTGCTTCAGCTATGGGGGCATTATTTACAGGATTTGCATTAGATGCAACTGGTTATATTCCAGATGCAGTTCAATCTATGTCAACGATTAATGGAATGCGAATCATTATGATAGGATTACCAATTATCTTTGTTATTATAAGCTTTATTGTCTATAAAAAATACTATAAATTAAATAGTGAATATATGACTAGAATTATGAATATTCTTTCATTAAAAAAAGAAGAAAACAAGGTAGAAGAAAATAATCAAAACAAAGAATTAAAGGAGGTAAACTATGCCAATTCAATTTCATAAATCATCACAAACATTTCACTTATATAATTCACAAATAAGTTATATCTTTAAAGTATTAAAAAATAATCAATTAGGTCAATTATATTATGGCAAAGTAATTCACGATCGAGATAATTTTGATCATCTTTTTGAAGCAAAACCAAGACCAATGGCGGCATGTACATTTGAAGGTGATTTAACATTTTCATTAGAACATATTAAACAAGAATATCCAGTATATGGATCAGGAGATATGCGTCATCCAGCAATTGATATTCTTCAAGAAAACGGTAGTAGAATTCTCGATTTTAAATATCGTGATCATCATATTATAAAAGGAAAACCTAAATTAGCTAATTTACCTGCTACATATGTAGAAAATGATGATGAAGCTGTGACATTGTTAATCACTTTATATGATGAGGTTATTAAAACTGAATTAATTTTAAGTTATACAATTTATGAAGACTTAGCAGTTATTTGTCGAAATTCATTTATTAGAAATTGTAGTCAACAAAAATTAATTATAAATCAAATAATGAGTATGTCTTTAGATTTACCAGATCAGAATTATGAAATGGTTGAATTAACAGGAGCATGGTCTAGGGAAAGAAGTGTAAAGAATCGTAAACTAGAACATGGGATACAATCAATATATTCACTTCGTGGATGTTCAAGTAATAATTTTAATCCTTTCATTGCTTTAAAAAGAGAAAATTGTAATGAGTATGATGGAGAGGTATTAGGGTTTAGTTTTGTTTATAGTGGTAATTTCTTAGCTCAGGTTGAAGTAGATACTTATAATGTAACTCGTGTTATGATGGGAATTCATCCACATTGTTTTAGTTGGGAATTAGAAAACAACGAATCTTTTCAAACACCAGAAGTAGTAATGGTATACAGTGATAAAGGATTAAATGCTATGTCACAAACGTATCACCAAATATATCAAAAACGTTTAGCTCGAGGGTTATATCGTGATCAGGTTAGACCAATACTTGTTAATAACTGGGAAGGAACTTATTTTGATTTTGATGAAGAAAAGATCATGAAAATTGCAACAACAGCTAAAAAGTTAGGAATAGAATTATTTGTTTTAGATGATGGATGGTTTGGAAAAAGAAATGATGATAAAGCAGGACTAGGGGATTGGTATCCTAATTTAGAAAAACTGCCTAATGGTATTAGTGGATTAGGTAAAAAAATTACTGATTTAAAAATGAAGTTTGGATTATGGTTTGAACCAGAAATGGTTAATAAGGATTCTGAATTGTATCGTAAACATCCTGAATGGACATTAGAAACACCAAATAGAAATAGTTGTCATGGTCGTAATCAATATGTTTTAGATTTTTCTAATCCAGAGGTAGTAGATTATGTCTATGAGATGATGGCAAAAGTAATTGAGGAAGGAAAAATTTCATATATTAAATGGGATATGAATCGTTGTATGAGCGAAGTTTATTCTTGTGTTCATAGTCCTTCTTCTCAAGGAAAAGTGATGCATGAATATATTTTAGGTGTATATCGTTTATATGAAAAATTAATATCACGTTTTCCAGAGGTGTTATTTGAATCATGTGCTAGTGGTGGAGCTCGTTTTGATCCAGGAATGATGTATTATGCACCACAGTGCTGGACAAGTGATGATACTGATGCTATTGAAAGATTGAAGATTCAATATGGTACTTCATATGTTTATCCAATTTCTTCAATGGGGGCTCATGTATCAGCTATACCTAATCATCAAGTATTTAGAAATGTACCAATTGAAACAAGAGCAAATGTAGCTTATTTTGGAACTTTTGGTTATGAATTAGATTTAAATAAGCTAAGTCAAGAAGAACAGGATAAAATCATTGAACAAGTGAAGTTCATGAAAGAATATCGTGAAGTTATTCAGTTTGGGACTTTCTATCGCTTAAAGAGTCCATTTGAGGGTAATGAAACAGTATGGATGGTAGTTTCAAATGATTTGAATACAGCAATTGTAGGTTATTATCGTCCATTACAAGAAGTTAATCAAGGGTTTAGAAGGATTAAGTTATTAGGTTTAGATCCAGATAAAGAATATCATGTATCAATCAATGAAACTGATCATTATGGTGATGAATTGATGAATTTAGGATTGATTACTAGTGATAGTTCTTGTGGTGAAAATAGAGAAATTTATAATGGTATTAATGGAGATTATTTATCTAGATTATATATTATTAAAGCAAAATAGACGCATAGCGTCTCAGGCTGTTGACAAAAGATGGTATAAAAACTAGTTTTAAAGTTCTTATACCACCTTTTTTTGTTTTTGATTTATTATTTATTTCTTTTTCTTTATATATTTCACTTTTATTGCCCTTTTTTATAAAAACTGGCCTGTCTTTCCATAGCCATCCTGCCATCTTTCTTAAATTATGGCATGCAAAAATAAGCTCTCCCTGATGTTTGTTTTTCCTCAGCCCCCTTAATCGTGTAAATCTTAAATTATGTTTTTCCTTGCACTCTCCAAATACACGTTCTATACTCTCTTTTCTAATTCTATATATCTCTTTCCATTTATCTGT
>NZ_FOIN01000024.1 GCF_900102365.1 Thomasclavelia cocleata | reverse complement strand
GTATTAGGAAATGAAAAAGCAACACAGGCAGAAGTAGATGAAGCATGTGATGCATTAACAAGAGCATATTTGAACTTAAGATTAAAACCAAATAAAGATTTATTGGCAGATTTAATCAATAAGGCAAATGGGTTAAATGCTGCAAGTTATACAGCTAATACATGGGCAGTAGTAGAAAATGAAGTAATAAAAGCACAGGCAGTATTAGAAGATCCAGAAGCAAGTGAGGCAGAAGTAAAAGCTGCCGAGAAAGCTTTAACAAAAGCCCTTGAAGGATTAGTAGCAAAACCAGGAAATACAGTAGATACTAGTACACCAGTAAAACCTGGAGATACAACAGCAAATGCAGTAAAGACAGGTGATGAAGTACCTGCCTATGGTTTAATGGCAAGTATAGCATTGATGATTTCATTAATTGCTGCTAAGAAAAAGAAATGCAGTTGACAAACTATTTAGGGTATGATAAATTTATAGCATATATATAAACTAGTGATTGGGAGATAAAATCTTGAACGCGCTTGTAGAGAGTCTAGGATGGTGGAAGCTAGATAGAAATGCGACTTTGATAAATGGACCCATGAAGGCAAAGGGGAAAGAATGATTTTGAGTATCTTTTGACGTTTAGCTCACGTTATCAAGCTGGAATGTGATAGCATTTTTAATGACCATAAGGTGGCAAAACAGATAATACATCTGTCCTTTTAGGACAGATGTTTTTATTTTTTGTGCTATAAAGGGGGACAATATGAAACTAGATAAACGATGGTGTAGAAATAGCTAATATAAAATAAAAATAAAAAAAGGAGAACAGGAAGATGAAAGTAAATAAATTATTTAAATTAATAGCAGTATCAGTTTTAACTTTAGGAATGATGACTGGATGTAGTGGAAAAGATAATGAAGATTTAAAAGAGGTAGCAATAATACAATATGTAGAGCATACTTCATTGGATACAATTAAAAAAGCTTTTGATAAACAAATGGAGGAATTAGGATATAAACAAGGAGAAAATATTAATTACACATTTAAAAATGCTCAAGGAGATTCAAATATAGCTCCTTCAATTATCCAAGGTTTTCAATCTGGAAAAAAAGATTGTGTAGTAGCAATTGCTACTCCTGTTGCTATGTCAGCAGCAGTAATGGCTAAAAATACACCTGTTGTATTTGCGGCGGTAACTGATCCAATATCTGCAGGATTAACATCTTCGCTTGATAAACCTGATAAAAATATTACAGGAACAAGTGATGAAATCCAAGTTGAACAAATTTTGGAAAAGGCTTTAGAAATAGATCCAGATTTAAAAACACTAGGAGTGATTTATAATAAAGGAGAAGTGAATTCAGTTACTAATATCAAAAAAGCTAAGACCTTTTGTGAAAAGAATAATATCTCTTTAGTAGAAGGGACTATTACAGCAGTAAATGAAGTTCAAAGTGCTATTGATGTTTTAGCTAGTAAAAGTGATGCTATTTTTGCTCCTAATGATAATATGGTAGCTAGTGCTATGGATATGGTATCGACTGCTTGTTCTAAAGCTAAAGTACCTTTATTTGTTGGAGCTGATTCAATGGTTCAAGATGGTGGATTTTTAAGTGTGGGAATTAATTATGATGATTTGGGTAAAGAGACAGCTAATATGGTTGATAAGATTTTAAAAGGTGAAAAAGTTAAAAATATTCCTGTGAAAGTATTTAAAGAAGATCTAAGTATTTATGTGAATAAAAAAATATTAGGGGAACTAGGGATTATTTTACCTGATAGTATTAAAAATGATAAAGCATATATAGAAATGTAGAGGGAGTTGTATGAGTCAAACAGTTGTTTTAGGTACATTAGAATTAGGTGGGATATTTGCAGTTTTATCATTAGGATTATATATTAGTTATAAAGTGCTAAATATACCTGATTTAACAGTTGATGGAAGTTTTACTCTAGGAACGGCTGTAAGTGCCATGTTTACGATTAATTCAATGCCTTATCTTGGAATTTTAACTTCGTTTATTATTGGGGCAATAGCTGGGACAATAACTGGTTTATTAGTTACAAGATTGAAAATCATGCCATTATTATCAGGAATTTTAACAATGACAGGATTATATTCAATTAATCTTGCAATTATGGATGATACGCCAACAATTTCTTTATTTGATCAAGGAACTATTTTTAGTGATTTAGGAAATATTACATTATATGCAAAATTGATTGTTATTTATATCATTGTAATATTATTAGTAATTTTACTGAATCTGTTTTTAAGAACACAATTGGGATTATCATTACGTGCATGTGGTGATAATGAGGATATGGTTAGAGCTAGTTCAATTGATACAGATAAAATGAAAATACTTGGTTTAGCGCTAGCAAATGGACTTGTAGCTATGAGTGGTGCGATCTTTGCACAACATCAAAGCTTTGCAGATGTTAATAGTGGAATTGGGATGATGGTTATTGGTCTTGCAAGTATTATTGTAGGAATGACTTTTATTAAAAAAGAAAAGATTATTTTTCAATTAGTAGCAGTAGTTTTTGGAGCCGTTTTTTATCGTGGGGTTTTAACTTTTGCTTTACAATTGGGATTACCATCTGGTTATTTAAAATTGTTATCTGCATTACTTGTTGTTATTGCAATTGCTTCAACAAATGGAGCTCTTAAAAATAAAAAAAGGAGAAGAAATCATGTTAGAACTTAATAATTTATCTGTTATTTTTAATGAAGGGACAGTTAATGAGAAACTGGCTCTTGATAATATTAATCTAACATTGGATCCTGGTGATTTTGTCACGATTATTGGTAGTAATGGAGCAGGTAAATCAACATTATTCCAAGCAATTTCTGGAGCAGTAGATACAAAAAGTGGTTCAATAATTTTAAATGGCAAAGATATAACTTTTGAGCCAGAATATCGTCGTTCTAGGGTAATTGGAAGATTATTTCAAGATCCTTTAAAAGGAACAGCACCAAATATGACAATTGAAGAAAATCTTCATTTGTCAAATCAGCGTGGTAAACATTTTAGTTTAAACCTGATGTCACATCGACATCGTGAAAATTTTAAAGAAGCTTTAAAAGAATTGGATTTAGGTTTAGAGAAACGTTTGGATACTAAAGTTGGTTTACTTTCTGGAGGACAGAGACAGGCACTTACTTTATTAATGGCTACTTTAGTAACACCTGACTTACTTTTATTAGATGAACATACAGCAGCATTAGATCCTAAAACAGCACATAAAGTATTAGAATTATCAAAGAAAATTGTTGCGGAGCATGATATTACTACTTTAATGATTACTCATAATATGGAAGATGCTTTGAAATATGGAAATAAAACTATGATTATGAAAGATGGTAAAATCATTGCTTTAATTGAAGGGAAGAAGAGAGAGAAAATGACTGTAGAGGGTTTGATTCATCTTTATTCAACTTCTTCAAATGAATATACAGATCATGTTTTATTAAAATAATTTTCACAGTTTTCTATCTTTAATAAATCCTACTATAATAATTATAGATCAGTCTCTTTATTGTATGAAGGGTTATATCATGATAGTCAGAAAATATTATGTGTTTAGTAGAATTTCGTTTCACTACTTATCGAAAAGCGATGGGCTTTGGTTTAAATTATGGCGGATGGTTCAGTTGAGGCTTATTTTTAAGGTGAAAATGATTTAATTATACAATAGAGGTTTAGGGGTCTTTATTTAATGGGTTTATTTACCTGTTAAATAAGGACCTTTTATCATTATGAAATATGATTACTTAAAGGTTTTATTTAGTGTTTGAAAAGTCTTGACTATAAAATTATAGAAGTAATTATGGTATTAAAACAGTATTGGATTGGAATAGAAAGTTTATAAGAGTGCAAGTAAAAGTTTTTGTTTAATACTTATAATTTAATATTAGTAATTATTTTAATTAATTTTTTGTAAAATATTCTTGACTTAAAGTATACTTTAGTTTGTATACTAATTTATATAATTAATGATGTAATAAAATGAAAAGATTTATTATTTTAGGATGAAAGTATGTAATTTTCGATTTGGAAGGAGTAACTGGTGGAAGTTATGAAAGGGGTTAAAAATGGAAATAGTCGTTATTGATGGTCAAGGTGGCGGAATTGGTCGTAGTGTAATTGAAACATTAAAAAAAGAAATTAATGATATTTTTATTATTGGTGTAGGAACAAATAGTACAGCAACTAATAATATGAAAAAAGCAGGAGCTGATGCTGTAGCTACAGGAGAAAATGCTATAGTATATAATGCTAAAAATGCCCAGATTATTGTTGGACCAATTGGCTTTGTTTTTGCGAATTCAATGTATGGAGAGGTTTCACCAGCGATGGCAAAAGCAGTTAGCTGTAGTGAAGCGCAAAAATATTTTATTCCTGTTAGTAAATGTACAGGTCATGTTTTAGGAGTTGAAGTAAAGTCTATCCAAGAATATATTAAAGATCTAGTTAATATTTTAAAATAAGTTTTAGATAACTAAATAATTTAGGAATTATAATTATATAGTTCTATCTATTAGCTAATAAAAAGTGTATAATTATAGATACAATTTATGGTATATAGGTAGGAGTGAAAATGTGAATAAGTATCAATCACAAATTAAATCAATTTGTTTTTTGGCGTGGCCAGCAGTCGTTCAGGAGGCAATGAATGTAGTTGTTTCATATGTTGATACTGCAATGGTTGGAGCTTTAGGTGCTAATGCTTCAGCAGCAGTTGGATTAACATCAACTGTTGGATGGCTTGTGTCAAGTATTGCTATCGCTTTTGGAATCGGGATTCTTTCGGTATGTGCTCAGGCAATTGGAGCCAAAGATGAAAAAAAAGTACAAAGAACGGGTCAACAAGCATTGTTTTTAACTTTGATTGTAGGGATTGTTTTAACAGTTATTTGTGTTATTATTGCCCCATATTTACCAGCATGGCTAAATGGTGATAAAGCTATTCGAGCAACTGCATCTTTATATTTTATGATTATTTCGTTACCATTATTATTTCGAAGTGCAGTTTTGATTTTGTCTTCTGCACTGCGAGGAGTTAGTGATATGAAAACACCAATGTTAATAAATTTATATATGAATCTAATTAACATTGTTTTAAATTTTGTTTTAATTTATCCAACTAGGCAAGTATTTGGGATAACAATTCCAGGAGCTGGTCTTGAAGTTAAGGGGGCGGCTATTGCTACAGCAATTTCTTTTGTAGTTGGTGGTATAATGATGTTTGTTAGATATTATAATAATCAAATTTTTGCATTTTCTAAAAGTGGTTTTCATTTTTATAAAACAGAATTTAAAGAATGTTTAACTATAGGAATTCCAGTTGTCTTGGAACGAGGTGTAATTTGTTTAGGTCATGTTACGTTTGCTTCTTTAATTGCAAAATTAGGTGTTGTTAGGTTTGCCGCACATACAATTGCGATTCAGGCAGAACAGGCTTTTTATATTCCTGGTTATGGATTTCAAACAGCTGCAGCTACTTTAGTTGGTAATGCGATAGGACAAAAAAGTGAACATAAAGTTAAAGAAGTTACATATTTGATTAGTGGTATTACAATGTTTTTGATGATTATCTGTGGTATAACATTATTTGTTTTTGCGAATCAATTAATGAGTATTTTTACACCTGATTTGCAAGTAATAGAATTAGGAGCTCGTGTATTAAGAATTGTTTCAATTTCGGAACCTATTTATGGAATACTTGTTATTTTAGAAGGAACATTTAATGGTATGGGTGATACTAAAGCACCATTTATTTTTTCATTAATAACTATGTGGGGAGTACGGGTATGTGGTTCTTGGTTAATAATAAATGTTTTTAATCAGGGGATTGAAGCTGTATGGATTATGATGGTATTGGATAATATAACTAGATGTTTCTTACTTGCAAGAAGGTTTTTTAAAGGTGGATGGAAATATCGGTTAAATAGTTAAAGAATAGGGCAGAATATTTAATTATTAAGATTAATGATATTCTGTTTTTTATTTTTTAAAATATTGTATACTTGGCTTTATAAATAATACGATTTTCTTTGTATCTGTAACTTTTTTAATATCTTCATATTTACTTTTACTTTTATTTTGAGAAAATCTTTCAACTGAAACATTTTTATTAAAAAAGTTATTATTTTATATTAAAATATACAAATATGGGAAGACTATAGTAGGATTATTTTTGTGTGGAGGTAATCGATGGAATTATTTAAATGTTTTCTTGTTTTTGAAATGGGAGTTATTATTGGGGTGTTAATTATGTGTTTATTTCAAATTAATAAGTTTAAAGATTAGGTCTAGTAATAGACCTTTTTATGTAGATAATAAAAATATATGAATTATTATATGGGGAAAAAGTGAATTTTTAGAGTATGAAAAGATTTAAGTTAAAAGTTAATTTTTGATTTTTATAAATCAAATGAGAAAATAAAGATGAATAATATTTTTATTGCATAAAGTTTGCATTCTTTTTCAATAATGGCTATGATTAAGATAGTTAAAGGAGAGATTAAGAATGTTAGAAATTGGAACTAAAGCCCCTGATTTTACACTTTTAGATCAAAATGGGGAAAATGTATCATTAAATGATTTTAGAGGGAAAAAAGTAATTTTATATTTTTATCCTAAAGATAGTACTCCTGGATGCACAAAACAAGCATGTGCTTTCAGTGAACTGAATCCACATTTTATTGAAGCTAATGCACAAATAATAGGAATCAGCAAAGATAGTGTTGCTTCTCATAAACGTTTTGAACAAAAGTATCAACTTCCTTTTATTTTGTTATCTGATTCAGAATTAGAAGTAATTAAAAGTTATGATGTATGGAAAGAAAAAAATATGTATGGTAAAAAGGTTATGGGAGTAGTTAGGAGTACATATTTAATTAATGAAGATGGTGTGATTGAAAAAACTTTTGAAAAGGTAAAAGCAGCTGATAACCCAAAACAGATGTTAGATGAATTAAATGGTTAAAAATAGAAAAATGATTATTATTGTTTTAGCGTTCATTTTAATTATTGGGATTGCTGTGTCTGTTTTTAACAACAATAGATCAGTTGTTAAAAATGTGAAAATTTCTGCAGAAGAAGCAAAAGAAATTATTGATCAAGATAGTGATATTATTATTATTGATGTTAGAAGCGAAGAAGAATATCAAACAGGTCATATTGAAGGTGCTGTATGTATACCAAATGAAGTTATATCTGATCAGATAGAGCGTTTATTATCTGATAAAGAGCAAGAAATTCTAGTTTATTGCCGTAGTGGAAGGCGAAGTAGTCAAGCTGTAGACAAATTGTTAGATTTAGGATATACAAATGTTAAAGATTTTGGTGGAATAATAGATTGGCCTTATAAAATTACTAAATAAAGGTAATTAGTACATATCTTTCTTAAATAATAGATATATGCTATACTACAAGTGATAAAGGGGGATTTATCATGATAAAAATGATTGCTACAGATATGGATGGAACATTCTTGGATTCTGAAAAGCGTTTTGATCCAGAGTTTATTGATATTTTTTATAAGTTAAAAGAAAAGGGGATAAAATTTGTTGTTGCTAGTGGTAACCAATATTATCGTTTATTTCAAAAATTCATACCTTTAAGTGAACAAATGTATTTTATTGCAGAAAATGGTAGTTACATAGCTAAAGGAGCGACTGAATTATATTGTAATACAATTAATACAGTTGATGTTGAAAGAATTAAAGATATTTTAATTACTTATAATAATTTATTGATTGTTTTATGTGGACGTAAAGGTGCTTATATTTTAAAAAAAGATTGTATTTATAAAGATGAAATAAAAAAATACTATTGTAATTATCGTTTTGTAGATTCGTTTGATAATGTTGATGATGATATTATGAAATTTGCAGTGTTTGATCCAAATGAAAAACTTGATGAAACTTTAAAAGAAGTAAGAAAGCAATTACCACCCAATATTAAGGTTGTAACATCAGGTAATACTTGGATGGATATTCAAAATAAAAATATCAATAAAGGGATAGCGATAAATTTTTTACAAGCACTCTATGAAATAAATCCTGATGAATGTGTAGCATTTGGGGATCAAATGAATGATTATGAATTATTACAACAGGTTAAATATAGTTATGCAATGGCTAATGCTGTTGATCCAATTAAGGATATTGCTTATGGTATAGCTAATACTAATGATGAGCAGGGAGTACTTCGAAAAATTAAAGAAATTTTACAAATCTAGCTTATTTGCTAGATTTTTTATAATAAAAAACTAGAATGTTTCTAGTTTATCGTTTATTAATTACTAAACTTAATTTACCTATTACTCGAAATCCTATTTGATTATCATTGTTAATTACTAATGGATTATAATCTGGATTAGCAGGTTGTAGAATTATACATTGATTAGTACTATCTAAATAAAATTTTTTGCATGTTGCAACATTATCGTCAATTGTAAAACAACCAATCTCGCCATTTCTAATTTGACTACATTTTTCAAAAACAATTAAATCACCAGGATTGATATTTTCACCAATCATGCTATCACCACTAGCGTATTGACAAAAATATTCTTTATTTAATGATAACAATGATTCTGGTAATGAAATATATTCATCAATATTATCATCAACAAATATTCCAGTTCCACAACTAATATCATTGTATAGAGGAATAGTTATTGAATTAGTAATTATGGGCTGATTTTCTTCAATTCCTAGAAAGTATGAAGCAGGAACATTAAATATATCTGATAATTTTTGAATAGTTTCTTTTTTTAAGTTTTCAACTCGGTTATTTTCATATTTAGCGATAGCTGATTTTTTGACTCCTAATAATTTACCTAACTGTTCTTGGGTTAAGCCTTTTTCTTTACGTAATTTTTTAATTCTTTCACCTGTCATTCTACTCACTCCTTATGTCTTGATTTTACTATTATTAGATTATTTTTGCAATTATTTTCTTTGAAAGTGTCTTAAAAAGATATTTTTTGTTGACAAATAATAGTAAAAGAGATATATTATAAGTGTCTTAAAAAGATACCGATAAAAGAAAATACTTAAAAAGATGAATTTATAGATACTTGATAACGGAGGAAATAATTATGGAGTATAAAGATTTTAATTTGACTGGTAAAGGAATATTTACAATTATAGTAGGTGTTCTAGTATTAGGATCGGTGATTGCTAATCTAAGTACTTATTTAGTTGATTTAATTATTTTATAATGGGACATACTATAATTGGGTGATAACTAGTGAAACGTAAAGAATTAAAAGATCAAGATGAAATTGATTATGAAAATCATATTGTAGAATACGATAATGAATATCCTGATGCTTCTAATGCTCAGGAATAAAAAATCAGCAAATAGCTGATTTTTTTGTGAAATAATAATAGATAATTAGAATTATGATAGTAATAATGTAACTTAGATTTATAATATATTATAAAAAATGATTACTAATATAATGTTTAATAATGAGATAAGTAATAAGAGGGTTAAATTTTGCTGAATAAATTTAAATGACTTAAAGTTTTTAATTATGAATTTGTGATTTAAAAATATTTTTTAATCTAATGATATTATTACTAAGATTCAAGATTTTTATTAAACAGGTATCATATAAATACTTGTTTTATGCTATTAGAATTTAAAGATGATTATTAGGCATATTTAGAACATTATATTTATATATGTTTTTTTGACTATCTTTTCATATCTTCTTAAATACTAAAATAAGTTTCTTTTATAGTCTATTTGGGCATTTTGCCTCTTTTACAAGAATAATTAATTTCTGTTACATTTTATATTTAAAGTGATATACTTATAACCTAAGTATAGGAGATTGAAAATGACAGATATAGAAAAATTAAAAAAGGAACTCATAGAACAGAAAGAATCAAAATTTCCTGGTAACATCTATCATGTTTCACAAGTATTATTTGCATATAATTCAAATAAAATAGAAGGTAGCCGATTAACAGAAGAACAAACGGAAATGATATTTGAAACTAATTCATTTTTTTCTGATAAAGATGATGAGGTAGTCAGAGTAGATGATATCATGGAAACAGTAAATCATTTTAAATTATTTGATTTTATTTTAGATCATGTTGATGATGAATTAAATAAAGATATGATTATTGAAATGAATAAAATTCTTAAAAAAGGAACCTCTGATGAATCTAATCCTAGATATAATGTAGGAGGATTTAAAATACATCCCAATGTAATTGTGCTGGTAAATGCTATTAAAACCTCAAAACCAGACGAAGTTGAAAAAGATATAGATATGCTTATTAGCAATTATACCAAGCAAAGTAAAATAACTTTAGAAGATATTGTTGAATTTCATTTACGTTTTGAGAGAATTCATCCATTTGGTGATGGGAATGGTCGTATTGGACGAGCAATTATCTTTAAAGAATGTTTAAAGAATGTTTAAAGAACAATATAGTTCCTTTTTTTATTCTTGATAGGGATAAACCATATTATCTAAGGGGACTGAAAGAATATGACAGAGATAAGACATACTTGCTGGAAACTTGTTTAAATGAGCAGGATATTTATATTGATTTATGTAAACAGCTTTTAAATTTAGAATTTGACATTACTGTTGATGATATTGGATAAAATGTAGATTTGGAATTATGATTAAGATATTTTAAAAAGAGACAGTTTGCAAGACTGCTGAAAAAGAAATTAAATTAAAACTGATATTTAGATGTATCTTTTTATTTATCAGTTTTTTCTTTATTTCTAATGTAAAATGAAGATATTATATTAGCTATTACCCCTATATCTCTATCTATTCCTTCTGTTTTATATTTCACATAATTGAAAAATATCTAGGTGGTAGATAAATATTATAGTAAGGATGTTTAATGAATGGTGTTGGATATGATGAAAATTAGGTGATATTTAAATTTTATTAATGAAGCAATATTACTATGTTAAAGATTTTTTAAAAAAAGAAGTTATATGATTGAATGGGACTTTTTAATTTTATATTTATATCAGTAGATAGATTTTATTTACTTAATTAGTATCATTGTATACAGATATAAAATATATTATAATATTTATATCAATACTTATTAAAAGTATGGGGGAAGGAGTAGATATGGATGAGTTTTATCAAGAAATCAATGCCATATTTTATCTTAAATGGATTATAATTCAGGGTGAAAAATATAACTTACAGATTGGATTTAAAGATGAAAGAGAAGATACTGTTATTATAAAAAATAATTATGTAGAGGGAAGGATAATTTATTATGGTAATGGTATGTTTGAAGAAGAATTAATTGATTGTCAAACTAATAAAAAAATTTTTTATTTGCATTTCCGATTAACACATTTTAACCATGCAATTGAATTCTTTAAAGAAATGGTAAATTGTGCTATTAAACCAAATAACAGTTCTCAAATCAGTGTTTTACTTTGTTGTAGTGGGGGATTAACAACAACATTATTTGCTAGTAAGATGTCAGAATTGGCTTTACTTGAAAACTTTCCTTATAAAATATCAGCAACAGGTTATACAAAGTTATATGAAATTGCTGATAAATATGATGTTATAATATTAGCTCCTCAGATTGGGTATTTATTGCCTGAGGTTAAACATAGTTTAGATAATAAAAAAATTTTTACTATTCCTACTAGAATATTTGCAACTAATGATTTTTCAGGAGCTTTTAATTTAATTAATGTTTTACTTGAAAAAAAAGATGATATATAGTTAATGAATATAATATGTAAAAGATATTTGAAAGTGATTTAGTAATAAAAAATAAACAATTATTTAAGCATCTTAAATAAAAGATGCTTTTTTGGTAATAATTCAAATAGGTGATTATGTGTTAGAAGAGGATATTGATTTATTGCTGGTGTGTTTGGGTGAATATATAAAAAATATTGATGGAGGGGAATTTAAGAAAATTTTTTTGGGATATGTTGAGTATATGGCTAGAAATTATGGTCAAGATTGTATTATTGATGAATATGATCAAATGATTACAGCTACTAAAAAAATTGTGGAAAAACATCATTTAAATCTTAGTAAACTAAAACCATATAAACGAGATTTATTATATCGTTGGGTCAAAGCAGGAGTTAATGAAGAGGATATTTTAGCGTTATATTATTTAAATGATAAGGTTAATTCACTAGAAGTATTTATTGATATGATCGAAAAGAAATATAACAGATTTGAATTTTAGTAAAAAGTATAAAAGTCTTTCTAGATATTATAGTTTATTTAGTTGGAATATATGGAAAGATTTTTTATATGTTAAATTTTATTATAGATAAATATGAATTTAGAAATTGTTTATAGTTAAAGTATATTGAGAAATATTAAAGTTACATTAATCTAAAGAGTATCATAAAATGTTTAAAAAACTATTTAATCGAATTTGAGAATATGATTATAAAGCTAATAGACAGTAATTTTTAGAAAGATACTGAAATTGATAATAAATAGTTGAAAAAAATTATAGATTTGATATGATATAAAAGAAGTGGGGTGGAAGGATGTATAAATTTTCTTGCTAAAATTTAAATAACAGTATTTTGATGCTGTTTTTGTGCGCAAGAAAATGTATCCTGACAAACATTAATATTCTAATGTTCTTTTTAGCTGCAAGTATATGTTTTCTTGTAGCTTTTTATATTGATTGGAGGAATGTTGGATGGGTTTATTAGAAGTTAAAAATTTATCATTTGGTTATGATAATCAGATTGAATATGTTTTTGAAAATATTAGTTTTCAAATTGATACTAATTGGAAATTAGGATTGATTGGAAGAAATGGGAGAGGTAAAACTACTTTATTAAAGTTGTTTATGGGAAAATATAAATATCAAGGTTTTATTACTTCTAATTATATATTTGACTATTTTCCATATGAAATTACTAATGATAAGAAAAAGACAATTGATATTATTGATGATATAGTAAATGAATTAGAATTATGGCAGCTAGAAAGAGAATTATCATTACTTGAGGTGAAAACAACAGTTTTATATCAGGATTTTAATACTTTATCAAAAGGTGAACAAACAAAAGTGTTATTAGCTATATTGTTTTTAAAGCCACATGATTTTATTTTGATTGATGAACCAACTAATCATTTAGATTATCATGGAAGAGAGATTTTAAGTAATTATCTAAGAAAAAAGAAAAGTTTTATTTTGGTTAGTCATGATCGTAACTTTTTAGATAATTGTATAGATCATGTTCTAGCGATTAATCGTAATAATATTGAACTTATTAAAGGGGATTTCTCGTTGTGGTATGAGCTTAAGAATAATCAAGATCAACTAGAATTACAAAAAAATAATCAATTAAGAAAAGATATAAATAGACTTAAATATGCTGCTAAACAAAATGAGGAATGGTCAAATAAAGTTGAAGCTAGTAAAAATGTTAAAATCTCGGGATTGAAACCAGATAAAGGGTATGTAGGACATAAAGCTGCTAAAATGATGAAACGTTCTAAAAATATTGAACGTCGGCAAACAAAAGCAATTGAAGAAAAGAAAAAATTATTAAAAAATGTTGAGGTAATAGAAAAATTAAAACTATCACCATTAAAATATTCAAAAAAGTGTTTGTGTCATTTAGAAAATATTAAAATAACTTATGGCGATAAGACAGTTCTTGAAGGTGTTAGTTTTGATATTAATGAAGGGGATAGAATAAATATATCAGGTAAAAATGGTTCAGGAAAAACAAGTATCATAAAATTGATTATGAGTGAAGATATTAATTACGAGGGTAAAATTTATTTAGGAACAAATATGAAAATTGCTTATCTTTATCAAGATGATAGTGCATTGTCTGGTTCTTTAGATGATTATGCACATGATTATAATCTTGATATTAGTTTGTTTAAAGCTATTTTACGGAAATTAGGTTTTTCTAGAGAATTGTTTTTGCAAGATATTGCAACTTATAGTAAAGGTCAGAAAAAGAAAGTAATGTTAGCTGGTTGTTTATCTCAGGAAGCGCATTTATATATACTAGATGAGCCATTAAATTATCTTGATATTTTTTCAAGAATACAGATTCAGGATCTACTTTTAGAGTTTCAACCAACTGTTTTATTTGTAGAACATGATCGGTATTTTTGTGATCAGATTAAAACTAAAATAGTTGAAATATAAAAAAGAATTGTGGGTTACTCTGCCACAATTCTTTTGATATTGAAATATTTGGATATTTTAAAATTAAAATTCTTCTTTTTATACATTTTAATATTACATTGATTATATTTCTTAGCTATTCATTATCCAAATATTTCTTTAAAAAATATTCTATCTAATTAAAATATATACTAATATATTATATTTTTCAAGTATGTTTCAAATTTTGTTATATTTATTTATTTTTATATGAATTATTGTATAATATATAATAAAGTTATAAAATTAAATAGACATAGGAAGGAGATCAAGATGAAGAAGATTGTGAAATTGTTATTGGCTTTTTTTATTGTTTTTACAATAACAGCTTGTGATACTGAAAAAGAAAAGGAGTCTTTAAAAATAAGTTTTGAAAAAGAAAATAAATTTGAAAAATTAATATCTTATAATATAGAAAGTATTGGAGTTCCTAAACAAATAACCCCTGATACAATAGGAACAGTTTATACATATTACAAACCACAAAAAGATACAAATGTTTTATTAGATTTAGTAGTAAATATGAAAAATTTAAAAAAGAGTGAATTAGATATTAAAAAATCATTAACTGCATCTTTTAAAATTGGAGAAGAGGAATATGCTGCATCAGTTATAACATTAAGTGATGATGGTAAATCACTTAAACAAAATGGTATTATTGGAAGTGAAGGGATAGGTAAAGTACATTTTTATGCAGAAGTTAGTCCTGAAATAGTAAAGAAAGAAATTGAATTTAAAATTGCTGTTAATGATAAAGAAAATCCTCAAGAAGCAAATGTGAAATTTAAGTTAGATGATATAAAGAAAAATTATGAATTTAAAAATATGAGTGAAGTTATAATTGTTGAAAATCGTAGTGAAATAACTTTACAATCAACAAATATTACTAAAGAATTGACCCCAGCTAATCCAGAAGGGTTATATACTTATTATAAAGTAAAAACTGATACTAATAGTTTTGTGGTTTTAACTACAATGATTAAAAATATTTCTACAAGTGATTTAAGTGCTGATAATGTAGTAGTAGCAAAATTAATTGATAAAAATAATAATGAATATCCAGCTAATATTTTATGTGAAAATGAGGCTCGTAATGATTTAGTTACTGGTAGTTCAACAACTATTGCTGTTAATCAAAGTACTATGATTCATTTTGCTTTTGAAGTACCAGATGATATAGTAAATGATGCTAAAATGATAAGAATTTCATATCAAGGAAAAGTATTTGCTATTAATATTTAATAATAGTCTTAAATGTTTGAAATATGTAAAATTGATTGAAAAAGATTAATTAGATGATTTATTTATAGTTGAAAAGAAATAAAAAGCACTAATCTCTTATTACAAAAGGGTTTGGTGCTTTTTCATTTTGTAATGAATTTGTATAAACTATATCATTTTTAATAAAATTTTTTTACTTGTTGTATAATAGTCTGTTCTAAAACTAAATAGTTTTTGAAGAATATCAGTTATTTTGTATACCAGGTATATATTTATCATATAATTTGACTTGCAAGACTAAAGTTAATTAAAGATAAATATGATTATAGGTTATTAAACATTCTTGAGTATACATATAAAATAACATGTGGTTTAGTGATTATTTTAGTAAAAAATAACTAAAATATTTATTTTGATTAAATAAAATTATATTTAATATTTAGTAAAAATAGTTGACAGTTATTTATGTGATGATATAATAAGTGCTGTAGGATTGTTACTTTAATTAGGCAAGACCAGATACTAATACATTTTTTTGTATTCTAGTATCTGGTTTTTATTTTTAGTAACTGTTGAAAGGAGAAAAAGAATGCAGAAAAATTTGAAAAAGAAAGTTTTAGTATCGGCACTGACAGCTTCTATGTCAGTAAGTACATTAGTACCAGGAATAATGGTTTTTGCAAATAATCCAGTTGCTCCTGCGAGTATTACAACTAAGGTAAATCACGCATTGCAAGGTACTGCTACAGTAAATGATTCAGAAACTAATTACTGGGGTGGAGATAAAGCGATTGATGGGATAGTGAATCGAGATGCAGCAAAACCAGACCAATCTCGCTGGTCAACTAATGTTGGGACAACACCAAAAATTTTGACAGTTGATTTAGGATCTGAAAAATCATTTAGTGAATTTAAAATAGAATGGGAAAGAACAAATATTAAGGGTTATAATATTGCTATTTCTAATGATGGTGAAAATTATACAACTGTATATACAAAACCAGATGATACAAATATTCCAAGTTTAACTACTGAAATCGTATTGGAAAGTAGTGTTTTGGCACGATATGTAAAATTAACAGTAGATAAATATGATGGTGGAGATATTAATTGGGCTTCAGTATCATTATATGAATTTGAAATCTTAGGTGAGGAAACTCATGAAAATCTAGCCCTAAATGCAACTGCTGCTTCAAGTGGAGATGAAGCTGCTAACTTAGTTGTTGATAATGTTAAAGATGAAGACATGGCTACTCGTTGGGCTAGTACAGTTGGTCATAATGACAATAAATGGGTAAGTTTAGATTTTGGCAGTGTTAAAGATGTTGCATCTGTAACTTTAAAGTGGGAACGTTGTAATGCAACTAATTATAAAATTCAATCTTCTAATGATGGTAGTAATTGGGAAGATGTAAAAGTTTTAACTAGTGCACCTGCTAAATTTGATGATGTTATTAATTTTGATAATACAATAAATACACGTTATATAAGAGTGTTAGTAACAGATTTTGTTGATTCTGCACCAGATCGTGATGATAAAACTGTATCTTGGGCAACTGTTTCTTTATATGAATTTGAAGCATATTCAGTTAAACAACAAGTAGATGTTGAACCAGAACAAACAATTGATAGTGTTATTACTAATCTGGTAATTCCAGCGATTGCTAAAGGGGACACTAAGATGGCAATGCCAGAAGTACCTAATGGTTTTGAAATTGAATTTGTTGGTGCTGATTATGAACAGATTTTAGATCGTGATCTAACGATTCATCAGCCAATTGTTGATACAACTGTTAGTGTAAATTACAAAATCAAAAAAGGTGATCAGGAAAAGACTACTAATGCTTATCAAATAACTGTTCCTGGTAAACATTCACCTGAAGATAGTGTTAATGCTAAACCAAAAGTAATACCAGAATTAGCTGAATGGGTAGGAACAGAAGGTCAATTTGAAATAAGTGATAAATCTAAAATTGTGATTAATCCAGAATATAAAGATGATTTAGATTATTTAGCTAAATCATTTAAAGCTGATTACCAAGATTTAACAGGTAATGAAATTGAAGTCATTTATAGTAACATACCTTCTGCTCATGACTTTTATTTCACTTTAGGAAGCAATGATGCTGGATTAAAAGAAGAAGGATATTTAATGACAATTGATGAAATTGTTAAGGTTGAAGCAGTAGATAAAACTGGAGCTTTTTGGTCAGTGCAATCAATTTTACAAATTTTAAAACAAAATAGTAACAGTATTCCTCAAGGACAAACTCGAGATTATCCTAAGTATGAGTTACGTGGTTTTATGCTTGATGTTGGAAGAATGCCATTTAGTTTAGATTTCTTAAAAGAAGTAGCTAAAAATATGGCTTATTACAAAATGAATGATTTCCAAGTTCATTTAAATGATAATTATATTTGGGTTGAAGATTATGGAGATGATGCGTTGAATGCATATTCAGGATTTAGACTAGAATCTGATATCAAAAAAGGCGGAAATAATGGGTTAAATCAAGCTGATTTGACAAGTACAGATGTATTTTATACTAAAGAGGAATTCCGTAACTTTATTAAAGACTCAAGAAAGATGGGAGTTAATATTGTTCCTGAATTTGATACACCTGCACATTCTTTAGCACTTACCAAAGTTCGTCCTGATTTAGCAATGAAGGATACATCAGTAGCACGTCATTGGGATCATTTAGATTTAGATACAATGTATGATGAAAGTTTGGCTTTTACACAATCAATTTTTAATGAATATATGACAGGTGATGATCCAGTATTTGATCAAGATACTATAGTTAATGTTGGTACTGATGAATATGATGGAAAATATGCAGAGAATTTCCGTAGATATACAGATGATATGTTAGGATTTGTACAAGATACAGGGCGTACAGTTCGTTTGTGGGGAAGTTTAAGTGCTCGTAACGGGACTACTCCAGTTAGATCTGAAAACGTTCAGATGAATATTTGGAATACAGGTTGGGCTAATCCTAATGCTATGTATAACCAGGGATTTGATTTAATTAATATGGTTGATGGTACATTATATATGGTGCCAGGAGCAGGATACTATTATGATTATTTAAATAGCCAAAACTTATATAATAATTGGCAACCAAATAACATGAGTGGTACTATTATTCCTGCTGGAGCCGAACAAATGTTAGGGTCATCATATGCAATTTGGAATGATATGGTTGATAGAAAAGCAAATGGTATAAGTGAATATGATATTTATGATCGTTTTGCATCTGCATTACCATCTATGTCATCTAAATTATGGGGCGATGGTGAAGATTTGACTTATAATGAGTTAGTAAAGGTAAATGAGCTGTTAGAAGAAGCGCCAGGTTCAAATCCATTCGATAAAGTTGAATCTGTAAGTGATACAGTAATTAATTATGATTTTAATAAAGAAGATATCACTGATAAATCTGGTAATGGATATAATGTAGTTACTAAGAAAAATGTGGCAACTGTAAAAGGTAAGTTTACAAAAGGTTTACAATTAAATGGTGGAGAAAGTTTTATTGAAACACCAATTGAAAATATGGGACCTACAAATAGTGCTTCATTTTGGGTAAAAATGGATCTAGATGCTGAAGGTGAACAAATTTTATTTGAGTCAGATAAAGGTGCAATTAAAATGGCACAAAAAGATACTGGTAAAGTAGGATTCTCAAGAACTGGCTATGATTATTCATTTGATTATACATTACCAAAAGATACATGGGTAAAATTAGAAATTAAAGGATATCAAAATAAGGCAGAGTTATATGTTGATGGTACTTTAGTGGATACATTATCAAAAAATTCTACTGGTGGTAAATATGCAACAATGGTATTGCCATTAGAAAGAATTGGAAGTACAACAAGTTCATTTAAAGGTATAATTGATAATTTAGTTATTTCATCTATAGGAAGTGAAGCTGGAAAAGATTATACAATTATTGATAGTCAAGGATTTACTGTAACATCTGATAATGAAAATCCATTAGCTGGATCTGAGGGACCTGTATCATTGGCATTTGATAATAATCCTAGTACATTCTGGCATAGTAATTACACACCATATCAAGCATTACCAGCAACTGTAGATATTGATATGAATAAAGTGTACAATATTAATCAATTTGATTATTTACCAAGACAATCAGGAAGTAATGGGCATATTACTGAATATGAATTATATGTAAAAGAAAATGAAACAGATGAATTCACAAAAGTTTCTGAAGGAAATTTAGAGGGTAACTCTTCATTGAAGAAAATTTCTTTTGATGCTGTAAAAGCTCGTTATGTTAGATTTGTAGCATTAGCTGGAACTAGTGATTCATCAAAACAATTTGCAGCAGCAGCGGAATTTACTGTTCGTCAAGTAGATAATAAAGCAGATTTGAGAAAAGCAATTAACATAGCAGGAAACTATGAATCTGAATATTATACAGCTGCAAGCTGGCAAGTATTTAGTGATGCTTTAATTGTTGCTGATGAAGTAGTTGATAAAGAAGATGCAACAGAAGTAGAGATTATTAATGCAACAGAGGCATTAATAAATGCTATTGATAGTTTAGTTGAAGTAGATTCAGAAGTTGTTGAAGAAACTAATAAAGTTGCATTATTAATCGCAATTGAAATGGCAGAAAATGCAAGCTTAGAAAATGTAGTACCAGCAGTAGTAGAAGAATTCAATGCAGCATTAGAAAATGCTCAAACAGTTTATGCAAATGATAGTGCAACACAGGAAGAAGTAGATAATGCATTTACTAGATTAGCAAATGTAATGCATATGTTAGAATTCTTCAAAGGAAATAAAGAATTATTACAAAAACAAGTAGATCAAATCAATGATTTAGAATCAGATAAATATATTGAATCAACATGGAATGCAATGTTACCAGTATTAGAAAAAGCAAATGAAGTATTAGGTAACGAAAATGCAATGCAGGAAGAAGTAGATGAAGTATATAGTGAATTAGTAAGAGCATTTGTGAATTTAAGATTAAAACCAAATAAAGATCTATTGGCAGATTTAATCAATAAAGCAAATGGGCTAAATAGAGCAAATTATACATCAGCATCATTAAAGGCAGTAGATACTGAGGTAGAAAAAGCAAATGTAGTATTAAATAATCCAGAAGCAACAAAAGAAGAAGTAGAAGTTGCAGTATCGGCTTTAACAAAAGCATTAGCAGGATTGGAAGTAAAATTAGGAAGTACAGTAGATACTAGTACACTAGTAAAACCAGGAGATAAAACAGTAAGTGTAAAAACTGGAGATACAACAAATATGATGTATTCATTAGGTGGTTTAGCAGTTGCATCAATTATCTTTTATGGAAATAAAAAAAGAAAGAATAAATAGTGATTTATTATAATTTTAAACCAGAGAAAATCTCTCTGGTTTTCTTTTATGAGAAATTTGATATTTTTTAGCACTGTTGTTGACAAAGTGCTAAGATGGAGTATAATAGTCTTAGCACTGATGAATGGCAAGTGCTAAAAAGGAGTGATTAAAATGATTAAGCCATTACATGATAACGTTATTTTGAAAAAAGAAGAAGTAGAAAACAAAACATCAAGTGGAATTATTTTAACAACCGAAACCAAAAAAATTCCAAGTGTGGCAACAGTTGTCGCAGTTGGTCCTGAATGTAAAGCTGAGATCAAAGAAAATGATAAGGTAGTTTACAAAGAATATTCAGGTACGAATATTGAGATTGATGAAGTTGAATATATTGTAATTAGTGTTAAAGATATTTTAGCAAGTATTGCTTAGGAGGTAATTAACTATGAGTAAAGAAGTGAGATTTTCAAGTGATGCCCGCAAGGCGATGTTGAAAGGTGTTAATACACTTGCAGATGCTGTATGTATTACTTTAGGACCTAAAGGCCGTAATGTAGTTTTAGAAAAAAGTTATGGTTCTCCATTAATTACTAATGATGGAGTAAGTATTGCTAAAGAAATCGAATTAGAAGATAAATTTGAAAATATGGGTGCTAAATTAGTATATGAAGTTGCAAACAATACTAATGATGTAGCTGGGGATGGGACTACTACTGCAACTATCCTTGCTCGTAATATGATTAATAATGGAATTAAAGCTGTTGATAAGGGATGTAATCCAGTACTAATGCGTGAAGGAATTGAATATGCAAGTAAAGAAGTTGCTAAATCAATTTTAAGTAATTCACGTAAAGTAGAAACTAGTAATGATGTTGCTAGTGTTGCTACTATTTCTGCTGGAAGCAAAGAAATTGGTGATTTGATTGCTGAAGCGATGGATAAAGTTGGTCGTGATGGAATCATAAATGTAGATGAAAGCAATGGATTTGATAATGAATTAGAAATTAGTGAAGGTATGCAATATGATAAAGGTTATGTATCTCCATACATGGTTTCTGATCGTGAAAAAATGCAGGTAGACTTAGAAAGTCCTTATGTATTAGTTACTAATTATAAAATTAATAATATCCAAGAGATATTACCTATTTTAGAACAAGTATTACAAGCTAATAAACCACTATTATTAGTAGCCGAAGATTTTGAAAATGAAGTTATTTCAACATTAGTATTAAATAAATTAAGAGGTACATTTAATGTTGTTGCTACTAAAGCTCCAGGTTTTGGTGATAATCAAAAAGAAATGCTTCAAGATATTGCCGCATTAACAAATGCTAAGTTCTATAATAAAGATTTAAATATGAAATTAGAAGAAATGAAATTAGAAGAACTAGGTACAATTAAGAAGGTAATAGTTACAAAAGATAATACGACAATGATAAGTGGAAATGAAACTAGTGAAGAATTAAACGAACGAATTGCTGAAATCAAAACTAGAATTGTTAACGCTACAAGTGATTATGATAAAAAACAGTATCAAGAACGTCTTGGTAAATTAACTAATGGTGTAGCTACAATTAAAGTTGGTGCTACTACAGAAAGTGAATTAAAAGAAAAGAAATTACGCATTGAAGATGCATTAAATGCTACAAAAGCAGCAGTGTCTGAAGGTATTGTAATTGGTGGAGGGGCTGCTTTAGTTGAAGCATATAATGAATTAAAACCAGTATTAAAAAATGATAACGTAGACATTCAAAAAGGTATTAATATTGTTATGGAAGCATTATTAGCACCAATATGTCAAATTGCAGAAAATGCTGGATATAATTCAGAGGATATTGTTGATGGACAAAAGAATGCAGATAAAAATATTGGATTTGATGCTAAAGCTGGTAAATGGGTAGATATGTTTGAAGAAGGTATTATTGATCCGACTAAAGTTACTCGTAGTGCTTTATTAAATGCAGCAAGTATTTCAGCATTATTTATTACAACAGAAGTTGGAGTGGCTGAAATTAAGTCTGAAGAACCTGTTGTTCCAACGATGCCTGGTGGAATGTATTAATATATGATTAAAGGATTAGATATTCTTTTACAACAAAAGAAAGTCTAATCCTTTTATATTATTATAAAGAATGATAACTATCTGGTGATTATAAAACTATTTTTTAACTAGAAAAGCTTTATATAATCAAAATTTTTATAATCTTGCAAATAGTGTGTAAATAATATTAAAACTAATAAACAAAGAAGTATAAAATAAGGAAGTTAGTTGTTTAATATTTTTATATCCCCATACTAAAATGAAAAAAATAGTTATATGTTTGTAAAGGAGGATTTGAGGTGTTTAATGAAATTTGTATTTATGAAGCAAAAATTAATAAACAAGACGAAATTGAAGCTTTAATGAAAGAGGTTGCTGAGTTTTATCTTTCACAACTTGGAGTTATTGAAGTGAAGTATATCAAACGAACACACCGACAAGAGAGTTTTAATGCTGTTAAGGAAGGAAAACCACCCATTCGCTTGACAAAATGGGCAGGTAAGGTCACATATATTTTGCATTGGACAGTTGAGGACGAAGAAACCCATGCTTATGTTTCAAAACTTGGATTGGATCGATTTTATAAAAGGTGGAATCGTTGTCTAACTACAATGCCTAAAATTTTATTGGGTGAGAATATTGTCTAGTGCTTTTTATTGGTATAAGATATATAATATTATGAGTTATAGAATTTTAAAACCATATTTTATGATAATGACTTTTTATAAGAAATTCTATTACTTTTTGCCATATTATTTTGATATAAAATAGTATTTAAGAATAACTTAAATTAACGATATAAACGTATCCTCTTGTTTATAATCATATCTAGAAGATAGTATAAAAATTACATGTGTTAATAATTAACTTATGGTAATCAATCATATAGATTAGTTGAAAGTTATTTATTAAATAATGGGAAAATAGGAATTATTATAATAATTAAGTTGTAAATAAATTATTAAAATTTGCAGTAATTGTTTCTAAATAGATATTTTGTAAACATAAAAATCGTTATGTAAATGTCTTGGAGTTGTTAGGAAACTAATGAAAAAATAAGGTATAAAAATCAGTTCTTTAGGTAGTGTGTTTGATAAAAAAATTATAGTAGATTTAAATATATAGCATTTATAAATGAAAATATAATATTGTAAATACCAGCCAACTATTTTTATATAATTAAAAGAGTTAGGTAAATTACTAACTCTATATATTTATAACTTTTCAATTTCAGTAATCCATTCTTTTACATTTGCATCACTAGGCATACGCCAGTCACCTCGGGGTGAAAGGGATACACTACCAACTTTGGGACCGTCTGGAATGCAACTGCGTTTAAATTGTTGAGTAAAGAAACGCCAATAAAATTTAGCTAACCATTTTTTTATTGTTTCTTTGTCATATTTATTTTTGAATGCTAATTGAGTTTTTCTAAATAATTTATGTGGTTCATCACCAAAACGGATCATATGATATAAAAAGAAATCATGTAATTCGTATGGACCAACAATATCTTCGGTCTTTTGAACAATCTTATCATCTTGTTGAGGGAGTAATTCAGGTGATACAGGGGTATCTAGAACATCTTTTAAGATTGTCTCTAATTTTTGTCCATGATATAAACTAGCAACATAATCAACTAAATAACGAACTAATGTCTTAGGAACAGAAACGTTAACTGCATACATAGACATATGATCTCCATTGTATGTTGACCATCCTAAAGCTACTTCTGACAAATCACCTGTACCAATTACTAGTCCTCCAACTTGGTTGGCTTTATTCATTAAGATTTCAGTTCTTGTTCTTGCTTGAACATTTTCATAAGTTACATCATGAACATTTTCATTTTGTCCAATATCTTTAAATTGAACTTTTACAGATTCTGTTATATCAATATCATAACTAGTAACATTTAATTCATTCATTAAACCTAAAGCATTGTTTTTTGTTCTTGAAGTAGTCCCAAAACAAGGCATTGTAATAGCAATAATATCTTTATTATCATATCCTAAGTTTTTAAATGCCATAGTACAGACAAGAAGAGCTAAAGTAGAATCTAAACCACCTGATATACCAATGACAACTTTTTTTATTCCTGTAGCTTGTAAACGCTGCATTAAACCATGAGTTTGAATATCAAATACTTCTTTACAACGTTTGGCTCTTAAAGTATGATCACTTGGAACGAATGGATGTGGATCATAATAATATGTAGTTTTTAAATCTAGATTAGTTGAGTCAAAATAAATATTCTCATAGTCATAGTATGATTTAAAAGTTGTCATTTTACGACGTTCACTAGATAATTTTTTTAAATCAAGATCCCCATAAATTATTTCACTTTCAAAACCGCTACTTTCTTTAATCATCGTACCATTTTCACTAATAATATGATGACCACTAAAAACAACATCAGTAGTGCTTTCTCCATTACCAGCATTGCTATATATATAACCACATACTAAACGTGCTGATTGAGAGTTTATAAGTAATCGGCGGTAATCTTTTTTAGTAGTGATTTCGTTACTGGCAGAAGGATTTAGAATTAAATTAGCACCATTTAATGCGAGCTTGATACTTGGGGAATCAGGAAGCCATAAGTCTTCACAAATTTCTATTCCAAATTTAAATTCAGGATTTGTTGATGAAGCAAAAATATAGTGGGTACCAAAAGGAATGTTTTTACCATTAAAAATAATTGTAGTATTATTTTTAGGTGCTGATTCAAATCGTCTTGCTTCATAGAATTCTTGATAATTGGGAATATGTGTTTTAGGTACTAATCCAAGTAATTTTCCTTTATGAATAACAGCAGCAACATTATATAAACTATTTAGATGCTGGTATGGTAAACCCACTACAGCAACAATATCTTTATTATCAGTTTCATTAATAATAGTTTGTAATTGTATTTTAGTTTCATTTAATAAACGATCTTGATTAAATAAATCTTCACATGTATAACCAGTTAAACACAATTCTGGAAACACAATTATTTTAGCATTATTTTCATAAGCATCATTAATTAATTTACAAATTTTTAAACCATTATTTTTTACATTAGCAATACTAGTATCAAATGAAGCAGCAGCTACACGAATATATCCATCTTTCATTATATTTCCTCCAATATTTATATTGTACACTTTAAATTATTTCTTAACAAGTTTAAAAATATAGCAACTTAGTACGATAAATGTATTTCCTGGGAAATTATTGTACTATTATAATTAAATTTAGCTAAATATCTGATTTATTATATAATACCCATATTTTTTAAGAATAGTTAAGATGTTGTAATTTGTTGAAGTTAAAGATAATTTGGTTTATAATGAAAAAGGTTTGGAGGGTATTTTTATGAGCTTTGAAATGTTATCGGATTTAGGTATAAAAAAATATGAGATGTGTAGGGATGAACCAGGGCGTTTTTTAGCTCGTTCAGTTGTAGCTGGCCTTTATTTAGGATTGGCAACTATTTTATCTACAACATTGGGAACGCTTTTATTTCAAAATAATTTGATTGCTTCTAAGATTGCAGTAGCAGGTTCTTTTGGAATAGGATTAGTAATTATTGTAATTTTAGGTTCAGAATTGTTTACAGGAAATTGTTTTACAACAATGATACCTGTGTATGGGAAAAAATTAAAATTTAGACAAATTATTCCTATGTGGATTGTATGTTATATAGGAAATTTTATTGGGATTTCATTAATATGTATTTTATTTGTAAAAAGTGGTAGTAATCATGATTTATTTCTTACATATATTGAAAGTGTTGTTAGTGGTAAATTAACATTTGATGTTATAGAATTGTTTATAAAAGGGGTATTGTGTAACTTTATTGTTTGTGTTGGTGCTTATGTTGGAATGAAAATGCAAGATGATACAGCTAAAACAATTATAATGATGATAGTAGTTATGGCTTTTGTTTTACCAGGATTTGAACATAGTATTGCCAATATGGGATATTTTACTTTAGGGGTAACTGAATTAGGAACAAGCTTTGATTGGTCATCTTTACCACTACATATGTTTATCTCAACTTTAGGAAATATTGCTGGTGGAGGTATATTATTAGGATTACCTTTATATTTGATGATAAAGCCAAAAAAATAAATCTGCAGTTTAATGTGGATTTATTTTTTTATTTGGTAGTAAAATCAAAATATGGATATTGTTATTTGTTAGGGACTTTATTGAGTATAATTAGTGTTTCAATTGTATCTTTATTTTAAGATATTAAAGAATGATGAAAATAATTTAAAGATGTAAAAGAGTCATTGAAATATTCCTGTTATGCAATATGTGTATGATAAAATCTTTTTAAAAGATAGAAGGTTTTCTAAGTGAAATGTTAAAAGAATTTTATATTATAAGGGGAGTACTGTTTTTAATAGGAATTTGGATTTGTTGGATGATGATAAGAAAAATTAAAACATATATCATAAAACATAAGTGTGATAATCATCTAGAAAAATTATAAGTTTAAAAAGCTTTTAAATAGTGATAAACTTATAAATGAAAGGATGATGATTATGCCTAATAATATTTATGTACTTTCAGATTTGCATGGTCACTATGATATTTTTATCAAAATGCTTGAAAAAATAAATTTCTGTGAAGATGATACATTGTTTATTTTAGGTGATTGTTGTGATCGGGGACCAGATAGTTTGAAAATTTATCTTTATATACAAAAATTTAAAAATATTCATTTGATTAAAGGTAACCATGAAATTATGATGCGTGATGCTTTCAAAGTTGACGATCCCACATCTTCTCAAAGAAGAATGTGGTTTCAAAATGGTGGAAATAAAACATGTACAAGTTATCATCAGTATTTACATAAACAAGCATTTAATGAATGTGATTATAAAGTATTAAAAGCAGCCTTTTATAAGATGATGATTGATTATATAGATAGTTGTCCATCTTTTGTTGAACTGAATTGTAATGGTCAAGATTATGTATTGCTTCATGCTGGAATAAATCCTGAAAAGGGATTATATGATCAAACAGAAGAGGAATGTGCATGGATGCGGGAATATTTTTTTATGTCTAAAGGTTTGGACAATAAAATTATTATTTTTGGTCATACTCCAACATGTTATATTCGTCAAACTAGTGAATGTTTTGATGTTTGGTATGATCCAGTTTATAAAGATAAAATTGGAATTGATGGTGGTTTAGGAACGTTTGAAAATGGACAGTTAAATTGTATATGTTTAAATAATAATCAGGTCTATGTAATTAAAAAAAGTGAAATGTTATTAGGGGGAAAACTATGAATTTATTACTCAGTAGAATATTAACTTATTTAAATGGAACATTATTATATGATTCTCATTATCAGTTTTGTAAGTTTATAATATATAATTATTTAGAATTGGAAGATTTATCATTTGATGAAGTTAGTTTAAAAAGTGGTATTAGTAAAAAAGATATTTTAGATTTCTGTATTTTACTTGGTTTTAATGACTATGAGAGTTTTAAGGCTAAATTAGTTAGGGATCATATGATTCGTTTAGATCAGATACGTGCTAGAATGTTGGGGGTAAGTAGTGAAAAATTAATTAATGAGATGGAAAAGTCATGTACAAATGAAACGATGAAAGAATATATTTCTATTATTTGTGAAGCTATTTTTAAGGCAAAAAGAGTTATATTAGTTGGGGCACTATTTCCAATGTCAATAGCAGTCGAGTTTCAAACTGATTTAGTAACTTTTGGTAAACCAGTTATTCAATATCATAATTTTGATAAAGATATTGATCTTGATGAAAATGATGTAACAATATTTATTTCTGCAACAGGACGTTCAATGAATTCTTTTATTCAAATAAAAAAAGAGTTAGGTGTTGATAAAGCAACATCAATCTTAGTTACTCAAAATAAAACATATGTATTTGGTGAACATAAAATTGCAGATTATGTAATTCATGTACCTGGTAAGTTTGATGGGATAAATTTTAATTATCAGATTATGACGATTTGTGACTTGTTACGGGTACATTATTATCAACAGTATTATTTATAAAGTAAAAACAGTTAATTCTAAAATATTTTATGTTTTAGGATTAACTGTTTTAATTAATTTTTATATAAAATAATTTCCAATACTTTTTTACAATCATTATGATTATTATCAATTATAATAACATCATATATTAATTTAATATTATCATTAGTATTGTTTGTTGCAACTACTAGACCAGCAATTTTTTTAAATATCAGATTATTATTTGTATCACTAACAGCAATCGTATTTGCTTCATTAGTATTTAAATAATTACATGATATTTTTTGTTTCGATAACATTTAAAGATGTAATTTCTAATGATGTTGTTTTTGCTAATACAAATAAAAGTAGTAAAATTTTTAATGTTTCATATGTTTTTTCTAGCATCAGGAGTAGAATGATATAAATTAATTTTCTCAATTTTATTTTTTTAGTGTAGTCATAGATATTTTCAACTATTGTTGCAACCTGAGTAAATATTGTACATTAGAAAGCTCTTTTTTATAGTCGCTTAACTATGCTATTGCTCTACCAGTAGATAATATTATATGTTAATTGTTATTAATTGCTTTATTTAGGGCAATAACTGTATGTTTTGAAATCTTTTTTGAGTGTTTAAAAGTGTATTATCCATATCAAAAGCTATTAATTATTCTTATGTATATATTATATAGTATATAAAAATTATAAATATATTTTTTGGTAAAACTGCAAACTTGTTTATATCTATGTTATAATAACCACAAAATATGGAGGAATGTCATGGAATCAAGGATTAGTGCAATGACTAGTTTATATGCGTTTATAGCTAGTCCAGCTCATCATTCAAAATCACCTCTAATGCATAATTGCGCTTTTAAGGAATTAGGTGTGAATAGCGTTTATTTAGCTTTTGATATAGAGAGTGATAAATTAAAAGATACAATAAAGGGATTTAAAGCAATGGGGGTAAAAGGAGCAAATATCTCAATGCCCCACAAACAAAATATCATTCCATATCTTGACCAAATTTCAACAGCTTCAAGATTATGTAATGCTGTAAATACAATTATTTTAAAAGATAATAAATATTATGGTACAATTACTGATGGAATAGGTTTTATTAAAAGTCTTGAAGAAAAAAACTGGTCTATTAATTCTAATAAAATAACTATGGTTGGTGCTGGAGGAGCTTCAACTGCGATCATGGTGCAGATGGCTCTTGATGGTGCTAAAGAAATAGTTGTTTATAACCGAACAATCCGTGAAGAATTTATTGAAATTATTAATAATACAAGTAAGGAAACAGGATGTTTAATTACTTTAAAACCGTTAAGTGATACATCTAGTTTAAGACAAGATATGCAAGATAGTTATTTATTTATAAATACAACTGGAGTGGGAATGGAACCGATGTTAAATCAATCAGTTGTACCAGATAGTTCCTATTTTCATCCTGATTTAAAAGTGGCAGATATTATATATCAGCCAGCAGTTACTAAAATGTTACAGATGGCTCTTGATGCAGGATGTGAGATTATGAATGGTGAATTAATGTTGTTATATCAAGGAGCAGAGTCATTTAAAATTTGGACGGATTTAGAAATGCCAATTAATAAAGTTAAAAAAGTTTTAGGAATAGAGGTAAAGTGAATGAAACAATTGATTGTAGCTTCAACTAATAAGGGAAAAATAAAAGAAATAAAAGCGATATTAAAAGATATTAATATTGAAGTATTAGCAATGAATGAGGTATTAGATCAAGAAATAGATATTGAAGAAAATGGAAAAACATTCAAAGAAAATGCTTTGATTAAAGCAAAAACTATTGCAGATATTATTAATAAGCCAGTTTTAGCTGATGACAGTGGATTAGAAGTAGATGCTTTAAATAAACAGCCAGGTATTTATTCAGCCCGTTTTTTAGGTCATGATACGAGTTATGAGATAAAGAACCAGTATATAATTGATGCAGTTAAAGATAAAGATAAAAGTGCTCGCTTTGTTTGTGCAATGGCGTTAGTTATTCCAAATCATGAACCAATCTTAATTGAAGAAACGATGGAAGGATTGATTAATGATAAAATTGAGGGTGAAAATGGTTTTGGTTATGATCCGATTTTCTATTTTCCACCTTGTAAGATGACTTCTGCAATGATGTCAATGGAAGAAAAGAACCAGCATTCTCATCGTGCTAAGGCTTTAAAACGATTATATGCTATTTTAAAGGAGGTTATATAATGAATCATATTGTTTTAGTACATCCAGCAATTCCTCAAAATACAGGGAATATAATGAGAACTTGTGTAGCTACTAATACATGTTTACATATTATTAAACCAATGAGTTTTGATTTAGATGATAAGAAAATGAAACGTGCTGGATTAGATTATGTTAAAGATTTAAATTTAAGTGTGTATGAGAGTTTTGAGGAGTTTGAACAAAAAAATCCTGGTGAATATCATTTTTTTACACGCTATTCTCATCTTTGTTACACTGATCAGGACTTTAGTGATAGTGCTAAGGAACATTATTTATTTTTTGGTCATGAACATGATGGGATTCCTAAAGAAATTTTAACTAAACATTTAGAGAGTTGTTTAAGAATTCCAATGAGTGATAAAGTTAGAAGTCTTAACTTATCGAATTGTGCAGCGATTTGTATATATGAAGTTTTAAGACAACAAAATTATCCTAATCTATCTAAAGTGGAAGTTCAAAAAGGGGAAGATTTCTTATATGAGCTATAATAAAAAAGACATTTTTTTATCAATTATGTTAATGATCTTTTTTATTTCATTTGCAATCGTATTTACTGTTTTTTTTAAACAGTTATATTATTTTGATATAGATTATTTAAATATAGATATTATTAGTGGGATACCTGCTAAAATAATAAAAGAAAACTATGATATTTTAATTAATTATCAATCAATTTTTTATCAGGGAAGTTTAAATTTACCTGATTTTGTTATGTCAACTAATGGGCGGATACATTTTCAAGAAGTTAAAACTATTTTTGAAGTAATACAAGTATTAATGATTAGTAGTGGAGTAGTTTCTTTTATTATGACTTTAAAACGTTTAAGGGAAAAAGAGTATCGCTTTTTTAAATTAGCTGGAATGCTAACGATTGTTGTGCCTTCAATGTTGGGGTTTATTGCAGCATTAGATTTTAGTAATGCTTTTATAATATTTCATAAAATAGTTTTTAGAAATGATTTTTGGATTTTTGATTATCGTAGTGATCCTATAATTCGGATTTTGCCAGAAACATTTTTTATGCATTGTTTTATCTTAATTGTTTTAATTGTAATTATTTTAGCAAGTCTATGTTTAGTATTTTATAATTATAAACAAAAGCAAATAATAAACGATACTATTGAATAGTATCGTGATAATCATGAATCAGGTATGTAGTCTCTGTTATTTTTAATGGAGATTTTCTTTTATCTTTAAATATTTTAAAAATAGTACTAAAGAATAAAGATATACAAACTAATAAAATAATTAATAAATAATTTTGTCTCAATAAATAATAATAATAGCCAGATAGTATTATTATTAGAAAAGAAATTAATGGATAATAAAAAGGTAATGATTTAGTGAGCAGTTTAGATTTTTTTAAATAATGATGAAGAGTATCTTTGTCCCATAATTCTACATTTATATTTTTAGCAAGTTTAATAGCAGCAGGGCTAAAGGTATTATTGGTAAAAACTACAGGAATATCACATTGGTAATAGTCACAACCACTTTTAGCCTCTTGTACAGCTTTAATTCCAACTTTTTGATTATATCGTTTACATTGAATTGCATATCTATATTTATTTTTAGTAGCTAAAACATCAATTCCATAATCATTACTACTTTGGCTTACAGTAACTTGTTTAAAACCATTTTTTTCTAAAAGTATTTTAGTAAAATATTCAAATTCATGACCTTTCATAGTATTAATATATTCCCAATCTAAGTTATAAAAGTATATATTATTAATAAATTTAAATATTAATTTTAAAATATAAGTAATTGTTTTTAATGGGAAAACAATTACTGTATTAATTAACCATAAAATAATTAATTTCATTATTGCACCTCATGGCCTATTATAACATAAATTTAAATATTACAAAATTGTAAGAATATTGTAATGAAATTCGATGGATGTTGGATAATAGTTAAGTTATTATATATACATAGGAGGTGGCAAAAATGAAGAATATTAAAGAATTAATTGCTATCATCAAATTTAGTTATCACTTATATTTTAATTGAATTTCATATAAAAAGCCCCTTAATAGGGGCTGTTTAATTATCCTAAAAAAAATGTATTCACTTCAAAATGAGCTTGAGGATGGTCACAAGCAGGACATTTTTCAGGTGCTTCTAGACCTTCATATACAAATCCACAGTTATTACATTTCCAAATTACAGGGGTTTTTCTTTTAAATGTATTACCAGCTTCTAAAGCAGCTAATAATTTTAGATATCTTTCTTCGTGATGTTTTTCAGCAATTGCAATACTATCTAATATCATTGCAATATCTTCAAATCCTTCTTCACGTGCTGTTTTAGCAAAACTTGGATACATATCTGTATATTCTTCGTTTTCACCAGCTGCAGCAGCTTTTAGGTTTTCGGCTGTAGTTCCTAATAATACAGGAAAATTTCCTTCAGTATATAAAGTTTCTCCAGCTAAATCTTTATTCATTAGTTTCATTAATCTTTTAGCATGTTCTTTTTCTTGATTTGCAGTTTCCAAAAAAATATTTTGAATTTGTACAAAACCTTCTTTTTTAGCTATTGATGCATAATAAGTATAACGATTACGTGCTTGGCTTTCTCCTGCGAAAGCATGCATTAAATTATTTGCTGTTTTTGTTCCTTTAAGTGTCATAGTTAGTTTCCTCCATTTCTCTTTTTAATTTTTTAAACAATTTTTGCAAGTTCCACTGAAAACAAGATCGGTTTTTTCAATTCTATGATCAGTTTGTCTTTGCGCATCATTACTAATAATTTCATCATTGTAGAAAATGTCATATACCTGTTGGCATTCATTGCAGATAAAATGGTGATGAGCTGAAAGATCAGCATCAAAGTGTACAATTGTTTGACCCACATCTAGTTTTCTGATCATTTTAGCATCAGCTAAAAAATTCAGATTTCGATACACTGTTCCTAAACTTAAACTAGGATTATCTTTTTTTAATTCTGTATAAATTATTTCTGCAGTTGGATGATCACATCTAGCTTTTAAATTTTCATAAATGAGTTCTCGTTGTTTTGAGTATCTGGTCTTTGTCATAACTATCTCCTCTCTATATAATAGTAATGGTTACTATTTATACTATAGTATTTACTATAAATAGTCAATACTTAATGATAATAATTATCATTTATATTAGTGAAAAAGTAAAAATATTAATTATTATAAAATATAAGTATAAATAACTAAACAAATCGTGAAAGAAAAGATACCATGATATAAACGTGCCATAAAATAATCTTTAAAACTATAGTCGATTCCGTATAATAAATTATCAGTTTGCATCATAACACTAAGACCACTAAAAGATAGGTTAAAACAAATTAAACTATAAACCAAAGGTGTATGTTCAAATTGTAATAATTGTAAACTCCCTGAACTAAACTCAAGAATTCCTTGAACAATAGCATAAAAAAAACTATTGTTGATAATATGAGATAAGGCATAACCAATAAATTGGAAAACAAGCATATATCCTAAAATAAAGATAAAGGCATAACAAGAACTTAAAATACTTTGTTTTAATGCTTCAACAAAATTTAGATGAGGTTGTTTTAATTTAATGAGTGATTCTTGAAGAGTTTGAAATGAATAGTGTTTATGATAGAATAATGCTTTAATAAGACTAGGAATTAAATGGCATAAATATATGATTGCTGGATTTTCTAAGTTTAAAGATACAAAGATAAAAGAAATAGATGCAAATGAAGCGATTGATAATAGATGTTGTAATTCATCTTGATTAATGTATTTTAATTCATAAGCTTCTTTAATCATTTTAACATTTGTTGGATAACCACAAAAAAAAGAGATAAAGTATATAGATGACATGATTGGTGATAATTTAAATAATGGTTTAAAGAACCATTGAATTAAATAACTAAAAAGATTTAATAAACCTAATGATAAGCATAAAGAAATTAAAATCATAAAAGGTAAAAGAGATGGTAAAAGATTATTAATAACAATTTTAATTACATTGTTAGATAGTGAAACAATTTGAAACATATTAAAGAATGAAAATAATGTTATAAATGCAACTAATAATAAAGTAAAGTAATAATTTAATTTTTTCATATGTTTTCCTTCTAGTAATATTTAATGAGATAGGGTAAAATTAGATGAGGTGAAAAAATGAATGCTTTAATTGTAGGAGTAAGATATCAAGATATGAATTATGATTTAGATAATTCATTAATAGAATTAGAACAATTATGTAAAGCATGTAATATTGAAGTAACAAAAAAATGTATTCAAAGCTTAGATAAGATCAATCCTTCGCTATATATTGGAACTGGTAAAGTTCAAGAGATTAAAGCTATGCTAAATGATATAGATATAGTGATTTTTGATGAAGAGTTAACTCCATTACAAGTAAAAAATCTAACTGATAGTTTAGATATTGAAATAACCGATCGAACAGATTTGATCCTGCGTATTTTTGAAGTTAGAGCTCAAAGTAAAGAGGCTAAATTACAAGTTGAAATAGCTAAGGGACAATATTTATTACCACGTTTAGCTGGAATGAAAGAACACTTATATAGTCAGCAAGGTGGTTCGGGTTTTCGAGGTAGTGGAGAAAAGCAAATAGAATTAGATCGTCGATTAATTGCAAATCAGGTTTTACAAGCGAAAAAACAGTTAGCAAAGATAGTTAAACAGCGTCAAAATCAACGCAAACGACGTAAAAACAATGAGATGAAAGTTATTGCATTAGTTGGTTATACCAATAGTGGAAAAAGTACTTTGATGAATGCTTTTTGTATAAATAAAGATAAACAAGTACTACAAAAAGATATGTTATTTGCAACATTGGAAACAGCAACACGTAGTGTAATGATCAACCATCATTCTTGTTTACTTACAGATACAGTTGGTTTTATTGAACGTTTACCTCATCATTTGATTCAGGCTTTTCGTTCAACGTTAGAAGAAGTTGTTGAGGCTGATTTACTAGTTCATGTTGTGGATGCTTCAAATCCTAATTATGAATCTTATATTAAAACTACTAATCTGGTATTAGAAGAATTAGGAGTAAAGGATACACCGATGATTTATGCATATAATAAAGTTGATTTAAACAAATATGGATTTATTGTACCTTTGGACCCATATGTTTTTATTTCGGCTAAGGAGCGAATTGGATTAGATCAGTTAGAAAAAACTATCAGTGATATCCTTTTTAAAGATTATGCTATTTATCACCTAAATATTCCTTATCAAGATGGAGAAATATTCAAGTATTTACATCAACATAATTTAGTGTTAGAATTTCAGTATTTAGAAAATAGTATCTATTTGAAAGTTGAAATGCATCCAAAAGAAATAAATAAATATAGTAAATATTTATTAAAAAATTAAAGGAGGTTTTATCATGGATGAAAAAAAATTATTTCGTTTAGATTTGGCAATTGCGGTTGAAGCTACAACAGCTAAAGAAGCGTTTGATATTTTAATTACTGATGAAACATTAAAACAGGTTAGGGAGTTAATTATTCAATCTAAAGATAATATCAGTGAAATGTTTGAAAAAGAAGAAAAACCAGCAATAATCAATTAGTTGATTATTGCATTTATTTTTGTTAGAATTAATGAAATGGTAGTGTCAAATAAGTTATGAAAAAATTTCATTTTTTCATAACTAGAATTCCATAGTTGATTCTATGTAGTAATCAAGAGCTTCATCAAGCAGGATATTCCATTTATTTGGCATATTATGTGTCTTTTTTAAACAGTCAAGCTGTACAGGCGGTTTATATCCTAAAGTTGTATGGTTTCTTAAAAAGTTAAAGTATGTTGTAAACAGACACATGAAGTCATTGGCACCTGCAAGCGTGTTGAAACCATTTTTTACAGCATATGAATACTGAAATGTTCGATTTAAACGTTCAATAATTTGTTTGGCAGGACG
>NZ_FOIN01000035.1 GCF_900102365.1 Thomasclavelia cocleata | reverse complement strand
AGGAAGATATGAATGATGATATATACAGTTTTTTATTGTATACAGGATATTTAAAGATTCAAGACAAGGTATATGATGATAGTGGAAAACAGATAGCAGATACTTATAAGCTGGTCATACCAAATAAAGAAGTGAAAACAATTTATGACAATATATTTATGAAATGGTTTGATGAGTATCAAAGAGTAAAAAGAAATACTTTTATTGGTAAGTTATTAGATGAAAAAGAAAAAGAAGCACAAAAAATTATGAATGATGTGTTAAAGAATAGTATCAGTTATTATGATAACTATGAAAGCTTTTATCATGGATTTATGATAGGATTTTTAAAAGCAGATGGATATGAAGTCAAATCAAATAGAGAAAGTGGGGAAGGGAGATTTGATATTATGGTGATACCATATGAGATAGATGAAACAGCGATTATTATAGAATGTAAGCATTCAAAAAATAAAGCAGTGCTAAAAAAAGAGAGTGAAGATGCTGCAAAACAAATTATTGGAATGAATTATCAGCAGGGATTGAAAGATGAAGGATATGATAATGTTATTGGTTTTGGTATTTCATTTTTCAAGAAACAGTGTTATATTACAAAAATATAGTGGAATTGAATAAATGGTAGGTGTTTCAAAAAAATTGTATAAGTGATCCTATAAATAAATTATTTATCAATAATATAATAATAATTGACTATACTAATAGCCGGTATAGTTGCTTTTTTTATCTATAATCGTTCTTTGGATTTGTCCTTCAAATATGAATTTTAAACTAAAATATATAATTCTTAATATATAATGTTTGAAATAAACTATCCTTTCTAGGAAAGACTGCTTATATTTTAGTGAATATCTAAAAACATTATTTAGACTCTCAATAAAGGTTTTATCAGAAAAATATATATTAAGGGCATAACATATATTAAGAAGTTTTCTAAAGAAAAAAGTGGAAAAACTCCATCTATAGATGATCTGATAGCTAAAGGGATTTTATCCATCAAAACTGGTGGATTTTACAAATGAAAAGCTTTTGTATGCTTTAGATATGATCAGTCACTAGTATTATATACTATTTTAAATGTATTATTAATACCACACTTTTTCAGCTATAAAAAATGAAAACCAGAAGAAAATATCATTTTGATATGACTTCTGGTTAAATTAATAACATTGATCATTTGATTTTGTTTTTCTATTTTTTTGTTAATTGTTACTATAATTGTTTAAAATTGTATCGAAGTCTAAGCCTATTTTAAATCCTAATGTAAAATAATCATCAATACAATTTTGGAAAGCTTCAAAACTGTAGGTATCAATTACTTCTAAGGCACTTTGATAAACTTTAATTAATTGATCAGCAGCATTATTAGTATCACTAATTTCTTGATAATTTTTTAGATTATCAACATGTAGTTCAAAGCCAACAGACATTAACATATGTAAACCATCAATGTAATAATCTAATAGTTCTTTATCATTAGTAGAAGAATTATCCCAAAAGCTAAATATTTTGGCTTCTTCACTAGCTTTTGCTAATTCACAAAGAAAAGCTAATATCTTTGTTTTAACTTTATCTTTGTTTAAAACATTATGATCAAAATTATTAACTAGTTTTAATTCATTAGTCACATGTTCCTGATAAATTTTGTTTATTTCATTCATTTTAGTAATCACCTCTCTTAGAAATCATTATACTCATTTATATGACATTTTAATGAATTATGATAATTCTATATAATCATTTCTAATATATGTTTTATCATATGTATTATTAGTTAGATCTTGAATAATCGATAAAAATGATTCGTCTTCAAGATAACAAGTATAACTAACTTGTTCAAGATATTCAATATTAGTACATTTTATTTTGTGTACTTTAAGTAAATGCTCAAATTTTTTAGTATATGAATAATCGATGGTTATTTTATATAATGGTACACTGAATTTTTCTACAATATCAGCTTCTTTTAAAGCATCAGCAACACTTTGGCGATATGCTCGTGTTAATCCTCCAGCACCTAATTTAATACCACCAAAATATCTAGTGACAATAGCGATGATATTAGTTAAGTTATTCTTTTCTAAAACATCTAACATAGGAAGACCAGCAGTACCGCTAGGTTCACCATTATCGTTTGCTCTTTTTTGATTTCCAACAATATAAGCGATACAGTTATGATTTGCATCATGATATTTTTCTTGATATTGATGGATAATTTTGTCGATTTCTTCTTCGTTATTACAAGGAATTAAAGTACAGATAAATTCAGATTTTTTAATTATCCATTTATAAATTGTGATTTTACGTATTGATTTCATTAAATCCCCCATTTCTCTATTATCATAACATATATTACTAGAAATATGATGATAAATTTGATATATTAGTAGCATAACTATAGGAGGAAATAACTATGAGTAAAATAGCAGTTTTAGCTGATAGTGGATGTCAATTGCCAATTGGCTCATTAGAAGAGCAAGGTATTTATATTGTGCCCTTAACAATAACTATGAGTAACAAAACATATTTAGATTTAGAAGAAATAACAGCCATAGATGTTTTTGAGAGAATGAAGGAAACTGGAGAAATAGTTAAAACATCACAGCCATCAACAGGTTCAATACAAGCTGCAGTTCATAAAATTAAGGAAGCTGGTTATGATCATATTATTGCTTTATCAATTGCAACTGGGTTATCTTCAACTTTAAGTGGAATGAAATTAGCATGTGATATGGTAGGAATTCCAGTTACTTTGATTGATACAAAAGGTACAGCTAGTAATCATCGTTATTTGGTTAGAGTTGCTAAAAAATTAATTGATGATGGTAAAAGTATAGATGAGATTGAAAGTATTTTAACTGCTATGGTAGAGCAATCTGGAACTTTAATCATGGCTCCAAATTTAGATCATTTAAAAAAGGGTGGTCGAATTACTCCAGCGGTTGCAATGTTAGGAAATTTATTGAAAATTGTTCCAGTAATGAAATTAAATTATAATCTTGGTGGTAAAATAGATAGTTTAGATAAAGTTAGAACAATTAAGAAAGCAAATTTAAAAATTATTGAACATATGGTTGAAGTATGCGGTGTTAATAATCAGGATTATATTATTGCTATTGAACATGTATTAGTTGATGAATTAGCGCACTCAATGAAACAAGCATTATTTGATAAAATCGGAAAATGTCAAGTTATAGTTAGAGAGTTACCTGCTGTAGTTGGTGCTCATATGGGAGTTGGTGGAGTTGGATATCAATATATAAGAAAATATGAGGGTTTATCATGGAACGAATAACAAGTTTTAGTGTGGATCATACAAAATTGACAAAAGGAATATATGTTTCTAGGATAGATGGTAATTTGATTACTTATGATATTCGTATGACTGATCCTAATGTTGAGCCTGCATTAGAGCCTAAAGCAGCTCATACAATTGAACATATTGGTGCTACTTTACTTCGAAATGGTAATTATAAAGATAAAATTATTTATTTTGGTCCTATGGGATGTATGACAGGTTTTTATTTGATTGTAAAAGAATTGGATTTAAAAATAGTTAATAATTTGATTAAAGATGTATTTAGACAAATTGCTATGTGGAATCAGGATATTCCTGGAGCAAAGGCCAAAGAGTGTGGAAATTATCGTTTTATGGATTTAAATGAGGCTAAAAAAGCAGCTGCTTATTTTATTGATAGTACATGGCAACACGAATATCATTATTTATAATTATAAGTAAAGTATTATGATAAAATAATATTTTACTTTTTTACTGTTTTGATCATGATTATAAGGCTTAAACGATAGTAAAATATTTGGATAAAAATTGGTATTTAGTATTGATAGTTTATTTAATGATAATTAAGATAAGTGTAGGAAATTTAAAGGAAGGAAAGGGTATATACAATTGATTAATATACTTAAGATAATTGGGTATCATGATAGAAAATAAAGAACAAAGGTGGAAGCTAGTAATTGTTTTTGTAATATTCATTATTACTATAGGAGTTTTATTGTTCCTTTTTTTGCAAGAGGATCAAATAAAAAAAGAAAAGGATGTTTATTATGGGAAAATGGAACAGGAGGTGGAAACTTTTGTTAAAGAAAAAAAACAGTTAGAAACTGATTTATTAGATTTAGAAAAAAAGTATGATAATGAAATTAATGGAAAGGCTAGTGTGGAATTACTATTTACTGATTTGAATGAAAATATTTATACAGATATTTATCCTTGGATGAAAGAGTATGGTTATATAGGAACATTGGCAATATCTCCTAAAAGTTTTCCTGGACAGAAAGATTGTTTGAGTATGAAACAATTTAAGGAATTGATTAATGCAGGTTGGCAATGTTGTTTAAAATGGGATGAAAGTAGTGATATTAATGAATGGTTATCATCATGTAGGGAACTAGCAAAAGCTTTAGAAATTAAGTTAGTAAATGCTGTGTATTTTCCTACAGGGTCCTATAATAGTAAGTATGATGAAATTCTTATGAAAGAAGGGATTTTAGTAGTTGTTTATCATGATGAAAATGATTTATTATCAATTAATAGTAAATTTAAAAATGATCTCTGGTATTCAAGTGCTCTTGCGTGGAATAGTAATCAAGCTACTTCTATTTTATCTAATTTAATGAATCAAAAAGGAAATATGGTATATACTATTGGTTCAGAATCAATCTATGAAAAATATGAAGAAGGTAATTTTATTGCAATGTTAAAGAGATTGAAGAGTTTTTCAGAAAAAAATAGTATTCTTGTATATAATCTTTTAGAAGCAAGAGAGTATTGTAAAGAAATAGAAAATAAACGTGAAAGTATTGAAAATAATTATAAACCACAAAAAGAAGTATTAGAAAGTAAAATTGCTGAATTGGATAAAAAAATAGATAGTGTTTATGATAAATATATAAAATAATAGTTTATTATGGATACTTTGTAGAAATGTAAAATTCTTGATATTTTTAATTAAAGGAAGATGATTTTATATTTAATATTTAAAAAGGAAGCTCAGGTTATATTTAATAATATGATTTGGGTTTTTATATTACTCTTTAGATGCATGCTTATAAAATATATGTTTTGTATTAGTGATTGGTTAATTGTCTTTAAATAAATATATTAGTTATAATAAAAGTTAAAAAAATAATTTATTTTTTATTATGAGATAGATAGTGTTATTATTAATTTTAAATATAAAATATTAAAAAACATTGAAAACGATATGCAGTATTGTTTGACAAATTTACAAAGAGAGAGTTATAATTGAGAATGTAGATTAGTGCTTTTTGCTATTTTTAAAATATACTAAGCAATAAAAAAACAAATATAAAAAAGGAGGAGATATTAATGAAAATTAAACATGTGCTTACAAAGATATTAACTTCATTGCTTGTAATAACAATGTCATTTTCTTTGTGCATAAATGTTTATGCTGAAGATGGTTCACATCTTAAAAATTCAAATAGCATAAATACTATTAGTGGTAACGATGATGAAAAAGTTGTAGATTTTCCTAATGAAAATTATAGTTCTTTAAAAGAATTTGTTACTACTTTAAGTGGGGGAGAAGTTATTAAGTTAAATAATGATATTATTTTAGATGAAACTATAGCATTTAATAAAAGTGATATCGTTTTAGACTTAAATGGATATACTATTTCAGAAAGTGATGGATTTAAAGGGAATTTTTTAATACGTAGTTCAAAACAATTAACTATTCGTGATTCATCACAAAATAACACAGGTAAGATTATTAGTTATAAAAAGATTGCTATTCATATTGCTGGTTCTTTAGTATTAGAATCAGGTACAATTGAAGGAAATGGTGCCCAAACTATTACTATTTCTAGTAATGCTTCATTAAATATTTTGGGTGGAAAGATTGAAAGTAAAAATATTGGTATTAGAACAATAAGCGCTACTAATTGCAATATAAATGTAAAAGGTGGAGAAATTATTGGTACTACTGCTATTAGTGCTGATGAAGGAATTATAACAATTACTGATGGTTTAGTTAAAGGAAGTAACTATGGTTTACTTATTCAAAATGCTAAATTAAATGTAAAAGGTGGAGAAACTGTTGGTGCAACTGCTGTTCTTATTAAAGGAAATGCAGAAATAATTGTTGATGATGGAACTGTTACTGGAGAAAGTACTGGTATTAATGCAGCTAGTGGAAGTATAACAGTAAATGGTGGTTTAATTAAAGGAAACAGTTATGGTTTAAATGTTCAAAATGTAAAATTGAATGTAAAAGGTGGAAATATTGAAGCTGGAAATGATGGTATTCGTGTTAAAGGAGACATGGAAACAATCATTACTAATGGAACTGTTAGTGGAACTAACGCAGGTATTAATGCTGAAAGTGGAAATATAACAATTATTAATGGTAAAGTTCATGGAAATATTTTTGGAATCAAAACACAAAATACTTTTATTGGTAATATAAAAATAGAAGGTGGGGAAATTATTTCTGAGGATACAGCTGTTAGTACTGGGGCTGGAAATGTAACTATTACTAATGGTACAATTAAAGGAGTTAATTTTGGTTTAAATGTTCAAAATGTTAAATTAAATATCGAAGGTGGAATTATAGAAGCTGACATTGATGGTATTCGTATTAAAAGTACAGAAATGATTGTTACTGGTGGAAAAATCATTGGAAATAACTCAAGTATTTATGCTGTTGATGTTAATGAAGAAAATAAAAGCTATGTAACTATTAAAGGTGGCGAGTATTTTATTCCTGCAATTTCTGAGACTTCTATTATTCGAGGCGGTAATAATAATGTAGTTATATCTGATGGTACTTTCTATAATAAAAAGCCAAGTGTTACTTATATTGCTCCTGGATATAGAATATTATCAGATGATGAATCTGAAACTGGATTATACAGAGTTGCTAATCATGATATTGAAGTTGTAGATGCAAAAGAAGGTGCGCAACGTTATTATTCAAGTTTACGAACTGCGATGAGCAATGGTAAAAATATAAAATTATTAGGTAATGTAACTGAAAGTGTTACTATTGTTAAAGGTGAAGAAATAACATTAGATTTAAATGGCTATACATTAACAGGTATTAAAGATATAGATGGTAGTATGAAAAATATTCTTACTAATAATGGTACCTTAACAATTATTGATTCTAGTGAATCTAAAATTGGAACAATTATGGGTGGTAGTGATAATGGTGATGGAATTACTGGTCAAGGAGGTATTCCATTAGTTAATAACGGTACTTGTGTAATTGAAGCTGGTAATATTAAACGTGGTGATGATAATACATTTGGTAACTATACTATTAGAAATAATGGTAATTTAACTATTAATGGTGGAAATGTTACTAATAATTCTAACGAAAATCCTCTTTTAATTAATAGTGATTCAGTTGGATTTAGTTCTACATTAATAATAAATGGTGGAAATATTAGTCAGCCAAATGGTATTGCTGTAAAAAATGAGTTTGGATTTGCTAAAATAAATGGTGGTACAATTTCATCTGATACTAGTTATGCATTACAATGCTGGGCAGATACAGAGATTTCAGCTGGTAATATTATTGGTTCAGTTGTTGTTTTTACACGTAATAATACTAAGGCAGAATTAAATATTACTGGTGGTACTATTGGACGTGGTGATCAAGATTATATTAGAGCATGGAATTATTTTGATAAAGGATCTGCAAAAAATGCTCCTGTTATTAATATTTCTAAAGATGCAGTTGTTAATGGTGTTTTAGAAGCAGTTGAAACTAGAGCTAATGGTGAAAATTATATTTGTAGAGATAGTAATATTGCATCAATTAAAACAACTGGCGGTTCATTTGATCGCAAAGTTCCTGATTATGCATGTTCAAATGGATATGCATCTCAATTGGATGAATCTGGACGTTATATAGTGAAACCAGCTATTTCTACAAAATATGTTGGTGGATCATTGTTAATTAAAGATATTGTCGAAAAAGTGAATATGCGTTTTGCATATACATTTGCTTTACCAGAAAATTGTAGTATTGAAGATGTTGAATTAGTATGGAATTGGGGTACTGCTGATAATAATTTAAATAAAGAAGTAAAATGTGTAAGTTATGTCTTAAATGGAGATGGAACTTATACAGCTAATTTAGTTATTAATAATATTCCTGTTGATACTATTGAACGTTATAGTAAGAATATTTATGTTAGATTAATAGCAAGATATAATGGAGTGGATGATAATATATTAGATGAAAATATTGGAGATATTATTTATCAATCTGCAAAAGATGTAGCTCATAATATGCTTTTATCTGCTAATTTAGATGAAGATCATAAAGCTTATATAGAAAAATTAATTAGTCTTTATGAAAGTCAAGATTCAAATGAAACTAAATAAGTTATAGAAAAGAGGAAATTTATGAAAAAAAGTGACTTATATCAAGCACCTGCTTTAGAGATTATTCCTATAGATGAGAATGTAATTACAACAAGTGAAACACCTCAACCAGGTGATAATGATACTGATTTTGAATTTGGAGATTGGTAGTATTGTATTATAAAAGAGATGTTATTCATCTCTTTTTATTTATTAGGGATAGAAAGAAGGTAGACCAATGTTAAAAAATAAAAAAATAATTGTTGGTGTTATTATAATAATTATTGGATTAGGAATTATATTATTTATGAATTTTAATGGAGATACTTCTAATACCATAAAAAAAGAGTTTGAAAGGAAAGAAGATAAAAAATTGGATCAAGATGATAGTAATGGATCTATATCAGATATAGAATTAAATCCACGTCAAGAAATTCATGAACTATTTGATAATCAAATAATTCCTAAAGATGGTGATACAGAAATAGAATATGGAGAGTAATTGATTAAATAGGTTAAGAATGTTTTGCTTATTAAAATATAGAAGTTCTTGTTTAATAGTAGGTAAATAAAAAAGGGAATAAAGTTATTTTGGATTAAAATAATTTATTCTCTTTTTTTGTTTATTATAGATAATAAATGTAATTGGAAAAACTACTTATCAATTTTGGAATCATTAAAGGATAGGTGTGTTAGGGCTTCAAAGCTACTTTTTACTGCATTTTGAGAAATATCACATGTTAGTTTATAAAAAGAAACATTTTGAATTAAAGTATCAAGGCAATTAAAAATATGATTAATAGAAGAAGAATCAGTTGATAAGTATACTTCTTTTATTAATGAAACAATATGTTGATCAATATTAATTTTATCTATTGTATTGTTTTTTCCTTGTTCTATAAAACATATAGCATTTAAAACTGTTTTTTTGTTTTTTTGCCACTTTTCTTTACCACACCATGGAGTTCCATAAGCATATACTTTGTTATTTTCAATAGATAAAATAGGTTTATCCCCATTAATTATTTCAACATGTTTTCCAAAATATTTTTTCCATAATCTAATATGAGTACTTTTCCCTGTGCCACTAGGAGCAATAAACATAAGGCCTATTTGATTATATGTTATAACAGCACCATGCATAAGAAAACGATTGTATAAAGGGATTTTTTCAGCTATTAAACGATATACAGTTAAACTTTCAATATACCCTATATCAAATTTATCAAAATCCTTTTTTTCTTTTAATAATTCATCTTCATTAGTAGATATTTTAAAATCATAATCTTTATCATTAACTATGTAGTCTTGACACATATTAAAACAATATTGATAATGGCAGTGGATATAAATTTTTAAATCTGCTAATTTAATAATAAACTTATACATAAATAATCAACTCTCTTTTTAAAGATTCTAACATAGTTTATAAAAAAATGAAACCTAATTAATATGCATTAAAATTTTTAATTTTTTTATTAATTGAAAAAGTAAATTTTATTTTTGATGTGATAACAATAGAATTTTTTTGAAACTATTTTATATGACTGAACAAAAGTATATTATCATAGTACAATAGATTAGAGTGTTAAAACTAAATAATTAGTTATAAGAGTTAAATTGCTCTTTATTATGATTTATGATAATATATAGGGTATAAAATATACTAATAATTGTTATTTATGGGCATTATGTAATATAAGTGTTTTTAGGAGATGATATTATGAAGATTAAAGAAGGGTTGATTTTAAGAAATATTGCTGGTTCGACTGTAGTTGTTTCAACTGGTGAAGCTAGTCTTGATTTTTATGGAATGATAAAATTAAATCAGACTGGTAAAGTTGTTTGGGAAGGAATTGATAAAGGGTTATCTGAAAAGGAAATAGTTTTAAAGCTTTTAGATGAATATGATGTTGAAAAAGATATAATTGAATCTGATGTTCATAATATGATTAATCAAATGTATGAAGCAGGTTTTCTTGTGGATGAATAATATCGAAGCTATTTTAGAAAAAGAAGGGTATTTTGCTTGTACGACTGTTGGTTTGAGTATGTATCCAATGTTAAGAAATAGAAAGGATACAGTTGTAATCTATTCTGTAAATAGATGTTTAAAGAAATATGACGTTCTATTATATAGAAGAGGAAATGATTATGTATTACATAGGGTTATAAAGGTGTTAGAAAATGGTTATTTGATTAGAGGAGATAATTGTTTTTATAATGAACTTGTTTTGGATAACCAAGTTATTGGTATATTAGGTTTATTTTATCGTAATAAAAAAAAGATTAAAATAAGTGATTGGCGATATGTTTGTTATTATAAATGTTGGTGTTTTATTCATCCTATTGGTGTTATTTTCATAAGAATAAGAACCAAAATAGGTTGTATGATAAGATATGTTAGTAATAAAATATAAATTAGATTATTATAATTTATATTTTTTATTATTGGGGAATAAATTTATTAAAATGTTTTATTGTTTTAAGTCTTTATTTAATATATTCCAATATTATAGATAAAAGAAAGGAATGTTGAGTTCATGAGTGGTAATCAGATTTCAATAGAGGAATATAGAAAGGGAAGTTTAATCTTGATACGTTTAATTCAAATTGCTTTATCTTTAGAACAAAAGCAATTTGTTATTGATGAAAATGAGTATTTATGGGATATTGTTTATTATTTATCACAATATAATAATGTTGAAGGTATTACTTATTTAGGGGCAAAAAATGTTAAAAATATTCCTCAAAGAATTATTGATAAATGGAAAAAGAAATATGATACAACTGTTTATCACCAATTTCTTTTTGAAATAGAAAGTCAAGCTATATTTCAGAAAATGGAAGAAATGAAAATAGCATATTGGCCAATTAAAGGGGCAAGAATTGCTCGTTATTATCCTTTACCTGGTATGAGATTTATGGCTGATAATGATATTCTTTATGGTTTTGTAGAAATTAATAATGGTCGTTATTGTCAATTGGGACAAGATGAAAAAGAAAAAAAAGAGTATATGAAGTCTGCACAAAAGATATTAGTGGACATTATGGCAGATAGGGGTTATGATTATCAATTAAATCATGGGAACTCTGATGTTTTTAAAAAACCACCTATCTTTAATTTTGAAATGCATTATCAAATATTTATTTCAGGTCAAAAAAATTATAATTATTATAAGGATCCTTGGCTTAAAGCGAAACGTTGCTTTGATGATAAAAATGAATATTGTTTTATAGATGAAGATGAATATATTTATATGATTGCACATACTTTTAAGCATTTTAATAGTTCTGGTTGTGGAATTCGTTGTATAATTGATTTATTTGTTTTTTTGAAAAATAAGGAAAAGTGTATGGATTGGAATTACATCAATCATGAATTACAGATGATGGATTTAGATGAATTTCATAGACAATTGAAAAAACTTTCATTATCATGTTTTTTATTCAAAAATCTAGATTTAGATGATGAAAATTTATTGCTTTATTTAATGAAGAGTGGAACATTTGGAAATATAATTTATTATTTTGAAAGAAAATATGATCAACAAAACAGTTCTTATAATTTTGTTAAAAAAATAAATTATTTAAAGAAACGTTTATTTTTATCTAAAGAGCAATGTCGAGATGTATTTCCTTTTATTTATAAACATATGTATTTGATGCCTTTTTTAGCTTTGTATAGGATTGTTAATTCTATTATTTTAAGACCAAAAAGATTTTTTAGTGAATTTCGATTTTTAATAAAAAAAAATGAAAAAAAATAGATATTTATGAAACTTTGTTTTAAGCTATCTAAGCTAATTAGTAGGAAATTAGAAATGAGGGTAATATAAGTGAAGAAAGAAATTGTTTTATGTTTGATTTCTATTGCTGTAATATTAGAATTAGGTTTTATCTAAACCCATAGGGAAAGTCATGTTACTTATAATTTTAGTTATAGTTACTGTATATCTTATTTTTGATATAATTAAAAATGGAAACAAGTGGTAAAAAGTAACAATTCTAGTTTATCAATATAATGGGTGCAAAATAAATTGGGATATATATTTATCTATAAATATTTTTTGTTAATAAAAAGAAATTATTGATTTTCATAATTATGTGTGGCTTAGAGCTGAAAGTGGAAAAGAATGTAAGGTTTATATGACATATAGAAAATAATTAGAAGGTCTTTTAGGTAAACGATTTCTTTTTGAGGGTACATAAAAATGGTAATATGATTTGTTTGAAATAGGATGAATATTGAATCACTTCTTTATGTATCAATTTTAAGAGACTATTTTGAAAAATACTATAAAATATCTGTATCTAAAATTGATAAAACGACACTATTGATAAATATTAAAATCAATAATATTGTAGTGTTTCTTATGATTTATTTGAAAATAGTGTTATTGGTATAAAAAAACAATATATTGGATAGTTATATGCATATAAAAAGAAAATGGAACCTTGGATTATGGAATAGAGATTTTAGGGGGTCTATTAAATGACTTTTATAAGCAAAATAGTTAAATTAATTATTCTTTTTACAAAATAACATGTAATGAGTGATTAATTGGAAATGAATTATTTTTTTGACCTATTTGTTACAATCTTATAAAATTATATAAGATATATATTGAAAATCATTTTCTAAAAAGAGATATAGATCAATATTTAATTGGGATAAATCTCTTTTATTTTTATTTATAAAAAAGTTATCTTAGATGTTATAAAATTATTTTGATTAAGCGTAGAAATATAGTAGAATTATTAGTTAAAAATATTTATAAATTATACAAAAAAATACCAAAAAATCGAATAAAATAGTATACAAGTATACATTAACGTTTTTTGTGTTAAGTTTATTAAATTTTTTTATCTTTTCTTTAAATTTGTATTGAAATTTATATTTATGTTATTGTATATTATATGTGTGTTCTATTGACATATTTTCACATAAATATATTGGTATTTTTTTGTAGCAGAAAATATAATATATATATTTGTAAAATTTGATTAGGACACAATTTTAATAATTTCAACAAGGAAGGAGTATGATTAATTGAAAAGGAAAGTATTTGCATTGCTATTAGTTTTTTGCATGATGTTTCAAACTGTTGTAGGCGTAAATGCCTTTGATACTAATAGTGATGAAGCAGAAGATCCTATTTCTGAAATAAGAACAATTGATAATACAGGAATTAGTGAAACTTCTGATGAAAATGGTAGTACAGGTAACGAAACAACAGGCGTTACAAATTTTGAATTACAATTAAAATTAGACTTTAAAATATCGTTAGAACGATTAGAAGAATTAGTAGGAATGTTTAGAGTATGTTTGCAATCTGCAGACAGTGTAAATAATGGAGAAGATGACTTAGCTAATCATCCAGAATTTAGTGCTAAACATGTTCATGCTTACATTGATAGCTACAATGAAGATATGGTTGTTTTTAAAGCTGAAAATGTAGAGCCAGGAGAATATAGATTAACTTTGGAAACTGAATATTTTTTCCAAGATTTTTCACAAAATTTAACTATTAAACCAAATACAAAATCAACTTTAGTATTTACTGATAGTTATAATGCTGCATTAGGTGGTATGGGAGTATTTGCTCTTGGTGATTTAAATGCAGATGGATTAATAAATGAAGAAGATTCTAAGGTTTTGATTGAGCATAATGGACATAAAGTTCCTGTTGTTTCTCAAAAACCAGAAGAAGGACAGGATGTAGATTCACAAAATCTATCAGTGCCTGAAGATTCAACAGAATCTGATCATTCATTTGAATATGTTTATGATTTAAATCAAGATAAAATTATTGATATTGCTGATTTAGCAATTCTTGTTTATAATCTTGATCAAGAAACAAAACCAGCAGTTGCAATTGAAACTTTATTACCTACAGTAGTAAAAGTAGAAGCTAAGCAAGAAGCTGCTATTCCACAAGGTGAACGTAAATTAGATACAATCATGGAAGATGCTAAAGAACCAATTACGTTAGCTCCTAAAGAAGATGCTGTTATATCTGAGGAAAATCCAGTTAAAATTGAAATGGATATTAATACTCAAGAAGCAGCAACTGGTGGAATTGTTATTTCAGCTCCTGCAGATACAGGACCAACTAGTGGTACTATTGAAGTAGAACGTATCATTGGTGATACTGATCTTGATGGAGTAGAAGAAACAGAAGTTATCAGTGTACCTATTGTGGATGAAAGTGCTCCAGCCAGAAAAGCTAAAACTAGATCTATTGCTCGTGCTGCGGCACAAGCAATTAGAAAAGCTGATGGGAGCATTGTCATTGATTTAGGTCAACAAATTGCAATTAAGAAAGTTACAATTGTAGTAACTGCTACTGCTACAAGTACTAAATTAACTGAAATTGCTAAAGTTGAATTCTTAAATGATATGGAAACAAGAATTCCAGAACCTGAATTAAATATACCTCAAAATATTGTTGTTTCTGGAAAAGGAGACCAAATTACTATTACTTGGGATCAAGAACAAAACGTAACAGGTTATGAAGTATCTATGTATGCAATTGATACCGATGGTAAAAAAGTTGGTCCTAATACATATAGAGCTGGAATAAATGAAATTGAAATTCAAGAATTTGAGGGTGGAAGAAAAGATAAAGTCACTTCATTATGGGATTACTATGTTTCAGTAAAATCAGTTAATGGTGATTGGTCAAGTCCATATTCTGAAACTGTAAGTCATCACCAATTAGCAGGTGGACCACCACCAGCCCCAGATATGGTAAGCATTAATAGTAAATACAGACAATTGGATGTTTCATGGAAAGACATGCAAGATACAGAGTATTATACTTTAGAATATCGTGAATTAGGAAGCAGTAGTGAATTTACTGTAGTTAATAATATCATGACAAATGCTTATAAAATTACAGGTTTAAAAGATGATACTTCATATGAAGTATACATTTCAGGATGGAATCATGACGATAACAATAATGAAAGACATGGACCACGTTCATTACCAGCTGTAGGTAAAACAATTAACGAAATTCCTAAGTTCCAAAAATATAGGATGATTAACAATGATATTCAAAATATAAAAATGATACATGGTAGTGGTTATGTAAATGATTTTGATGCTAATCAACTTATAGATGGAGATTATTCAACATATTTCTTCTCAAGTGTTGGTTCAACTTTTGGTGTAGATGTAACATTTGAAAACTCACATAAAGTCAAAGAAATCATTATGAGTAACCGTTTGGAAGATCAATATCGTGATTCAGCTAATTGGGATTATTCAGGAATGTCAGTTACTTTATACAATGGAGAAGAACAAGTTAAAACATATTCTCTTAGTAATGTGACTCAACAAAGTTTACATCCAACAGCAAAAAATACAATTAAATTTATTTTACCTGAAGCAGTGGAAGCAACAAGAGTACGTTTTACATTAATAAAATATGGTTTTGCTTGTACTGAAAAAGGAAATTCAATTTCTGAAATCAACTTCTTCGAATATGATAGTTTAGAAGATGATGTATATGGATTATATGCAGATGATATGCATGTAACACTTAAGGAAGATGTTAATGAAGCAAAAATTGCTGAGCTTGAAGAAAGAGCAAATACAATAGATGAAATCAATAACGAATATCATCCAAAGAAAGATTTATTATTAAGTGAGTTAGCTAATGCTAGAATCTTATTAAATGATAAGAACATTGGTGGTATAGTTAGTGCTAATCCAGATGTAACATTAGAAGGTACAAGTAAATTAGGATTTGCAGGTGGTCTAAGTGGATTACAGCCACTAGGATATGTAGCAAAATCAGGAGATACTGTTAATGTTTATGTTGGACAAAAAGGAAAACAAATTGGTGCAACAGTACCAGTACGTTTAGTATTTACACAATATCATCCAGAAGCATCTGCATGGAAATCTGGTGAAATCGCTTTAAAACAAGGTTTAAATGAAATTACAATACCAGAAGTATCTAGCCTAGGATATGAAAAGGGTGGATCTTTATATATTGTTCAAACTAATAGTGCTGATGTAAGAAAAAATCCAGTTCAGGTACGTGTAAGTGGTGCAACAAAGATTCCACTTCTTGATTTGCATAGACCAGTCGGTGATGCTCGAAGAAATGAAGATGGATGGCAAGAAAAGATTAATGCTTATGTAGCTGAATTAGAAGATTATGTAGCTCACATGGAAGCTAATCATGATAAATTACATAGTGATATTCAGACACTAGATGAAGGATATAATCAAACAAACTGTTTCTTAAATAGTACAGAAATAAGTTTAGATAATGTTTTAGTATCTCTTCCAGCAGAAAGAATTTTAGCTGGATTAAAAGGACAACTAAATAGTAATAAAGCTGGTTCACTTGAAGAAGCAATGGATAATTTTGCTGGAGCAATGAACCAAATGTTAGAGTTATTCTATAAAGAAAGAGGATTAGCTCCTTATACAGCAAATGGTACTCATGGTACTCCTACAGCACGTTTCAATGTTCGTTACCATAGAATGTTTGCTGGAGCATTTATGTATGCAGGTGGAAGCCATTTAGGAATTGAATATGGTTCTTCAGCATTGACTTCAAGTGAGGGTCTTCAAGTAGATGAAAATGGTAAACCTGGAGAAGGTAATATGTTTGGTTGGGGACTTGCCCATGAAATGGGTCACTGTGCTGATCCAGGTGGTGTGACTATTGCAGAAGTTACTAACAATATTTGGTCTCAATTTGAAAAAACTAGAGATACTGCTGCAACATCACGTATTCCTTATCCAACAGTTTATAAACATGTAACTTCATCTACAATTGGAAAACCTGGTCAAGTTTTTGCTCAATTAGGTATGTACTGGCAGTTACATCTTGCTTATGATAAGAATTATTCTCACTATGATTATTATAAGACAGGTTATAATAATGATAACTATGTAAATATGTGGCAAAATGAATTCTTCGCTCGTTACTATATATATAGAAGAGATATGGGATTTGCTCCTAAACCAGGTGGTGTAGCTCTTACAAATTCTGGAAGCGTAGATCAAAATGTTATGCGTACAGCAATTGCTGCTGCTGGTAAAGATTTAACTGAATTCTTTACAGCTTGGGGATATCAAATGGATGCAGGAACTCAAGCTTATGCTGCACAATTCCCAAAAGAAGAACGTAAAATTCAATATTTAAATGATTCTGCTCGTGAATATCAGCTTGCAAATGGTCCTGCAATGACTTCAACTGAAGTAAATGCTGAATTAAGTCAAGGAACTGGTGCAAATGCTAAGAAAGTAACTTTCCAATTGAGTGTGCCTGGTGAAAGTAATCCTGATGCTATTTTAGGTTATGAAATTATCAGAAATGGTAAACCAGCTGCTTTTGTGGAACCAGATAAAACATCAGAAGATGGTGTTACTGAATATGTAGATGTAATTGGTTCTGAAAATAATCGAGTTATGGATTACAAAGTAGTAGCATATGATAAATATTTAAATACTACTGCTACTAAAGTTTTTGATTCAATTAAGATTCGTCATGATGGTGAGTTACCAAGTGATGATTGGACAGTATCTACTAATACAGTTTCTGATTATGGAGTATTGACAGTATATGATAATACTAATGTTGTAGAAGGTAAAACATATACAGATGTACTTACTAATCAAAAGGTTACATACAGTAAAAAGATGGGTATTAAATATTTAGATAGCGATACTGGAGAAACACTAGAAACTGTAAGTGCTTCTAAATTAATTATAGATGGTGATGTAAGTACTTCATTTGTTGGTTCAACTGCAAATAATTCAGCAGCTTGGTTTGCTATTAATTTAAATAGAAAACAAAATGTTGTGGGAGTTAAGATTAAGTTTGCTAATGATATTGAAGAAATGCCATATACAACTAGAGATTGGGCATTCTCATTAGAATATAGTAATAATGGTGGTGCTTCATATACAAGATTAGGTGCTTTTGAGTTTAATAATAGTAGTAATGGTGTTGCTCATGAAGATGAAGATGGTTACAAGATTGCTTACTTTAAAAAAGCTGGAAATAATCAAAATATTTATGGATTAGATATTACTAATCTTCGTCTAACAATGGGTGGTTCAAGACCTACAGATAAGGCAAATAAGATTGGAATTACAGATATAAAATTATTAGGTCAAAGTGGAGATAATGTTGATATTGGTATTTCTCATATTAATGAACAAGGTAAAGAAGTATGGGATACTGAAAATACTATTGGTATCTTAGATAAGGATTATATTTTAGACCAAACAACTGGTTCAAAAATTCCTGCTGGATCATTTATTGTTACTGGACAATATACTGGAAATGCTGCATACAATGTGGTTAAATTATATAATGAAAAACATGTAATGCATGATGATAGTTTAGAAAATAAAGTTAATAGTATTATTAATGGATATCAAGTATTCTTTGCTGAAGTACCAGAAACTGGAAGTATTATGAATACTAAGGATGGTACATGGATTTATTGGTTAGAACCATTACATGGTGAAAATGAAGGTAAATTTGGTTTACCTGGTGCTGGTGAAAATGGTAGTGATTTTGTTGTTGAATTACCTACAAAGGTATATGCTGAATTATATCGTGTGGATAATGCTACAACATTAGCTGGTGAGCGTATGGTAAGTGATAGCTTTACAATTGATGTACCAGCTCAATTACCTACAATTACTTTAACTGATGATAACAATGAGACTGAAACTGTTGCAGAACCAATTGTTGCAGATGTTAAAGCAAGAGATGACGAAGAATAAAAATATAATAACCTTGAAAGAAGAATATCTTCTTTCTAGGTTGTTTAATAAAAATAGGAGGAATACATGAAAAAATTAAAATTAATGGCATTATTTCTTTCCGCTACTTTAGCTTTTTCAGCGATTATTCCTGTACCTGTATTGGCTATAGATGAAACTGAAACAGGAGATAAAGAGGAAAGTGTAAAGACTGCAGTTCCATATATTTTAAGAACTGAAGCAGCTGGGGAGTATGCTAATAATCAAGCAAATGTTTGGTTAGAATTAAATAAGAAAAATTCTGAAAATATTGCAGCATATCAAATTAGTTTAAGATTAACTTGTGATGATGGGCAAATGTTAGAAGGTTATAAATTAAATTTAGAGTTTGATGATGCATTAAAGGGTGCTAAGGTAAAAAATGCTGAATTTGATGATGCAACTGGTGTTATAAAAGTTATTGTTGCATCAACTCAAAACTTAGTAAAAATTGATGGTGATAGTCATAAATTACCTATTGGTAAAATTACTTTAGTTCGTCCTGATGAAAGTACTGTTTTACAAAGACAATTCAAGATTACTGTTGATGGAAATACTGGTGATTTAGTAACAGTTGGAACTGATAAAGTTAGAACTTCAGCTAGTGAAAAATATGGTGAAGATTTTCAAATTATGTCAGATGGTACAATTTTAGGTGAAAAAATTAAATATCCACTAACAGTAAATGCTAAAAACGGTACTGTAAAAATCATGGTTTCTGATGAAAATGGAAATGAAGTTGAAGTTAAAGATTTAAAAAATATTGAAAGAGGTAAAACTGTAAAAGTAATCCAAAAAGCAAATACTGGATATAGATTTGCAGATATCAAAGCAGTAGATAAAGTGACTAATACACCTATTACAGTATCTGGTAATTTTACATTTACTATGATGAGTCCTGTTGAGTTAACTGTGACTTTTGAGGAAATGAATGAAAAATTCACTGTTACAACAGTTAATGGTAAAGCTGATAAGGAAGAATATTCAAATAGAGAGATTGCTACTGTTACTGCTGGGAATGTTGATGGAAAAAAATTCTCTCATTGGATAAATACAGATACTAAATCTGTTGTTTCTTATGATAAGACATATACTTTTCTTGTTTTAGGTAATACAAATTTAGAAGCTGTGTTTATTGAAAATACAGAAACAGTTGAAAAAAATCCATTTGTTACTATGAGCAATGAAGTTACTTCTACTAAAGTAGGTGACAAATATCGTATTAGTTTTAGTGGACAATTCTTTTTACCAAAAGATTGTAAATTAAAAGAATATGGAATGATTCTTACTCCTGATAAAGGCTTAACTGTTGATATGATTACTTTAGATTCATCAATTAGATTACAAAAGATGATTGCTACTAATAAAAATAGTGTAAATCAATATGTAATGAATGTTAATGGTGTAAAACCAGGAGTAACTAGAAGTGGTCGTATGTATGTAATTTATACTGATAGTAATGGTGTGGATAAAACTATTTATAGTGATACATTCGCTACTATTGCATTACCTACAAATTAAAATAAACTACGGAGGATAGGACTGCATGAAAGAGATATATGAAGTACCTTCAATTGAAGTTACTAAATTTGAAAATAGTGATTCAGTAATAATGATGAGTAATGTTGATACAGATATAGATAACGAAGGTGGAGATCCTGGTTGGGATGATTAATTCATCTCAATCAAAATCCATTATATAATAAAAGACTACTGCAAATTTGTAGTAGTCTTTTTCTAAAAGAAATATATAAATAAAATTATTACTTTTAAGAAAAATTGTTTTAGAAATAGGTTGAAATATATATTTATAAGAATTGAGATTGTAGAAATTATTGTGTAGAATTATATAAAGTTGATATAATAATTTTGTGGTTTAGATGTTTTAATAGATAATTTTGTATGATTTATGAAATTTTAATTTAAATTTTTTGATTGTATGAAAGTATTTGTATTCTGTTGACACTGGAAAGGAGAAAAAATGAAAAAGAGAATTTTAGTATTTTTGACATTGCTATTTGTTTGCTTTGGTATAACTGGTTGTCAAAATAAAGATGATAATACAAAGGTAGATAATGATATGGGTGAACTAGATAATGAAGTTGCTGACCCATTTGATGAATAATTATTAATAACTTTGGCTTTGGATGCTTGGTATCCTGGCCTTTTTTGTATAATAAAAATACCCTTTATAGGGTATCGAAATATATACTACCATTTTCAACTTTGATTATTTGATCACAACAATTGATAGCAGCTAGACGATGGGAAATACATAAAACTGTTTTTTGATGAAAATTTTTAAGATTAGAAAGCAGTTTTTTTTCTGTTTCGAGATCTAATGCAGATGTACATTCATCAAGTAATAAGATTGGGGCATCATTTACAATTGCTCTAGCAATAGCAATACGTTGTTTTTGTCCTTCTGAAAGACCAACTCCATGTTCTTTTAAAACTGTTTCCATGCCACTTGGTAATTCTTCAATAACCGTATCTAAACAAGCTATTTGGATAGCTGATTTAATTAGTTCTTCTGAGGCATTATGGTTTCCAAAAAGAATATTTTCACGGATTGTACCAGAGAGAATCATATTTCCTTGAGGAACGTATGAAAATAAATTTCTTGTACCAGCATCAATTTTAATATTTTCATTTTTAGTTTGAATTGATAATTCACCAGAGTTTAATTTAATTAATCCTAATAGTAAATGGAATAGTGTTGTTTTGCCGTTTCCTGATGAACCTATTATAGCTGTTACGTTACCTTTTGGAATAAAAATAGAAACATCTTTTAAAACACTTTTTTCATCATAAGAGAAATTACCATGCTTTAAACTAATACCTTCCATATTTTGGTAAAATGTTCTAAGATCAATAATTTTATAATTAACACTTTCATTTTTTAGAAATTCAATTTCCATTAACCGTTGTGCTGAAGCAATCATACTATCATATTTAGGAATTAATCCTGAAACATTACGAAATGGGGCTTTAATTTGATCTAAAATTTGTAAAAAAGCCATTAAAGTACCAAAAGTTAAATTACCTTTAGAAATCTGAATAGCTCCCCAGCCAAGAGCAGTATAATAACCTGCCGCCATCATTACATATATTGAAGTATGAGCAATATTACTAATTGTATTTTGTTTAACTCTAATTTTATAATTATCGTTTTGTTTTTCTAGTAATTGTTCTTTTACAGAATATTCATTTGTAAAGGATTTTATAACAATAATGTTTTCAATACATTCTTGCATAAATGAGTTTATAGCACCTTGTGTTTTTTGAATTTCTTTATGAAGATAACGAAATTTTTTACTATAAAGACGAGTACATATTACAGTGATCATTCCAATTATTAAAATTATTGAAGTGAATTTTACATCAATTGTTAACATTACTGCGATTCCAGCAATAATCTTAGTAAATAATGAAAATATTTGAGGAATGAAACTAACTATCCCATCAGATACAATTCCAACATCACTAGTGAAACGATTCATTAATTCACCAGAATGGAAAGTAATGATATCTTGATATTCTTTATTTATTAAAATACTCAATAATCTTTCTTTTAAAGTATTTTCTATTTTTGCTTTACTACGAACTCTACAGTTACTAGAAGCAATATTAGCTAATGCTTGAAAAGCAATGATCCCTAATAAAAATAAACATGTATTAATTATTGAACCTGAAGTATTTTTTGTTGCAATATCTAATACTTTTTTAGAAATAACAGCAATTAAAATAAAACTTCCTGAAATAGCCATACTAATTAATGATAACAATATTACTAACCAAAGATATTTCTTACTACATTGATAAATCCATTTAATGGTATTATTTTTTAACATTTTTTAAATACCTAATTCTATATAATATAGATAAAATAATTTTTCTAAATGATAAAGAAAAGCACCATAAATATACATATAATCGGTATAAGGAAGAAGATGTATCTATATATTTATCATCACGATAAAAACCCTCCATTATTCCTAAAATCTGTTCTTCTTTTACATTATATTCTTTTATATATTGATTATCACCACAAATAACATAGTTATCAGGATTAATCTTTAAAATTCGATGCAAGATATAATCTCCATTATCACGTTTATATAAAACTACATCATATTTTTTGGGTGAGAGTGTTTTTCTTTTTAAAACTGTAACATCTCGGTTAGGACGTATTAAAGGTAGCATACTGGTACCAGTTGGAGCAATAACTAGATAACCTTTATCTAATAGTGCTTCTTCCATTTTTTTATTCATCTAATAAATTGTCTTTTCTTAATTTATCAATAAATAAGTCAATATCTTTTTTAGCTTGCTGTTCAGTTAATTCATATTTATCTAGTACTAGTCCTAATAATTCTTCTTTTGTTTTATCAGTTTGTAATTGTTCCCAAATAAATGCACCAGTTGAATTCAATTGAATCATACCATTAAAATCATTGCTTTTTCTATTTATTGATACTACTACAAAATTATCTGCTAATTTTCTTAACATAAAACCATTTTTTATTTTCATTATTTTATTCTCCTTTCATTTTATCATATGCCATCAAAGCAGCTTCTTTAGAAATATTACATTTCATTTGATATATAGGTGTTTTTGTTAAAACTACATCTAGCATATCAAAGAAATGATTGATAGTGTCTTGTTTTTTTGGAAAAATAGTTTGTTTTAATATTAAAGGTAAAGCATCTTTAGTTGGTATTAAATCAATGCTATTATCTTTACCTCTTTCAAGAAAACAAATTGCTTGTAATGGAACTTTCATATTTAGATTTTCATCTGTTTTACCACTAAATGGTGTTCCATAAGCATAACATATACCGTTTTCAATTTTAATTGCTGGTTTATCATCATTAATAATTAATGCTTTATCCCCAAAACATTTTTGCCATAATTTAGTATGAGTAGATTTTCCAGTTCCACTATCTGCAGAAAATAAATATGCTTTATTATCAATTACAACTGCTGAGGCATGGAGTAAAAAGCCTCCTAGATTGATTAATTTATTGTAAAATTGTGATCCAGCATAAATATATTCACATTGTTCTAATGTTAAATGAGGATTTTCCTGTTGTTTTATTTCACAGAATTCTTTAGTGATTGTTAATTTCATATCTATTTTCTGCTCATCAATTCGATATGCTTCCATTTGATTTTTTAGCAAAGGATAAATTGGTTCGTATTCAACTATACATCCAGCTATTTTATAAAATTTCATCTTTATCAAGTCCTACTTTCTTTAAAGCTTCGCCTGTTTCAGATATCTTATGTTTATTAAAGGGCCTTTTTATTATTTTAATAAACTCACTCTTATCATCCATGATTTTTGCAATACCACGATGAATCCAGGCAATAGGTAATAAAAAAGGAAAATGATTTACATATGAATATTTTTCTTTCATATTATTTAGACATGGAAAAACTATTTCAAATAATATTTTGACTCTGTTTTTAATGATTTTATTAGTTGTATTTCCATCTTTTAATATTTCATTATTTAGACTGTTTTGAGTTGTACCATAGGCACCACTATTAATAATATAGTTAATCAAGTCATCATTTTCTAATTGATAATTATCGTCTAAACATTTTTTTAGTATTTCTTTTATTTCTTTTTCAAATTGCAGCAAACCAGCTTTATCTAAATTAAATTCAATATAACTGCGATTACAATCTTTTTCTAATCTATTTTCAAAAATCATAAAATCTAAAAGCATTCTAATACCTATACCACCAAATTTAAAATGCTTTGCCATATGTCCAACCATATAAAGATAAAAATCATCAATTGACATTTCATAAGTATATTCGTTGTCTTTATTTGCTTTGGTACAACGTTGCCAAATATTATCAAATAATATGTCTAGTGAATCATTATCATTATAACACTTACGATGCATTTCAACTGTCATATATGGTTCTTTTATATAGACATCATGATGATCTCCAGTGACGTATACCTGATAATCTATTTCTAGTAATGCTTGTTTTACTAATTCTGTTTTTTTATCTTTGAATAAAATATCTAAATCGGTTAGAAAACGCATATCTGGAGATGGATAATATTTTTTAAGAATACTGCCTTTTAAGGGCATGTTTTCAATTCCATATTCTGCAAATTTTTTTTGGATCATTTGTAATTCATAATACTGGTTTATTTCTCTAACCATACCTTTTTGTTTAGCTAATTGAAATTTTTTATAGATATCTTCTGGCATATATTCTGGTTTGTTTGATATATATCCAATGATATTATCGATTTGATGAAATTTGCATAGTTTATATATATAATTCCAATCTAAATCTTTTTCAACCGTTAGTGTATAATTATTACTTAATACTGCTTTTAACATCTTAAATATGTACTTATGTTCTCTTGTTTTATTCATTACAGCCTCCTAATAATATTTAATTGAGTGGTAGAAAAGATAAAACATATTTTATTAAGTGTATTATTAAATCATAAATATACTACCTAATCATGGATTATTATAACTTATCTTAAATAGTTTGGCTATAGGATTTTTCATTGATTTTTTAATTTATAAAATTAAATAATTACTATTCATAGCATACGGCAGACATTGTCTGCATCCTAATTTGTAAAATAAAAGTCAAAACATCACTCCTTATTTTAGTGTATAATTAGTATATACTGTTCTTTTTGGAGATTACTTGATCCTTTGACCTTTCTCCCCGGTTTTTTTGTTAGGAGTGTGTTTTGACATGAATATCATAGAACTTTACAACAATAAAATCAATGGTGTTTTATCCTCTTTTGATCGCATTATTCTTTTTATCCCTTCAAAGTTCACGCCAGTTTTTATTCTTTCTTATTTCTAATTCTGTTAAGCTTCTTGATTTCCATTCTTTCACTAAATCTCAAACTGATTCTTTATGCTTACATATTGACTCTTATGCCAAAGACTGTGGTGTTGATATTACTTATTTATCTTCTCCTAAAACTAATAAAGATGAACTTGCTCGGGCTGTTTTTGATAACGATCCTTCTAGGACTGGTTTGATTGCTGCTTTTTCATCTGTTGAACTTTGTCGTACCATTACTGTTGTTTCCAATCATCAAACTCTAAAACTAGAAACTGCCTCTCGTCAAACCAAATGCAAGCATTACTATCTTTACTATAATGACGAAGAGTTTGGATGGATGTTTATTAAGATTCAAACATGGTT
>NZ_FOIN01000010.1 GCF_900102365.1 Thomasclavelia cocleata | reverse complement strand
GTATTTGCCTTTTGAATACATTCTCGAAGAACAGGCAGGGCAATATTCAGCTTTAAGAGATTTTTCCAGATGAACCTCTTTAATATTTCCATCAGTTAAAATTTTGGTAATAATTATATCTTTATCTTCAATGTTTAAAAAATTCATGATATCATTAATCATATAGTTCCTTTCATAGTATCTAGACAATATCAATGATAAAAGAACTATAAAAAGAAACAACAACTAGTTAATTCCAGCTGTTGTTTTTTTAATGTCTTTTTTGTAAGGTCATCCCCCTAAAGTTGACCCCCAAAGTTGTCCCCTAAACTTGTGCCCCCTAAATTATTTGAATAGCCGAGAACCTACAACAGTTCTTTTTTACTTGATTTAGAAAAAGAATAATTATTATAATATTTCTTATAAGTGCTGCTTCTTGACTCTTACAAAGGGGAGTGGTAGGATTACGAAAAAGGAATTGTTTCCAAGGAGGAAGTATGCTTAAGAGAAGGTTGATGATTATAGGTTTTGTTTTAGGTTGTTTAATTTTTAGTGGATGTAGTGATGGGGTAGTTACGAGTAAGTCTGTTAGTGAAAGTATATTTGCGATGGACACCTATATGACAGTTACAGCATATGGTAATGAGGCTCAAAATGCGGTAACAGAGGCAATAGCGGAGATTGAGCGTTTAGATAAGTTATTATCTGTAGAAAATAAACAAAGTGAGATTTTTTTATTAAACCAAAATGGTGGTGGTAAATTATCTAAGGATACTAAATATCTATTAGAGCAATCCTTAAAGTTGTGGACAGAGACAGATGGTAAATTCGATATTACTATCTATCCAATTATGAAAGCCTGGGGATTTATTGATAAAAATTATGTTATACCAGATAGTAATACATTAAATCAGTTATTATCATTAGTTAATTCTTCTACAATAAAGATAAATGAGCAAAAATCAACTGTTACTTTTGAAAAGCCTGGAACGAAGATTGATTTAGGAGGAATTGCAAAAGGGTATACTTCGTCTAAGATTATGGATATTTTTCGTAAACACAATATTTCAAAAGGGTTAGTTAATCTAGGAGGAAATGTTCAGGTTTTAGGAAAAAAAAGTAATAATAAGATGTGGCAAGTTGCAATTAAAGATCCTGATAGTACTGATTATTTAGGAGTATTACAAGCTGAAGACTGTGCTGTAATTACATCTGGAGGATATGAGCGTTATTTTGAGCAAGATGGATTTATATACCATCATATTATTGATCCATTAACAGGTTATCCAGCGGATACTGATTTAAAATCAGTTACAATCATAAGTGGAGATGGTACTTTAGCAGATGGTTTATCAACGGCATTATTTATAATGGGCAAAGATAAGGCAGTTGATTATTGGAAAAAGAATAGCAAAAAGTTTAATATGATTTTATTAGATGTAAAAGGAAATTTATATACTACAGAAGGAATTGTAGATCAATTTATAAGTGAACATAATATTGAAATCATTAAGATATGAAATGAAGATAGATATTTTTATTATTGTACTAATAAATGTGAACGTTTTTTAAATAGAAACATTGTTAGTAATTGTTTTCAATGATATTAGAGTTATGCAAAAGCTATAAATAGTGTGTAAGTGAGAAGATAGACATTAATTATATTAAGTTTTTGGATGTTGATTTATAATTATGTATAATGAAAAAAGAAATTTAATGTTGTAAAGATATATAATATTGCATGTATCTTTATGCTTATATAGTTAGTAGATTTGTTTTAGCTGGATTAATGGAATAAATGCTTTTTGGATTATGAAAAATGTAGTAATTTTTATATCATTGTGATAAAATCGTTTCATAAATAATCAGCAAAATATTTATGGAGGTATGTTATGTATAAAATTTTACTTTGTTGTACATCAGGTTTAACTACAAGTATGCTTGTAGATGCGATGAAAAAAGAAGCTGCTAAGCAAACTTTAGATGTTATGGTTTGGGCAGTAGCGATTAGTGCAATTGAATTATCTTGGGCTGATGCTGATTGTATTTTGATTGCATCACAAAATACAAGTGACCTTGAAAAGGTAAAATCTATTGTTAAAACATCTATTCCAGTTGAGGAAATTAATGATATAGATTTTTCAAAAATGGATGGGAAAGCTGTTTTAAATCGTGCAATTGAATTGATAGTCAGTTAAGTTATTCTATTTGAATAGCTTTTTTTATGAAATAATACCTGTTAATAGTGTAATTAATAGTTAGGAGTGGATATTTTTCAACAAATAATATACAATAGTCGTGGTGATATTATGGCTAAGCAAATTCCTTTACAACAATTAAGAATAAATGAAAATAGAATTAAGTTATTAAATAATATGGGAATCTATTGTTTGAAAGATTTGATTCTTCATTTTCCATATCGTTATGATTGTATAGAAGCAACATCTTTAATAAATAATGAAAAAGTTATTATTGAAGGTGTTTTAATTGATGAACCTAAAGTTTTTTTTAAAGGACGTTTATCGAGATTGACATTTCAGATTTTATATCAGCAAGAAATATATAAAGTAATAATTTTTAATCGTCATTTTTTGAAGAAAAATATGGTTAAAGGAATGCTTCTAACTATAATTGGTAAATATAATAATGCTAATAACAGTATTACAGCAAGTGATATTAGATTAAAAGCACTTAAAGAGATAACTGGTATTACTCCTATTTATTCTTTAAAAGAGGGAATAACTCAAAAGTCTTTTCAAAATTATGTTATGAAAGCTTTGAAATTTTATCAAGGTCATATTCAAGATGAAGTGCCAGCTTCATTATTGATTAAACATCATTTGATACATAAGGAATTAGCTTTAAACTTAATTCATTTTCCATGCAATAATGATGATATAGAAGAGGCATTAAGATATTTAAAATATGAAGAATTTTTAAAATTTCAATTAACAATGCAATATATAAAATTATCTCGTAAAAAAAATATTGGGGTAAAAAAACAATTTGATCAACAGATATTAACACAATTTATTAATCAGTTGCCATTCAGGTTAACTCCTGATCAAAATGCAGCAGTTGATGAAATAATTAATGATTTAAAAAAGGATACAATAATGTATCGTTTTATTCAGGGAGATGTTGGTAGCGGTAAAACAGTTGTTGGAGCTATAGGTTTATATGCAAATTATTTAGCAGGGTTTCAAGGAGCAATGATGGCACCTACTGAAATTCTAGCTTCTCAGCATTTTAAATCTTTAAATATTTTATTTAAAGAAACTGGTATTAATTTAGCATTATTAACAGGACGTTTATCTAATAAGGAAAAACAAAATATTTATCAGGATTTGGATAGTGGTAAAATTAATATTGTAGTAGGGACACATGCTTTATTTCAAGATAAAGTTAGTTATCAAAAATTAGGTTTAGTTATTACTGACGAACAGCATCGTTTTGGTGTAAATCAGCGTAAGGCGTTAAAAGAAAAAGGACAGCAAGTTGATTTTATGGTAATGTCAGCTACACCGATTCCTAGAACATTGGCAATTAGTTTATATGGTGATATGGATGTATCAACAATTAAAACGATGCCTACAGGAAGAAAACAGGTAATAACTGATGTAATAAAATCTCATAGTATGAAGCCTATTTTAAATAATCTAAAAAAATATTTAGCTAGTGGAGGTCAATGTTATGTAGTATGCCCATTAGTTGCAGAAAGTGAAGTAATTAGTAGTAGGGATGCGACTAGTATTTATGAAGGGATGAAAGCATATTTTAAAGGGAATTATGAAGTAGGTTTGCTTCATGGTAAAATGGATGATGAAGTAAAAGAGCATATAATGGAAGACTTTAAAAATAACCAAATTCAAATCTTGGTTTCAACGACTGTAATTGAAGTTGGAGTTGATGTAAGTAATGCTAATTGGATGGTTATTTATAATGCTGAGCGCTTTGGTTTAAGTCAGCTACATCAATTAAGAGGACGAGTTGGTCGAGGAAATGAACAAGGTTATTGTTATTTATTAAGTAATTCATCAAGTAAAGAAGCGATTGAACGATTGGAATTTTTAAAAAGTTGTCATGATGGTTTTGAGGTGTCTTATTATGATTTGAAAGTGAGAGGACCTGGCGATATTTTAGGTAATCAACAAAGTGGGTTACCATCGCTTATAATCGGTGATATTTTTAAAGATATAAATATTTTAGAGGTATCTAGAAAAGATGCTAAAGAATTATTAGAAAGTAAATCTAATGATACTGTTTATTTAAAATTAATCAGTGAGATTGAAGAACAATTAATTAATAATAATAAATATATTGATTAATTTTTATGATATAATATGAACTAATATGAGGTGATAATAATATGAAATTAGGAATTGATGCTATGAGTGGTGATTTAGGAAGTGCGATAGTTGTTGAAGCTTGTCGCTCATTTCTAAGTAAAAATAAAACAGATGAATTATATGTGGTAGGAAAAAAAGAGGAATTATTAGCTTTAGAGTCATATTCACAAGTCACAATAATTGATGCACAAGAAGTTTTAGAAATGACAGAAAATATTCTAGCTATTCGTAGAAAAAAAGAGTCAAGTATGGTTAAAACAATGATGTTAGCAAAAAATGATGAGGTTGATGCTGTTTTATCATGTGGTAATACAGGGGCTTATTATGCTAGTGCGATGTTATTTTTAAAACGACTAGAGGGTATTGAAAAATCATGCTTAATGGCAATGTTACCAACATATAATGATAGAGGTGTTGCTTTACTTGATGTTGGAGCAAACTCTGAAAATACAGCTGAGCAATTGAAATCATTTGCTATTATGGGAAGTGTTTATGCAAAGAATGTACGTAAAGTCAGTAATCCTAAAGTGGCGTTATTAAATATTGGTGCAGAGCATCATAAAGGTGATGAAGTTCATCAAGAAACATATAAATTATTAGAAAGTATGCAAGAAATTAATTTTATTGGCAATATTGAAGGTAAGGAGATTTTAGACGGGGATGTTGATGTTGTTGTCACTGATGGATTTACAGGCAATGTTGCTTTAAAAACGATTGAAGGAGTTGCAAAAGTATTAGTAAAAAGTTTAAAAGATGGTTTTATGTCATCAACACGTACAAAAGTAGGGGCAGTAATGGCAAAACCAGCATTAAAACAATTAATGAATAAATTTGATACTAAAGCCGCTGGTGGCGCATTAATGATTGGATTTGTTAAACCAGTAATTAAGGCACATGGCTCAAGTGATGCAATTGCTTTTGAGAATGCAATGAATTTAGCATTTGATATGGTTTCAAGTAATGTGGTGGATAAAATGAAAGAAGGATTGAAATAAAGTGGATTTAGAACAATTTTTACAAAATATGGAGATACCTTATAGTAATATCGATATTTTTAAAGAAGCATTTACACATCCCTCATATGCAAATGAAAATAAATTAAAAAATCATGATTATGAACGATTAGAATTTTTAGGTGATGCAGTATTACAATACCATGTTTCTAGGCATCTTTTTGATTTGTACCCAGATCTGCCTGAAGGACGATTAACAAAATTAAGAGCTAAATTAGTTCGAGAAGAATCATTAGCTCGTTTTGCAAGAGAATTGAATTTAGGAACATTGATTTTTTTAGGTGCTGGTGAAATAAATAATGGTGGACGTGATCGAGATAGTGTATTAGCTGATATTTTTGAGGCTTTAATAGGAGCTGTTTGTTATGATTGTGGACCTGAATATGTTGAAAAAATACTTGAGATAACGATTTATAAGCATGTTGAAGATGTAAATTATGATGAAATTACTGACTTTAAAACACGGCTTCAAGAATTAATTCAAGCTGATCAAAGAAAAACTGTTACCTATGATTTAATATCTGCAACGGGTCCATCGAATAATCCAGTTTTTGAAATGGCTGTAAAAATGGATGATATGATTTTAGGTGTTGGAATTGGTTCTAGTAAAAAAAGAGCGGAGCAAAAAGCGGCTAAAGATGCTTTGAATAAACTTGCAAAATGATAAATTTTAAAGCAATGTATTAATTCAAGAAGATAATAATTTAAGCATAAAAGCTCCTGCTATCTTTTGGTTTTATAATTATTGAAGATAAAAAGTGCAGTATTTATTAATACCACACTTAGGAAATATAATTATATTTATAGATGGAAATTTTCCATCTTTTTTGTTTAGAAAATATCTTAAATGTAATAGATAGTTTTTCTTAATTTATAGTAGTATATATCACCAAATATCTTGTAAAAAAACCAAGTTAACCTTGGTTCAAGAAATCACGCACTTCTAATAGATTATTCATAATTTTATATGTCATTTTAGCAAATTCAGGTTCTGGATATTTAAGATCAGGAATGCAAATAACTTTAATTGCAGCATTAAAGGCAGCATTAATACCAGCTTCAGAATCTTCAAGAACTAGAGTTTCAGATGGTTTAACATCAAGCTTTTGACATGCTTTTAAAAATATTTCTGGATCAGGTTTACCTCTAATGACTTCATCACCACAAATCGAATCATCAAAATATAGATTTAATCCAGCTAATTTAAAAATATAATCAACACGATAACGTTGTGAACTAGTTGCTACAATTGTTTTATAATCATGTTCTTTTAGATACTTTAATAAATCAAATAATCCCTTTTTTAAAGGAACACCTTTATTTTCAAAGATTTCATCCATATAATCATGAACCTCTTTAATTGTATTTTTAATATCAAAATTTTCACCATACTCTTTATAAATTAATTCAGCAATTCCAGCCATAGGTTTACCTAGTAGTTTTTTATAAAAGTTTAAAGACATTGTTAATCCATTTTTAGCCAAAACATACTGAAATCCTTCAAATGCAAGCTTTTCAGTATCAATCATTAAACCATCCATATCAAAAATAATAGCTTTAATCATAGTTACCTCCTTAGCCAACATATTAACATAAATTTTTTATATAGTTAAATCATTTTGTGTAATAAAATTTCATTTGTTTCATATATTGCAATAAAGGAGTTGTGAATATGATACATAGAGGGGAAATCTATTATGCTGATTTATCACCAGTAGTAGGCAGTGAACAAGGGGGATATCGACCAGTTGTAGTATTACAAAATAATAAAGGAAATCGTTATTCAACAACTATTATTGTGGCACCTATTTCATCTAGATTAACCAAAAATCCTTTACCGACTCATGTGACAATTGAAAGTAATTATTTGGAGAAAAAAAGTGTTATTTTATTAGAACAGATAAGAACTATAGATAAACAGAGAATAAGAGAAAAAGTTGGATTGATTGATGATAAAATGATGCAGTTGATTAATCAAGCGATTAAAACTAGTTTGGATATTAAATAGTTTTACTTTTAGATTGCTTTTTTGATATAATATACTCATGGAGGTAAATATAGATGAATATTCGTGATATTAAAACTAAAGCAAAAAGTGTTTTGGTAAATCGGAGTAATATAATTGTTGTTTTTATATTTATCAGTGTAGTGACAACTATAATAAATTATATTAGTGAAACATTAGGGGTAATGATACCATTTTTGTCATTGCTGGTATCAATAATAATGTTACCATTTTCTCATGGGAATATTGTAACAGCTTTAAAAGCAGTGAATGAACAAGGAGATGAAATTTCTGTTGAACATGAAGGACTTGCTGGATTAAAGAGATTTAAAGAATTATTTTTTACTTATTTTCTTCAAACAGCATTTTTAATGGTAATTATGCTACTTATTTGTTTAGTACTATTTTTAATTGCAAAGTTAGTGATTGATGAAAGTGTGTTTAATAATTTAGGGATGTTATTTTCACAAGCTGGTATTTATACAAACGATGTTACTGCTTATTTACAAGATCCTGCTTTTATACAGGCAGCTGCTTCTATAAGTGGAATTGTTGTATTAGGGCTTACTGTTATGGTTGTTGTTGGAGTTATGTATACTTTAATTTTTGCGTTAACACCATATGTGTTAGAAAAGAATAAAATTTATGGAGTTAAGGCAATGAGTTATTCTGCGCATTTAATGAAGGGATATAAAGGAACATTGTTTGTGTTATATCTTTCTTATTTAGGCTGGTATATTTTAACTATTGTAATAACTGCAGTTGTTCAGGCATTTTTACCAATTCCTTTGGTTATTGAGATACTGATGTCAGCTTTATCAGTTTATTTATTTTCTGCTGAACTGCAAACTAGTGTTGCTGTATTGTTTGAAGAAATAAATTTAGAAAATAATAATGTATAGGAGTGTTAAATTGAGTTTAATAACAAAAGTAAAATTAAATAATCGTCAAAAAGCAATTGGGACAATACTTCTTTTTCCTTGGTATTTGTATTTTGCACCAAGTATTTTTAATTTTTTAATTAAACTATATATAATGTATGTTAATGATAATTTAACATCAGAGACTATTAATACGTATTTTAATGTGCTGATTACATTATCGACAGCAGTTTTTTTGTTAATTATATTTAGAGATTTTATTAAAAAAAATTGGAAAATATTTAAACAGGAATTATTGGAAAATGTTATTTGGGTTTTAACTATTGGTATTGGCTCAGCCTATTTATTTAGTTATATAGGAGAATTTATTGTTAATTTACTTTTACCAGCTAATACTAGTGAAGCAACTAATCAGACATTAGTTGTTACATTAGTATCGTCAAATATGTTATTAATGACATTTCAGGCGGTAATTTTAGCACCGATTGTTGAAGAATTATTTTTTAGAGGACTAATATTTAATACGCTTCGACAAAAAAGTGTGTTTTGGGCCCATTTAATTTCAGCATTTTTGTTTGGACTATTACATGTTTATAGTTATATTTTAGCTGGTGATATGAGTGAGTGGATAAAATTGATTCCTTATATGACTGCTGGATTAGCTTTTTCTTATGCATACGAAAAAAGACAGAACATTATTGCTCCAATCTTTTTACATGGGGTGAAAAATTTAATTGCAGTGATATTGATATATATAATGTTTTAACAGCATACTTTAAAAGTATGCTGTTTTTATTAGAACATCATTACAATAATACCAACACTAATACCTAAAATAATTCCAAAAGTCACATCGCTTAAATAATGAACAAACAGATACAATCTAGAAAAAGCCATTAAAAGGGCAAATAGGATAAATACTATACCTGTCTTAGGAAAGAAAAAACATACTGTAGTAGCACAGGCAAAACTAGATGTAGTATGTCCAGATGGAAAAGAATAGTCACTAGGAATAGCAACAAGCATTTCTACATCACTGTATGTGTGACAAGGTCTTTTCCTTTTTATAATTGATTTGATAGTAACTTGACCAATAACAGTAGCTAAAAGTAATGCTGCTAACATTTTTTGTGATAATAACTGCGTTTTACTGCTTAGACTTAAAAGAAGAATTAGTAGTAGCCAAATCATTCCAAAATCACCAATTCCAGCAATAAATTTCATTATATTGCTTAATAATTTATGATGATAAAATTTTGGGAAAAAATGAGATGTTTTTACATCTATTTCTTTAATTTTCTGTAGAATAGTCATTATCTACCATCCCTTCTTTTAATAAGATGGACCCAAATTTAATTATATATACAATAACTAAATTAAAAATAATAAATAAGATTAGTTTAATTGCAAGAGGTGATAAAAAATTATTTCCTGAGATTAAACTATTATAACTTGGAATAAAACTAAGTAAATTATGGAGTCCATTAATAATAAATATATAAATTGATAAAATAGTATTAATATAAAAATCAATTATATTTTTTGTAATGCTAGCAATAATTCCTGGACCACAAATAAAATCTTCAAAAGCAACATAGACAATCATTCCAGAAAAAGTAACAATACTAACTATAGCTAAAGTATAAAGAAAATTAATTAATTTAGTAGTAAAAGTTATTTTCTCATCTTTAATTATTGTTTCTGATAGGGGAAGATTATTATCATCTTCGTTATATTTTTTTGATACTGAAGTTCCATTAATTATATCCATAAGTTCATTAATTCGTTTTGGATCTCCACCAATGACCTGTTTATTAGTAGGAGATGATTTTATAACTGATTCAGATTGATCATCATCTGATTCGTCAGTAAATTCAAAATGCTTTATTAAATCTTCTTGTTTATTAGAACTTGTTTCATCTTCTTTTAATGAGTCAAGATTTTTTTTATAGTTATCAGTATCTTCGTCTTCAAATAATAAAGGATTTATGGTAACAGATTTTTTATTTAATATTTCACCTAAAAAATAATGATAGGTATCACGAACTAAATCAATTAACTGTGAGTCATTCTTATATTCTTCAAGTAATTTATAATATGTTTGTTCTAGGGTTTCAACAGACATGTCACTAGACATACCAAGTAATGGTGAATACATTTCCATTGAATCATATCGAGCGAAAAGAAAAATATTAATAACTTCAAGATTATTTTTAGCTACTCTAAACACCCTGGAAGTAATTGAGTTGTTTGAAGGACATAAATCAGTTAAGTATATTACATTCATTAATTTACGATTAGCAGCGTGAAGTAAACTAGGATAATTTGCTACTACTAAAGTATTTTCTGCTGTAACATTTAATTGTTCTAAGACAGTTGTTAATAAGTAAGGATCAGGTAAAGCAGGATTATTACTATCCCCACCAATGATAAAATCGATGTGGTTATATAATCTGGTTAATTGTAAGTATTGAATAGCACGTTTTATTTTATGGCTGGAAATCACAGCAACTTTAATATTTTTTTGCTTAAAAAACTGTAATATTTCTTCAGTTCCTTCTTTTATTAATGAGTTTGGTTTTAATTTAGCATATTCATACAAATCACGTTCAATCAGCTCATTTAAGTCATCTGGAGTAATATCTTTGATAATCGGAAAATTATTATACATAGTTTGCATATTACCAAGTGATTTTTCAAATTCTTCTTTTGTAATATCATAGTTATGTATTTTACATATTTTTTTTAAATAATTAAATCTTAGACGATTTAAATCTAATATTCCTCCATCTAATGATAGGATAACTACTTTTATATTATCAACAGTTTGTTTATAAAACATAACTAAATCACCTCACTTGTCTTTTAATTATATCATAAGTTTTACACTTTTTCATTAAAATTTCCTTGCTTTTATTTAATAATTGGTGTATTATAATATACGTCATCTCTCCTTAGCTCAGTTGGTAGAGCATCTGACTCTTAATCAGAGGGTCCACGGTTCGAGACCGTGAGGGGAGACCATTAGAAAATATGGCTTAAACACTAGGTTTTACTAGGGTTTAGGCCTTTTTTGTTTGTGTATATAAATTATAATTCTTAGGTATATTTAGTTGTGTTTAGTATAGTTTGGATATATTAAAAGTGGTCAAAAAGTGGTCAAAATTAAAACTACTCATCGCTAAGTAGTTTTAATTCAATGCTTTTAGTTGTTGACTTTATTTTTTCTTCAACGAAATTTTCAATAACATTATTTTCTCTTAATTTATGTTTGTCTAAATGTATGTATACTTCATTAAACATTTTACTATCCAAATGCTCATGTATAATATTGAGCGTTTTTTAATCAAGCTCCATTATAATATAACAAAGCAGTATATGTATGTCTAAATATATATGGTGTAAGCCTAGTTTATTAAATTCTATGATTAACTTTAGAACTTTTATTTTATCTGTAATTTTTTAACAAGCTATTTATAGCTTTGATGCGTTAAATATTAGGTATAGGTGGTTATAAAAAAATAAATAATTATAAAATTTTTTAATTAATCTATAATCAATGTGTCTATACCAATTAAGAAATGGTTGAATACAATAATATTAAAGAAAATACTATATGGACACTTTAAGGAGAATTAAGATAATTTTTAATAATAGAGTCACCAGTAACTTTATCATAATTAAAAAAATTTAATATTAAAATAAACCTATATAGATGAAGAATATATTATAAGAGGAGAAATACTAATGAATACGTTAAGTGATTTTAAATATATTGATTTATACAATGCAGTTGTAGGAGGGATAGTTGTATTTTTGAACTTTATTTTTGGTGAACACTGGATTTTATTTGCGTTGTTTTTATTATTTAATGTTATTGATCTTATAACTGGATGGATGAAAGCTATAATGACTAAAAAAGTAAATTCTGTTACTGGTTTTAAGGGAATATTAAAAAAGTTAGGTTATTGGATAATGATTTTAATTGCTTTTTTAGCTTCGATTACATTTGTAGAAATTGGTAAGACTTTAGGAATTGATTTAGGTGTAACTAAATTATTAGGTTGGTTTGTTTTAGCATCTTTAACTATAAATGAACTTAGAAGTATTGTAGAAAATTTTGTAGAAGCAGGATATAATGTCCCTGCAATATTAACAACGGGGCTAGAAATAAGTAATAGATTAATAAATCAAAAAAAATAGTTATAAATATTGTTAATTAAAAAAAATTTTTAAAATCGTAAAACAAAAAGTTATGATATATACTGTATAATTTAGAAATATATGTAATTAAAGATAATGTCTTTGATGAAAAAATAAAAAAATGTATTGCAATATGTATATAAACATGATATTATATTTAAGCAGTTGAGGAAACGGAGACATACTCAAGAGGCTGAAGAGGCGCCCCTGCTAAGGGTGTAGGTCGGGAAACTGGCGCGAGGGTTCAAATCCCTCTGTCTCCGCCATTTAATTGGTCTGGTAGTTCAGTTGGTTAGAATGCCGCCCTGTCACGGCGGAGGTCGCGGGTTCGAGTCCCGTCCAGACCGCCAATAAGTAGATAACAACTCTTAGAAAGAGTTGTTTTTTTATTTAAATATATGATATTTCTTGTTAGTAGTCTGGTAATGTGTTAGAAAGTTAAAAGAATTGGAAATATGGATGTATTTTTGTTGATTGAATTTAGGATTTTATCCATTTAAATCAGTAACTATACAAAGAGGTGTTTATTTTTTATAAGTGTTTAAAAAGGGATTTGATATATTAAATTTAAAATCTTATAATTTTTGTATATTTATATGTTCCTAAAGTTAAAATAGATTTTTTCTAGTTATTTTATTTTGGAATAGTTACTGAGGAATTAAAAATTATTATATGGAGGTATAAGATGATTGAACCACTATATTTTAAGACACGTGATGAGTTTAGAAACTGGTTGTCTAAAAATTGTACAACAAGTAAGGGGATTTGGTTAGTCTTTAGAAAAACAAAAGAAATAGGAACATTAAAAGCAGATGAAGCACTTGAGGAGGCACTTTGCTTTGGCTGGATTGATGGAGTGATGAAACGTATTGATGATAAATCATATATGAAATATTTTTCTATACGCAGAAAAAATAGTAAGTGGTCTAAAAAAAATAAATCTCTTGCAATAAGTTTAGAAAAACGTGGCTTAATGACTGATTTTGGTTATGCTAAAATTAAAGAGGCAAAGGAAAATGGACAGTGGGATAATGCTAGTAAACCTTCTGCTATTACAGATAAACAAATAGAAGAATTAATTGAATTATTAAAAGAAAATAGATGTGCTTATAAAAATTTTCAACATATGTCTTTATCTGTTAAAAAGACATATACTAGAGCTTATTTAGATGCTAAAACTGAGACTGGACGTATTAAACGATTGTCATGGATCATTGATCGTTTGGAAAAGAACTTAAAACCGATGTAAATATATTTTAGATGATTTTTAATGAATATTAAATTAATTGTGGAGGATTTTTTATGGGATATAATCAGAAAAAAGAAGTTAATGAGGCTATTGAGGCTGTTGATTATACTCTAGGTTATTTAATAGAAGCACAGAAATATTTACATAGTGCGAGTAATTGGGGTGTTTTTGATATATTAGGAGGTGGCTTTTTTGCCACAATGGTTAAACATGGAAAAATGGATGATGCACGAAATGCTATAATGATGGCTAAAGATTCAATTATAAGTTTAAAAAAAGAACTTCTTGATGTTAATGAAGTTCTTGATGTAGATTTAGAAATTAGTGATTTTTTAATATTTGCTGATTATTTTTTTGATGGGATAGTTGCAGATTGGATGGTTCAATCAAAAATCAAAACTGCTCAAAGCCAAGTTGATCAAGCAATTGAAAAGTTAGAAGAAATAAAATCTTGTTTAAAAATGATTGTTTGTTAGGAAGAAACATGTTGATATATGTTATTTGATTATAAGGTTTAAATATGTTTGAAAGAATGTCGGATAAAATAATAAATTATATGTAAAAGTGATTGTTTAAAAAAGTAATTAAAAAAACAAAACCTGATTTTTATATTGGATTTTTTTTTATAACTTACTTTTTAATAAACTTTTAAATCTTTCTTTTATTAATATAAGCATGCATAATTGCAATCATTGTTTTAGAATCAAAAATTTCACCATTTACAACTTTTTGATATGCTTTATCTATGTCTATTGCAACAACTTCAATTTCTTCATCTTCGTCACAATTTAGAGGATTTTCTACTTTGAAGACGTCGTTAGCTTCATATACATATAACCATTCATCACTATAACCAGGAGTTGGTAAAAATTTGGCTATTTGAGTAATACTTTTAGCACTATATCCAGTTTCTTCTTCTAGTTCTCGCAAAGCACAAAGCTTAGTATCTTCACCTAATTCTAGTTTACCAGCTGGGATTTCTAAAGTATCAGTTGCATTAGGGTAACGGTACTGTTTGACTAATAAAATTTTATTATCAATTATTGCTAGAACTCCTACACCGCCATGGTGTCTTACTACTTCTCTAAATGCCTCATTACCATTTTCGCATTTTACTGTATCTTTATATACTTTAATAATTTTGCCATCATATATTAAATGGCTGTCTATTTTCTTTTCCATAGTTTCACCTCAAATAAATTATAACAAAAAAAGTATGCGGGGGTGCATACTTTTTTATATTATTTCACGTAAGGGTGATAATAGGGGGTATGTAAAGCGAATTATCTTCACTTGACAATGTCATTATAACATTTGAATTAGTAAATGTAAAGGGTTTCATTAAAATAAGTAGGTATTTATTATAAAATTTGTTATAATGATTAATGGTGATATAGATGAAGGAACTTAGAATAACAGAAAATGATGCTAACCAGAGAATTGATAAATATTTAAAAAAATTATTAGTCAATGCTCCAGCTAATTTTATTTATAAAATGTTTCGAAAAAAAGATGTTAAAGTTAATGGGAAAAAAGTAGATGAAAAATATATATTAAAGAATAATGATCTAGTTGAAATGTTTTTGTATGAAGATAAATTTCAGGAATTCACAGCTGCAAAGAATATATATCAAGTAACTAGAACTTTTAAAGTTCTTTATGAGGACAAAAATGTTCTAATTGTATATAAACCAGTTGGATTATTGGTACATGAAGATGCTAATGAGAGTATTAATACTTTAACTAATCAAGTTTTAAGTTATCTAGCTGAAAAAAATGAGCTGGACTTAGGACGTGAAAATACTTTTATGCCTGGACCAGTACATCGGTTAGATCGGAATACTAGTGGTATTGTAATTTTTGGTAAAACATTAGCAGCATTACAAATATTGAATGAAATGATTAAACAAAGGCATTGTATAGAAAAAACATATTTGACTATTTGTAAAGGGAAATTAAATCAAAAACGTAATCTTAAAGGTTATATAGTAAAACTTGAAGATCAGGCACAAGTAAAATTAGTTGATAAAGATTATCCTGGTGCATTAACGATGGAGACAATCGTTAAGCCAATAAAATTTAATGATGATTATAGTTTAGTAGAGGTAACTTTAGTAACAGGACGAATGCATCAAATTAGAATCCATCTTGCAAGTATTACTCATCCAATTATAGGAGATCGTAAATACGGGGATTTTGAGTTGAATAAGTGTATGAAAAGAAAATTTGGATTAAATAATCAGCTTTTACATGCGTATAAAATAAAATTTGTTAAAACATTTGGGGTATTGGACTATTTACAAGATAAAGAAATTATTTGTTTGGAACCTGAGCTGTTTAGAAAAATAGAAAAAACTTTATTCTAGATATCTTTTATTAGAGTTATCTTTATTGTATAATTATTTATATATGCAGGAGGAATAAAATGAAATATTATATTGGAATTGATTTAGGTGGTACTAATGTTCGTACTTTGCTGGTAGGAGAAAATGGAACAGTGTACGCTGAGGTAAAGGATAATACTGAAAGAGAAAATGGACCTGATTATGTGTGTACAAAAATCATCAAGCAAATTGAAGCTCTAGATACAATTGTTTGTGATGGATTAAAAGGTGTTAGTGGGATTGGAATTGGTGTACCAGGACCAGTGGATACAGTAAAAGGAACAATGATTATGGCTACTAATTTGCCAGACTTTGAAGATTATCCGATTTGTGATAAATTATCTGAGCGTTTTGGTTTACCTGTATTTATTGATAATGACGCTAATGTAGCTGGATTAGCTGAAGCAATATTAGGAGCAGGAAAAGATTATCCTACTTGTTATTATGTGACTATTTCTACAGGAATTGGTGGTGCTTTTATTGCTGATGGTAAATTAATCTCAGGTGGACGTGGACATGCTGGTGAGATAGGAAATATTATTGTTAAAAATAATGGATATAAATTTGGATCATTAAATCCTGGTGCAGCGGAGGGAGAAGCTAGTGGTACAGCAATTACTCGAAAAGGTAAAGAATTATTAGGTGAAGATAAAGTAAATCATGCAGGTGATGTTTTTAAGTTGGCTAGTGAGGGAAATTTAAAGGCACAGAGTATTGTTGATGAGTGTGTATCACAATTAGCTGCTTTATTTGCTAATATTGCTCATACAGTGGATCCTCATTGTTTTGTAATTGGTGGTGGTGTAATGAAATCACAGGAATATTTCTATGATAAACTAGTTGAACAATTTAATTCAAAGATTCATTTAGGAATGAGAGGTCATATTCCCTTATTGGCAACTAAACTTGAAGATTGTGGAGCTATTGGAGCTGCGATGTTACCAATGTCAAAACTTGGATAAGAAGGAAAATTAATTTTCTTTCTTTTTTATTATAGAAATGTTATTATATGCAAGTGAGGTGACGAGAATGTCAAAAAGAGTAGTATTAGGATTAAGCGGTGGTGTTGATTCAGCAGTTGCTGCTTATTTATTAAAAGAACAGGGCTATGAAGTAATTGGTGTTTTTATGCGGAATTGGGATAGTCAGCTTAATAATGATATTTTAGGTAATCCTACTAATGATAATGATATTTGTCCTCAAGAACAGGATTTTAATGATGCTAAAGCAGTAGCTAAGTGTTTGGGGATTGAAATAAAGAGAATAGATTTTATTAAAGAATACTGGGATCAGGTTTTTACTTATTTTTTAGATGAATATCGTAAAGGAAGAACACCAAATCCAGATATTCTTTGTAATAAACATATTAAATTTAAGGCTTTTTTAGATTATGCAAAAACATTAAATGCTGATTATATTGCTACAGGTCATTATGCAAGAGTTGTACATCATTCTAATGATGATTCAATTATGCTTAAAGGTTTAGATTATAATAAGGATCAAACATATTTTTTGTGCCAATTAAATCAAAAACAATTACAAAATTCATTATTTCCATTAGGTGAAATTGATAAAAAGGAAGTAAGACGTCTTGCCCATGAATTAAATTTACCTGTTGCTAATAAAAAAGATAGTACAGGAATCTGTTTTATTGGTGAACGTGATTTTAAAGAATTTTTGCAAAACTATATTCCAGCTCAGCCTGGGAAAATGGTTGATATTGAAACAGGTGATGTTATCGGTGAACATTCAGGAATCATGTATTATACAATTGGACAACGCAAAGGCTTAGGGATCGGTGGACCAGGAGCTGCCTGGTTTGTTGTAGGAAAAGATTATGATAAAAATGTTTTGTATATTTGTCAAGGAGACCAAAAAGATTGGTTGTATTCAACAGGTGCTTTAATAAGTGATGTAAACTGGATAGCTTCAAATAAGCCAGCTAAAAAAATTAAATGTAATGCAAAATTTAGATATCGCCAGATAGATAATCCGATTCAATTAGAATTTATTGATGAAAATACAGTATATTTGACTTTTGATAAACCTGTAAAAGCTGTAACTCCAGGTCAGGCTGCTGTTTTTTATGATGGAGATATTTGTTTAGGAGGAGGAACAATCGAGACTGTTTACAAGGATGGTAAACCGATTGAATATTTATAATGATTGAATATACTGGTTATATTAAGAAGATTCGCTTTTATAGTGAGTCTTCTAATTATATTGTGGCTTTAATTGAAGTTGAACAAGAAGATAAATTAATTACAATGAATGGATATATGAATAATTTTAATGATTATGATAAATATTTATTTATTGGTGATTATGAAATTCATCCTAAATATGGTAAACAATTTAAATTAAATGAATATCGAATTGTTTTAGCTAAGGAAAGTGATGAAATTGTAAAATACTTATCTAGTCCATTGTTTAAAGGAATTGGTAAAAAGTTAGCACAACAGATTGTTGATAGTTTAGGAGAAGACTGTTTATCAAAGATAAAAGCTGATAAACATAGTTTAGATTTTGTAATTGGGATGACTGAAAAACGTCGTGATACAATATATGATACTTTAACAAATAGTGATTATGATCAAGAAGTGATGCAGTTTTTCATGGGGCATGGAATCAGTTTAAAGAATTTAGGATTAATACAAGGTTTTTATCAAGAAAAGACTTTAGATGTTTTACAAAATAATCCTTATCAATTAATAGAAGATATTGATGGTATTGGTTTTAAAACAGCAGATGATCTAGCTTTAAAAATAGGTGGATCATTGGATAATCCCAATCGTATTAAAGCAGCAATTGTTTATTGCATTAAACAGTATGGTTTTAATACTGGTAGTACATATTGTTTAATAGATGAGATAGTAAATATGTTCAGTAAAATTATTTATAATATTGATGAATCAGTATTTTATGATTATTTAGAAGAATTGATTGATGAAGAATTAGTTATTAAAGAAGATGAACGTTATTATTATCATGAAATGTATGAGGCTGAAAGAAATATTGCAAAATATTTAAAAGCTAGGATAAATCGTCCTGAAGAATTATTTGATGAAAATGAAGTGAATCGTTTATTAAAAAATTATGAAAAAAAACAAGGAATAACTTATGCTTTGAAACAAAAAGAAGCACTAAATTATTTCTTAAAATCATCAGTGATGATTTTAACTGGTGGACCAGGTACTGGGAAAACAACAATTGTTCAAGCTTTATTAAAAATTTACTCAACTTTATATCCAGAAGATCGTATTGGTTTAGTTGCTCCTACAGGTAGAGCTGCTAAACGTTTAACAGAATTAACAGGAATTAGTGCCTGTACCATTCATCGGTTATTAAAGTGGGATTTGCATAGTAATACTTTTGCGATGAATAAGAATAATCCATTAGATATTGATGTTTTAATTATAGATGAGTTTTCGATGGTTGATTGCCTTCTTTTAAGTAAATTGTTTGAAGCTGGAAGGAAAATTAATAAAATCTTATTTATTGGTGATTACCATCAGTTACCTTCAGTTGCTCCTGGCAATGTTTTACAGGATCTAATGGAAGCTGGAGTGAAAACTATTGAGTTGGATGAAATATTTAGACAGGCTAAAGACTCAGGGATTATTCAATTAGCTCATCATATTATTAGTAATGAAATAGAGGATATGGAAATTTTTAATCAATTTCGGGATATAAACTTTTTTTCGTGTATAAACTATGATGTCATTAAAAATGTTAAAACAATAGTAAAAAAAGCGTTAGATGAAGGTTATGATGCTAATGACATTCAAGTGTTAGTTCCAATGTATCAAGGAATAGCAGGAATTGATGCTTTAAATGATGCTTTACAAGATATATTTAATCCTAAAGATGAGTTTATTGAAAGTTATAAAATTGGTCGAATTGAGTATCGTGTTGGAGATAAAATTTTACAATTAAAAAATCGTCCTGATGATGATGTCTTTAATGGTGATATTGGTATTTTAGTGGAAATTTGTAAAAAAGATAATTTTGAGTATCTCCAAGATACTTTGATTGTTGATTTTGATGGTAATTTGGTTGAATATACATCACAAAATTTTAATACCATTACTCATGCTTACTGTATGTCAATTCACAAATCTCAAGGGAATGAATTTAAAATTGTAATCATGGCAGTATTAACTGATTATTATATAATGTTAAGACGAAATTTATTATATACAGCAATTACAAGAGCGAAACAGTCTCTCTTTATTTTGGGAAATTATAATGCATTTATGCAAGGACTTAATAATTATCAGGATAGTCGACGTAAAACAACTTTAAAAACGAGATTTGAATCTGATGAAGAATTAAATGTGTATGATTTTATGGAATAATGACAAACTATACTGAGGTGAGATTATGTTAGCAAGAAATAAATTATTGATTGGATTAACCGTTGCTTCACTAATGATATTATTTAGTGAATGTGAATGTGTTGAAGATATGATGGATAATTTAAAAGCAAAGATGTAGAGATGAGGCTTGAAAAATAGTTTTCAATAGTTTATAATTTGGTAAATCGTTGAAAAAGAAGAGTACTATAAAGATGTTTTTTAGAGATAGTATGGCTGGTGAAAATACTAATCATGTTTATAGGAAAGCTGCTTTGGAGAGTAATTAAATATTACCGTGTAAGCTGCGTTACTAGCTAAATGAGGGCATGAATTATTCATGAACTAGGATGGTACCGCGATTTAAGTCGTTCCTAGCAATAGGACGACTTTTTATATTGAACAAAGGAGAAGAAAATGAAGCAATTAACTGGAAATCAAGTAAGAAAGATGTTTTTGGATTTTTTTGAAAGTAAAGGTCATAAAGTTGAGCCAAGTCATTCATTAATTCCAAATGATGATCCAACTTTACTTTGGATCAATGCAGGAGTAGCTGCATTAAAAAAATATTTTGATGGAACTATAAAACCAGATAATCCTCGTATTACTAATGCACAAAAATCAATTCGTACTAATGATATTGAAAACGTTGGTAAAACAGCACGTCATCATACTTTTTTTGAAATGTTAGGGAACTTTTCAATTGGGGATTATTTTAAAAAAGAAGCAATTGATTTTGCTTGGGAACTATTAACTGATGAAAAATGGTTTGCTTTTGAAAAAGATAAACTATATATTACAGTTCATGATCATGATGATGAGGCTTATAACTATTGGGTTGATGTAAAAGGTGTTGATCCTACACATATGTTAAAAACACCAGGAAACTTTTGGGAAATTGGTGAAGGACCATGTGGACCTGATTCTGAGATTTTCTATGATCGTGGCGAGAAGTATGATCCAGAAGGATTAGGAATAAAATTATTTTATGAAGAGTTAGAGAATGATCGTTATATTGAAATTTGGAATCTTGTATTTTCTCAATATAATTCTCAAGAAGGTGTTGCTCGTGAAGATTATGAAGAATTACCTCAAAAAAATATTGATACTGGAATGGGATTAGAAAGAATTACAAGTATTATTCAAGAGGGAGAAACTAATTTTGATACTGATTTCTTTTTACCAATCATTCATGAAACTGAAAAGTTTGCTAATGTTAGCTATCATGAAAATAAAATGGCTTATCGAGTAATTGCTGACCATATTCGTACAGTTACTTTCGCTTTAGCAGATGGAGCATTATTTGATAATGCTGGTCGTGGTTATGTGTTAAGAAGAATTTTAAGAAGAGCTGTTCGTTATGGTAAACAAATTGGAATTAAAAATGCATTTATGTATAATTTAGTTACTGTAGTTAGTGATATTATGAAAGAGTTTTATAGTTATTTACCAGAAAAAGTTAATTATATTAGTGATTTGGTAAAAAAAGAAGAGGAAGCTTTTCATAAGACATTATCAAATGGTGAAAAATTATTAACTAGTTTAATTTCTAAAAATACAGATGGGGTTATTAGTGGTAAAGATGCATTTAAATTATATGATACTTATGGTTTTCCATTTGAATTAACATTAGAAATAGCTGAAGAGTCAAATTTGAAAGTAGATGAAGAAGGTTTTAAAGAGGAGTTAAAGGTTCAACAAGAAAGAAGTCGTGGAGCACGATCTGATAATGAATCAATGGCTAGTCAAAAACCGGATTTAATGTCATTTGATCTACCATCATCTTTTGAATATGATTCAGCTAAAATTAATGGAATCGTTATTGGGTTATTTAAAGATGGTGTTAAAACTGATATTTTAGATGATTATGGAGAAGTTATTTTTGATGTAACAACTTTTTATGCTGAAATGGGAGGACAATGTGCTGATACTGGTGTGATTCATAATGAAAATTGTAAAGCAAATGTTGTAAATGTGTTAAAAGCTCCAAATCAGCAACATTTACACTTTGTTGAAGTTGAAAACGGAACAATTAGTATTGGAGATGTTTTAACATTAGAGATTGATAATGAAAAACGTAATAAAATTATTGCTAATCATACAGCTACCCATTTATTACAAGCAGCTTTAAAGGAAGTTGTTGGAAATCATATTAATCAGGCTGGTTCATATGTTGATGATAATCGTTTAAGATTTGATTTTACACATTTTGAAAAGATCTCTAATGAGCAAATAAGGGCAGTTGAACAAAAGGTTAATAGTGTTATTTTTAATGGAATTGACGTTGAAATTAAAAATATGACTAAAGATGAAGCGTTAGCTAGTGGAGCAATGGCTTTATTTGATGAAAAATATGGAGATACAGTAAGAGTTGTTTCAGTAGGAGAGTTTTCAAAGGAATTATGTGGTGGATGCCATGTAACTAATAGTGCTAATATTGGATTATTTAAAATAGAAGCTGAGGAAAGTGTAGGGAGTGGAGTTCGTAGAATTGAAGCAATTACAGGTAAAAGTGCATATGAAGCTTTAGTTCAAGAAAAAGAAACAGTAGATACAATTAGTAATCTTTTGAAATTGAAAAATCGTAAAGAAGTAGTTAATAAAATTAGTGCATTAAATGATGAATTATCATCTGTCAAAAAAGAAGTTGAAACTTTAAATGCTAAATTAAATGCTTTAAATGCAGCAAGTAAAATTAATGATGTTGAAAATATCAATGGTGTTAAAGTTTTATATGTTGAAGAAAGTTTAGAAAGTGCCAAAGCTAAACAGTTAGCATTTGATTTTAGAGATAAAATCAATTCTGGAGTAGTAATCTTAGTATCTTGTTTTGAGGACAAATGTTCATATTTTGTTGGTGTAACTAAAGATTATATTGCAAATGGTTTTAAAGCTGGGGATATTGTTAAAAAGATTAATGCAGTAGTTGATGGTCGTGGCGGTGGAAAACCTGATTTTGCTCAAGGTGGTTGTCCAATGAATGAAAAAATTACAAGTATTCATGATCAACTTAAAAACTTCTTTTAATTTACTACTATTTGGTGTAAAATAATTCTATAGGCGATGCCTTGAAGGAGGTCGAATAATATGCATGATTTAACAAAAACAAAAGTATTTAGTTCCGAAGATATGCGTCGGGAGATGATTCGTAGTAATCTTCAAACAGTAATAGATGCTTTAAATGAAAGAGGATATAATGCAGTACATCAGATTGCAGGTTATTTAATCTCTAATGACCCTGCGTATATTTCTAGTCATAAAAATGCTAGAAATATAATTCAACAAATCGAACGTGATGAAATTATTGAGGAATTAGTCAAATCGTATTTGGAGAAATAAGATGGAGAGAATATTAGGATTAGACTTAGGCTCAAGAACATGTGGAATTGCTATGAGTGATGCTTTGGGGATGTTGGCTCATGGTGTTGAGACATATCGTTTTAGTGAAAATGCTTATGAAAAGGCAGCTGATTACATTGAAAAGATAATTAATGAAAATCAGATTAAAACTGTTGTTTTAGGATTACCAAAACATATGAATGGTGATTTAGGAGAAAGAGCAGAAGTCTCGATCATGTTTAAAGAAATGTTAGAAAAAAGAGTAACAGGGTTAGATGTTATTTTAATAGATGAACGTTTAACTACAAAAGTAGCGCAGGATCGCTTGATTTTTGCTGATGTTTCTCGAAAAAAACGTAAACAAGTGATTGATAAGATGGCAGCAGTAGCAATATTACAAGGCTATTTGGATGCTCAATAGAAAGGAAATTTAATGGAAGCAAATAAAATTCAGGTAATTGATGATCAAGGAAATGAAAAAGAATTTGAAGTATTGTTTACTTTTAATAATGATGAATTAAATAAACAATATGTTTTATACTATGATTCAACAGTTGAAGAACCTAGTGTTTATGCATCGATTTTTGATGATGAAGGAGGATTATATCCTATTGAAACACCTGAGGAATGGGAAATGGTAGAAGAAGTTTTCCAAAGTTTTATGGCAGAAGATGAAGAAGAACATGGATGTTGTAGACATCATGGTGATGGTGAGTGTTGTCATGAAGAGGATGATCATGAATGTTGTGGGGGACATGGTCATGATAATCATGAATGTTGTAAAAATAAAAATGATAATTAATAGAAAAGCTAAATTATTTTAGCTTTTTTTTGATAAAAGAATTTAATATAATTTATTAGAGATAGTTGTATCTTTTTTTTGGATGACTAAAAATTGGTTATACTAATAATATAATTGTCAATTTTTGTTATATTTACAGATAAGTTGAATAAGGATGAAAAATATCTTATAATGTAAAAAACGGAGGATATTATGAAAAAAAAGCAGAAAATTATTATTGGTATAACTGCTGCTGTTTTGATTATTGTTTTTAGTTTGGTATTTCTTTATTTTAATGGTCAAAAAGCAGTATCTTTAAAAAGTGAACAAGTAGTAGTTGAAATTTCAGGATCAACGAATGCTGTAATAGATCAATTAGATGAAGCTGGATTAATTAAAAATAAGATGGTGGCTAGTATTTATGCAAAATTGAATCAGCATAGATTTATAGCAAATGTTTATGTATTAGATAAAAATATGGATCTTAAGACAATTTTTAAAATTCTTGAGGGTGATAAAAAATATATATCTACTGCTAAAATCACTATTCTTGATGGCAATACAGTTCCAGAGTGTGCTAAACAAGTAGCAAAGGCATTAAACATTGAAGTTGATACTAATGGATTGAATGAGGAACAGATATTGGCAGCAAAAACACAGGTTGTATTGGAGAAGTGGACTAATAAAGAATATTTACAAAGCTTGGTTGATCAATATTGGTTTTTAGATCAAAGTATTTTAGGTAGTGAAATTATGTTTCCTTTAGAAGGGTATCTTGGACCAGAAACTTATGTGATAACATCTAAAAAAACAACTATTGAAGATGTTACTAAATTGATGTTAGATCAAATGGATAAAAACTTAACTGCAATTAAAAGTAAAATTGAGGAATTTAAGATAAATGGTAATAATATAACTGTTCACCAATTTTTATCGTTGGCTTCAGTTGTGCAATGTGAAGCATCTGGACAAAAAGAAGATCAGTCTAAAATTGCTGGTGTTTTTATGCATCGTTTAGAAAAACCAATGCGTTTACAAAGTGATGTAACTGTTAATTATGCTAATCAAATTAAAACTGTAGCAGTTACATATAATCATTTAGAAGTAGATTCTAAATATAATACATATAAATATGAGGGACTTCCTATTGGACCTATAAGTATGGTTTCTAATGAAATTATGGAGTCATGTTTAAATTATCAACCAACTGATGATCTATTCTTTTTTGCTTTAAAAGATGGAACAGTTATTTATTCAAAAACGTATAATGAACATCAAAAAGTAGTAAAGGAAAATAAGTGGTATTAAAATGAAGTATTTTAAAGAGTTAGAATTAAGTGCAATTAATCGTAATATTCCAATCATGCAACGTGAGGGATTAGAATTTATGATCAATGTTTTTAAAGAGAATAATTATCATTGCTGTTTAGAGATTGGCAGTGCAATTGGTTATTCAGCAATGATGCTAGTGAGTAATATTGCTGATTTTAAAGTAGAAACAATTGAATTAAATGACGAAAGGTATTTAGAAGCTTTAGAGAATATATCAGATAATAATTTAAAAGATCAAATAATTATTCATCATGATGATGCTTTACAGTTTGAGATTAATAATCTTGTTTTAAATAACTTTGATTGTCTTTTTATTGATGCTGCTAAAGCTCAGTATCAAAAATTTTTTGAAAAATATATGCCATTAATTTCTAGTAATGGTATTTGTATTGTAGATAATCTTGATTTTCATGGAATGATATTTGATATTGATAATATTAAAAATCGTAATACTAAACAACTGGTAAAAAAGATTAAACGTTTTAAAGATTGGATTTTTGATAATGAACAGTATGAAGTTACATATCATTCTGTTGGTGATGGAATATGTGTGATAAGAAAAAGGGTGACATAATGGAACTAGTAGTACATTTAAATAGTGTAAAATATGTTAATGATTTTATTGATATTGGGATTAAATATTTTGTTGTTGGAACAAAATATTTTTCTTGTCGACAAGCATTATCACTTGATTATGAAGAATTAAGTGATTTGAAAAATAAATTGGAAAATAAAAAGCTATGGGTATTAGTTAATGCTTTAATTGAAGAGCATAATTTAGATGAACTGCTCAATCATTTAGAAAAATTAAATGAATTAAAAGTAGATGGGATATTATTCCAGGATTTTGGTATTTTAGAAATATGTAAAGATAATAATTATGATTTTGAATTGATTTACAGTCCTGATACATTAAATACTAATCAAGCTACATTAAATTATTTAGCTGCATTAGGAATTAAATGTGCTTTTTTAGCACGTGAGATACCTTTAGATGAAAAAATTATGATTGCTCAAAATACAGCTATAAAGACTGTGACACAAATTCATGGTGTTGAATATATGGCATATTCAAAGAGGAAATTGTTATCAAATTATTTTATGGAAACAGGTTTAGAAAAGTCAGCTTTGATAAATGATAATATCATTATCCAGGCTAATGGAGTAGATTATGGATGTCATATATATGAAGATCAGTTTGGATGTCATATATTAAGTCAAAAACAGATTTGTGGATTAGATATTTTAAGTAGTTTTACTAATTTTGATTATTTATATATTGAGTCTTTATTTATTGATGATTTAAAATTAGTAGAAATAGTAAATCTATATCAGGATGGATTAAAGAGTATTAATAATGGAACATATGGTAAAGAACGAAAAGAATTATTACCGCAACTTCATCAGATAGAACCAGAAGTAGATTATCATCATAGTTTTATGTTTGATGCTACTGTATATAAGATTGATGATGTAAGAAAGCGAGAAGAAAATGAGAAACATAAGTAAGATTATTGATGGTAAAAGAGTAATTATAAAAAAACCAGAATTATTAGCACCAGCTGGAAATCTTGAAAAACTTAAAGTAGCAATTAGATATGGTGCTGATGCAGTGTTCGTTGGAGGAAAAGAATTTTCTCTTAGATCAGGAGCTTCAAACTTTACTCTTGAAGATATTAAAGAGGCTGTTGATTTTGCAAAACAATATAATGCAACGATCCATGTAACATGTAATATTATTTTACATCAAGATAATTTGCATGGAATAGAAGAGTATTTAAAAGCTCTAGATAGGGCTGGGGTTAAGGCTATTATTGTAGCTGATCCTTATATTATGAAAATAGCTAAGGATTTGGATTTAAATTTAGAGGTCCATGTTTCAACGCAACTTTCTACTTTAAATACTAAGGCAATTAAGTTTTATCAGGATTTAGGAATGGATCGGGTTGTTTTAGGTCGTGAGGTTTGTTATGATGACTTAAAAATTATTTTAGATAAGACAGATATTGATATTGAATATTTTATTCATGGGGCTATGTGTATTCACTATTCAGGACGTTGTATGTTATCAAACTATTTTTCTCATCGTGACGCAAATCGTGGCGGCTGTTCACAGTCTTGTCGCTGGTATTATGATATTTTTGATAGTAATCAAAAGTTAAATGAAGGGAAAATTCCTTTTAGTATGTCAAGTAAAGATATGTCATTAATTAATCATTTACCTGAATTAATTGAGCTAGGGGTAGATTCTTTTAAAATAGAAGGACGAATGAAATCATTACATTATATTGCTACAGTAGTCTCTACTTATCGAAAGTTGATAGATGATTACTGCAGTGATCCTGATAATTTTGTGTTTAGTGAAAAATATTATCTAGAACTTTTAAAAGCAGCAAATCGTGCTTTGTGTACTGGTTTTTATGATAATCAAGCAGATAATTCTAAACAATTATTTAATCAGCGTGATGAACATCCAACTCAAGAGTTTTGTGCTCGAGTAATTAGTTATGATAAGATTAATAAATTAGCAATTATTGAGCAACGTAATTATTTTAGAGTTGGTGATAAAATTGAATTTTTTAGTCCGCAACATGAAAATATCATTATTCCTGTAACTAAAATAATTAATGAAGAAAATGAAGAAGTTGCTGTTGCTAATCATCCAATGGAAATATTGAAAATTCCTGTAGATATTGAATTAGAGGAAGATGATATGGGAAGGAAAGTAATTTAATGGATAAACCTGTTATTATTGGAATTGCTGGAGGGAGTGCTTCTGGTAAAACAGCTGTTGCTTATAAAATCTATGAATATTTTAAAGGGAAACATACGATTAAAATTATTAAATTGGATGATTATTATAAAGATCAGTCACATTTAACAATGGAAAAGAGAGTTTTAACTAATTATGATCATCCTTTTGCTTTTGATATGGAACTATTAGTAAAGCATTTAGATTGCTTAAAAGCGGGTCAAGCGATTCAAAAACCTATTTATAATTTTGAACTTCATAATCGTGCAGAAGAAATTGAGACTATTTATCCTCGTGATGTTTTTATTTTAGAGGGATTATTTGTATTGAATGAGTCTCAAATAAGACAGCGTTGTGATATTTTGGTTTATGTCGATACTGATGCAGATATTCGTTTTATTCGGCGATTACAACGAGATATGAAAGAAAGAGGACGAAGTTTAGATTCTATTTGTAATCAGTATCTAACAACTGTAAGACCAATGCATGAGCAGTTTATAGAGACATCTAAAAAATATGCTCATATCATCATTCCAGAAGGTGGCAGTAATACTGTTGCAATTGATTTATTGATAACTAAAATTTGTTCAATCGTTGAAGAATAAGGACTAGCTATTTAGCTAGATATATGCTATATTAGTGATTACGAGGTGAGATAATGGAACAAGAAAAAGTATTGTTAACTCAAAGTGGGTTAGAAAAATTAGAGCAAGAAAGAGATAACTTGATTAATGTCGAAAGACCAAAAGTTATTGAAGAATTACAATTAGCACGTTCTCAAGGTGACTTATCAGAAAATGCTGACTATGATGCAGCAAGAGAAAAACAAGCTCACTTAGAATCAAGAATTAAAGAAATTGATTATATGCTTCAAAATGCAGAAATCATTTCTGAAGATCAAATGGATTTAAAAGTAGTTAAACCTGGGACTACAGTAACTATTTTGGATTTATCTGAAAAGGATGCTGAACCTGAAAGTTATCAAATTGTAGGGTTTACTGAAACTGATCCTTTAAATGGTAAGATTTCAAATGAATCACCACTTGCTAAAGCTGTATTAGGTCATGGTGTAAATGAAATTGTTACAGTAGGGGTCGCTGATCCTTATGATGTAAGAATTATTAATATTGAATTTAAAAATTAAAAAGAATTAGTTATTGTAACTAGTTCTTTTTTGATATGAATATGGTGTGAATGTTTGAAGTGAATGCAAGGTTAAATGTCATTTTCTGTAACAGTTTCTACTATAGGTTTTAATATAAGTAGCGGTATTGATTATTGGCGATTGGCTAGTAGTGTAACAACTTTATATATATGTTTTGATTTTAATCAAACCTATGATTATGTTATTTTTAAACCAAAGGATGCAGATGAGGGGATTAGAAACTAGAAAATGTTTTGGTAAAAATACATATTATGTAACTGCATTTTATAGTAAGGGAAAAGGGATAATAACTTATTGATTTGTTATAGTTTAAGAAGGTTAAGATGATTTAAAGGTTATTTGGGTATTTAAAAATTTATAGCATAGGTAATCAAAAAATATTCAAGAATTACATAGAAAAGATATATCATAGGAGAAAGTGTATTATGTATGATGTAAATGAAAAAGATTTGAAAATTTTAAGAAAAAAATAATTATTTGGCAAGAAAACTATATGCAAAAGTTAAATAATGAATATATTGAACTTTTGCAAAGGAATAATAAAGCTTCACAAAATTTTTGGGATTTAGAAAGAAGAATATTTAAAGATAAAAAAGTATAGGTGTAGTTATTGATATGAGAAAATCAATGATGGTACAGAATAGGTGTTATTAAATTTGATGATTTAGATGAATTTAGTGAAGAATTAAAGAATGAAATACAGTTTATGATTGATAGATAGAAAATTACTATTTGAAAGGATGGTAACTTATGAGAAAAATAATAGAGAATCTTTCACATCATTTAGATGATTATGAATGTATGTGGAATGGTATTGAAGATATTTATATGAATAAAACTGGTGAAAAAATTCCAGATCAATTCTTTTTTGCTATGAGTGGATTTTGCAGTTTTGCATATATAAAAACTAATAAGGCAGATATAAAAAGAATGGTATCTTTTGGAGATGGAAGAACTAAGAAAATGTATGAATTTCTTGCTCCAATAGTGGGGTTTAACTATCATCATATAGAATGTAAAAGTCCAGAATTAGCATTAACCAAAGCAAAGAAAGAAATAGATAATGGTTTTCCAGTTGTAATTGGTGCTTTAGATATGTATTATTTAGAATATTATACAAAGCTTTACCATAAAGAACACATCCCGTTTCATTATGTTTTAATGATTGGATATGATGATGAAGAAAAGAATATATTTTTATATGATTGTGGAAGAAAAGAAATTATAAAACTCTCTTATGAAAACTTGCTTTTAGGTATGAATGCAGAATACAAAGGGTTGTGTAAACCAAATACAATATGTACTATTAGAATGGATAGACCAAATAGTAAAAAAGATATTTTTAAGTCAGCAATGAAACTTAAATCCAATATGTTTTTAAATCCACCAACAAAATTTTTGGGAATCAATGGATTAAAAAAATTATCTAAAGAAATACTTAATTGGGAAGAAGAACTAGGAAAGCAAGAAACTGATAAGATATTAAGAAATATTGTTGAGTTTTGTGGTAGTGTTCCTACAACACCAAATAGACTGAATGGGATTAGTAAAAAAGATGAAGTTGTATTTATGTGTTCAAGAGATAAAATGAGCAAAGTTTTAATTGAACTTGGTAAAGAATATAAAAACAATAATTTGGTTAAATCTGGGGAATTGTTTAAAGAGAGTGGAAAACAATTTGAGAAATTATGTAATATATTTATTGATTATATTTTAGATACAAAAAAAGATATGAAATTAGCAAGTGATGTAATTTTAGATATTGCTGAAATAGAATGCAGTGCTTATCAGTTAGTTAGTAAAGGATTAGATGAGATATAGATAAATTGGAATTTGGGAGGTAATAGAATGATATTGTTAGTTGTTGATACTCAAAATTTAATTATGAATGATGACTTGTATCAATTTCAGACTTTTGTATATCGTATTAAAACACTAATCAAAGAGGCACGCAATAATGATATAGAAGTTATTTATGTTAGACATGATGATGGTGTCGGACAGAAATTAACTAAAGGCACATTAGGCTATGAAATATACGAAGAATTTCAGCCAATGCCAAATGAGCGTGTTTTTGACAAAAATGTAAACAGTGCTTTTAGAGAAGATACAGGGTTGTTGGATTACCTACATGAAAAAAACGAAGATACAATTATTATTGTAGGGCTACAAACAGATTACTGTATAGATGCAACAGTGAAATGTGGTTTTGAGCATGGACTTAAAATGATTGTTCCAGCTAATACAAACAGTACATTTGATAATGCGTATATGACAGCAGAAAAATCTTATAGATATTATAATGAGTTTATGTGGAATGGAAGATACGCAGAATGTATATCGTTTGAAAAAACTCTTGAATTGATGAATAGATAAATTTTAGTTTATAATTTTTGGCATTACTAACTAAGGATTTAATCTATAAATTTTATATGGAAAAGTATTTTGATAAAAAAGAAACTAGATATTAAGTTTAAAACGTCTAGTTTCTTTTGTTGTGTGCCGGGCATGACACGAATTCAGTTGGAGATAAACCAACCACAGGTATTTACCGCCAAGTGTAGTGAACCACAAGCCGTTGATAGTGATGTCATGGGTGAAGGAAGTGGTGTAGCGATTCTTTTGAGCGTACGAACAGAAACTTGATGAGGCTAAATGGTGGATAAGGTTGCAATACAAACCGAAGTTCAAAAGGTAAACGTAAAACCAAGACAGTAAATCAAGACGTTGTGAAAGAAATAGGGTTCATGTCTTACCCCGGGAGGTCTTATGGACGAGGAAGTCTAGTAAACTTTAAAATCAGTGATAGTACCCTCGGTCGAAAAAGGTTTACCATAAGAAGTCAGATGAAGTCATAGTAGGTAGAAATACAGAAGGACTGAAACGTTTATAGAGTGCAAATCACTATAAGCAATGTTTGGATAATCCGAATATGAGGATAGCCTAGAACTATGAAACGTAATCATAGATGGTAAAGGTAATTGGGAGGTTTCCAAATAAATTTACAAATAGATGAGGAGCAGCAAATGAAATTAATGGAAAAGATTTTAAGTAAAGAGAATTTAGAAATGGCAATCAAAAAGGTCAAACAAAATAAAGGAGCACCAGGAATAGATAAAATGAAGGTACAAGAAATTGAATATTGGTTTGAACAATATCAAGAAGAACTCATCTCTAAGATAATGAACAAACAATATCGACCAATGCCCGTTAAAAGAGTATATATTCCAAAAGCAAATGGGAAACAAAGACCATTAGGAATACCAACAGTAGTAGACCGAGTTATCCAACAAGCGATGTTTCAAGTATTAAGTGAAATCTATGAGCCAATATTCAGTGAACATAGTTTTGGTTTTCGACCAAGAAGAAGTGCGCATATGGCAATGGAAGAAGTACTACAATACTTGAACGAGGGTTATGAATGGATAGTTGATTTAGACATTGAAAAGTTCTTTGATACAGTAAATCACGATAAATTAATTTCAATCTTAAGAGAGAAAGTAAATGACGCAACAACATTACATTTAATACGAGCATATCTAAGAGCAGGAGTATTAGATAATGGACTTATTAAAAGCACAACAATAGGAACACCGCAAGGAGGACCTATCAGTGTGATTTTATCTAATATCTACCTAGACAAATTTGATAAAGAGTTGGAAACAAGAAATCTAAGATTTGTGAGATATGCAGATGATTGTATCATTTTTGTAAAAAGTGAAATGAGTGCTAATCGAGTAATGAAGTCAGTGACATCGTGGTTAGAAAGAAAACTATTCTTGAAAGTTAGTGCAACAAAGACAAAAGTAGTTCGACCAATGAAAGGACAATTCTTAGGATTTACATTTTATAAGAATAGTCAAGAATGGAGATGCCAACCTACTCAAGATAGAAAGAAACGCTTATATTCAAAGATACAAGAATATCTTAAAAGAAAACAAGCAGTAACAAGACCACTCGCAATAACATTTATAAAAGTCAATCAAATAGTGAGAGGGTGGATAAACTATTTTAAGATAGGAAGTATGAAGAACTTCATAGATGAATTTGGACAATGGTTACGCCACAAGATAAGATGTATCATTATCAAACAGTGGAAGAAACCAATGACAATTTACAGAAATCTAATGAAATTGAATATCATATACAAATGTAAATTTAGTGACGAAGAAATCTATAAATGCGCAAACACAAGATTAGGGTGGTATAGAAGAAGTGGACTAGATGTCGTGAATTTTATACTATCACCAAAAGTACTAAGCAAAGAAAAAAGGGATAGACCTGGTTTAGTCAATCCTCTTAACTACTATCTTAAGAGTTTGTAATTTCGATATAAATGTAGAGCCGTATACGAGACCCGTACGTACGGGTCAATGGGAGGGGCAATAAACTAATTTATTTCTCTACCCTATTTGAATATTATAGTTATGAACTTTTTTTGATTTGAATAGATAAATTTTTAAAAATTTAAACTTCTAATTTCTTTTTATACATAGATAGAATAATTACAGTCATTATCAAAATAAATGGTCGAGAAATGATATTAATGAGATTAATATCATTAATATTGATCATTAAAGCAATAAGTGCAAAAATCAATCCACATAATAAACTATGCAAAATTGCATTTTTAGAAAATGTTTTAACAATCATAAATCCCCAGATAATCATTATAATACCAGCAATAAGATTTATTATAGTATGATAAATAATGTTTGATAAATGAATAAAACTAATAATAGAGGCTAAGATAAGACTAGTAATAGTAAAGGTAATTAGGATAAATAATGCGAATTTTAAGTATATTTTTAAATATGATTTCATATTTCCTCCTTGTTATCTTACTAATATTATATTTAAGGATTGGTGAAATATGAATGTCTTCGAAGTGTTTTTTATAAGTCTTTGTATATATATTTATTTAAGTGTTTTATTAAGAATTTTTGGTAAAAAAGAATTTAGTCAGTTAAATGTATTTGATTTTGTTGTATTTTTAATTATTGCTGAAATTATGACAGATACAGTTGGTAATAAGGATTTTACTTTTTTTCATGGTGTTATTGCAACAATAACTTTAATTGTAGTGGATCGCCTGGTTTCAATGATAACAATGAAATCAAAAAGATTACGTGATATTTTTGAAGGAAGACCAACATATATTATTTTTAAAGGAAAATTAGATCAAGAGAAAATGAAGAAGCAGCGTTATACAGTTGATGATTTATCACATCATTTAAGAGTTAATGATATTGATAGTATTTCAAAAGTAGAATTTGCTTTGTTGGAAACAAATGGTTCATTGTCTATTATTTCAAAGGATGAATGTGTAGTTGAACTTCCAGATGCATTGATTTGTGATGGAATTGTTGATGAAAATAACTTGAAATTGCTGAATCGTGATCTTAATTGGTTGAAGAAAGAATTAAAGAAACAACATATTGATCATATTGAAGATGTTTTTTATTGTATTTTAGAAAAAGATAAGTTACTTGTAATAAAAAAATAGAACTGTATAAACAGTTCTATCCAAGTAACATTCTGTCGTTAGCAAATTCTTCACCACTAGCTTCTTCAAATTTACGAAGTAAATCTTCAACAGTTAGCTTCTTTTTTTCTTCACCCTTTACATCATAGATAATATGTCCATTATACATCATGATTAAACGATTACCAACATCAATAGCATCACGCATATTATGAGTAACCATCATAGCGGTTAAATGTTGTTTTGTTACAATTTCATTAGTTAATTTTAAAACTTTAGCAGAAGTGGCAGGGTCTAGGGCAGCAGTATGTTCATCTAATAATAGTAATTTAGGTTTTTGTAATGTTGCCATCAATAATGTAATTGCTTGCCTTTGACCACCTGATAATAAGCCCATTTTGGTTGTTAAACGATCTTCTAAACCAAGGTTTAATGACTTGACAAGTTCACGGTATTGTTCTTTTTCTTCTTTGGTAACACCCCAAGATAGTCCACGACGTTTACCTCTACGATTTGCAAGTGCTAGATTTTCTAATATTTGCATATCTCCAGCAGTTCCCAACATAGGGTCTTGGAACAAACGACCAATTTTTTTAGCTCTTTGATGTTCAGGTTGTAAAGAAATGTTTTCACCATCAAGAGTAATAATTCCACAATCTAGAGGATATAGCCCAGAAATCATATTTAATAAAGTGGATTTTCCAGCTCCATTTCCACCAATAATTGTAACAAAGTCACCGTCTTCTAATTCTAAATTAATTTCATGAAGAACTTTCTTTTCATTAACAGTTCCAAGATTAAATGTTTTACTTACTTTTTGTAATTTAAGCATTTTCATCAATCTCCTTTGTTAATTTTTTATATGTGGCAACTTGTTTTCGTTTTGAAAGCATGATTGGAATTGTTAAAGCAATACCTACTAAAATAGCAGTCAATAATTTTAAATCATCAGTATTTAATCCCATTTGTAATACAAGTGCAACAATAATACGATATATAATTGAACCAATAACAATTGATGCTAGTCTTAAAGCAAAACCACTTTTCTTACCAGAAATAACAACTTCCCCAATAACAATTGAAGCTAGAGCAATAACAATAGCTCCTGTTCCTACTCTAACATCAGTTGCTTGACCATATAAAGCATATAATCCGCCAGATAAACCAACCAATCCATTACTAATCATTAATCCTATTAATTTCATTGTATTAGTATTGATTCCTAAAGATCTAGCCATTTGCTCATTGTTTCCAGTAGCTCTAATTGAAGATCCTGTTTCAGTTCCAAAAAACCAATAAAGTAAAGCAATAAAGATAATTACAAAGATTAAAGCAACGATTAATGTAATATAATATTTGTTGATATTTAAAGCTGTAGATAAATCAGAAAATAGTGTGTTTGCTGCAATTAGAGGTAAATTAGCACGTCCACTCATGATTCTTAAATTAATTGAATAAAGACCGATTTGTGTTAAGATACCAGCAAGAATTGCAGGTATCTTACATTTTGTGTGTAAAATACCAGTAATGGCTCCAGCTAAAAATCCTGCTAGAATAGCAACTAGGATTGCAAGTAGGGGGTGGATATTATTTAAGACACAGACTGCACAAACAGCACCACCAGTTGCAAAACTACCATCAACAGTTAAATCTGCAATGTCTAATAAACGAAAGGTAATATAGACACCTAATGCTAAAAATCCCCATATTAAACCTAGATCAACAGCTCCTAGATAAGTATAAAATAACCCCATTTTATAAACTCCTATTCTTCAATAAAAGAAGCATCAGGATAATCTTCTTTGTTAATTGTGATACCACATTTTTCAGCTACTCTTAAATTAATTGCTAAAGTACAATTTTTAGCATCTAATTTTACAACTGGAGTATTAGCTGCAGTTTTTTCACCTTTTAAAATAGCAAGCGCTTGTTTACCAGCTTCACGACCTAAATTTTCGTAGTTAATCCCATAAGTTGCAAATCCTCCAGATTTTACCATTCCTTCTTCTCCAACAATACAAGGAATTTTTGCAGATGTAGTAATGGCTTCAACGCTACTTATATATGTTGCAAGTAAGTTGTCTGTAGGAATATATAAAACATCATTTTTATCGTTTACTATTTGACTAGTTACTGCTTGAATTTCATTTGAATCAGAAACTTTGTATACCTTATATTCCAATCCTTTTTCTTTTGCTGCCTCTACTGCTAAATTTCCTTGGAAAATTGAATTATCTTCACTACCACAATACATAATAGCAACTTTTTTAGCATCAGGTAACATTTTTTCCATTAAGTCAAATTGATCTTTTACTGGTGTTAGATCACTTGCACCAGTAATATTTCCTCCAGGTTTATCATTACTTTTTACTAATTTTGTACTTTCATAATCAGTTATTGCACATCCTATAATTGGAATTTCAGTAGTAGCTGCAGCAGCTGCTTGAAGTGCAGGTGTTGCAATAGCATAAATTAAATCATTACCAGCATTTACTAATTTATCAGCCACAGTAGTACAATTTGATGTATCACCAGCAACTTGATAATCAATATTTTCTTTTTTAACCCCAGCTTTGATTAATTCATCTTTAAACCCTTTGTATGAAGCATCTAGTGCATCATGCTGCATTAATTGAATTACCCCAACTTTAACATCTGATAAATCTTTTGCTTCGCCATTATTTTCTCCACCAGTACCACATCCAGTAATACTAGCACACATAGCTAAAGCTAATAAACCTTTTAACATTCTTTTCATAATTAGTCCCTCCATTTTTCAATTATTAAACAAAAAAAGTCCTCAAAAGAGGACGACAGAGTCGTGATACCACCCCAAATTCATTATTAATTCGCATTAATAATCTCAATAAGTGTAAAACTTTACTATGATAACGGCTAGCAACCGATGACTACCTACATATCAGTATCCGACTCCATGATGAATTCAATATTTCTTAACGCATTGTTCACACCAGCCACAATGTCTCTGATATCTAAGATATATTTACTACTTCACTTCATTGTCTTTGTTTAATAGATTGTTACTCTTATGATACTTTATCATTATTAATTTGTCAATAAGTGAAAATAATAAACATATTATGAAAGTAAAATATCCAATGACATCATGATTACAAAACCAATCATAAAACTAATTGTTCCAATATCGATGCCCTCTGTAGCATTAGCTTCAGGAATTAATTCTTCAATGCACACAAACATCATAGCGCCTGCTGCAAAACATAATGCAAATGGTAATATTCCATTTACTAGTGTAGCAAAAATAAAACCTAATAAAGCTGCAGGAATTTCAACGATTGCCGAAAACTGACCATACATTATTGCTTTAAAACGACTTTTACCACATTGATGCATTGGCAGTGAAATCGCTGTTCCCTCAGGGAAATTTTGAATTCCAATTCCGATTGCTAAAATCAAGGCAGGTAGATAGTTACCACTTTGGCATCCTGCAAACGCTACCCCTACAGCTAATCCCTCAGGGATGTTATGCAATGTCATTGCTAACATTAGTAACTTGTTTTTTGAATAATGACTAGGATTAATTCCTTCTTGAACATGTGTCATCATATGTTCATGAGGAAGTAATTTATCAATTAACATTAACAATCCTACACCACAAATAAAACCTATTGGTACAATTAATAAATCTAATTTACCTGTGTTTTCAAGCTGTTCTTTTGCAGGTAGAATAAGCGAAAAGAATGAAGCTGCAACCATAATTCCTGCTGAACTGCCAAGAGCAATACAAACTAATTTTTTACTTGCATTTTTAACAAATAACACTAATGAAGCCCCTAAAAAAGTCATTAGCCAGTTAAATGTAGCAACGACTAATACAATTATAAATGGACTTAATGATAATAAGTATTCCATCATTTCACCTCATTTATTAATATGCAATTATCATTATTGCTTCTAGGCATTTGTATTGAGCCTTTCATAATAATATGATATTATTAAATAAATGGGGTGATTGATAGTGGAAGAAATGACGATTGCGATGCAAAATTATTTAGAGTTAATTTATGAGTTATCTCTAGATGGAAAAAAAGCACGTGTTAGCGATATTGCTAAACAGCTTGGAGTTTCAAAGCCAAGTGTAAATAATGCTGTTGTAGTTTTGGCTAAAAATGGTTATGTAGATTATGAAAAATATGCTGATATTAAATTGACAGATAAAGGTAGAAAAACTGCAGAGTTTATTTGTAGTAAACATCAAACAATTAAGCAGCTATTTATTGATGTATTAAATATTGATGAAAAAATTGCTGATACTGATGCTTGTTTGATTGAACATGTTATTTCTGATGAAAGTATCAAAGCTATGCAGGTATTTATGGAAAATTATCAAAAAAACAAACTGGATTAATAATTAGAGTGAATGTTTATTTTGGATGGAAGTATTTATAATTAAGAATATTAAAAAACACTTCGAAATAGAAGTGTTTTATAATAGAGTTATATTTACTAAGATGTTATATGATAATTTTGATAAAAAATTATTGAATTATCTATTAATAGTATAATTATTTATAAAGAAATTGATAAATCAGAATTTATGGAGGTTATTTCTATGAGAAATTTGGATATAAATGTATTACATTTGGATGAACTACAAATATTTGGATTATGGGGAAAGTCTAATGATAAAACAATTTCTAATGATATAAAAATTCTCTCAAAAAAATATCATTCCATGGTTTCCTTACCTGAAGGTAAAGTATTTCCTTATTTTGTACTTGCTAGAAATTATGATGAACAAAGTAAGGATTTTGAAATGTTTATAGGTAGTACGATAGATAAAAATGAATTAGAAAGCTTAATCCTCTCTGCTGGCGAATACGCTAAGATAACAGTAAAACCAAAATTAAGATTTTTATGGGGCGTTTCTGTAGGGAAAGCAAAACGATACTTTTATACAAAATGGCTTCCTGAAAGTGAATTTAAAGCATTAAATATGGAATATGAATATCACACAGAGAAAAGTATTGGAAAGCATCCAACGATTGATATATTTTTTGCCATTGAAAGAAAGTCATAAAATTAAGGTTATGCCTTTGTATCAGCATTTTTATGGAAAGGGGGGTTACGTTAAATGAGTTATGAAGCACAGATTGAAATGTTGACTTGTTCAGATAATAAACAAGCATATAACGCATTGAAAGAATTGTTGTTAGTTTGTGAGCACAGCAATGATTTATATATTTTTTTTGATAAATTTGTTGATATGATGAATAATAAAACAAATTCATTTATTCGTACAAGAGGATTGCGATTAATTGCCTATCATGCGAAGTGGGATAATGAAAATAAGATTAATTCTATTATTGAACAATGGCTAAGCCATATCGAAGATGAAAAACCAATTACGGCAAGACAATGTATTCAAGATGTAATTGTTATTGCTAAATATAAACCAGAACTTATAAATGTTATTCTTGATGCATTAGGACATTTTGACCAAATTTATGATGATAGTATGCAGAAATTAGTTTATAAAGATAGACAAAAAGCAATAAAAATAATTCGCCAATATACTTGGTAAATTTCAGTTTGTCAAACTGGAAAATTCTAATTTTATGAGGAGAAATATATGGATGAAAAATATAAGTTAATAAAAAATGAATGTTTGAATTCAAATACAAGAAATCCAATTGAATTGATTTTAAGCATAATGAAAAAAGATTATATTAATATTCATGGACCTGAACATCATGTTTTAGATGGTTCCTGCTTTTTAACAACTATGCATAATGCAGGTGTTGAATTTGATTTAGATAAAGCATTAGATGAAATGATAGTTAGAGGTCAAAAAATGCCAGGGGCTACTTGTGGTCAATGGGGAATGTGTGGTTCTTCTGCTTCTGTTGGAGCAGCATTAGCAATTGTTCATGAAACTGGACCTTTAAGTAATAATCAATATTACAAAGATAACTTGAGTTATGTGTCAAAAGCACTAGGAAAACTTGCTGATGTAGGTGGCCCAAGATGTTGTAAGAGAAATGCATTCCTATCTATATTAACTGCTATTGATTTTGTTAATGAGCAATATGGAATTAAATTAACTAAACAAGAAGTCAAATGTATATTTTCAAATAAAAATAAGCAATGTATAGGTATGAGATGTCCGTTTTATAAGGATGAAAGTAATGATTAAGAAATTAAAAGTTGCATTTGTATGTGTTCATTATTCTTGTAGAAGTTAAATTGCAAAAGCACTAGGGAAGTCATTATTTTCTGATGTATTTGAATGTTGTTTAGCGGGAAATGAAACAAAGTCACAAATTAATTAAGATGCTGTAAGATTGGTTAAATAAATTTATAATGTTGATTGTTCACATAAAGAAGATTGGAGATTAGAAAATCCTACTAGTGAAAAGAATGAGGAATTTAAGAAAGTTATAGAATTAAGTCAGGCAACATTAAATTGTAAAAAATTTGATTTAGATAAAATAATGGAGTAAAAAAGAAATAGAAAATCCTAAGTAAAAGATAGTGATCATTTGCATTATAGAGATTATAATAATTCTTGGAATGAAAAAGAATATGATTTGGTTGTTTTTATAGATGAAAGTGTAGATTAAATTATAATTATCACAGCACATATTATAAAATAGAAAATATCTTTGTTTCAATAATCTAATTTGCATTAAAAAGGACAATGCTTATCAGCTAGGTTTAGCTGAGTACATTGCCCTTTTTTAGGCTTAACTTGTTTATATTGGTATAGTTTTTTAGTACCCAAAATCCAAGTATTCTTCAGTTGTAATAATTAAAATAGCTTTGTTTGTAACAATTCCTTTTTTGTTGTCAAATGTTTCAATTGGTGTATATTCAACTTTATCATGACGTTGAACTTCTTCATCATAAACATAATCAGCTTGTCTAAAGAAAATACCATCTTCATCATATTTAGAAATAGTTCCTAGTGCTTTTTGATTGTTGTAATGAACAACAGTTCCTTCAATTCTTTCAACATATTTACCAAGGTTATTCATAACTTTGTCATACATAATATCATATAACTCACTTGAATCATGATCAAGATATTTATCACCATAATCTTTTTCTGGAGTATATTCTTGATTGTTTTCTTGACAAAGTTTAGTAATAAAGGCATCAACGATTTCTATCAAGTCAGAATCATTAGTTCTTATTGTTGCTTCTTTTAAACGTAAATAAATTCCTAAATGATTAAAATTGTAACCATTTTCAAAGAATTCATATAGTAAATAAGCATTAGCTTCTTTAATGTTACCAATGTTAGCATTTGTTTTATAAAGAACTTTGTAGAAATTAATGTTACGGATACGATTATGTAAAGATAAGAAAACTTTTTTTGCTTCTTCAAATTGCTCTAATTCAACTAATGAACAAGCTCTTTGATAATTGATCCATTGCAAAGTATTAAAATGCCATTTTAATGGTAAAGATAAGGCATTGTTTGCTGTTTGTACACATTCTTGATGTTTTTTAGCATCATATAAAGCTTTTACCTTTAGTCTATAGTAACGTTCTTTTTTAGATTCAAATTCTTTTCCTTCAGAATTAGTAAATGGTTTATCATCTAATAAATTAGGATCTAATAGATTAAGCATTTCAATTAATTTTTCATAATCGCTAGATTTTTCACGTTGTAGATATTTAATTGCCCGATTTACAGATGGTTCCATTGGTGAATAGCGTTCTTGTTTACAGACATCTAAGATATCTTCAAGGACACTAAAGAAAAGTGTTTCATTTTCTTTTATTTTTTCATCATCAACATTGATAAATTTGTTGTAAAGAGCATAACCATATTGATTTAAATACCCTTTTAGGTTTGGACACTGTGACATAAATGTCTTTCCAACCTCAATTGCTTCTTCACTTTTTTCGCTTTTTTTCAATAATTTAATGTAGTCGTTAGCTTGAAAATCATTGAAAGAAGTAGGATCTTCACTAAATTTAGCATTGTATACCTCTAAGCTTTTTAATTCATTTTCATTCATAAAATCACCTCTGGTTAGTATTATAACATTTTTTTTAATGGTTTTGCAGTAGTTAAGTAATAAATTGTTTTGAAATAGAAATTTATATGTTATAATGGCTAAGATAATAGATGAGGTGAGAGAATGAGTAAACAAGTGTTTAGTATGGATTTTTATGGTAAAAATCTAAGTGTGGAAATTGGAGAATTAGCTAAACAGGCTAATGGATCTGTATTGGTAAGATATAATGATACAGTTATTTTATCTACTGTTGTAGCAGGAAAAGAACCAAAAAATGTTGATTTTTTTCCATTAACAGTAACATATGAAGAAAAATTATATTCTGTTGGGAAAATTCCAGGAGGATTTTTAAAAAGAGAAGGACGGCCTAGTGAACATGGGACTTTGACAGCTAGAATGATTGATCGTCCAATTAGACCATTGTTTGCAGATGGATTTAGAAATGAAGTACAAAGTGTTAATACTGTTTTGTCAGTTGACCAGGATGCGACACCTGAAATGACAGCAATGTTAGGGGCATCATTAGCTTTATGTGTTTCTGATATTCCTTTTAATGGACCAATTGCAGGAGTAAATGTTGGTTTAGTTGATGGTGAATTTATTGTAAATGGGACACCTGAACAATTAGAACATTCTTTAATTAATTTAGAAGTAGCAGGAACAAAAGATGCTATTAATATGGTTGAAGCTGATTCAAAAGAAGTTAGTGAAGAAGTAATGTTAGAAGCATTGTTGTTTGGACATGAAAAAATCAAAGAGTTAATTGCTTTTCAAGAAAAAATTGTGGAAGCTTGTGGAAAAGAAAAATTAGAAATTCCATTATTTGAATTAGATTCTAATTTAGTTGAGGAAATTGCAAATCGTGCTAAAGCTGAAATGGTTGCAGCAGTATCAATTCCAGGTAAGTTAGAAAGATATGGGGCAATTGATGATTTAATTGCTCAAGTAACTGAGGAATATGATAATAGAGAATATGAAAATGAAGAAGTAAAAGCAGATACAATGAAACAGGTAGGAATCATTTTACATGATTTAGAAAAAGATGAAGTACGTCGTTTAATTACTGAAGAGAAAGTTAGACCTGATGGTCGTAAAATTGATGAAATTAGACCATTAGATTCACAAGTTGATCTACTTCCAAGAGTTCATGGATCAGCTTTATTCACACGTGGAGAGACACAGGTTTTATCAGTTGCGACACTAGGTGCTATTGGTGAACATCAAAAGATTGATGGTTTAGGATTAGAAGATCAAAAACGTTTTATGCACCATTATAATTTCCCTCCATATTCGGTTGGTGAAGTAGGTAGAATGGGGGCTCCTGGACGCCGTGAAATTGGACATGGTGCTTTAGGAGAAAGAGCTTTGGCACAGGTTATTCCAAGTGAGGATGAATTTCCATATACAATTAGGGTTGTTTCTGAAGTATTGGAATCAAATGGTTCTTCATCTCAAGCTTCTATTTGTGCTTCAACAATGGCTTTAATGGCAGCTGGGGTGCCAATTAAAGCACCAGTAGCTGGGGTTGCTATGGGGTTAGTTAAAAAAGGTGAAGAGTATACGATTTTAACTGATATTCAAGGTATGGAAGATCATTTAGGGGATATGGATTTTAAAGTTGCTGGAACAGATAAAGGTATATGTGCTTTGCAAATGGATATCAAAATAGATGGTATTACTAAAGAAATTTTGCAAGAAGCATTAGCTCAAGCTAAGGTTGCTCGTAAACAGATTATGGCTAATATGATGGAAGCAATTAGTTTACCAAGAGCTGAATTATCTCCATATGCTCCAAAAGTGCAAATGATGAAAATTGATCCAGATCAAATTAAATCAGTTATTGGACCTGGTGGTAAATCAATTAATGAAATTATTGAACAATCTGATGGAGTTAAGATTGATATCGAACAAGATGGTACTGTTATAATTTATCATTATGATCAAAAGGCAATTGATAAAGCGATAGCTTTAATTGAAAGAATCGTTAAAAAGGCTAAAGTTGGTGAAGTATATGATGGTAAGATTGTCAGAGTTGAAGATAATTATGCTTTTGTAAATTTATTTGATGGTACTGATGGTTTTTTACATATTTCTGATTATGCTTATGAAAGAACTAAGAAAATGGGTGAAGTAGTAAAACTTGGTGATGTTATAAAAGTTAAAGTTACTAAAGTTGATGATAAAGGTAAAGTAAATGTTTCAAGAAAAGCATTATTTCCTAAACCAGTCAAAAAGGAAGAACCAAAAGCAGAATAATGAAAAAAATTATCCTTGCTAGTAGTTCTCCAAGAAGAAAAGAATTATTAGAATTACATAAAATTGATTTTATAATTGATTTTCAAACAATAGATGAGGTGTTAGATGAAAATCTAGCACTTCCTTTACGTTTGGAAAAATTAGCTTATCAAAAGGCTTTACCCATTTCTTCAAAATATCCTAAGGATATTGTAATTGGGGCAGATACAATGGTTTGTTTGAATAAACAAATGCTAGGTAAGCCAAAAAATCGCCAAGAGGCTTTTAATATGTTAAATATGCTGTCAAATCGTACACAAACTGTTTATTCGGCAGTTGCTATTATTGATAATGGTAAAGTTGCAACTTTTTGTGATGATACAAAAGTAACATTTAAAAAGTTAACCGAACAAGAAATAAATGATTATTTGGATACTGATGAATGGCGAGGTAAAGCAGGTGCTTATGCTATTCAAGGAATTGGAAAATGTTTGGTTGCGAAGGTAGAAGGAGATATTGAAACAGTTATTGGCTTACCAGTTAAAATTATTGAAAGATATTTAAATTTTTATTAAATTAAAAACTAAAATTATTATTATATTTTTAAGTGTTATTATGTGTCCAAATATCTTTATTTTTCAAGGTATTTGGGCTTTTTTTATATCAATGAATATTTATATTTCTTTGTAAAATTTCTTATATTTCGTGTAAGCTAAAATTAATCCAATGTATTTAAAAAGTGATTACTAGTTGTATAATTACTAATAGTCACTTTATTTCTGTCTTTTATTATTAAAAAATAAATGTAAGAACCTATAAAATATATCTCACTTTATTATTATAACATAAATATGAATAACAAAATAGACTGCTAATTATTAAAATTTATCATATAATATAAGTAGGAGATAACAATAAGATAATAATAAAAAAGAACCCAATAAATGAAAGGTGAGATAATTATGTTAAGACACATATAAAAGTATTAGTTTGTTTATTCACTGCATGTTCATTGATTATTGCTATCATATTGGGGTTGCTGCAAGACTGGATTGTTCAACATGTAGAATGCAATCATCTGAAATTAAATCACAATATATTGATGAAGATGGAAATGTTGTAATTATATATGAAGATGGTGTAGAAGCAATTTATATGACAAACGGCAAAATAGTCCTAAAAGATTACTATAATGTCTTTGAATCTGACTTAAATCAGCTACCTACAACTAGAGTAATACCAGGATGGATTTTAATTGGAATAGGTATTATTGGTGGAACACTTACCACATGTGAACACATTGATTATGTAAGTGGTCATGATGTATGCAGAATTATTTTAAGTAAATTAGGAACATCAGCAAAACCAAGAGCCCGTTATGAGTTAACTGGAAGATTCATTCAAGGTTATATTCCAGGTTGTGAGCCAAGATATTCAGGACTTTGTAATACTGGATATTGGGAATATAGAGTGGTGCCATTATAATTATGAAAAATAGAAAAGATATATTGGTATTAATCTTATTAGTTATCTGTATAATTGGCATGTTGGTAGTTAAATACTGTTATGAACAAGCTGTTATTAATAGTACAACAGCATTAATTTTAAATGATATCTTTGGTATTCCATGTACAGTTGTAATTTTATATTATATCTATCTATATATACAAAAAAGAAAGAAAAAGAAAATTTAAAAGTGCGAGAAAAAATATTTGGGTTCGTTATAATATCAAAAGCTATAGTGACTTGTTATAGCTTTTTTGTTATAGGAATGTAACTTAAATTAATACTATTAATTTGACAAATCGTGATATATATGAGTATAATAAATGTGTCAATAATGACAATGGTTATAAGAATAGCATATTATTATATTTAATTTCTGATTTTAATAAGTAATGGAAAAGTAGTATTTAGTACTGCTTTTTCTTTAATTGCTTGACATTTTGATTGATATCTATAAATTTCAATATAAGTGAAAAGAGGAGTAGCTGATAAGTGGTTATGCCTTGGATTTATTAATGTAGAATAACTACTTCAGTGTTGGAACAAAAGAGGCAGTTATTTTTTTAGATAAACTAAAATTAATGTTGATTGTTTATGTTGCAAATACTCTTTAGTTATATAATATGCTTTTTCTATGTATAAGAATTGATAAGAGATATTATTTGGTTGATACTGTTTATAAGGGATCATTAATTTTACTTTAGGAATATTTTTTAATCAATTTATGATTAACTTTGGCAGTTTTCTTTTTTAATTGGTGATGATAGAATATATGTCTTTCTATTATTTTTTTATTAGTTATAGAAAGTACTTTTAAAAGGGAGTAGCTCGAATATTATCGCTTTAGGGAGGATTTTACTATTTCAATTTATGTAAAATTAATATTTTTGTGTAAACGGTAACATTTTTGTTGTGTTTTAGTAAAAAAAATTTTATAATAGAAATCATGGAGGGATATTTATGGCAGACGTAAAAAGAATCGCATTATTATCTGGTGGTGGTGATTGTCCAGGTTTAAATGCAGTTATTAGAGCGGTAACAAAGGCTGCGATTAACGAATATGGATATGAAGTAATTGGTTATGTATATGGTTATCGTGGTTTATATAACAATGATTACATAGAATTGACAGTTGATAAGGTTGAAAGTATTTATAAAGAAGGTGGAACTATATTATTTAGTTCTAATAAAGATAATTTATTTGATTACCTTGTTGATGATGGACATGGTGGAAAAGTTAAAAAAGATGTTTCTGATGTTGGTGTAGAAAACTTGAAAAAAGCAGGTGTTGATGTACTTGTTGTTTTGGGTGGAGATGGAACATTAACAAGTGCGCGTGATTTTTCAAGAAAAGGTGTAAATGTTATTGGAATTCCTAAAACAATGGACAATGATTTACCAGCAACAGATTTAACATATGGATTTATTAGTGCTTCTACAGTTGGTACAGAATTTATTGATCGTTTGAATACCACAGCTAAATCTCATCATCGAGTTATTTGTTGTGAGTTAATGGGGCGTGATGCAGGATGGATTGCTTTATATTCAGGGATGGCAGGAAATGCTTCTTGTATTTTAATTCCAGAAATTCCTTTTACAATTGATAATATTGTAAAACATGTTGCTAAACGTGATGAAGAGGGTTATCCTTATACAGTAATTGCTGTAGCTGAAGGTGCTAAATATGCTGATGGTACAAAAGTGATTGGAAAGATTGTAGAAGATAGTCCTGATCCAATTCGCTTAGGTGGTATTGCTGCAAAAGTTGCTGATGATTTGGAAAAAGCAATTCCAAACCATGAGGTACGTTCAGTAAATCCTGGACATATCATTCGTGGTGGTGACATTCAATCATATGATAGAATTTTATCAATTCGTTTTGGAGTTAAGGCATTAGAACTTATTAAAGAAGGTAAGTTTGGTAATGTTGTTACTTTAAAAGGTGAAGAAATGTCATATACTTCTTTAGAAGAAGTAATTGGTGATGCAAAATTTGGAAAACAGAAACATGTTGATCCAGAAGGTGAATTAGTAAAAGCTGCTAAAGCTATTGGAATTTGTTTTGGTGATGAATAAAAGGTGGTTAGCCACCTTTTTTAATTTTTAAAAAAATATGAATTTTTTTAATTTTTTGGTCCATACTATAAATGAGGTGAATTTATGAGTAAATCAAAACGCGAGCAACAATCAAATAACCAAAAAGCAAATAACCAAAATGCTAAAGATCAATTAGGTGATGATAACATTGTTGTATCAGGAAATGAACAAAACTCTAAAATGAAAGCATAGGGAACCATAGAGGTTTCCTTTTTTTTACATAATTTAGTGATTTTATCAATATATTTAGTTTGTTATATTTTTATTAGAGGAGGTAGGAAGATGTTAAAAAATGCATTACGAAGTATTAAAAAAAATGTTGGTAAAACATTATTATTATTTGTAATAATGACTGTTATTGCAAACTTAATAATTGCAGGTTTATCAATTCAAAGTGCATCAAAAAAATCAATGGATGAAATACGATCATCGCTTGGTAATGATGTGACTTTAACAATTAATATGAAAAATATGATGAAACAAAGGGAAAGGGGGCAGGCAATAAGTGAAGTAGCTACTAATGTAACTATTGAGATGGCTAATCAATTAAAAGATCTGAAATATGTAGAAAATTATAATTATAGTATTTCAACGTCAGCAAATAGCGATACGATTAGTAAGGTTGAACTTACAGCAACTGATGATTCTCAAGGAACTATGGGATTTGGAAAACCTGAAGATTTTGGTAGTGGAATATTTGGTGGCAATGATGGGGATTTTTCAATTAGTGCTAATACAACGATGGCTTATTTAGAGGCTTTTAGTGAAGCGAAGAGTAATTTGAGTGAAGGAAGATTATTGTCAGCAACAGATGCTGATACTAATAACTGTGTTATCGAAACTACATTAGCAGATGATAATGATCTTAGTGTAGGAGATACATTTATATTAACTGCAACTGTAAATAATGAAACAGTGGAACAGGAATTAAAAATTGTTGGTATATATGAGGTGACAGATTCCCAGCAGATGGGAGGACCTGGGCAGAATAATCCATTTAATACAATTTATACAGATATATCAATAGGGCAAGCTTTTTTAGGTAATAAATCTAATATAACTTCAGCAACTTATTACTTAGATGATCCAGAGAATCTTGAGGCATTTCAAGAATTAGCTAAAGAGAAAAGTAATATTGATTTTGAAACTTATGCTTTAGATGCAAATGATCGTTTGTATCAGCAAAATATTAACAGTTTAGAAAATACACAATCTTTTTCAACGATGTTTTTAATTGTTGTTATTGGCGCTGGAAGTGCAGTATTATGTTTGGTTTTGATATTGACAATTAGAAACAGATATTATGAAATTGGATTGTTTTTATCACTAGGTCAAAGTAAATTTAAAATTATTTTACAACAGTTATTTGAAATGCTGATGATAGCAGCAGTTGCTTTTGTAATCTCTTTAGGAACAGGTAAAATGGTTTCTAATATTATTGGTAATATGTTAGAATCAGGAACTAATAATAATCAATTTCAGATGGAAATACCAGTAGGTGGAAATGATGATGCTTTCGAAAATAATTTTGGTGGCAAAGTTTCTGGAATACCAATGTTTAATGATGCTTTTAATGAGCCTGAAAATAGTGAACTTGATGTTTCACTAACAGCATCAACAGTTAGACAATTGGCAGGAATTACAATTGTTATTTGTTTAGTTTCTATTGCTATACCATCAACATATGTACTAAGATTATCACCTAGAGAAATATTAGTAAAGAAGGAGGGATAAGATGGAAGCAGTATTAGGATTTGAAGATGTTTCATACCATTATTCAGATGGTTCAGATAATATAACTATTCTTAATAAGGCAAATTATAGTTTTGAAAAAGGTAAAATTTATGCGATAGTTGGTGCAAGTGGAAGTGGTAAAACGACCACTATTGTTCTAGCAGGGGGACTGGATAAACCCAAAGCAGGTAAAGTATATTTTAAGGGGACAGATACTGCTGAAATAGGTCTTAATAAATATCGTCGCAATGATGTTTCAATAGTTTTTCAATCATATAATTTAATTTATTATATGAATGCTTATGAAAATGTTGCTAATGCACTAGAAATAGCTAATATTAAAGTTAATGATAAAAAAGACTATTGTTTAAAAATATTAAATGGTTTAGGATTATCAAAAGAACAATGTTTTCGAGATATTAGAAAATTATCAGGTGGACAGCAGCAGCGTGTTGCAATTGCTAGAGCTATTGCTAAAGATGTAGATTTGATTTTAGCAGATGAACCTACAGGTAATTTAGATGAAAAAAATTCTCAAGATATATTAAAAACATTTATTGACTTGGCTCATAAAAATAATAAGTGTGTTATTATTGTTACTCATTCACCTTCTTTAGCAAAAAAATGTGATGTGCAGTTAAAAATTATGGAAGGTCAGATTGTTGAAATATAAAAAGCTCTAAAGTCTATTTGGGGTATTAATAAATATAGGTAAATTCACTTTTAAGTAAGTGGATTTACTTTTTTATTTAATTTTTGTAATTATTTTCTTGAGACTATGCTTTATACTTATTTTATTGAAAAAGTTAAAATGTTCTAACTTTTTAACACGAAAGTATTGACAACTGTGTTATACTGGTATAACATTTGAATAGTTCGAATAAACTAACAATATACTGAGAGGTGATTATGATGCCTTTAACAATGGCAAGTGTTGGTGAAATGCAAACGATTAAAAAAGTTGGTGGAAAGCAGGAGGTAAAATTATTTTTAGAATCACTTGGTTTTACTACAGGTGCAATAGTGACAATTGTAAGTAAGAACCAGGGTAATTTAATTACTAAGATTAAGGATTCAAGAGTAGCTATTAGCCAAGAAATGGCAAATAAAATTACAATTTAAGGGAGAATGATGAATGAAAACATTACAAGATGTAAAAGTAACGACTAGTGCCAAAGTGATAAAATTACATGGGACAGGAGCGGTTAAAAGAAGAATTATGGATATGGGAATTACTAAAGGTACAGAAGTATTTGTACGTAAAGTTGCACCATTAGGAGATCCAATTGAAGTTAAAGTACGTGGTTATGAATTATCATTACGTAAAGCAGATGCTGCTATGATAGAAGTGTTATAGGAGGGAATGGAGAGATGTCAATTACAATCGCTTTAGCAGGTAATCCCAATAGTGGGAAGACAACATTATTTAATGCATTAACTGGTTCTAATCAGTTTGTTGGAAACTGGCCAGGAGTAACAGTTGAAAAAAAAGAAGGTAAATTAAAAGGACATAAGGATATTAAAATAATGGATTTACCTGGTATTTATTCTTTGTCACCTTACACTTTAGAAGAAGTTGTTGCTCGTAATTATTTGATTCAAAAACGACCAGATGCAATTATTAATATTGTTGATGGCACTAATTTAGAAAGAAATCTTTATTTAACGACACAGATCATAGAATTAGGAATCCCTGTCATTATGGCAATTAATATGATGGATATTGTTGCTAAAAATGGTGATAAAATTAATATAAAAAAATTATCAATAGAATTAGGTTGTGAGATAGTTGAAATTTCTGCTTTAAAAGGTACAGGTATTCAAAGTGCAGTTGAATTAGCGGTAGCTATGGCTAATTCAAAAAGAATTAATCTACCAGTTCATAGGTTTGATCAAATAATTGAAAAAGAATTAGATAAGATTAAAGGAATGCTTCCTAATAACATTACAGAAGAACAAAAACGATTTTATGCAATTAAGTTGTTTGAACGAGATGATAAAATTTCAGAATTGATTGGTAAAATTCCTGATGTTGAATCAATTGTTACCAAAATTGAAGAGAAATTTGATGATGATGCCGAGAGTATTATCACGAATGAAAGATATCAATTTATTACTTCAATTATTGATGATTGTTATAAAAGAAATAGCAGGGAGCAGTTATCAATTTCTGATAAAATTGATCGAATTATTACTAATCGCTGGTTAGCATTACCAATATTTGCAATAATCATGTATACTGTTTATTATATTTCAGTTAGTACAGTGGGAACATGGGCAACTGATTGGGCAAATGATGGAGTTTTTGGAGATGGATGGAGTTTATTTGGTATTGCAATTCCCTCAATTCCAAGTTTGATTGAGGGTTTGTTGATATCATTAGGGACAGCTGAATGGTTAAATGGATTGGTTTTAGATGGAATTGTGGCTGGTGTAGGTGCTGTACTTGGTTTTGTACCACAAATGTTAGTATTATTTTTCTTTTTAGCAATTCTTGAATCTTGCGGTTATATGGCTCGTGTTGCTTTTATTATGGATCGTATTTTTAGAAAATTTGGACTTTCAGGTAAATCATTTATTCCAATGTTAATTGGTACTGGGTGTGGGGTTCCAGGAATAATGGCTTCACGTACGATTGAAAATGATCGTGATCGTAAAATGACTATTATGACTACTACTTTTATTCCTTGTGGTGCTAAGCTTCCGATTATTGCTTTGATTGCAGGTGCTTTATTTAATGGGGCTTCTTGGGTAGCTCCAGTTGCATATTTTATTGGAATAGGAGCAATTGTTATTTCAGGAATTATTTTAAAGAAAACTAAACTTTTTGCTGGAGAACCAGCGCCGTTTGTAATGGAACTACCTGCTTATCATATGCCTACTCTTTTAAATGTTTTAAGAAGTATGTGGGAAAGAGGATGGTCGTTTATTAAAAAAGCTGGTACAATTATTATGATTTCTACAATTTTGGTTTGGTTTACTTCATATTTTGGATTTGTTGATGGCAAATTCATGATGCTTGAAGATACACAGTTAGATCAAAGTATTTTAGCATCAGTAGGAAATGCAATAGCTTGGTTGTTTACACCTCTTGGTTGGGGTGATTGGAAAGCAGCTGTAGCAGCTATAACTGGTTTAGTAGCAAAAGAAAATGTTGTTGGTACATTTGGAATTCTTTATGGTTTTACAGAGGTGGCTGAAGATGGGGTTGAGATCTGGGGGACTTTAGCATTAAGTTATACTCAAATAGCAGCATTCTCATTCCTGATTTTTAACTTATTATGTGCACCATGTTTTGCAGCGATAGGAGCGATTAAAAGAGAGATGAACAATGGTAAATGGACTGCGTTTGCAATTATATATCAAACTGTATTTGCTTATTTAATAGCCTTTTGTATTTATCAAATTGGAAACGCAGTTATTACTAAAACATTTACGATTGCAACCATAATTGCAATTATTGTTATAATTGGATTTATATATTTAATAGTTAGACCCTATAAAGAAAGTAAGAAACATGATGTTGGTTTTGATAATGTAGTTACTTCAAAATAGAAAGGATATTTATGATGGGATGGTTAATGGAAAATTTATCTACGATTCTAGTTAGTTTGATTATTATAGTTACTGTTGTTTTAGCAATACGTACAATTAGAAAAGATAAGGCTAAAGGTAAATCAGGTTGTGGCGGTAATTGTGGAAGTTGTGGCAGTTTATGTAATAGTAAAAATAACCTTGTTGATAGTTACCATCAAGATCATGTTGGGAAGTGTTAAGGCACTTCTTTTTTATATATGATATACTTGGTTTAATACTAAGTGGTGAAAATTTATTGAAAGATTTTATACTGTTAGTTATTAGTTCTAGACATGGTATCAACTGGAAAAGTTTGTGGTAAAGTCTTGAATCAAGGAACAAGAATTATTATATATATATTTAATTGATGAGACTGTACAATAGGTTAAAGTCCGATAGCATGAGTAAGTAACTAATGTAAAGATAGTGAGTATATGGAATAAAAGTGTTATGTTTCATAGAGAAAAAAGAGCTATTGATATATTGCTTAGTCTAATTAGTACACTTTGGTATATATAGTGCTGTAAAAGGAACGAGAAATTTTAGTTCTTAGTCTCTATTTTATTTGTAAATAATCAGAAAAATTGTATAATAAAATTGATTATTATTTTAGGAGGAATTATGAATAAAAAAGCAATTTTTTTAGATGTTGATGGAACTTTAGTTGCTGGTCATATGGAAATGAGTGATAAAGTAAAAGAAGCTATCACAAAAGCTCGTTTGAATGGGCATAAAGTATTTATATGTACAGGTCGAAATAAAGCTGGAATAAAAAAAGAATTAGAATCAGTAGAATTTGATGGAATAGTTGCAAGTGCAGGTAGCTATGTTGAAATCAATAACAAAGTGATACATAGTACTTATTTTGATAAATCATTAGTGGATAAAATTACAAATATTTTTAATACAAATAATATTTTTTATAATTATGAATGTACAGATATGACTTTTATGAGTGATGAAATGGTTCAACTGTTTGTTGGGGGAGTCAATTTTGATAAAGGTAATTTTGAGTTAGAGCGTTTAAGAGCGCAACAGCATGATAAATTTAATATTAAAGATATGAGCTGTTATACTAATCAAAAGATTCATAAAATTTGTTTTATTTCTTTAGATCAAGAGGTTTTGAATCAAGCTGTTAGAATGTTGGAACAAGATGTTAATGTAATAATTCATGATATGTTTGATGTTACTACAATAAATGGTGAGTTGATTTCAAAAACAAATAATAAGGCTACTGGCATACAATATGCAATTGATTATTTAAATATTGACAAAGAAAATACTATTGCTTTTGGTGATAGTATGAATGATTATGAGATGATTGATTTTGTTAATTATGGTGTAGTTATGGAAAATGGCAGTGCTCAACTTAAACAAATAGCATCTAGTGTTTGTAAAAGTGTTGATGAAGATGGAGTATATCATGAATTTATAAATTTAGGATTAATTTGATAGGGTGTCGGCATAAAAATAGTTAAAATTATAGCAGGAGTAATAATTAATGAAAAATCTTATTATGTTTTTAATAAATTAACTAAAGGTATACAAAAAGAACTATTTTCATTAAGATAAAGGGTTTATCAAGAAAACTGTGTAGGTAGGTTATTAACTCTTTCAGTGAACTTTTCATTGATCAAGAGTTGGTCTATTACCATTGATTAGTTTGGTACATATCATAATGATGGAAGTATCTAGCAAAAAATTACATATTCAAACGATCTTCTCTTGAGTTTATATGGTTATATTTGATGTAGTACTATTCCAATACTAATCTATTTTATGAGGTTGCCCTATTAATTTGATTGAAGTGCTTGACATATGTTATATTTTTTGTTACTATGCATATGTAATGAGCAATGGATATTTAACTTACAGATGGTAAAGTTGTATTTATAAGCAACTTATCATCTGTTTTTTATATAAGTAATGCTTTTTATAATTTTAAGAGGAGGTACGTCTGAATGAATACAGGTACAGTAAAATGGTTTAATAGTGAAAAAGGTTTTGGTTTTATTACAAAAGATAATGGTGGAGATTTATTTGTTCATTTTTCAGCTATTCAAGGAAATGGTTTTAAATCTTTAGAAGAAGGTGCTAAGGTTAGTTTTGATATCGTTGAATCTGATCGTGGTGAACAAGCTAGTAACGTTGTAACTTTATAATTGTTAATAATTTAAAAATAAGAAGGCAATGATGCAGTATATTACTGCCATTGTTTTTTTATATCGAAAAAATTAGTGACTAACTAAATGATGGAATATTTGCATAGAAAGTATTAATAATGTGGAAAAAGATTTATAATTTATTATTTTTATACTATTTTTGTTATTGTTTGAGCCAATATGTTTACTTTAGTATATTAAATTTATCTATATAAAATTGGTTTTAAGATATTAAAAAGTGAAATTTTATCATTAAGTCTTTATCTTTTAAAATAGAGAGATATATTGAATGTTTTAGCACTTTTATATTGACAGTGCTAAGAGGTTGTATTAAAATATCTTTAGCACATAAGAAAGATGAGTGCTAATATAAGAATGGAGATGTAACTATGGCTGAAAAAAAACAATTTAAAGCAGAATCAAAAAGATTATTAGATTTAATGATTAATTCTATTTATACACATAAAGAAATATTTTTACGAGAATTGATTTCAAATGCAAGCGATGCAAGTGACAAATTATATTATAAAGCACTTACTGAAAACATTTCATCTATTAATCGAGCTGATTTGAATATTGAAATTACTGTTGATAAAGATAATCGTGTTTTAATGATCAAAGATCATGGAATTGGAATGGATAAAGATGAATTAGAAACTCATTTAGGTACAATTGCTAACAGTGGATCATTTGAGTTTAAAAATGAAAATGAACATGATGATATTGATATTATTGGTCAATTTGGAGTTGGGTTCTATGCTGCATTTATGGTAGCGAAAAAAGTAGAAGTTATTTCTAAAAAATATGATAGTGATCAAGGTTATACTTGGGTATCTGAAGTTAGTGATGGTTATGAGATTTTTGAAACTAATGTTAATAATCATGGTACAACAATTAAATTATATTTAAAAGATAATACTGAAGATGAGAATTATGATGAATATTTAAATCAATATCATATTCGTGATTTGGTAAAGAAGTATTCTGATTATGTTCATTATCCAATTAAAATGGATATGACAGTTTCTAAGAAAAAAGAAGATAGTGATGAATATGAAGATGTAGTTGAAAATCAAACTTTGAATTCAATGGTTCCTTTATGGAAAAGAAATAAAAAAGATATTACTGAAGAAGAATATAATGATTTTTATAAAGATAAATTTAATGATTTTAATGAGCCTTTAAAAGTAATTCATACTCGTGTTGAAGGTAATGTATCTTATGATTCGTTATTATTTATCCCATCTAAACCACCAATGAATTATTATTCAAATGAATATGAAAAAGGATTACAATTATATTCACGTGGTGTCTTTATTATGGATAAAGCAAGTGAATTAGTACCTGAACATTTTAGATTTGTTAAAGGACTAGTTGATTCTGAAGATTTATCATTAAATATTTCAAGAGAAATGTTACAACATGATCGTCAATTAAAGGTTATTGCTGATAAGATTGAAAAGAAAATTCAATCAGAATTAGAAACAATGCTAAAAAAAGATCGTGAAAAATATGAAGAATTCTTTAATAGTTTTGGTTTGCAATTAAAATTTGGAATTTATAATAGTTATGGAATGTTAAAAGAAAAACTTCAAGATTTATTATTATATTATTCTAGTAAAGAAGAAAAGCTTATCACACTAGCTAATTATGTTGAAAATATGCCTGAAGGACAAAAAGAAATTTATTTTGCAAGTGGTGAAACTAGAGAAAAGATTGCTACTTTACCACAAGTTGAATTAGTTAAAGATAAAGGATATGATGTTTTATATTTAACTGATAATGTAGATGAATTCTGTTTCCAAATGATGCGTGATTATAAAGAAAAGCCATTTAAATCAGTAGCACAAGGTGATTTGGATATTGAAAGTGAAGAAGAGAAAAAAGAATTAGAAAAAACTAATGAAGAAAACAAAGATTTATTAACTGCAATTAAAGATTCATTAGGTGATAAAGTTGTTGATGTTAAAGTATCTTCACGTTTGAAATCTCATCCTGTGTGCTTAGTATCTAGTGATGGTGTCTCTTTTGAAATGGAAAAGGTTTTAAATCAAATGCCTGATGCTCAAGGTGTTAAAGCAGGAAGAATTTTAGAAATTAATCCTAATCATGATATTTTTAATGCAATGAAAAAGGTTTATGAAAATAATCAAGATAAAGTATCAGATTATGCTAGTATTCTATATGATCAAGCATTATTGATTGAAGGTTTCTCAATTGATAATCCAGTTGATTTTTCAAATAAGATTTGTGATTTAATGATTGAATTAAATAAATAAGAATCGGGCTATCAGCCCGATTTTATGATATAATAACTTTATTGGAGGTAAAAATATGGAGTTAGATACTATAATAAATACACGAAGGAGTATTCGTAAATATAAAAATCAACTTATAGAAATAGAAAAAGTAAAAATGATTATTAAAGCTGCAGTAGAAGCAGAGTCATGGAAAAATAGTCAGACAGCTCGATATCACATCATTACTTCAAAGGAATTATTAATAGAATTTAAAAAAACATGTTTACCAGAATTTAATCAAGAAAATTGTAAGGATGCACCAGTTTTAATTGTTTCTACTTTTATAAAAAATCGTTCTGGATTTGAACGTGATGGTACTGCTAGTAACGAGTTAGGTAATGGTTGGGGATGTTATGATTTAGGAATTCATAATCAAAATTTGATTTTAAAAGCAACTGAATTAGGAATTGGAAGTTTGATAATGGGAATTCGTGATGAGAAAAAAATAAGAACTTTATTAAACATTCCTGCTTCAGAGATAATTGTATCAGTAATTGCTTTAGGAATTAGCGATATTGAACCTGAAAGACCTAAACGTAAAAATATAGATGAAATATGTAAGTTTTATTAGTTGCTATTTTATATAGTAACTTTTTTTGCATATTAATTGATTTTAGATAAGATAAGATATATAATTTAATCGTACCCCCGTGGGAGGGGTGTGAGGAGGCAGTATGAAACAAAAATATAGTGTTAAAGGAATGACTTGTTCTGCATGTGAAAGCCATGTATATAACAGTGTTTGTAAGTTGCCAGGAGTTAGTAATGTTGAGGTTAATTTGTTGACGAATTCGATGAATGTTGAATTTGATGAACATCAAACTAATGATACATTAATTATTAAGGCAGTTAAAGATGGTGGTTATCAAGCAAGTTTATTTGAAGAAGGTTTAATTGATAGTGATGAATTAGTGGGATTGAAAAAACGTTTGATTTATTGTTTTATTGCTTTAGGATTATTGATGTATGTGTCAATGTCAGCAATGTTTAATTATCCAATACCATCATTTATCAAAGACAATAGCTATACAAATATTATCTTTCAGGTTATTTTTTTGATTCCAATTTTGATTTTGAAAAAAGAATATTTTATTAATGGATTTAAGAATTTGATTCATTTTGATCCAACAATGGATTCATTAATTGCTTTAGGGGCAGGAGCAGCAATAGTATATAGCGTTTATTCAGTTGTTTTAACTTTAACGGGTACGATGATGGAAATGCATCTTGTTCATAATGTTTACTTTGAATCAGCAGGAATGATTATCACATTGATTAGTTTTGGTAAGTATCTTGAAGCTCGTTCAAAGAAAAAAACAACTGATGCAATAAGTAAATTATTAGAATTGGCGCCTGATGTAGCTTGTCGAATTAATGATGGTAAAGAGGAAATTGTTAAGATTTCACAGCTTATGATTAATGATAAAGTACTAGTAAAAGCTAATGAAACTATTCCAGTTGATGGAAAAATAATTCAAGGGTTTAGTTCAGTTGATGAGTCGATGATTACTGGTGAAAGCTTACCTATTGAAAAAGGGGTTGATAGTTTAGTTATTGGTGGAACTAATAATTTGCAAGGAAGTTTTATTTATCAAGTTACAAAAACAGTTGAAGATAGTACACTAGCTAAAATTATTGAGTTAGTTGAGGAAGCTTCAAGTTCAAAAGCTCCAATGACTAGAGCGATTGATAAGGTTGTTAAATATTTTGTGCCAACTGTAATAATTATTGCATTATTAACATTTGGTTATTGGATGTTGGTAGGAAATGGACTTAATTTTGCTATTACTAGTGCTATTGCAGTATTAGTTATTTCTTGTCCATGTGCTTTAGGATTAGCAACGCCAGTGGCAATTATGGTTTCAACAGGGGTAGGTGCAACTAATGGAATTTTAATAAAAAGTGCTAGTGTTTTAGAAAATGAGAATAATATTGATGTTGTTGTATTTGATAAGACAGGAACACTTACTCAAGGTAAGGCTAGAGTTAGTGATGTTTATAGTGATAGCTTGAGTAATGAGGAAGTAATTAGAATCATTGCTTCATTAGAAAAAGGCTCAAGTCATGTTTTAGCTGATGCTTTTATTCAAAAGGCAAAAGAATTAGATGTGGAGTTAGTTGAAATAACTGATTTTGAATCATTAAGTGGTTTAGGGATTAAAGGAAATGTTTTAGATCAAGATTATTTAGTTGGTAATCTTAGAATGATTAAAGAAAATAAAATAGATTTTAGTGATTATCAAGATCAAATTAATGATTATGTAGCTAAGGGAAAAACATTAGTGTTTTTAGCAAAGCAAAATAAGTTAGTAGGTTTAGTAAGTATTTTTGATGATATTAAGTTAACGAGCAAACAGGCAATACAGCGTTTAAAAGAGATGAAGATCAAAACGGTAATGTTAACTGGTGATTTAAAAGCTGCTGCTAAAGCGATTAATCAACAGTTGGAGTTGGATGAGGTTATTGCAGAAGTTTTGCCACAGGATAAAGAAAGTGTAATTAAGAGATTACAAGAACAGGGTAATAATGTTATGATGGTCGGTGATGGTATTAATGATGCACCAGCCTTAGTGCGTAGTGATGTTGGTGTTGCAATTGGTAAAGGAAATGATATTGCGATTGATGCTGCTGATGTTATTTTAATGAAGGATGATATGCGTGATATTGTTTCTTCAATTGAATTGTCAAAAAAGACTATTTTAAATATTAAAGAAAATCTTTTCTGGGCATTTATTTATAATATTATTGGTATTCCAATTGCAGCAGGTGTTTTTTATAATTTATTTGGATTACGATTAGATGCAATGATTGGTTCATTATGTATGTCATTGTCATCTGTTTGTGTAGTGAGTAATGCTTTAAGATTAAAAAGATTTAAACCATATTATAAAAAGGAGAATAAGAAAGTGAAAAAAGAAATTATGATTGATGGAATGATGTGTGCAATGTGCAAAAAACATGTAGAGGAAGCTTTAAATAGTTTAGCTAATACTAATGCTACAGTTAATTTAGAAGCTAAAAAAGCAATTGTAGAAACAGAATTAGATGATAGTGTTTTACAAGGTGTAATTGAAAAAGCTGGATATAAAGTAGTGGGAATTGAAAATGTCTAATGAAAAAGTTTTGTTACGTTTAAAAACTGCTCGTGGGCAAATAGATGCTGTTATCAAAATGATTGAAGATGGACGATATTGTATTGATATTTCAAATCAATTGTTAGCTATTCAATCATTAATAAAGAATGCTAATAATGAAGTTTTGTCTAATCATTTAAATAATTGTGTAAAAAATGCAGTTAATGAACATGATGCAGATCAAAAAATTGATGAAGTTATTAAATTATTATCTAAATTATAAACCTCTGTTTTTTAACAGAGGTTAGTAGTTGAAATTAAGTATTTTTTGATAGATATCATCTTTTAATAAATTTAAAGTTGTTTGAACAATAATTAATTGCTCATTTTTTACAAAAATAATACTATCATAATTAGAATCATTTGAAAGTAAATAGCCATTAGCTATTTGCTTTTTCTTTTTATAATTATTAGTTTTTAAATAATTATCTAAATTTTTATTAGCTTTTTTATTAGAGTCAAAACGATAATAATTGATTTTTAGAGCTTCATCATCATTATTTTCAAAATAACTATAAAATTCATTGATTAATAAACTAGAACTTTTAGTATATGTTTCACTACGATCGCTGGTATATCCTAAATCATTTAATGATAGGATATTATCATTAATTGGAACAGTCTTTCTTTCTATAGTATCTAAACAAAAACCACTGATAAGAATTAAAATACATATAATAAATAACCAGTTAGATAAAATAAAAGAATATTCTTGGGTATTGTTGATTTTAGGACGTGTTTGTTTTGTTAAAGTATTTTTGATTTTTTCTGTTTGCATATAATTATTAATGAATCTAACAATTAAAGATAGACAAAATACTAGTGGTGCATAATGAAGCAATATTGAACCATTAGTGATAAATTCATTAGGACTATTATTAACAAAAACATTAGGTATTAAGATAAAAGATAAGAATAAGGCAGTAAAAACAAGTAAAATATTAGTTAATGTTTTATTTGTTTTAAAATATTTAAGTAATAGAGAATTATCTGTTTCTTTAACTTTTATATTTTTTTCTGCTTTAAAAATATAGATCTTTTTTGATTTACCAATAAATTCATAACCATGATCAATGTAATTCATTAACCAGTTATCACGTTGTTCACGATTACTTAATTTACTTTTTTTATCAGGAACAAAAATATCGGTTTTATAATAAAAGCGTTTATTGTCATATTTGAAAATAGTGAACATATCAGCGCTATTACAGTTGTAACCTAGTTTGGATAAATTATTAAGTTTATATTCTAGTAGTTTATAATCACTGGTATCATAATTTGTTAATTTAAATTTCATAATTAACTCCTTTTTCTTATATAGTATAGATTATCATTTTTTCTGATAATAATAAAGTAAAACCATGAAAACATGGTTTTACTTAGAAAAAGCAGATTCTGGTTCTTCATTATTATAAGCTGATTCTTCAAGAATATAAGCTTCAGCGATGTTTTGGCAATGATCACCCATTCTTTCTAGATTTGCTAGAATATCTACGTATGTAGAATTAACCAAAGTAGATTTTTCAATTTTATGACTAACACGTTTAATATGACGTTGTTTAGCTTTTTTATTAAAGTAATCAAGGTCAGCCTCTTTTTCATCAACATAATTAATATCATCAATAAGATGGCCATCAAAAGCTTTAACTGCATGATGCAACATATCAATTACCATATTCATCATTGTTTCTAAATCTTTTCTTGCTTCATCTGAAAAATCTTCTTTTTCGTCATAAATAGCTTCATAATATTTTACAATATTAATGCATAAATCTCCAATTCGCTCTAGATCTTTAATTGTTTTCATGTTGGCTAAATAATCATTTGAATCATGGTCATTTAGTGTTTCGTGAGAAATTAAGACAAGATAATCTGTTATTTTAGTATCTAGGGTATTTATTGCATTTTCTAGTTCATAGACACTGTCTTTAGCAACACTGTTTTTATTGTTAAAATAAGCTCGAATTCCTTCGACTGCTTCAATTGTGATATGTCCCATTTCAATAATTTTATTTTTAGCTACTGCTAATGCATGACTTGGAAATAATAGAACTACATTTTGATCAAGCTCACTTAAGTCCATATTAATTTCTTTTTTACTGCTAGGTAAGATTTTTTTAATTAATTTAACAATCAATGGTATTAATGGGAAGAAAAATGCTGTTGTAATAATATTAAAGATACCATGCGCTACAGATAATTGTAATTCTGGTAAAATATTCATTGTTTTAGCTAACCATTGAATTACAATTGTAAATGGTGATAAGACCAGCATAAATAATAACGATCCCACTACATTGAATAAAACATGGAAGAAAGCAGCCCGTTTAGCAGGGACTGTTCCTCCAAACGAAGCTAATACTGCAGTAATAGTAGTTCCGATATTGCTACCAAATAAAAATGGTAAAGCAATAGATAAGCCGATTGCTCCAGCTCCATACATTTGTTGAGCAATTGCAATTACAGCTGCTGATGATTGGACTGCTGTAGTTAATAGTGTACCACCTAATAATCCAAGCCATGGATTTTGTGATAGATAATTAGCAACTTGTGTAAATTCTGGTACTTTAGAAATATTGGCTAAATTATCACCCATTAATTCCAAACCATAAAACAAGCATCCAAAACCAAAAATTATCTGTCCCATATATTTTGCTTTTTTATTTTTAGAGAACATTAAAAATACTGCTCCAAGGATAATGAAATATACTGCATATTGAGATATTTTCAGACCTACAAATACGGATGTAATAACTGTTCCAATATTGGCACCCATAATTATACCAATTGACTGTTCAAGTGTCATTAATCCAGAGCGAATCAATCCAATTGCTAGAGCAGTTGTTCCAGAACTTGATTGAATCAAACAAGTTACAAATGCTCCAATTAGAATCCCTTTAAAGGGGCTGGAAGTATATTTATCAATGATATTTTTTAATTTATCACCTGAATAGTTTTTTAAACCATCACCCATATATTCAATTCCAAATAAGAATAATCCCAAACCAGCGAGTATCATTGGCCAGTCTATGTCCGCTAATGTCATATGATCACACTCCTATACATACCAATAATATAGAAATGTTAAGGAATTGTAAATTATTTGTAAAATAAATTAACACAATCTTAACAAAAGTACTTTTTACTTAAATTATTTAATAATTTATGATATGATATTGTAGCTGAGAAAGGAGTATTATATGAGTAGTAGAGCAAAGAAATTTTTATCATACTATCGGCCATATTTAAGGTTATTTATTGCAGATTTATTTTGTGCAGTAATAGCTGCTACAATAACTTTAGTTTTTCCAATGATTATTCGATATCTTACAGGAACAGTATTAATTGATAAAAATTTTGATATTAGTATTATTTATAAATTAGGAATATTCATGATTGTTCTAGTAATTATAGAGTATTTATGCAATTATTTTGTCGCTTATCAAGGGCATGTCATGGGTGTTTATATGGAACGGGATCTTAGAAATGAACTTTTCCAGCATTATCAAAAGCTTTCCTTTAGTTTTTATGATGAACAAAAGACAGGACAACTGATGTCAAGACTTACAAATGATTTGTTTTCTTTGACAGAATTGTATCATCATGGACCTGAGGATATTGTTATTTCACTTATAAAGTTTTTTGGGGCTTTTATTATTCTAGCTACTATTAATCTTCAATTAACTTTAATTGTATTTGCTTTTATACCAGTCATGGGTGCATTCATTTATTATTATAATCGTAAAATGAAAAGAGCATTTAAGAGAAATAGGCAAAGGGTTGGAGATATAAATGCTCGAATTGAAGATAACTTATCTGGAATTAGAGTGGTGAAAAGTTTTGGTAATGAAGATTATGAGGTTGATAGATTCCATGATGAAAATACAAAATATGTAAATAGTAAAAGAAACAGCTATTATTATATGGGGAAATTTCATTCAGGATTAGGAGCCTTTACAAGTTTGATTACAGTAGCTGCAGCTATTTTTGGTTCAGTTTTTATATCTAAAGATATCATTAATACAGCTGATTTAGTTGCATTTTTACTTTATATTAATAATCTGATTGATCCTGTTAAAAAATTCATTAATTTTACAGAACAGTTTCAAGAAGGAATTACTGGTTTTGAACGATTTATGGAAGTTCTTGAAATTGAACCTGATATTAAAGATAAAAAAGAAGCTCATGATTTAGTTAATGTTGAAGGTGCTATTAAATATCATAATGTTGGTTTTAAATATAATTCTAAAAGTGATTATGTTTTAAAAGATATCAATTTGAATATTGAACCTGGTGAATATATTGCTTTAGTTGGCTCATCTGGTGCTGGTAAAACAACGATTTGTTCATTGTTACCAAGATTTTATGAGGTAACTGAGGGGGAAATATTAATTGATAACCAAAATATTAAAGATATTAAATTAAATTCATTACGCCAAAATATTGGAATTGTTCAACAAGATGTATATTTATTTGCAGGTACTATTTTAGACAATATACGTTATGGACGTTTTGATGCTAGTGATGAAGAAGTTATTGAGGCGGCAAAAAAAGCTAATGCCCATGAGTTTATAATGGAGTTGCCAGAAGGTTATAATACAGATTGTGGACAGCGTGGAGTTAAACTATCTGGAGGTCAAAAACAACGATTAAGTATTGCACGAGTATTTTTGAAAAATCCTCCTATTTTGATTTTCGATGAAGCGACTAGCGCATTAGATAATGAAAGTGAACATATTGTTCAAGAATCACTAGAGTCATTAGCAAAGAATCGAACAACATTAGTAATTGCTCATCGCCTTTCAACAATAAAAAATGCTAAAAGAATCTGTGTTTTATCGAATGAGGGGATTGTTGAAGAAGGAACTCATGAAGAATTACTTAAAAAGAATGGTCAATATGCAGGTTTTTATAATTTAGGTAAAAATTTAACTTAAGAATATTTAAAAACAATGAAGAGTATTTATATTTTCATTGTTTTTTATTTAGCGTATTTTTGGATTTGAAAACAATTTAATCGAATAATTTGTATATCTTTGCAAAAATAATATAATGTGTTGACGGATTATTGAAGTCGATTTTGTATAAAGGAGAATTACTAACTTGTTTTATTAGATATTTATGGAAAGAGGGGGAGCTTTCATAAATTGATATTAAGAAACAGTTTATGTTTACATGATTGTAAAATCAGAAAGGAAATGACGACATGGATATATCATGATATAATATGTATTAAGATTAAGTCGATTTGAAAGTTTATGGGATTTGATTTAGAACACTTAATTCATTGTCAAGATTAGCATTATGAGCTAAAAGAAAAATAGTAATTTGAAAGTGAGGTGTAATTTTATGAACAAGGAAGAATTTCATAATATTGTAATAGAACAACAACCAAATATTTGTCAAATAGTTTGTTATAAGGATAATAAAAATATATATTCTGATGTTTGGAATAATTATAAAGAAAATGATGCTGTTCATATAATGTCAGTGACTAAAAGTATCGTTTCATTACTTGTTGGAATATGTATAGATAAAGATTTAATTAAAAGTATTGATGATAAAATATTAGATTATTTTCCAAATTATAAAGTTAAAAGAGGAGAAAAAACAATATTTAATGTTACAATAAAACATTTAATGACAATGAAAACACCTTTAAAGTGTAAATATGATCCATGGGTTAAAGTGTGTTCAAGTGATGATTGGACAATTGCTTCATTAGATTTTATAGGTGGTAGAAAAGGAATAACTAATGAATTTAAATATAATACTGTGTGTCTTCATGTGTTGACGGGGATTATTGCTAAAGTAAGTAATATGACACCAGTAGAATTTGCGAATATATATTTATTTGAGCCATTAGGAATAGTAAAGCATAAACACTATTTAGCAGAAACAGCAGAAGAACATAAAGCATTTACTATGTCAAAAGCACCAAAAGAACATATTTGGTTTGAAGATCCACAAGGAGTAGGAACTGCTGGTTATGGTTTGTGTATGTCTGCAAGCGATTTAGCAAAAATAGGATTGTTATGTTTGAATAATGGAAAATACAATGGCAGACAAATTGTATCTGAAAAATGGATAAAAGAAATGGTGGAAGTAACCCATACAGCTGATGAACAATTTAGAAATATGAGTTATGGATTATTATGGTGGATAATAGATTCTAAAAAAGGAATATATGCAGCAATTGGAAATAGTGGTAATATAATTTATATCAATAACTCTAATAACTTTGTTTGTGGAATTACAGGATATTTTAAACCTACTATATTTGATAGAGTAGATTTTATCCTGAAATATTTAGATAAATAAATTACACTTTGAAAGTAAGATGAAACTTATGAAAATAATAATATATGGCTCTCAATATGGAACAACAAAACAATATGCAAAGGAGTTATCAAAAAAGACTAATATTAAAGCATATAGTTATGAAAATATAAAAAATATTGATAAATATGAAACAATTATATATATAGGAGCTTTATATGCTGGAGGAGTTTTAGGAATGGCTAAAACTTTTAAAAAAATATCTAATTATAAGAGCAAGAAAATAATAATTGCAACAGTTGGATTAGCAGATCCTATGGATATAGAAAATGTAAATAATATAGAAAATAGTATGAAAAGGCAACTTTCAAGCAAAATATATGAAAGAGCATATATTTATCATTTAAGGGGTGGAATTGATTATTCAAAATTAAATTTTGTTCACAAAATAATGATGGGTTTAGTTTATAAAAAAGTAAAAAGTTTACCAGAACATAAGAAAACAGCAGAGGTTAAAGCAATGATAAATACTTATAATCAAAAAGTTGATTTTGTGAATTATTATAGTTTAGAAAATATCATTAGGGAAATTCAAAGTTAAACACAATATCACTTTGGTTAAGGAGAAAATGTCAAGTGACAATAGACATAGTAGAATGGAATTTATTAGTGTATTAACTCTGGTATTTATAATATTAAAATTAACAAATATTATTAGTTGATTTTTGGTATAAGTATTATTTTTAGTCATTTTGCTTATTGCAATTATCGTTATTATTAAGATAGATAATAGTATTATAATTTGTATATGTGTTGAAGATACGGAGAAATCTCTATTAAAAATTGTAAGAAATATTTATTTTAAAGCGGAAGATTTAAAGAGAGAACATAAAAGCATAAAGCTGTTAGGAAATGTTTCAGAGATAATATATATGAAGATTAATTGTTGTAAATGTGATGGCAATGACTTTCATAGTAGTTCATGTTATAATAATTGAACATGGAAAGGAATGATGAGTATGAAACAAATCAGTACAGGAATAGAAGATTTTAAGACTGTTATAGATAATGATTATTATTATGTGGATAAAACTCAATTAATAGCTGATGTATTTAGTAATGCTGTTATGCTTTATACAAGACCTAGAAGATTTGGAAAGACATTAAATATGTCGATGCTTTATTATTTCTTTTCAAATAAGGAAAAAGATAATGATTATCTATTTGAAGGTTTAAAGATTACTGAAAACAAAGAAATGATGAAACATCAAAATCAGTATCCTGTTATCT
>NZ_FOIN01000034.1 GCF_900102365.1 Thomasclavelia cocleata | reverse complement strand
TATAACAGATTACGCCGAAGAGGAGAATCCGGTGTGAAACTGGAAATATATATGATAGCAACAGGACAAAATATCAGGAAATATCACCGCAGGAAAATAGAAAACAGGAAAAAGGCAGAAAAGTTATTGTCAGTATTAAATTAAAGAGCCAATTTTTTTGAAAAAGAGCAGGTTCTTTTTAAGTGCGTCAAAAATCCATAAAAGTTATTCACAATGAAACAACACTTATGGATTTTTTTATATGAAAGGGATTAACAAAAGAAAAAGAGCTGAACGCTCTAAATAATTAATAAAAATTACTTAGTCGTTACAGCCCCTTTTATTTTACTCATATTTTTTAGCAGATGAAAATCCTTTTCCTCTGACTTCATTAACTTTATTAATAATCATGAAAGCATCAGGATCTATATGATATACATAATTATTTAAATGTGTTAATTCACGGTTATTTACTACAGTTAATACAACAGGATACTTATTATGTTTATAACCAGTTTCACCATGAATTAAAGTTGTTCCACGATCTAATTTATTAATAATCATCTCATTAATTTCGTTGTAATTTTTACTTATAATTTTAATCTGTATTTGTGATTTACCAATAACTAATACTTTATCTAGTACAATGGTATATATAAGAACTAATAATATTCCATAAAAAATCATTTCACGTTCTCGAATGAGCATTTGTCCAAGTAATATTAAAAAATCAAATCCATACATACTAACAGAAATAGGAAATCCTAATTTTTTATTTAAAATTAATGGGGGAATATCCATACCACCAGTACTTGCACCACAACGAATAACTAAGCCAATTGCTACTCCAATCATTAACCCAGCAAGGATAACACATAATAAAGTATCAGAACTCATTATTTCATTTTCAAAAATTTTCTCAAATACGCCTAATATTAATGGATAATAAAATGAGCTTATTAATGTAGTTAATGCAAATTTCTTACCTAAAACTTTCAAACCAAGTAGAAACATGGTAATGTTAAAAATAGATACAAAAACAGTGATTGGTATGTTAATAGTAGTTTCTAATAATAATGCCATTCCTGTTGTACCACCAGTAATTAAATTATTTGGAATAATAAACATTGCCACAGCTAAAGCATATATAGTATTACCTAATAATATGCCAATAATATTTTGAATATTTTTCATAAACACTCTCTTTTCTTAGAAATATGATTTAGAATATTTTAGCTCATTATTGTTTTCTATTCAACACAATAAAGTATATATTTGGGGCATTTATATAAAAATAGTTAAAATTATAATGAAAAAAAGAATTTTATTATGTTTCTAATAATTTAACTAAAGTGCTAAAAAGTACTATTGTTTTTATTGATATAAGTGAATATTATTAAATGATAGAAGTAAGATATCATTTCTTGCTTCTTTTTTGTTTTATATAAAGTAAAACAAATAATTCTTTTGTATATATTATTAGGAGGTATTTTCTATGTCAAAACAATTTTGTAATGATTTTAAAAATGATGTTCTATTCAAGTATTTATTATGTGATGACTTAGATCCTGACTGTATCTTTATGTTAAAACTCTTTATTGAAAATATCCTTAATATTAAATGTCATCAGATCACTGTCCTTAATCCTGATCTTAACCCTAAAGATAAAGATATGGTTCTTGATATTAAGGTAAAGACTACTAATGGTGATATCATTGATATTGAAATGCAGAACTCCACCTTTTCCAAAAGTCATTACTGCCGTTTCCAGCAGTATGGCGCTACTTTACTTGCATCACAAAAAGAAAAGGGAAAGGATTATATAGAAACAGCACATCCGGTATATCAGATCATCTTTATTGATAAGGATAATCTAAGACTAATTGATACATACAGAAGTACTAATGAAGAGGGGTTGGTAGAAAAGTATAATTTTATTACCAGAAGCTATGTCCAGCTGCCGTATATAAATATTATCAGGAAACAGAAAGGATTAAAAAGGATGACAGGGATAGAACTGGCACTGTACATATTTAAAAATGGAATAGATAATGATATAATTGGTTTAACAGACCAGGGAGTGATCAATATCATGAAAAAGAAGTTGGAAAAGTTTAATGAAGAAGCCAAGTTAAGAGACATGTATTATAAGAGAGATTTAAACAGGGCAGCAAACGAATCAGAAAAGCAGGAAATATATGAAAAAGGAAAAATCGAAGGAAAGGTTGATCTAATTGAAGCAAGATATGGGATAAGAGAAGAGGAATGGGTATTATCGCTAAATGAAAAACAGTTAAAAGCAATTGACAGGATAATCTTTGAAGAGATTGTATATAAAAAGTTTAAACAGCGAATAGATGAAATAAATGAATAATAAATAAACAAATCATTGGTAAGTAAATGAAACAAATAGTGAAGTGAAGGAGTATAGATGAAGTGTGTAAGTAGATAACTACTACACACTTTTTTAAATAATAAGACAATAATAAATGGATATACTTATTATGTTAAAATAAAAAGATATATTAAAGCAGTTGTATTAATATAGGAAATATTGAAAAATCATGAGCCTGAATCTGTAGAAGATGTGAATAAAGCATAAAAAGAAATATTTGCTTTATTGTTTAAAAGTCACTTCATGGTGAATTAAGAAATCATTTAGAGTAGAAACCTAATTTTAAAGAAATTTAGTGTACAAATAATTGTAGAAGTGGTTATGACGATAGATGTTTAAAAACTACTAGCGTGATTGATGTCTTTGTGAGACATATCAAATACAATTGATGATATTTTCATATTTGTAGATGGCATATTTGATATTATGAATTTCATTTTACCAGAGCTTGAAATCTACTTGTATTATTTGGAAAGTGGCAAGATATCTAGATTTTGCTTATTTAATTATTTTTATATAGTTAAAATTAACACTTGACCATTACGTTACGTTAGGGTTTAATATAAATATGTAAATAAGGAGGCTTTTAAGATGAAAGGCATTGTATTAGCAGGAGGATCAGGAACAAGATTATATCCTTTAACTCAAGTAACAAGTAAACAATTATTACCAATCTATGATAAACCAATGATATATTATCCATTGAGTATATTGATGGAGGCAGGAATTAAAGATATATTAATTATCTCTACTCCTGATGACACACCAAGATTTGAAGAATTATTAGGTGATGGTAGTCAATTTGGGATTACCCTTCAGTATAAGGTACAGCCTTCTCCAGATGGCTTAGCTCAAGCATTTATTTTAGGTGAAAAATTTATAGATGGTGAAGCTTGTGCAATGGTTTTAGGAGATAATATTTTTCATGGACATGGTTTAGGTAAACGTTTAAGAGCTGCTGCAAATAAATTTAGTGGAGCAACTGTATTTGGTTATTATGTGGATGATCCTGAAAGATTTGGAGTAGTTGAATTTGATGAAAACGGGAAGGCTGTTTCTTTAGAGGAAAAGCCAGCAAATCCTAAATCTAATTATGCTGTAACAGGATTATATTTCTATGATAAAAATGTTGTAGAGTTTGCTAAAAGCATTAAGCCAAGTGCTCGTGGTGAATTAGAAATAACTGATTTAAATAAGATTTATTTAGATAAGGGAACATTAGATGTTACTCTATTGGGCCAAGGATTTACTTGGTTAGATACAGGTACACATGAAAGTTTAGTGGATGCAACTAATTTTGTTAAAACAGTAGAAACACATCAAAATCGTAAGATTGCATGTCTTGAAGAAATAGCATATAATAACGGTTGGATTTCTAAAGAACAGCTAAAAACTTCATATGAGTTGTATAAAAAGAATCAATATGGTAAATATTTAAAAGATGTATTAGATGGTAAATTTATAGATCAATAAGAGGTAAAAATATGAAAAAAATTGAAACAAAACTTCCTGGTGTTGTTATTATTGAGCCAGATGTTCATGGTGATCATCGTGGTTATTTTATGGAAACATATTCAACTAGTAATTTTCATCAATTAGGAATTGATAATGTTTTTGTTCAGGATAATATGTCATTTACAGCAAAAAAAGGAACTTTAAGAGGTTTACACTTTCAAAATGATCCAATGGCTCAAGCTAAATTAGTTAGCTGTACTAAAGGGACAGTAATTGATGTTGCTGTAGATATTCGCAAAGGTTCACCAACTTATAAACAGTGGGTGGCAGTGGAATTAAGTGAAGAGAATAAAAAAATGTTCTTTATTCCTCGTGGATTTGCTCATGGTTTTTTAACCTTAACTGATAATGTTGAGTTTAGATATAAAGTTGATAATTTATATTCAAAAGAACATGATCGTGGGATTCGTTATGATGATCCTTCAGTAAATGTTGATTGGGGTGGATTATTGAATGGTATTGAACCAATCTTATCTGACAAGGATAAAAATGGACCAACATTAGATGAAAGTGATTGTAATTTTAAATACGAAGGAGATAAATAAATGAAAATTTTAGTAACAGGTGGAGCTGGTTTTATTGGTGGAAATTTTGTTCACTATATGGTAGAGACATATCCAGAAGATATGATTGTAAACTTAGATTTATTAACTTATGCTGGTAATTTAGAAACTTGTAAACCAGTTGAAGGGAAACCTAATTATAAGTTTGTTAAAGGTGATATCGCTGATCGTGAGTTTATCTTTAAGTTATTTGAAGAAGAAAAATTTGATGTTGTTGTTAACTTTGCAGCTGAATCACATGTAGATAGAAGTATCACAGATCCAGAAATATTTGTTAAGACAAATGTAATGGGAACTACTACTTTATTAGATGCAGCAAAAGAATTTGGGGTAAAGAGATATCATCAGGTATCTACTGATGAAGTATATGGAGACTTACCATTAGATCGTCCAGATTTATTCTTTACAGAAACAACACCATTACACACATCTAGTCCCTATAGTTCTTCAAAAGCTTCTGCGGATTTGTTTGTTTTAGCTTATCATAGAACTTTTGGATTACCAGTAACAATATCTAGATGTTCTAATAATTATGGTCCATATCATTTTCCAGAAAAATTAATTCCATTAATGATTTCAAGAGCATTAGCTGATGAAGATTTACCAGTTTACGGTAAAGGTGACAATGTTCGTGACTGGTTACATGTATATGATCACTGTGTTGCAATTGATTTAATTATTAGAAATGGTCGTGTTGGAGAGGTTTATAATGTTGGTGGTCATAATGAAAGAACTAACTTAGAAGTAGTTCAAACAATCTTAAAAGCATTAGATAAACCAGAAACATTAATTAAATTTGTTGAGGATCGAAAAGGTCATGATCGTAGATATGCTATTGATCCAACTAAATTAGAAACAGAACTTGGATGGAAACCTAAATATAACTTTGATACTGGAATTCAACAGACTATACAATGGTATTTAGATAACAAAGAATGGTGGCAAAATATTCTTTCTGGTGAATATCAAAATTATTTTGAAAAAATGTATGCTGGAAAAATAAAATAAATTATTTTAAAAGACGCAAGTTTATTTGATACAAATAAATAAACCAGCGTCTTTTGTTATTTTTATGCCATTAGATTGTTTAATTAAATTATCTATATAAAATTTAAAATCTTTTAAACAATTTAATAGATATTCATTTTGATTACCATGACAACTTAAAATATAATCAATTAGTGGCTGCGATTCATTAATTATTAATTCATCCTCATATTTTTTTATATCAACAAAACTAAAGTAGTTAGATAAAATTTCTTTACCATTTTCTAAACCAAAATGTTCAGCTAAAGAGATAGAAGATAGATCGATACGTTCATCAAAGTTTTTAACAATGTCACTAATTTCTTTCATATGATTTTTGCTGTAAGTACTACAATAAAAGGTACCAGATTTTTTTAATACTCTTGTTATTTCTGATAAACCAAGATGTGGATTTTTTAAATAAAAAATAACATGATTGGCAATTATAGTATCAAAATAATTATTTTTAAACGGAATATTTTGACAATCAATATTTAAATAGTTATAATCATTACCTAAATTTTGTTTTACTTTCTCAAGCATTCCGTTAGAAATATCAGATAAAAATATTTCTCGATTACGTAAATTGTAAGAATTATATTGCCATAATTTACCATTACCACATCCAAGTTCAAGTAAACGATAAACAGTAGAAAAATCAATCTGTTCAAATAACCAAGGAAACCATCCTTGTTTATTTATAGAAAAAGTATCATGGAGAGTAATACGAGTTTCAAGATTTTTAGCATTTATATAGTGATTAATTATTTCTTCTTTGATTGATGAGAGTTTAATAAGTTCAATAATTTTATCCCATGCTATTTCATTTTTTGTTAATATTTTTTCTGTTGCTTTTAATGATTCTTTTAAGGCAGTTAGTTTTTGAATCTTTTGATTAATTAAATTAGTTTGCAGTACAATTGATTTTTTAAAACTGTCTTTATCATTGTCTTGAATTAATGGATATATTTCTTCTAGAGAAAAACCTAATTCTTTTAAAGAAAGTATTTTTTGAAGAGTAATAAGATCATTATTACAGTATTTACGATATCCATTATCAAGAATTTTTGTTGGTTTTAAAAGACCAATTTTATCATAATATCTAATTGTTCTTAGTGTGACACCTGCTATTTTAGCAAATTCACCAGTTGAGTATAATTTTTCCATGTATATATTATAAAATAATTAATTTAGAAAAAAAAGATATTACCTGGGAAATTATAATTTTAATAAAGGATACATGGTTAATATAAAAGAAAGAAAATGGGTTGTATAGTATCATTGGATATACTATTATATTAGTAGGAATTAGATTTTTACTAATTCTAATAAATTAAAATTGAAAGGTTGGTGAATATAACAAGGATTTTTAAAAAAGAAAAATTAAATAAAGAAAGGAAAATATTATGAAGAAAAAATTAAATAAAATTTTATCATTTGTACTTTGCTGTACAATGATTTTTAGTGCCATTTTTATAACAGGTGGAACTACTGAGGTTCAAGCAATGGAAGATAAACAATTAAAAAGTATTTTTTCTATTGATGCAGGTAGAAAGTATTTTTCTGAAGAGCAATTAAAATCAATAATTGATAAAGCTTATAAAAGTGGATATACAGATGTACAAATTCTATTAGGTAATGATGCATTAAGATTCTTTTTGGCAGATATGTCAATGGAAGTAAATGGTGTTACATATTCTAGTGATGATGTGAAAGAAGCTTTAACAAAAGGTAATAAACATTATTATGATGATCCTAATGGGAATGCTTTAACAGAAGATGAAATGAGCCGTATTCTTGCTTATGCAAAAGAAAGAGGTTTAAGTATAGTTCCTGTTATTAACAGTCCAGGGCATATGGACTCTATCTTGGTTGCAATGGAAGAATTAGGATTAGAAGATGTGCGTTTTACGCATGATAACAAAGTATCTGAACGTACTGTTAATATTGAAAATGCTGTAGCAGTGGAATTTACACATCAATTAGTGAAGAAATATGCTACTTATTTTGGAAACTCTGAAGCATGTGAAATATTTAACTTTGGTGCAGATGAATATGCAAATGATGTATTTGGAAATCCAGGATGGAGCTATTTACAAGATTTAGGATTATATGATGAGTTTATTGCATATGTAAATGAAAATGCTAGAATTATCAAAGAAGCTGGAATGGAACCAATGTGTTTCAATGATGGTATCTATTATGACAGTAGAGATGATTTTGGTACTTTTGACAAAGATATTATTATTTCTTACTGGACAGCAGGTTGGTGGGGATTCTATGTTGCTAAACCTGAATATTTAGCAGGTAAAGGTCATAAAATTCTTAACACTAATGATGCTTGGTATTGGGTATTAGGAAATATTAGCGATGGTGGATATAAATATGAAAGTACTACTGTAAATATTGATCAAAAAGAATTTAATGACGTAACTGGTGCAACTAGTGAAATCAATATTATTGGAAGTATGCAATGTGTTTGGTGTGATGAACCAAGTAAAGAACATGATTTTGATAGAATATTTGCTCTAATGGATCAATTTTCAACAAAACACGCAGATTATTTAATCCGTCCTGCAGATTATACAAAGGTAGATGAAGCAGTTGCAAAAGTTCCAGCAAATTTAGATATCTATACACAAGAATCAGTAACAAAATTAAATGATGCTATTAATGCTGTTGTTAGAAATAAAAGAGTTACAGAACAAGATGTAGTGGATGAATATGCTATAGCTATTGAAAATGCAATTAAAGATTTGACAATTAAATCAGCAGATTATACAAAGGTAGATGAAGCGATTTCATCAATTCCAAATGATTTAACTATTTATACAGAAGAAACAGTTAAACTTTTAAATGATGCTAAAGCAGCAGTTGTATATGGTTTAGATATAACTAAACAAGAAGAAGTTGATGCAATGGCAAAAGCAATTCAAGAAGCAGTTGCAGGATTAGTATTAAAAGAAGATAAAAAACCTGGACAAGATGAAGTTAAACCAAACCCATCAAATCCAAGTACTGGAGATACTTTAAATTTAGTTCCAGTAATGTTACTATTAATTATTTCAGGTGGTTTAGGAATCCAGGTTTTACGTAGAAAAAAAGATAATTAAAGAATCTTAAAAAAGGGGATGTTCACTAGTGTGATGCCCCTTTTATTATTGACGATTATTTATTACTAGGGCTAACTTACCAATAACTTTAAAACCAATATTTTGTGAGGTGATAATAATTGGTTGATAATCATTATTTGCAGGTAAAAGCATAATAATAGAAGTTATTGGATCACGTTTAAATATCTTACATGTGGCTTCATTATTATCAATATTAAAACAGCCAATATCACCATTATTAATAACATTAGTATGTTCAAATATTACAAGATCACCGTCATTGATATTTTCATTCTTCATAGAATCACCCATAGCATAGTTTGCAAAATATTGTTTGTGGGGTTGAAGCATCTTTTTAGGAATTGATATATAATCAATAATATTATCTTCTGTAAACCATCCATCGCCACAACATAGGGGAGGATAGACAGGAATTTTTTCAAATTCATGGTCTATTGGTTTAAATGTTTCTTCCCATCCTAAGATATACGCAGGAGTAGTATGAAGAATATTAGCAGCTAAGGTAATCTTTGATTGTGGAAGTTCACTTCTTCCAATTTCTATTTTATTTATAGACGAACGAGAAGAATATCCTAACTGTTGAGCAAGTTCATCTTGAGTCATTTTATGCTGTATCCTTAGTTTTTTTATTCTATTTCCCATATGTGACATGATTTTCACTTCCTTTTATCATAGTAATAATATTTTAACATTTTGTATTCTTCTTTTCAACAAATCAATGTTTATATTTTAATGTGTTGACAATTTTTCAACAAGATATTAAGATATTTAATGTAGAAGTTGGTTCTACATAAAAAAAGGGGGAGGAAAGGTGATTTAATTAGAAAAAATAATAAGAGAATAAAGCAGAGATGCTTTATGTTTTTTTTACTATAAGTAGACAAGTTATCTACAAAGAAAGGTGATAAGGGATGAAGGAAAGTAAATATGAATTGAAAAATTGGAAAAGATGGAAACATACAGTAGTGTTACTAAATAATACTAAAGAACAATTAGAAAATAAAAAAAATGATTTATATATTGATAATAACCATAATCAAATAGTTAAAAAAATAAATAATTTAATGGAAGAATGTAAACAGTATGATCAAATTATATTTTATTATCAATTTTTTATACAAAGATTAGAATGTGCAATAAATGATTTACTTAATGAAGAAGAAAAAATTTGTGTTTTAATATATGCAAATGATCCTGATAATTCTTCAAAACGTGAATATAGTGCTTTAGAAAAAGGGATTTCAAGGACAACTTATTATAAAATCCTAAGTAATGCATGTAATAAACTTGACAAAGTATTAGCACCAAAAGTTAATCAACATAGTACTAAAGAATTATAACAGTTGGGATTTATTTGGGACTAAATAAGTTGTTTTAAATGATAAGATAAGGGTGTAGTCAGTGATGGCTATTAAAAATAATATGCATATTATACAAGCCATAGCGCAAGGCGTAAAAAGGCAGCAATCAAGTGAGAGCAACTCACCTAAATAAAGCGTAGATAGAAGGTAAAATTGAATATATGAAAAGAAAAGATTTGAAAAAAATTGACAATTTAACTAAAAAACAGATTGAAGATATCATGTTTTTACATCAACTAGATATTATTGAGTGGAAAAGAAAAATGAGTTTAAAGGATAATCAAATAAAAAAGCTAAAAGAGGACTTGGGATATTTAAAGAGTGGGATAAATGAATTAAATATTAATAAACTTAAACAAGAAAAAAAGTATTGGAAAGATAGATATCAAAAAGATATTAATGAAATCAACTTTAAATATACACTAATAGAGAAACTTAGTAGTTTTAATGTCAAAGATATTAACTTATTAAAAAAATTGATAGATATGAATAAAATATCTTATCAAGCTGGAAGGTTATATGGTTTAGATGAACAAATCAAACTAATAAAGCAGTTACACCCATGTTTGTTTAATTGAAAATGTAATATCTAAATTAGGTGTAAAACAAAAGGAGTATTAATATGAGTGTAATTAAAGCAATAAGAGAGTATTTATATACATGTCCTTATCTAAGTCAAGAAAATATAAATATTGATTATCTTGGAAGTGAAGCAAAAGAGTATTCTGTTGATAAGATATCATGTGAGCCAATTATAAAACAGTATGTAGATGGTTCATCAATTAGACAATATCAATTTGCACTAACTTCAATTGAAAAATATGGCAGTGATTTTAATATTAATCAAAAAAATAATGAATTTTATGAAATGTTTGAAAAATGGATTCAAACTCAAAATACATTAAATAATTTTCCTGATATTCAAGAAGAAGTTTATGCAATTGAGATTATTGAAAACAGTAGTCAAATTACAAGAGAAACAAATACAGCAAAATATCAAGTAAAGTTAAGAATTTTATATAGGAGAAATTAATTATGTCAGGAGAACAAACATTAGTAACAAGAAATAAAAAGGTAGCTTTTTATAAAGTAGGAGATAAATTTTTAAGAATGACAGGATTTACAGCAATGACTAAAAGTGCAAATCCTAAAGAATATGCTCGTCAGTATGTTGATGAAACAGGAGAAATTACAGATGTAACAGGATATAGTCCATCAATTGAATATACTTTTGATCAATATGTTAATAACGAAGTACATAAAGATATTGTAGAAATAACAGAGGATGAAAAATTAGGAAGTGATGCAGTACGTGAAATCGTCATTGTTGACTTAACTGCTCCAGTGGGTGAAACAGGTAATGAATTTGAAGCTAGAAAACGCTTAGTAGCAGTTGTACCTGGAAGTGATGGTGATAATGCAGATACATATTCTTATTCAGGAACATTAAAATCTAAATCAGATAGTATTAAAGGTGTTGCTACATTGGATGCCGATAAAATGTCATTAACATTTAAATAAAAACATATAGGAGGAGTCTATGAGCCAAAGAAAATGGGAATATAATGGATTAGAATTTGAAGCTGATTTTGAGGATGTTAACTTTTTAGAAAACTATAGTAAAGCAATGCATAAATTAAGTAACAGCTGTAAAACAATGCCTAAAGACGGTACTGATCTAGAGCGTATTAAGACTTTATGTAATTATTACTATGAGTTCTTTGATGATGTTTTTGGGACTGGAACTTCAATTACATTATTTGAAAATAAGCACAATTTAAGATTGTATGAAGAGGCATTTATAAGTTTAGTAAATTTAAATGAAACAGCTAATGAACAAATGTTAGCCCGAAGAATGTCATTGCAACCAAAAAATAGAGCTCAACGTCGTAAAAATTATCAATAAATGATAAATCTATTATATGAGTCTTTACCCAACAGTATTACTGTTGGGGACAAAGACTTTTTAATTAATACAGATTTTAAATATTGGATAGAGTTGAGTGATGCATTGAATAATCAAGATTGTGATAAAACATACTTAACAAATGTTATTTTAAATCTATTTGTTGATGAAATTCCTAATCAATTTAATAGTGAAGTATTTATAGCTATTAAAAAGTTTTTTGATGGAAATATTGAAACCAAAGATATTAATGAAAGTAATGAAGATTGTAATATCAAGAATAGAATTTATGATTTTAAAGTGGATGGAGATTATTTTATTGCAGCATTTTTACAAAATTATAATATTGATTTATTAAAATGTGATATGCATTGGTTCAAATTTATGGCTTTATTTCATGGGTTAAAAGATTGTGAGTTAAAACAAAGAATGTATTATCGAAGTGTTAATCTAGCAACAATCAGTGATAAAAAGGAACGTTCTAGAATAAGAAAAATACAAAATAAATTAAAATTAGATCAAAAAACTATTAGTGATGAAGATATTGCTCAGGCATTGTGGTAGGAGGTGAATCAAATGATTCGATTACCAGCAACACGTAAAGATTGGTTTTTATGTAAAAGGTGTCAAAAGAAACTGTTATTGTTTAGTGACATTGCAAATTCAAAAGGAGTATATATTAAGTGTAAAAATTGTGGATATGAAAATGAAATAATAATAAGAAATGGAAAGGTAATTTAAAAGAGCCTATGAGCCATTACATTTCCTTGTAAAAAGGAGATGATAATATGGATAAAGAAGATCAAAGCAGTAAGTTAGATAAATTAAAACTTGCAATTAAGGTAACTGCAGAAGTAACTAAAGAGGCTAGTAAAGCAATTTTGAATATGGGTAAAGATATTGCCAGTGTATTTGGTGAAACTGTAGGAGGAACAATTGGAAAGCTTAGTAAAATTTTAGGTGATACTATAGCTAAACAGTCTAAAAATTGGAGTCAAAGTATTAAACAACTTGGAAGTGTCGCTAAGAATATTGGTGGTGTTATAAATGGTATTGGGAGTTCAATTATCAATATGGCAAAAGGTAGTGTTGAACAAGTTCTTAAAATAGGTAATTCATTTGAAAGTTTTTCTGGAAAAATGAAAACAATTGATCAGGGGGTAAATACACTAGGTCAAAGTTTAGTTGCAGGTCTTGAAGCACCACTTAATGAAATGGCAGATTTTGGCATTGATGCTATAGCACAATTACAAGAGTCACTTGATAGTGGTGGAACTAACGCAATGTTAGAAACTGGATCAAATTTATTAAATCAAATGATGGCAGGAATAATTACTGCCCTACCTGGTGTTATTGAGACTGTAAGTGAGATATTAACAACAGTATGTCAAACAATTAGTCAACTAGCACCACAATTATCAGAAACTGGATTTGAAATAATAAGTCAATTATTATTAGGAATAATGGAAAATATGCCAATGTTGGCGGAAACAGCACTAACACTTATTTTAAGTTTAGTGAATGGCTTAGCAGCCCAGCTTCCAGTACTTTTACCAGCAGCAGTAGATATGGTAATGACTTTAATTGAGGGATTAATTAGTAATTTACCAGCAATTTTAGAAGCTGGAATGAACCTGCTAGATGGTTTAATAACAGGTATTTTTAATGCTTTACCTGCTTTAATTGAAAGGGTACCAGAAATAATTTATCAATTTATTACAGCTTTAATAGAAAGAGGGCCAGAGTTATTAGAAGGAGGTAAACAAATCTTACAAAAAGTTATTGAAGGAATAAAGAATTTGATTGGAGGTTTGGTTGGTTTAGCAGGAGAATTAATAGCAAATTTTATTTCTGTATTTAATCAGATTGACTGGCATAAAGTGGGCTACGATGTAATGACATGGATTATTAATGGTATTTCTAGTTTACTTAATAATTTAGTGGAACTAGGAGGGAATATAGTTTCAAAAATAAGTGATACGATCGTTAATACAGACTGGCTAAAATTAGGACGAGATATAATTAATGGAATAATTGAAGGATTTAAAAAAGGAATTGGTGCTCTATTAGATATTGCAATGGGTGCTTGCGAGAGTGTATTGGATACAATAACTGGTTTCTTTGATATCTTTTCACCATCACATAAAATGCGTGATGAAGTTGGAAAATATTTGCCAAGTGGTATCGCAGTTGGTTTTGAATTAGCAATGCCATCTGCAACAAAGGATATGATTAATGCTACTGATTCTGGTTTTAAAAAACTTAAACAATCAGCTTCATCTTCAACTAGCTGGTTTAGTAATGACTTCTCTTTAGGTTTTGGTAAAGAAAATATTATTAATGAAGATTTAATTGATTATGAAAAATTGGCAACTACCATGTCAAAAATTAAAATGGATGTTTATATGGATAAAACAGCTGTTGGTAAGATTATTACTCCAGCAGTAGATATTGAGTTAGGTAGAGAAACTAGTCGAAAGGGGAGACATGGGGCATGATAGACTTAATCTTATATCGAAATGAAAAAAAGTATTCATTAAGAGATGATTTTAAAATGCGGATTCTAAGTTATCATATTAGTGCACCTGAAGTAATAACAAATATTGTTGCTATTCCTTATTCTAATAATTATATAGATTTAACGGAGGTATATGGTAAGCCGACTTACCAACAAAGAGTTATTAGTATAAATGTAGATAGTGTAGAAAAAACTGAATTATGGCATAAATATATTGAAGAATTGTTTAATACATTTCATGGTCAAAGAGTAAATGCTGTTATAACTAGTGATAGTGAATATTATTATGAGGGCAGAGTATCAATAGAAGTAGATAGTCGAAATGATAATTTAGTTAATCAAATAACAATTAATATTCTTGCAAATCCATTTAAAAAACATTATTTAAATGATGAGGATAAAAAATTATGATAGTTAAATTATTAAGTGATGATTATATTATTCATGATACTTCCAGTTATGATTATCGCTGCGCTAAACTTAATTTAAAACAAAAGCTCAACACCTCAAATACATTAGTATTTACAATTTTACCAAATCATCCTAATTACAATAAAATTAGTAAATTAGTTTCAATAATAAAACTTATTGAAATAAATCAAGATGGTCAAGAAGTAATGTTTAAAGGTCGCGTTATTGAAAGTACTGATACTATTGATGGTATTAGGACGTTTACTTGTGAAGGTGTCTTAGGTTATTTAAATGATACCATTCAGTTACTAAGAATAGGGGAAAATATAAGTATTAATGAATATTTAAAAACATGTTTAGATAAACATAATCAAATGGTGGAAAAAGAAAAAAATATATATGTTGGAGATGTATTTGATAATGGAATTTGTATCTCTAATATGGATAAAAAAAGATTAACTACAATGAGCAGTATTCAAGATATATTAATTGATCAATATGGGGGTTACATATCAATAAGAGAAGAAGATAATAGAAATTACCTTGATTATAATTACTACTGTGACCATTTAAATTCACAAGAAATAAAGTTTAAGAAAAATATTTTAGATTTAGAACAATATATAACATCAGTAGATTTAATAACTGCTCTGATTCCTTTAGGTGAAAAGGATCCAGAAACAGAACTACCAATAACAATAGAAACAGTAAATGATGGTAATGAGTATATTTATGATGAAGATGCTATATTAAAATATGGCTGGATTTATGGGGTTAAAGAATATCCTAAAATTAGTGATCCTAATGAATTATTAGAAAAAGCAAACCAGGATTTATCTCAACTTACTAAAATGTCTTTATCATTGACAATTACAGCTATTGATTTATCACTAGTTGAAGTTGATATAGAAAAGATTAGATTAGGGGATAATTTAAAGTGTGTTTCAAAAGAACATAAAATAGATGATTACTTCTTATGTGTAGTTTTAGAAAAAGATTATCTTGATCCCTCTAATTCAAAAATAACTTTAGATAAAACTATTGCAACAAGTTCAGATTTAGCAGTGACTACTAATCGAGACATTTTGAAAGTTAATAATAACCTTAATTTAAATACACAAGTATTTCAAGAACTAGTACAGGAAAAAGTAGATTTAATAAATGGTAATAATGGTGGTTATATATATACTAAAACAGATAGTTTTGGAAGACCAAGAGCTACTTATTATATGGATAGTAATGATATAGATTTAGCACAGAATATTTTAAGAATAGATGCTAGTGGAATAGCTTTTAGTAGTAATGGTAAAGATGGAGCATTTAATATTGCCTGGGGAATAAATGAGGAATTAGATGCTTCGTATATAAAAAAAGGCAGTTTAAAAGATATTATGATTGAATGTAGTGATGGAATTATTGGGGGCTGGAACATAACTAATATTGGATTACAAAGTACTAGTGATTATAAAGTTAATGAAAATCCTAAAGAAGGAAAACTGTATTTTAATATCAATAGTAATTCAACTAGTATTTTAGATTGGAAAGTGATTTTATCAAATGGAAATAGTTATAAGAATGGTTATCTAAAACCTGATGAATTAAAAATAAATAACATTGATATCAATAATGCTTATTTAGATCAGGAAGAAAAAATAAATCAAGATATTAGGTTATTTAATGAAAATGCTTTAAATGAAGTAATTAATACAAATATTTATACTTATCAACAAGATAATGAAAAACAAATAAGTTTTTTAACAGGTAATAATTACCAAATATCAGACAAGCTGCTTAGAAGTGATAAAAAAAAGATTAATATTATTAATGCTTTGGCAATTGTTTATAAAGCAGTTCAAGAATTAAATGAAAAGATTGAAGGAGGAAAGAACTAAATGATTGTATCAACAATTACTCAATTAGGATATGATTTATCGTGTGACATTAATGATATTCCAGCGCAATTTAGTGGGGATATTGAATTTAGATTTGTAAAAGATAGTAAATATGAAAATTATGTTGTAGTACCATATTATAAGTATTTAAATAACCGTTTTTTAGAAAATAACCGAGATTCAAAGACATATCAATTAATAATCAATAATAATATTTTTAAATTACCACCCCAAGCTTTTGAATTAGATGGTTATGTAGCAATAGCATTTTCACTTTCAAATGGAAATGAAACAATACAAACTAATCCAATCATTTATAAAATAAAGGCTACTGCTGGTAAAGGTAATATTTTACCAGAAGAAAATACTTGGCAAAATATGGTAATTAAAGTAGCTAATGATTATATAGATATAAATGTAAAAGATGTAGTTAATGAAATGCTTAGTACTTCTAATGAACATCAAAATGAGGTAAACAGATTAATTGAAAGAGCCTCAACACAACAAGATGAAATTACTTCAGTAATAGCAGATTCAAGAAGTGCTACAAGTGCAACGAGAAGTGCTACTATATTAGCTACTCAGGGAGCTAAGAGCGCTCAAGATGCATCGAATGATGCAAAAACTGCAACGACTAATGCTAATCAGGCTAGTCAAAGAGCTAATGATGCAGCTAATAGCGTTGTAATTATTAGAAATGGAACTACAACACCTGCATCTTCTTTAGGTAAAAGTGGAGATTTTTATGTTAATACAGCTAATGGTGATTTTTATTTAAAAAATAGCACAACCTGGAATAAAAAGTTTAACATGATTGCTTTAGATCAAATAACAGAATTAAAAAATGCCTTTAACTCTGTAACCTCTCTAACAAAACAGTTATTTTTACTAATGCATCCAGTTGGTTGTATTTATATGAGTACATCTTCAGTTTCACCACAAACAACGTTTGGTGGTACATGGATTAGATGGGGGAACGGTAGAGTTCCAGTAGGTGTAAATACATCTGATAGTGATTTTAATGCAGTAGAAAAAACTGGAGGAAATAAAAAGAATACCCACCATCACCTGCAAACATGTTCTTTTGATGGTGATCAAGCATATATGACTGCAAGCCCAAATACAAGTAGAGTTATTAATTCAAGGCGAGCAACTATTATTCCAGATAATATTGGTCAGGGACCAGCTAGAGAAGATACAACCTATGATACTGAAATTGATTTAATGAATCCTTATATCACTTGTTACATGTGGAAAAGAACTGCATAATATTATGAAAAATATAAATTTAAAAGTTAGATTAAAGAACCCTGTTTTTCTAATTCAAATTATATTAGCAGTTTTAACTCCAGTTTTAGCATACGCTGGATTAAGAGCTGAAGATATAACTACTTGGAGTACACTAATGAAGTTGTTAATTAATGCTTTTAAAAATCCATATGTACTGAGTTTAGTATTTATAAGTGTATTTAATGCCATCAATGATCCAACAACACCTGGATTGAAAGATAAAAGATTAGATGAAAATTGCAATTAACTGTGGTCATACATTAGAAGGACCAGGTAGTGGAGCTATAGGAATTATAAACGAAAGCATTGAAACACGAAATGTTGGAGAAAGGTTAATAAGACTATTAAAGAATAATGGGCATAAAGTAACTAATTGTACAGTTGATAAGGCTAATTCTCAAGCAGAATATTTAAAGGAAACAGTTGAACTTGTTAATAAAGGGGATGTAGATTATTTTATCTCGATTCACTTTAATGCAGGTGGTGGAAAAGGTATTGAAGTATATACATACAATGGTAAAATATTACAACCAGCTTTAAATATATGTAAAGATATTGAGCTATTAGGTTTTAATAATCGTGGGATTAAAGATGGAAGTAATTTATATGTAATAAATAGAACTAGAGCTAAAAGTATTTTAGTTGAAGTTTGTTTTGTTGATAGTGATGATGCTAATAGATATTTAGAGTTAGGTCCTGGTAGAATTGCTGAAGCGATTTATCAAGGAATTAGCAATGAAAATTCAAATGATAAATATGATAATTGGATTGCTGGATTACAAGAGGAATTAAATAAACAATATTCAAGTAATTTAATAGTTAATGGGATAAACTCTGATAATATTTTAATAGCTTGTCCAATTGTAAGGTTAAATGCATGCGGGAATATAACTAAACTAATCCAAGAAAGATTAAATAGTGTTGGCTTTAATATTGTAGAAGATGGAATTTTTGGAATTAAAACTAAAAATGCAATAAAAGTGTTTCAAAAAAATCGTGGTTTAAAACAAGATGGGATAGTTGGAGAGAATACATGGAAATATTTATTAAATGGTGAAAAATATTAGAAAAGTGATGATTGGTATATTCCAATCATCATTTTTTAGTGCATATATATTTAAATAACTAATATTTATAAATATATGTATTATTTATATATAAAGTTTATTATTGTTAGGATAAATTTAGTTTGAATACTATGCAATTTAAAATATCTAAGATATACTTAAATAAAAGGGATTTGGGTGAAGAAATATGAGAAAAATAATTATTAAAATATATAATAGAGTAAATAATCGGATTTTAGATTATCGTTATAAAGTAAATAAGAATGCAGGAATATGTTTTGCTTATTATTTAATTATGTCAATAATTCCTATCTGTTCATTATGTGCTTTTTTAGCATCTATATTTAATGTTGATTTAACATCACTAGAAGAGTTATTGAAAAAATATTTAACACCTGAATTTTCTAATATTATTATAATATCTTTAAAATCAAGGCATATTAGTATTTCTTCAATAATTGCAATAATCACTTCTTTATTTGTTGTAAGTAGAGGTATTAATCAATTATATGGAATATCAAAAAATCTTTTTCCTTCAACTCATGAAAGAAACTTTATTATTGAACAAATAATTATGTTATTTAAAACATTAATAGTATTTATACTTTTGTTAATTATTATCTCATTATTAACAATTATTCCAGTACTTAATGTTTTTATGAATTTAAGTAACATATTTATTTTTGATGAAATATATTTATTTTTAATTATGTTTGTTATCTTATTTTTACTTTACAAAATAATACCAGATGTTAAAGTTCATGTGATAGATATTGTAAAAGGGGCAGCATTTGCAAGTTTATTGATGTTGATACTATTATCAGGGTTAGAGCTATATTTTAGTATAGCTGATTATACAACAGTATATGGACCATTGGCATCATTTGTGGTAATAATGATTTCTTTTACTTTAGTTGCTGAAGTTATATATATTGGAATGTATGTGATGTTTGAAGGACATATGAAACGATTGATAAATGAAATGAATAGTAACTAAGTATTTAATAATATATTATTAAATAAAGTGATTTATAAATAAAATTATAAATTACAAAGATATAAAAACTAACTATATAAAAATCATTAGTTTTTGATGAAAAAGTTTGAAAATATTTAAATTCTTGTTACTATTCACAGTCAAAGAACATAACCAACAAAAAAACATGATAATTAACTGTTTCATTCATCATGCTTTTTTATTTGCTCTATTGTATATGGTTTACCATCAAGGGCAGCTTCAATCAATGCATAGCTCTCTATATCTTGTCTGTGTCCTATTTCTATATAGCTCTTTATCCTTGCAAAGTATTAGGCATTTTTTTAATTTGTAAACTGCCCTGATACCTCTATTTTTGTCTTTGCCCCTCTTAGCCCTCTTTCTGCTGTATTGTTCATAAATGGTATCTATTCATTCAGATAGTTCTCTTTATATTCCTCCAGTCTTTTTAATAATGTTTCCTCATCTGTTGCATAATATTTTTCTTCATTTTCCACTATTATCCACATGGACATAGTAAAGAATCCCTTGAAATGATTCTATCATATAATATTTGAAATGTGACTTTTGTTTATTTATTTTAGTTGTTGCTCTTTCTTTTTTTGACTGAACTTTATGTTTAAATTTTTTCCAACTAGTTTAGCAGTTTTGTTATATGTTTTTGAACTTCTGTTGAAGTAGAAGGCAAAATATCTGCCTATCTTAAAATTTTTTTCAGGACAGTGTAGAATAACATTGTTTATAAAATTGGTTATTGGTTCAATCCAATATTAAACTCATATCCAGGATATAGTTGGCAAGACAGGAGAAGTGATGGAGCAATTTCAGGTACTTTAGGATAATAAAAATGATTAGAGGTGATATGAATCAAGCTAACAGGAAAAATGGCAAATCGATATGATATTTATTATCGAGTACATGAGCAAGATTACAAATGGCTAGGCTGGGCAAAAAATGGTAATTCATCTGGGACAGAAGACTTAGCAAAAAAGAGTTAGAAGGAATTGAAATAATTTTAGTACAGAAGGGCGAAAAGGTTCCTAGAAGTACTAATAATAGTTTTATCAAGGCATAAATGTAATAAAAAGAGATTACAAATAGTGTTGAAATTTATCAACATAATAAGAAATCTCTTTTTTTGTATAATCTACGTATTGATTATTAATAAATTATTTTATTAGATAAAAGTCAAACCATGAGTAATAGTATTAATGATTTATATGAAGAAGAAATTAAATAGATAGCAATTATTATAAAAGTTACTAATAAGTTAGACAAATACTGTAATTTAATAGTAAAATATAAGTATAGATAGGTATGTTAAAAAATGAAGATATTATTGATAAAGGTGCGTACTGACATTGTTTTTATAAAAGTAACTTGATTAAAAAAGCTGTTTTACTGCAATTTGAAAGCTAGTTATATAATGTTCAAGAGTTTTTAATGAAAAAGTTTTAAAATATTTAAATTCTTGATTATTAGTTGACTAGTAAAGTTCTTTGAAAAGTGAATATAGATTTGTAGTTTTTAGACATGACAAAAAAACTTAAAAAGCATTTTATAAATTATAAATATTTATTATTTTAAAAATTCAAGATTGAATTGCTGATTTGTTGTTGTTAAATGATTCTAAGTAATTTTCTTATACAATGTCCTTGTGTATAACGATGGCCTTTACCTTGGACAGAAAGTATTATTTGATATAAGGTTTTTCTTAGGTATTTAGAATCTTTTTGTTAATAGTAGGATGTTGCTATTAAATTGTCTAGATTCGTAATGATAAGGGGTAACTTTTGCAAATTTTATGATTTTTGAAGGCTTATAATAGTTACATATATCTCTTAATTCGGCTAGAATAAAAGTACTAGAGAAATTCCTGGTAGGGAGAGCTATCCTATTTTTTATCCATCTTAGCAATTTGTTCATTAATGAGTTCTATTTGATTGACTTTAATTGTTGAAGAAATACTTATAGATATTTTGGCATATTACTTAAGATGTTCAGGGGTTAAAGATATGTGGGCATCTCTATTATTGATTTCAAAGCGTTTACAAATTGTTCTTATATTTGTGTTAAAGATGTTTTGAGAGTTGTCAAAAGTTTTAAGAATATTCATGTAAACTGAGCCATATTTAAACTTAAATAAGCTGTCGAATTCAAGGAATACATTATTAATATATTTTTGAAGACGATTTGAATAGATATTGAGTCCTTTCTTGAGATTGTGATGATGTCTGGTTAACAGTTTCTTGTTTATAAAGATCAAAATTATTAACTTTTGTCATATGATATTGTTTTTTACGTTCTGGTGTATCTAAAATATCACAGATATAAGATATCAAATTTATCATTTTTAGTAATACCGCCTTGTATTTTGTGAGTAAAACTAGTTGTTTTAGGATTGATCAAAGCAACAGTAAAATGCTTGCCTAGAAGATATTTTAATAAAGTGAAATGAGAATACCTAGTATCTTCCATACCGATTAAAATGGAGTTCTTAGAATGAGGAAATCAAATCCTATTTTATTATTAGGAAATGGAATAGGTCGAATAATAATATTACTAGTTTCTTTGTCTATGATAGAAAAAGTGGTTATTCTTTTCAATGTCAATTCCAACTAATTTTATAATTATAAAATATCCTTTCTTTAATAGATTATGTGAAAAGGTATCCACCACTTAGACCACAAAACCTGGTACAAAATAGGAATTCAGGACTCATCAAACTTATCATTATTTAGGAATAGGGTATGGTAAGATTTTTTAAAAGTAGTCGAGCCACAAGAAGATATACAAATCCACATTCATATATTTCAATTTTGCAGAAAAATAAAACCGTAATTAGCCACGGATAAAAAAGTTGATAGAAAGGAAAAAGTATACTGTAAATGACTTATTAAATAAATTATTTATAGTATACTAGGAGATGAAATCATGAATTGGAAAAAAAGATTTATAGTTATTTTAGTAGTATCATTTTTAATAATAAAAACAGCGATATATATTGTTCCAATAACCGCTTATACTTATGAAAATGAAGGTATTAATGAAGTTAAAACTAGTGAGATTGAGATTAATGAAATAAATTTTCCAGATAAAATATTTAGAGATTATGTGGAAAGGTATGATGAAAATGATAATGGAAATCTATCAGAAGCTGAAATTGCAAATATTATTGTAATAGATATTGATAATAATAATATATCTAATTTGAAAGGGATTGAGTATTTTTCTTTTTTAAAAGAGTTAAATTGTAGATATAATAATTTAACTAGTATAGATATATCTAAGAACACTAGGCTGACGCATCTTATATGTGATGGCAATGATTTAAGTAAATTGGATATATCTAAAAACACTAAATTAACTACACTTGTATGTGGTAATAATAATTTAACTAATATAGATGTATCTAAGAATTTAGAATTGGAAGTACTTTTAATAGAAGGGAATAAATTAGAATTTCTTGATGTAACAAATAATTTAAAATTGGTTGCACTTTATTGTACAGAAAATAAGTTGGCTAATATTAATGTAAGTAAAAATCCAAAATTACTTCATCTTGGATTTTCTTATAATCGAGTAACTAATATAGATATAACAAACAATCCATTAATTGAAGAATTTAGATGTGGTAATAATAATCTAGATTATATAAATGTATCTAAAAATATAAAATTAAAAACTATTGAGTGTAATAACAACAATATTAGTACACTTGATATAACAAATAATATAGAATTAACAACATTGAATTGCTCATCAAATAAGTTGAGTAATATAGATGTAACAAAAAATACAGAACTTGTAAGTTTTTTATGTTCTAATAACTTTATAAATTATTTGAATTTATCAAATAATTTAAGACTTTCTAATTTAAATGTTGATGGGTGTCCATTATTATGGATAAATGTTGGAAATAATACTAGTCTTGAAAGTAAAATAGATATACAAACTGAAAAGACAATAGATATAACTAAAAATAAGTTTGACTTGACAAAGGCTATAAAGGGAATTGATATTTCAAAGGTAATTATCATATCAAATGGTATATTAAAAGAAAATACTGTAACAGTTAATGATGTAACTAAGCCAGTTGTTTATTTATATAGTGATAAAAATGTAAATGTTACTGTCACACTTAATCTAAATTTAATCAACTCGATTTCTAATGATAATGAAATTAGTAAGGCTGTAAAAACAAGTGATCAAAAATCAATTAAATTATGGAGTGCAATGTGTATAGGGATGGGGCTTTTAATTCTTATAGTAAAGAAGAAACATAAAATAGGAATATAGGGATGTATATTATCTTCAAAATTTTAGATATATTAAAATATTAGAATAAAAAAGCTAAAATATTTATTGGGTAATCAAATAATTTTGGGGACAATCTAAAAATTGTATAAATAAGTTTAATGGAACAACTAAAATGGGTTTCTAAATTTCTATGGGGTTTAAAAAGGAAGCTCTAAAATAACGTGGGGCCAAGAATAGTATTTTTAATATTAAGGTAATTGTAAGCGACAGATTAATAAGTATAGAATATAAAAAGCAGATGAATTAATCTGCTTTTCTACTAGTGTGCTAGGTATGGCATATATCTAGCTGGTGAGAGTCCAGCTATAGGTAGTTACTACCAAGTGTAGTGAATCACAAGTCGTTTTAAGATCGATAGCAAGGATATTCACAAAAGTAAATCAAATAGTGAAGGGCTGAATAAACTATTTCAAGATAGGAAGCATGAAAACATTTGTTGATGGGTTTGGACAATGGTTACGTCATAAGGTAAGATATGTCATCATGAAACAAAGGAAGAAACCAAAGAAAATTTAGTAAAGAAGATATCTTTAAATGTGCGAACACAAGATTAGGATGGTATAGAAGAAGTGTAATGAATATAGCAAACTTTATATTATCACCAAAAGTTCTAGGCATAAAGAAAGAGGACAGACCTGGTTTGGGGCCTCACCTTGATTACTATCTTAAGAGTTTATAATACCAATATAAATGTAGAATCGTATACGAGACTCATATATACAGTTCAGTGGAGAGATAATAAAATTAAATTTTTTTCCTCTATCCTATTATAACTATTTTTTTGTTTTATATAATACTTCTGGTAATACCTTTGGCAAAATTGCCAAGAAAATTATATGAAACTAAAAAATCATAGAAATATGATTTTTTGGTACTTAATAATGATGATGTCATAAGCATTATAATAAAAGTACTTATAATTTTTTGACAACATTTAAAAATGTATAACGAGTTATTTGGTATAGGAATGAAAATGTATTAAAGTATATTTAAAGTACAAGTAATACTAATTAAAATTAATGATTACTAGAAAGATTACTTTGATTAAGTATATAGATTAATATAAAATAACATAGTAATTAAAAAAAATTATTGTTATAATGATTAATGGAAAAGGAGGAATATTAGTGAAAAGATTTATCAAGAAAATTTTAACAGTATTAATTGTAATAACTATATGTATTTCAAATGGTTATTTTTTGACAGATATTTTAGCGAAAGAAGAAGCAGCTAAACTTGATGATTATAAAGATAAAACTAAAGCAGGAGCGACGCTGGATGCGGATCAAGAAATAACAATAATTGATGAAAATGGAAATATTTATCCAATGGAGAAAACATCTATAAAAAATGCTAGACAAGCACTAGATGTTCAGCCAAAAATTAATAGTTCATCTATTGCTGTAGTGAATTTTAAAACTCAAAGTTCAGCATCATATAACACTGAATATACAGAATTTAATACTGGTAGAAGTGGTTATACAAATGGATATTATGCAGCGGATGGGGCCTTTTTAGGATATGATAATGAATCAAATCCTAAAAAGGTAAAATTTATGCAGGCTGGTATAGTTGGTTGGGTAGATGTTAACAAAGTTCAGGTTTTGGAATATACAAGTTCAACAGTAAATACATTGAGTAAATACTATGTTAAAAATGGAAGAATATATCATGGTATTAGTACAGATTTAGGAAGTAGTAAATATAGTTCATCTTTGGATTATGGACCTAAGCCATCTTATTTAAAAGAAGGGGTGGATTACTATAGTTATGATGGGCATTATTTTTATGAAGGAAGTACATATTCTAGTTATGCAAAAATGTTGAATGATTATCGTAATAATACAAGAACTAATTCAGTAAATAGTTCATCACCATATTACAACTATTATGAATATCTTTCACATCGAAGTATAACTGTTTATAGTTCTGATCAATTAAATAAAGCTATTGCTTCAATGGTTGAGGCTTCTGAAAATAGTTATAAACGTACTTCAAAATTAAGGGATACAGCTGAGACTTTTATTGAAAATCAGGATAAGTATGGAACTAATGCTTTACTTATGATTGCAGTAGCAGCCAATGAAAGTGCATGGGGTTGTAGTAGAATTGCAGAGGAGAAAAATAATTTATTTGGTCATTCTGCATATGATAGTGATCCTAGTGGAAGTGCAAATGGATATTCATCAGTAGAATATAGTATATATTATCATTCGTCTCAATTTATATCTAAAGGATATTTAGATCCAGTTACAGACGGAAGATATTTTGGAGCTAATTTAGGTGATAAAGGTAGTGGAATCAATGTTAAATATGCATCTGATCCTTATTGGGGAGAAAAAGCAGCGGCAATATGTTGGAAAATAGATAGTTATTTAGGTTCAAAAGATTCATATAAATATACAATTGGTATTAAAGATACTATAAATACTAATCATAGTGTCGTAAATATAAAAAGTGATGCAGTATCAAGCTCAAGTACATTGTATTCAACTTATCCAAAAAGTAAAACAACTGCTCTAAAAGATCATGCACCTGCTAATTATGCATTTATTATTTTAAAAAATGGTGAAAAAAATAACTATTATAAAATACAATCAGATGGTGCAGTAAATAGTAATCGTACAGGAATTATTAATACACCTAGTCAAGCTGAATATTCTTTTGATAAAGATTATGGGTATATTCAAAAATCAAGTGTAGAAGTGGTAAGTAATGGTTCTGATTCTAGTTCATCAATAACACAAAATTCTGAAAATGTTACTGGGCAGCCAACAGGAAAAGATAGTAATGAACCAACTATTTTATATAGTGCTAATAGTCAAAATATTGGCTGGTTAGAACAGGTAACTGAACCTAATACAGCAGGTACTACTGGAAGATCATTAGACTTATATCAAATTAAAATATCTTTAAAAAATGTAGCAAAATCTGTAAAGTTATCAGGTAAAGTTTATAGTGATGGTAAATGGCTAACTTATAATGAAATCATAACAACCACAGAAATTGGAAATGGTAATAAAGCATTACAAATTGTTAATTTTAATTTGAGCAATCAAGCAGGATATAGATTGCAATATCGAGTACATAGTGCAGATATCGGTTGGCAAGCTTGGGTTAATCAAGGAGAAAATGCTGGAGTAAGTGGAAAAAATATTCAAGCAATTGATTTTAAATTAATAAGAGACAATTCTGTGGTAATACCAAATCCAAGTATAAATTATCAAGCGCATGTAGCAGATTATGGTTGGTTAGAAGAAGTTAGTGATGGAAAAAAAGCAGGAACAACAGGTAAAAATAAACAAATGGAAGCCATTAAAATAAGTCTGACAAATAACGCTTATAACGGGACAGTCGAATACAGTGTACATGTTCAAGATTATGGCTGGATGGCATGGACAGATAACGGAAAACTGGCAGGAACGACTGGTAAAAACAAACAGATTGAAGCTATCAAAATCAGGCTGACAGACGAACTTGAAAACGAATATGATATCTATTATCGTGTACATGCAGAGAATCTGGGATGGCTGGATTGGGCATCAAATGGAAAAGCGGCAGGGAGTGCAGGATACAGCTATCAGATTGAGGCGATAGAAATAAAATTGGTAAGAAAAAGAAGCAGTGCCCCAGGAGCAACAGTGAAACCATATGTACAAAAGAAAAATATAAAAACATCAGCCCATGTAGCAGATTATGGATGGCTGTCAAGTGTATATGATGGAAGTATTGCAGGAACAATAGGGAAATGCAAACAGATGGAAGCGATAAAGATTTCATTGGAGAATCCAGCATATGAAGGAGATATTGAATATCGAGTACATAGTGCAGATATCGGATGGCAGAGCTGGACAGGAAATGGAGAGACAGCAGGAGTAACAGGAAGAAATAAACAAATGGAGGCGATAGAGATCAGATTTACAGGAGAGATGGAGAAAGAATATGATATCTACTATCGAGCACATATAGCAGATTATGGATGGCTAGACTGGACAGCAAATGGAAAGAGTGCAGGAAGTGAAGGATTGTCAAAAAGAATAGAGGCAATTGA
>NZ_FOIN01000043.1 GCF_900102365.1 Thomasclavelia cocleata | reverse complement strand
AAGTCTTTATCAGTAACCTTATCAGCTACTTCAACTGCTATTTGTAAAGCTAGTTTATTAGCCTGATCTTCAACATCAATTTTTTCAAGTGCATTGATTGCATCATTAAGAGCTTTTAATGCATCATCAATTTGTTGTTGAGTAGCTTGTTCATTAGCTAAAACTGCTTCAGCATTATCTAGAGCAACTTTGAATGTTGTCCAAGATTCTGGGGTATAATCATTTTCATTATAAACTACATATTCATCATATTTTTCTTGTAATCCAGTTTTATCTACAACTTCAGTACTTTCTACTGTAAATCTAAGTTCTGCCCATGAAGCATGATCATTGTAATCAGCACCATTAGTATCAACATTTAAGATAATATTTTCTTTACCAGTAACATCGATATCAATTTCTTTTGAACGTAATGCTTTCATTTGACCAGAATTATAAATTTCCTCCCCATCTGCAATTACCTTAAAGATTACATCAGCACGATCTTCTGCAGTACTAGTTTGATTAGAGTTAATACCAATAATTCCTTTTAAATTAGTATAACCTTTACCAGCTATATTAACTCCAACTCTACTTGGCGCATGAACCCCAACTCCTTTAGCGAAGTTTGTTACAACTCCATCTACATATAATGAAATTGGATTAGCATCGCATACATCTCTACTGTTCGCAAAATAACCACCTTCATCAAGTGTCCAATCCATATCTGAAACATACATTTCATCTACTTCTCTAAATGTAATAGTATAAGTTTTTGTAATACCATAGCTAGAAGTTGCTTTAATAACCACAACAGCTGGTAAACTATCTGGTTGTTCAAACTCTTCAACTACAACTTTATTATCTGTAGTAACTACAGATACTACAGGAAGTTTATCATATGAACCTTTTAATAATTTAAATTCATATGAATCTTTATTTACCTCAAATCCACTAATTTCTTCTCCATTAACTAAAATAGATTTAACTGGTAAACTTGATTGTGTGTTTTTATTACTTTTTTCCATCAATATATCAGTATCATTTGTATTAATAGGAACAATTCTAAATGTGTGTGAATAAGTTTGTCCTTTTTTAAGAGTATATTGATCTAAAGGTGCTGGTCCACAAGCTGCTCCACCTAATCCACGCTGTACTTGATCAACATTAAATACAATATGATCAGATTTTGGAACTTGATACATATGACGTTTTCCATTCATATCTTCATCTTCATACCGTGATACAGAACTATTCATATCTTCTTGAGCAGAAACCATGAAACCAATACCAGCATCATTAGTTACAGCTGCCCAACGAACATCAGTTCTATTTCCATTTTCTTGTGGTTTTACATATTTATTTTCACCATCGATTGCATCAACTGTTGTTTCATATACATCAATTAATGCTGCAGTATTTCTATCACTATAATTTTCAAAAGGTCCACGACCATAATATTTATAATTACTAAATTCAGTTGGTACATTAAATTTCATACCAATTCGTGTTAAATTATTAGTAATAGTAGTAGATGGTGTAACAGTATTAGTTACTACAACTTCACCATTACCATAAATTTGATAACTAATAGTATTAGGGGAATTATTTCCTTCAAGAGTTCCAGTTACTTCAACTTGAACTAAGTTATTATTATTCTTAGTTACTTTTACATCAGATACATTAAAACGATCTTTTGTATTAGCTAAATTTGGATCATCAGCAGGATCGTTATCAATTTTAGCACGGAAATAATTAGGGGTAGGCCCTTCATTCATTAAAGTCTTACCAGCAAAAGTATAATCTGAAATATAACCAGTTGTTTTATCTAATGATAATGCAAAGTCATTACCATTAACATTACCAGTAATGTTTAATACTTCATCTGTTTCTTCAACTTTATTAAATTCATTATCACCATCAATTGCAGGTTGAGTAATTGTTGTAACATAAGCTAAATTAATTTGTTCATATGCAATAGTATCACCTGCATGACCACTATAGTCGCCAGCCCATATTTGATCTTCTTTTAAAGTAACATCAAATTCTAAGAAATAATCTCTACCTTCAGCCTTTTGTACATCTGGTAATTCTACAGTAATTTCTTTTTCTGATAAAGGAGCTAGATTCTTTTGTTCATCAGTTAAAGTACCTTCTTTTAAGACTTTATTGTTTTCTTTAAATCGCCAAGAAACATTATAGTTATTTAAGTTAGTATTTAAGAATTCATTAACAATACGTACTGTACCATCAGTTGCTTTACCATCATTATAGAAGTTAATTTCTTGGAAAATTTTCTTTGCATCTTTAACCTTACCGCCAGCAGTACGATCTGCATTTACAATACCATTAGCACAGAAATTACCATCATTAACACGTTGATCATTCCAATCTCCACCATATCCCCAATATGATTCATCTTCATAATTAGTTCCAGTAGTAGAAACTTTGTCATTTGCAAAATCCATTGCATAAACAACACTTTCATCTGTTTCACTCATACTATCTAAAGCAGCAATTTCTTCAACAGTTAAAGCTTTGTTTAATACCTTAACACTATCAATTGCTCCATTCCATGAACGACCAGAATTTTCTGGATCATATCCAACGCCAATACTAAGTGAGTTTGTATCAAATGGGGCAGTAGCTTTATTTGCTAACTCTGCTATTAATTCGCCATTATAATATAATTTATAATTTCCACTAGTATCACAAGTAGCAGTTAAATGTTTCCAATTTCCATCAGAGAAATCAGTAGGAAGTTCAGTTGTTAAAGTTCCTGCAGACCATCCATTTACAAAGAATTCAAGCTTTCCATTTCTATCGATTTTTAAGTTATAACCTCCACTATCACCTTTAGATAAGATAGCTTGATCTCCACTTGCACCACCATTATATTTCACCCAGGCATCTAAAGTAAGCCCAGTACTTGAATTAGCAGTTAATTCTGTTTTAGTTGGAAGTGTAACATAACCATTTACTGCTTTTGTTCCATTTCTACCTTCAGTTAATGAACCAACAACTGTACCAACTGTATTAGTTTTAGCATCAGTTACAGTATAACTTTCAGTATTAATTACTTTTGTTTCAACAGATTGATCGACCCAATCCCAAATAAAACCACCTTGAGCATTATCATATGTACGGAATACATCCCAATACTCTTTTAAATTACCTAGTGCATTACCCATTGAATGAGCATATTCTGATTGAATATATGGTAATTTGTTACCTTTATTAGTAACATGTCCAACAATACTAGATACTCCCCAATATTGTGAACTATAAATATCTACCATTGATTCTTCACGAGTAGCTCCATAACGATTTTGACGTTCATATTTACGAATACGACTAGGATCTCTTTGTAATATCCATCTTGTTGAATTCCAGAAAGGGAAATCATCTGTAAGAGCGTAATTAGTATACGTAGCTTCATTACCTAATGACCATATTACAATAGAAGTATGATTTTTATCACGTTCAACCATATTTTTAGTACGACTCATAACGGCATTATTCCAAACTCCAGTATTTGGTAAATTTGAAGATGTCGCACCTACATGTGTTTCAATATTCGCTTCATCACATATATAAATACCAAATTCATCAGCTAACTCATAAGTTAATACATTATTTGGGTAATGTGATGTACGAATAGCATTTACATTATGTTCTTTCATCATTCTTAGATCTGTTACAATTTCTTCTTTACCAATTGCACGACCTTTATCTAATGAAGTTTCATGACGATTTGTTCCACGGAACATAATTTTTTCGCCATTAATTTGCATTTGTTGTTGACCTGAGTCATTAATAACAACATTTTCAATTTTTCTAAATCCAATTCTTTGAACTGCAGTTTCAATTACTTCACCATTAGAATCTTTTAATTGTAAAACTACACGATACAGATTCGGTGAATCTGCAAACCACTTTTTAGGATTTATAACTCTTGCTTCACCAGTTTTTTCAACACCTAAATCATCAATTAACTCTTCTAAAGTTTCTTTAGCAGGATCTAAATTATATTCCATTTTAATCGGATTAGCTAAAATTGCTTCATCACTTTCATTAGAATATAATTGAGCTTCAACTGTATAATTTCCACCTGCTGCGTTTGCAAGATTTCTAACCGATGCATCAATAGTCAATGTTGCATCTTGATTATTTTCATCTAATTCAGGTTTAATAAAGAAATCTCTTAATTCTACAGTATCTTTAGAATATAAATATACATCTCTAAAAATACCACTCATACGAATAAAATCTTGATTTTCTAAATAACTACCTGTTGACCAACGATAAACCTGTAAAGAGATAGTATTCTCTTGACCAGCGATACTGCCATCAGCATTTGTGTTTAAATAAGGGGTAATATTGTAATCATCAGCAGTATAACTATCTTCACCATATCCTACTTTTTGTCCATTTACATAAAGATAAAAAGCAGATTCAACACCTTGGAATGATACAAATACTTGACGTCCATCCCAATTGTCACTTATTTTGAATTTACGCTGATAATGACCTACGCTGTTATTTACAGTAGGGGCATGAGCATTACTAGCATTCAATTCAACGCTTTCAAAATTTTGCCAAGGATATCTTGTATTAGAATAAATTGGTGGTTCATATTTAAAACTACCATCTTCATTTCTAATTGTTTGAATATTACTTGGCACATTAATTTTGTCCCATCCTTCACTACTCCAATTAATAGTATCATCATCTGGATCAGTTAAACGATCAGCTGGATTTTGAGCAAATTTAAAATCCCACTCACCATTCAATGATGAATAATAATTAGATTTTGAAGGATCCTTTGATAATGTTGACTTTTCATTATCCATTCCAACTTTGGCGTCGTGATATGGAATGAAATTAGAACGAGCATACTCACGATTTTCTTCTACTATTTCTAATTCATCATACCACGCTTCTCCTTCATATGGGCTAGCTGCACTAACCAAAATTTGTCCTGATGCCGCAAGACAACTAACAGTCATTGCACTAACTAATATGGAAGGCATAATTTTCTTCATTTCTTTATCCTCCTTTTCCCTTATATTACATATTGTATTAGTAAAGCTATAAAAATGTAATACAATATTTTATTATCTAGGGAGAAGAATTTATTTTTTATAAATAATATTTTATATTATTTTAAATGATTTAAAACAAAAAAAGGCTTATAACAAGCCTTTTCTACTATTTTACAGTGACTAATTCTAAATAGCTAGTAGTTCCTCCAACACCTGGTGTACCAGCAGTAATTAAAATTTGTTCTCCTGGTTCAACACCATTTTCTTTAGCTAAAATTTGTGCATATTCTAACTGAGAAGCACGATCTGTCATTTGTTTACAAACAACACCTTTCACACCCCAATTTAATGCTAAAGAACGAGTTACAGGTTCATATGGTGTAGCAGCAATTATCATAGATTCTGGACGATAACGAGATACACGTTTAGCAGTTGAACCACTTTCTGTATACACTACGATTGCAGATACCTTGAATTTAGATGCAATTTCAGCAACTGACATACAAATTGCTTCTGAAGGATCTTCTGGAGCAGTTCTAATTGCTTTTCTTAATAAAGAACTATAGTCTAATGTTTCTTCTGTTTTCAAAGCAATCTTAGTCATTGTCATAACTGCTTCTTCAGGATATTTACCTTGAGCAGACTCACCAGATAACATGATTGCATCAGTTCCATCATAAATAGCATTAGCAACATCACTTACTTCAGCACGAGTTGGTCTAGGATTTTCTTGCATACTATCTAACATTTGTGTTGCAGTAATAACTACTTTACCAGTCGCACGACATTTTTTGATTAGTTCTTTTTGAATTAAAGGTACATCTTCAGCTGGTACTTCAACACCTAAATCTCCACGAGCTACCATGATTCCATCTGCCACTTTTAAGATTTCATCCATATTTTCAACACCTTCACTATTTTCAATCTTAGCGATAATTTGAATTTCTGGATGACCATTTTCAATTAATAATTTCTTTACGTCTAAAACATCTTGAGCACGTCTAACAAAAGAAGCAGCAATAAAGTTAACCCCTTGTTCACAACCAAAAGTAATATCAGCAGTATCTTTTGGTGATAAATAATCAAATCCTAATTTAATTCCTGGTACATTAATACCTCGTTTATTTTTAACAATTCCATCATTTGCACATACACAAACAATATCAGTTCCTTCAACATGATCGACTAATAATTCAACTTGACCATCATTAACTAAAATAAAACCACCTGGTTTAACATCTCTATATAATTCTTTGTATGTAATAGTAAAGCGATCACTAGTACCTTCAATATCTTCTTGACAAATTGTAACAACCTGCCCTTTTTTAAACTCTGTTTTACCACCTACAAAATCACCAGTTCTAATTTCTGGTCCTTTTGTATCTAATAAAATTGCAATATTTTTACTTAATTCTTTACTTAATTTGCGAACTGTGACAATTCTTCCCCCATGTTCTTCAAAGTCACCATGTGAAAAATTAAGTCTCATTACATTCATACCTGCAAGAATTAATTTTCTTAACATTTTTTCATTTTCACTTGCAGGACCAATTGTACAAACAACACGAGTTTTCTTTTTTCTTTCTTTCAATTCAAATACCATACCCTATTTATCCTCACCTTTACATATATTTATATTAACGAAGTTTCATTGCATCTTCGTAAATACCAAAATCTGTTTTACGTTTTTGAGATAATGTTTCAATAATATCTAATCCTTTAATTTCACCATTTACCTCACTTACACAAAGACCACCTTTACCAGCTTCTAATAATTCAACTGCATATACCCCCATACGAGAAGCAAGTACACGATCACGAGCCGAAGGACGTCCTCCTCTTTGCATATGCCCTAAAACATTTGCACGAGTTTCAAATCCTGTTGCAGCTTCAACCTTTTTAGCTAATTCATGAACATCTGTAATATGTTCAGTAATAACTACAATTGCATGTTTTTTATCAGATTCTTTTGATGCTTTTAATCTTTCAATTACTTTTTCTTCATCAAAACCAATCTCACTTGTAATAATCATTTCAGCCCCTGCAGCTATCCCCGCATTAATAGCTAAATCACCACAACGGCGTCCCATTACTTCAAGAATAGTACAACGTTGATGTGAACTTGATGTATCTCTTAAACGGTCTAAAGCATCAACAACTGTATTTAACGCTGTATCAAAACCAACCGTATAATCTGTATTTGGAATATCATTATCTATTGTTCCTGGAATCCCAATACAATTGACACCCATTTCAGTAAGCTTTAAAGCACCAGTATAACTACCATCTCCACCAATAACAACCAATGCTTCCATTCCTACTTTTTTCATTTGTTCAATTGCACTTTTTCTAATTTCAGGATCCTTAAACTCAGGAAAACGAGCTGATTTTAGGAATGTTCCTCCTAAGTTAATAATATTACGTGTACTATGACGGTCAAACTTAATGAAATCACCTTCATATAATCCTTTATAACCTAAGCGAACTCCATATACTTCTATACCTTTATTCAAACATGTTCTAGCTACAGCTCGAACAGCGGCATTCATTCCAGGAGCATCTCCACCAGATGTTAATACACCAATACATTTAACCATTCTTTTTCCTCCTTATAACCACATTTTTATTTCCAAGACATTTTAACACAAAAAGATTGATGTTTCCATCAAATCTTTAATATTTTGTATTAAAACATTAATATTTTTTTATCGTAAATCCTTACCTTTTAACTCTAATGGAATACTAACCGCTTTCATTCTTGAAATCAATCTTTCAACCCTTTCTTTATCACTAGATTTTAATGTATAAAGCCTCTTCAGTTTTTCCAAAGAATACTCACTAGTAAAGAAAGTAGCTTTATCGTTTTGTAAACGATAAGCTAAAACAGCAGAAAGTACCTCATCTCTTGACCAGGGTGTCACACTTTCTCCACCCACATCATCAATAACTAAATAATCCAAATTTTTCATTAATTCAATTGAACTATTAATTCCCTCATTTCCAAACGAATTTTTTAAATCCATTAAAAAAGTTGGAAAATGAATAAAACCACATTTAAAGCCTTTAATAACTAAGCATCGAATTAAAAATCCCATAATAGTACTTTTACCTGTACCACCACTGCCATAAAGATAAAATCCTCTATGAGTAGGATTTTTAATATAATCACTCATCATTTTGATTATTACTGTACCATTACTTTCAGGATCCTGCTTAAATGTTAAATCACTTGGTTTAGTAAGTAAAATACGATTATTAACATTTTTAAGTAAAATACTGTTTAAAATATTTTGATTGTTAAAATGTGTCCGCCCATATTGACAAGGCGTTAGCGATAGACTGATCTCACCATTTTGATAATTAAACTGGCGAATCATTCCCTTAGATATTTTAGGACATTTTTTTAATGATTTACAGTCTCTACAAATATCCAAATCTTCTTTATAATCTAAAAACTCTATCCAGTTTTCTTCAATATCACTACGACTTAAATAATATTTCTCTAACACCTTAACAATATTATGGTCATTTAATAATTCATTAATACTATTTTCTTTATTTTTATTAAAATTATTATCTTCAATAAATAAATTTAGATCCTGAATATTTTTCATGCTACCCTCCTATTCAAATTGACTTAAAAATTCTTTTAATTCCATTTCATCAATATTTTCATCTTTTACCATACTAATATCTTCATTAATATCATGATTATTCCGACGATACTTTAAGTATAAACTAGCTTCATCTAAAGCTTCTTTAACCGTTTTTATTTTTTTACGTTTCCACTGAGCTGCACGAGCCTGCATGAAAGCCTTAGATAAAACATTATCACATTGTGATAATGTTAGCTCAATTAATACATTCATCACACCAGGTTCTAAGTATAAAGATGTCATAATAGACTCAACAATCTGCAAATCATGTTTAAGAGGTTCTCGTCCTCCTTGCTTATCTTTTAATAACTGATATGGATTAATACTTTCTAAATATTGAATATGAGTATTTAATGGATCATTACCATTAGAACTTTTATGAATAACTGCTTGTTTATGATAAATCTCTTCAAATTTTTCTGGCATTGCAAGATCATAATGATCTCGACAGTTTTTAATCAATAATTGATGAATCAGTTTATCATCCTGAATGCTATCTTTTACAAGTCCCTGCATATCAAGTGCATTAATACGATACATCAAACCTAATTGTTTAATTATTATTTCATCATCAGTAGTAATAATATTTCTTTTTATTTGATAATCTTTCAACCCCTGATAAAATAATTCTAAATCATATTCATTTTTAATATCTCCATAATCACTGTTAAAATAATTTTTTTCAACTAATACTTCTTTTGTACCTTCAAGTAAATTAATATCAAACACATCAGTAAATTTAGCAGTGATATCTCTATAATCACTTAAATCAGGAAGTGATGATTTAAAACATAATTTAGTTCGATATAACTCTTCTTTCCCTAACCTTTGTAATAATAAAGGTCCTAAAATAACATGATTAAATATTTTAGCTGGAGCTAAAGGAGTTTTTAAAATATAAAGATATGTTCTTATATTTTTAGCATCTTTTTTATATTTTGCTAAAAGTCCAATTGCTTCCAGTTTTAAACTTGCTTCATTAAGTTCATTTAATGACAATCCTGTTATTTTTGTTAGACGACTAAAAAGGCTTGGGGCTTTAGTTAATGTAAGCTGATCTAATTCTGAATAAAAACTTAAATATAAACTACATGCATTATTACCAATTAAAGGCTGATATAATAACTGAATAGAACGCATATGAATACTATCAAGAGGATAACTGGCATTCACTGTGTATAAATCAGACAACATTAACTTATCCATATTAACTTCCTTTCAATAATTTTTCAATTTGATCATATAAATATTCTATACCTTGACTATTGTCTAAAACAATATCTGCACGAATTTTTTTTTCTTCGATACTCATTTGATTAGAAATAATAGTTTTAGCATATGTTTCATCAATATTATCACGTTTCATTAATCTTTTGATTTCTTCTTGTTCATTTAAATACACAACAATTATTTTATCGCATAAATACTCTAGTTTACTTTCAAATAGTAATGGTATATCCAAAAAAATAATTTTTTCATCTTGATTGTTTTCAATCTGTTTTTTTATTTCATTAATAACATATGGATGAATAATCTCTTCTAAATCAAGTTTTGCCTGCTTATCATTAAAAATAATGTGACCTAAAGCCTTACGATCAATACTTCCATTACCTAAATTAAATCTTTCCTTAGTAAGTTTAATACAATTATAATCAATAGTTAAAGCATCATATGCTAATTTATCACTATCAACAACCAAATATCCCTCACTTTTTAAATAATTAGTAACAGTACTCTTACCAGTTGCAATACTACCAGTGATTCCGATTACTTCCATTTACATTTTCTCCCTAATTGCATCTAAAATTTTAGCACAATTTACACTATTATCAAGACTCATGATTTCGCTTTCTGTCTTATTACTTTCTATCAAATCATTAAAATGAGCTATTTCACTATAAAAATCATCATATTCATATTCAATATGTTTATTAATAACTTGATCATCTGATAATATAATTTGAATATCTAAAGGTCGATGTAATGGTTTTACAATCATCTTACCATAACTTCCAGTAAAAACTACTTGATTTTCCTTTTTACGATCCATCGCACACTCAACAATTCCTACTTGATCTTTAAATCCAATTTTTGCAAACACATAACTATCAACTCCACAGTCATGATATCTATAATTTACATTTAATTCACTTATTTCATAGTTAAAATAGTCATCCAAATAACTTATATTATAAATTCCCAAATCCCATAAACAGCCACCTTGTTTACAGTCAAATAAATAAGAATTTGGATCATATTCTAAATGTTCACTACAAAAACTAGTTTCAATTTTTTTTATCTCACCAATTACTTTTTTATCTAAGAGTAAATTTTTAGCTTCTTTATATCCTGGTACAAATCTTGTTTTCATAGCTTCCATTACTAAGATTTGTTCTTTTCTAGCTAAATCTTTTATTTCCTGGATTTGTTTAAAATTTATTACAGCTGGTTTTTCTACTAAAACCTTTTTATGAGCCAAAATAGCTTTTTTTATCCATTCATAGTGATAATAATGTGGCAATGCTATATATACAGCATCAATAACTGGGTCATCAAGTATTTCTTGAAATGATCCATAAGCCTTATTACAAGGAAATAATTGTCTAAATCTTTGTGCCTTTTCAACAGTTCGACAACTTACTGCTTCTAAATTTGCTCGTTTATCTTTACTTAATGCCTCACAAAAACGATGTGCAATATTACCAGCTCCAATAACACCCCAATTAATCATCTTATTTTCTCCTTTTTTGGCATTGTTTACAATAGTATGTACCTCGTCCTTTAATTGCTTCCTTAGTTATTTCTCCACCACAAATCGGACATATTTTTTGCATATGAGCTTTTAGCTTCACTTGAAACAATCCATCAATTCCATTTGCACTAAATGAATGAATTGTAGTACCACCTTGTTCGATTGCTTCTTCCAAAATTTTAGAAGATACTTCTTTTAATTCAGCAACACTTTTTTTAGTTAACTTACAAGCAGGTGTATAAGGATCTAAATGCATTGCAAAACATATTTCATTAGCATAAATATTACCAATTCCAGCAATAATACTTTGATCTAAAATAGCATGTTTAATTGGTAATTTACATTTATGTAATTTTGCATATAACTCTTTAACATCTACATTAAATGGTTCAGCCCCTAATTTTGATAATGGCAATTCATTCGAATAGTTATTTAAACTAACTAGTTTCATTCTTCCAAACTTACGAGTATCGTTATATCGTAACTGCTTACCATCATCAAGATTAAAAATGATATGATCATGTTTGTTTAAAGGAATATCTTGATCAACATAATGATATTTACCTTCCATTCTCAAGTGTGATACAAATGCAGTATTATCCAATTTGAAAATTAAAAATTTACCAATTCTATCAATATCATTAATTACTTGATTACTAACATTTTCTATAAATTTATCGATATCATCTTCAATAATTTTTGGATAAAGTACATCTACTGAAACAATTTTTTTCTTTAAAACAAAGTTTTTTAACGTTCTACGAACAGTTTCTACTTCTGGTAACTCTGGCATCTTTTCACCTACTTTAACTCATACCAGTTAACGGCATAACTTCCTTCTGATTTTAACTCTACATCCATCTTAACAGCTGTAGTCATCCCTTTAGCAACAATTTCCATTACTTCACCTAATTCCTCTTTATAAACATCAAAAATCAATTCATCATGTACTTGCAATATCATTTTAGATTTCAAACCACGTTTCTTTAGTAACTCATCAACTTTAATCATCGCTACTTTAATAATATCTGCAGCCGAGCCTTGAATTGGCGAATTCATCGCCAAACGCTTTCCAAATTCCTGACGCATATAATTTTTTTCATTAATTTCACGAATGAAGCGTTTACGATTTAACATTGTTGTAACATAACCATTCTTCTTACAGAACTCAATATTATTGTCCATATAATCCTTTATTTCTGGATAATTTTCAAAATAACTTCTTATAAATTCCCTAGCTTCAGCCACTGATACTCCAACTTGTTCAGCTAATCCAAAATCAGACATTCCATAAATAATCCCAAAATTTACAGCTTTAGCATTTCGACGCATCGTACTATCAACTTGTTCTTCACTAACACCAAATATTTCACTAGCAGTATGACGATGAATATCTTTATCTTCATTAAATGCTTTAATTAAAGATTTAACTTTTGCTAAATGAGCCAATACCCTAAGTTCGATTTGTGAATAATCAAATGATACTAAATAATCATATTCAGGAATAAATGCTTTACGAATCAATTTACCCTCAGGTGTTTTTACGGGAATATTTTGTAGATTAGGATCAGTTGAAGATAATCTTCCTGTCTGAGTTAAAGCCTGGTTATAAATTGTATGAATCTTTCCATCTACAAAAACCTGTTCTTGTAAACCAATGATATATGTAGAATATAGTTTTGAAAGCATACGATACTTTAATACTTTATTAATGATAGGATGAATATCCTGCAGTTTATTTAAAATATCTACTGAAGTTGAATATCCGGTTTTTGTCTTTTTAGCAAATGGTAATTTTAAATCTTCAAATAACACTTCACCTAACTGCTTTGGAGAAGCAATATTAAATTCTTTATGAGCTAATTGATGAATATCTTTTTCTAAGATACTAATCTCTTGTCCAAATTGATTTTCCAACTGCTTTAAAACTTCTTTATCTATCTTTGCACCTTGATATTCCATCTCAGCTAAAATTTTAGCTACAGGCATTTCTACATCTTTATATAATTCAAATTGATTTTCGTGTTGTAATCTATCAATAGCTTTATCTTTTAATACATAAATAGCTTTAGCCTGTTTTACTAAATGATTAGCAATTACATCAATTTCAGGAATTTTCTTTTTAGCTCCTTTACCATATACTTCTTCATCATATAAAACATCATAATATTCATAATATTCACAAACACTACGAATCTCATCTTTTAAACTTGGATTTAAAATATATGAAGCCAATTGTAAATCAAATACATAATTTTTAATCTTTAAACCATACCACTTAGAAGAATTAATACATTTTTTTATATCATAGCCATATTTTTCAATTGTTTCATTTTCTATAAAAGATTTAAAATTATTACAATTCATTGCATTTTCTAATGAAATATAATACGCTTCACTATCATTATAAATAGCAAAACCAATAATTAATGAACGGTGATAATTAGTATCATAAACACCTACTACTAATGAACTGTCACGTTTAATAATTGGTAATGATTCAACTATTTTAATATCTATTTCTTTTTGTGGTTTAATATCTTCATTTTTTAAAGACATTCTTTTTAATAATGAATTCATACTATAACGTCGATAGAAATCCGCCAACTCATTATAATCATGTCCTTGATATCGATATTCTTCTAAATCAACCTCTATAGGTACATCTTTAATAATCGTGGCAATTCTTTTTGATAATATTCCTTGATCAATATTATCACGAATCTTTTCTCCCATCTTACCTTTCAACTCATCAAGATGCTCACTTAGATTTTCTACTGTATGATATTGTTTTAAAAGCTTTAAAGCTGTTTTTTCACCTACTCCAGGAATTCCTGGGATATTATCAGCTTTATCACCCATCAACCCTTTTAAATCCCGCATTTGATCAGGAATCAATCCATATATTTCTTTAAACTTCTCAGGTGTAATTTTTTCTAATTCTGCAACACCCTTTTTAGTTAAATATACGCTAATATTATCATCAACCAATTGCAACATATCTTTATCACTAGTAACAATACTTACTTTAAAACGATTTTTACTAGCTAATGTGGATACTGTTCCAATGATATCATCACCCTCATAACCTTCGATTTCTTGATACTTGATTCCATGTGCTGTTAAATATTCACGAATCATTGAAAATTGACATACTAATTCATCAGGAGTTGCACTCCGAGTCCCCTTATAAACTTCAAACAGATCATTTCTAAACGTCTTTTTACCATAATCAAAAGCAACCATTAAATATTCTGGATTCCCTTTTAATATATTCTCCAACATATTTGCAAAACCATAAACTGCATTAGTTGGAATACCATCCTTATTTACCATCATATTTCCCATTGCTGCGGTTGCATAATAAGCTCGATACAACAACGAATTTCCATCTATCATTACTAATTCTTTCATCTCTACCCATCCTTAACGTATATTTTTAGCCTGGTTTATTACCAGTGATAGTTTATCGCGAAAATTCACCTTACCTTCAATTAAATAAATTTCCCCACGAATTAATATTCTTTTTAAAACCTGGAAACTACTTGCAAAAACCACTCCATCTACATTTCCTGTTTCATCATAACCTTCTATAAAACACATTTCTTCACCTTTTTTATCAACAATAACTTTTACTCTTGATAATGCCATAATAACCTGCACAGGTCTATTGATATAATTTTGCAGTTCACTTATATTAATTATTCTTTGATCAAAATTTCTTTTTATCAAAGCTATTGGATGCATAGATAAATATACTCCTAATACCAACTTCTCTTCTTCTAGAACTTTTATTCGATTATCTTTAACTATTGTCAATATTGGAGGTTCTTCAATTCCTATAGAATTCTTTAACTTAGCATATTCAATAATTTTATGTAAATTTTCTTTGATAGTACTACGATTCAATTTAAATTCATCAAACGCTCCAGCCATAATTAGACTATCAATCATTTTACTATTTAATTTACTAGTTTCCATTCGAGAAATAAAATCAAAGATATCTTTAAATAATCCTTTTTTTCTCTCCTCTATAATCGCTTTATATCCTGCATACCCAACATTTTTAATAGCCAAAAGTGAAAAACGAATATTACCATCCTCAACTTTAAAACGATCTATAGAATAATTAATTGATGGTGGTAACAATTTTACTCCATATTTTTTCCCTTCTTGAATACAATTTATCTTACTACTATCACTTCCCTGTTCATTAGATAACAAAGCACTAAAGAACTCTAAAGGATAATTAGCTTTTAAATATGCTAACCAGTATGCTACATACCCATATGCAACAGAATGTGATTTATTAAAACCATAATTAGCAAATTTTTCAATTAAATTAAATATTTTAACTGTTTCTTCCTCACTAAAACCATTGGCAATTCCACCATTAGTAAAATCAGTTTTCATCGAAGCCATCAAACTAGCAGTTTTCTTTGACATTGCTTTTCTTAAAATATCAGCTTTAGCTAATGAAAAACCAGCCACCTTTCTAGCGACCTGCATTACTTGCTCCTGATATATTATTATTCCATATGTAGATTCCAATATTGGTTTTAAACATTCTAATGGATAAGTAATTGCTTCTTGTCCTTTTTTTCTTGCAATATAGGAAGGAATATTAGCCATTGCTCCTGGTCTAAATAAAGCAATTGCTGCAATAACATCATCTAAACAATCACACTGCATCTTGATTAAAAGATTTTTCATTCCTGGAGATTCTAATTGAAAAATTCCAAAAGTATCTCCACGACTTATCATCTGATATGTCTTTTTATTATGTAAATCAATTTCATTAATATTTATTTTTATCTGATAATTTTTTTCTATATCTTTGATTATATAATCAATTATCGTTAGATTTTTCAGCCCTAAAAAATCCATTTTTAATAACCCAACTTCTTCAATATAATCTTTTGAATATTGAGTTATTATTCCTTCATTAGGTCCTCTAACCAAAGGAACAATTTGATCAAGAGGTTCACTTGATAAGACAACTCCTGCTGCATGTGTTGAAATATTTCGTGGTAATTTTTCAACCATAAACACAGCTGGCATGATCTTACGTAATGCTGGGTCTTTATTAACCATTGATTGGAAATTATAAGACGTCTCAAAAACTTCTTTAGCACTCTTGCGGTTTTTATAGCTAGTTGGAATATTTTTAGCTAATAATTCTAACTTAGGTAATGGAACCCCTAAAACCTTTCCTAAATCTTTGATTGCTACTTTAGGACCATATGTTGAAAAAGTAACAATCTGGGCTACATGTTCCTGACCATACTTATTAGTAACATATTCAACAATTTCATCACGACGATCATCTTGAAAATCAATATCAATATCAGGCAGACTAATTCTCTCTTCATTTAAAAATCGCTCAAACAATAAATCATATTTTAAAGGATCAACATTAGTAATTCCTAATACATAAGCAACTAAGCTGCCTGCTGCTGAACCTCTTCCTGGGCCAACCAAAATTTTATTTACTTTTGCATATCTTACATAATCAAAAACGATTAAAAAATAATCATCAAAACCCATTTTAGTTATAACATCTAACTCTTTTTTTAATCTTTTTAAATATTTTGGATCTACATCTTCTCCTTTAAAACGTTTTTTTAATCCAACTATGCACAACTGACGTAAATACTCGCTCGTATTACCATTTTTAGGTATTGGATATTTAGGTAAGTGCATCTGATGAGTAGGAATAGTTACATTACACATAGTAACAATATAATTTGTATTTTCAATATATTTTTTATCAAAACTACTTTCCATTTCATAACTAGATTTAAGATATAACTGATCTGTTATTAATTCATGATTTATATCTAATGTGACTCCTTTAGTAAAAGCTTGTAATAATTCTAGAGTATAAGCATCTTTGCTTTCAAGATATCGTACTTCATTAGAAACACAAACTGGAATATTCTCTAATAGTGCTAAAGCACTTAAACGCTCATTTATTTTCTTTTGCATTGCTAAACCATGATTCTGTAAACAAACATAAAAGAATTTAAAACTATTTTTAAATAAACGTAAATACTTTAATACTTCAGATTCTAATTCTTTTAATAGTAATCTTTCAATTATTCCTTCTTTACAAGCTGATAAAACAAATAAATGTTCTTGATATCGTGAAAGATTTTCTAAAGTAATAGCTTTATTATCACTCAATGAAATAATACTAGTTATTTTAACTAAATTAAAATAACCTATCGTATCCTTAGCTAATAATAATAGTGGATATATTTCATGATCAATTTCAACACTAGCCTCCAAACCATAAATTGGTTTAATCCCATACTTTTGACAACTACGAGTAAATTCCATTACCCCAAACATATTATCTTTATCAGTTAAAGCTAGTGCCTCATAGTGGAGATCACTAGCCTTTTTACACAAGTCCTCAATTAAAATAGTACTATTTTGAAAGCTATACGCACTGTAAACTTGTAAATGACCTAGCATTGTCTCCACATCCTTTCAAAATGTATTATACCACCAAACAGTTCATTTAAAAATGATTATTATAGAATTGCTCTAAATGAAAATAAAATAATCATAATTGATAGATACAAACATAGACACATATAAATGGTATCAAAAAAAGCAAATGTCGTAACCGCTAAAAGCCAAACACGAAAACAATATAGTGCTAAAATATAAAAATGATATTGAACTTGTAAAACACAAAATCTTTTTTGCCAGCCAATAATAACAATAGAAAGCAAGGCAGCAATCAAATGGAAAGGTATGATCCACATTGGACATAATACCTGCATCATTAAAACTACACCACATATAAACTGTAATTTTTTTATTCGTATCAACATATAATCACCTATGATATTATATGAAATTCTACCAATAAAAATGAAAAGAAGTGGAAAATCAAGAAAGATTATTCCACTATAAATAGTGCTTAGTCAAAGCTTTTGTTAACTGATCAGGACAACTAGTTGATTTCATCCCACATCTAATTCCTTGTAAACGCTCAATTACTTCTGATACTTTCATTCCTTTAACAAGCGCCCCTACACCTTGAGTATTACCAGAGCACCCACCAATAAATCTTACGCTATTCACTATTCCATCACTTGCATCAATTATAATTTGTTGAGCACATACCCCTTGAGGTTGAAACTTAACTTCCATTATTAGTACCTCCTATTTACTATTATTATAACGATAGATAAAAGTAAAGCAAATAATTCGCTTTACTTTCTTACTAATTTAACAATTGTTGTCAAATATGAATTATGACATGATGAATCTAATGCCACAATCTTTTCTAATTGATAATTACTTTCCAAATCCGCTAGATCTTTTGCTAATGTTGTATAAGACTGACAGCTATATATAATTGTTTTGATTTTAGCAATCTTAATACTATTTTTAATTGTATCACTTAAACCAAATCTTTCATTTTGAATTACAAGCGTGTCATAAATTTTCTTTTTTGCATAAATAACGATTTTACTATCAATATCACCCGATACAAATGTAACATTCTCTTTTCTTTTTGCATTAATTTTTGCATCTTCAATATGATATTTTTTTTCATCAATAGCAATTATTTCTTCATGATCCAAATCAGACTCTAACATCCCAATTCCACAATTTAAAGAAATTATTTTTTTACTATCCTGCAACATCGCTTTAATACAATTTATCTGCTTATAATATACCAGCATATTTTCTGGTAATTTAGACTTTACAGATACTAGATATTTTTTATCCTCATTGTACAATTCTAAGCGACTCGCTCCAAACACTTTTGTATAGCCCAACTCATCAAACTCTTGATGCTTAGATGTATTAATTGACATAAAAATACTTACAATATGTGGCAGCTGACTAATCTGCTTTACAATTTCTTCACTTAAACCATCACGACCAGTAATAAAAACTAATTGTATCTGCTTATCAATTAATTTAATTTTAATAAACCTTAAACCTGTTTTAAATTTATCATTATATATTTTACACTTGTTGTTTGTTAGAAGTATTTCTAATGCACTCAATGTTTCATTTATCATTGGATGTTGTTTAAAACATTTTGTCATTACAGTTAAATATTTACTATCACGTTGATAAATACCAAAAGTTATTTTTCCTTTAAACTCTACTATTGGTAAATTCACACTAGTGATAAATCCTTCTTGTTTAGGCGAAGCTATGACATCTTTAAAAACAGTTTTATTTAAATTATAATTTGTATATTTTCTAATTGCTTCACGAACCGCTTCCTTTTTAGCAGTTAACTGTTTAAAATAATTCAAATGCAATAATGTACATCCTTGACAGTTTTCATAAACTTTACAACGTGGATTGACCCGATCTTTTGATGACTTAATAATACTAACTAACTTGCCTTCATAATACGAACGTGTCTGTTTTGTTATTTCAACTACAACTTCTTCTTGTGGTAAAGCTCCTGGAACAAATACAATTTTGCGATCTATATATCCAATTCCTTCACCATTAATTCCTAATTTTTTAATTTCTATATTTTTTTTCATCCTACGATTTCCTCTTTTTCTAAAGATTTTCTTCCTCTTCTTCATCTGTTTCATCAAGAATTGATACTTTTAATTGCGCAATTCTATTCTTGTGCATTTTCACAATTCTAAACAATACATTTTTAATTTTTACTTCTTCATCTATTTCTGGTACTCTAGAAATTTCCCCTAATACTAATCCACCAATTGATTCAAAGTCCTCAGAATCAAAAGAAGTCTTTAGACGATCATTTACCTCATTTAAATTCAAGCTTCCATCAACTAAATATTCATTATCACCTAATGAAATAATTTCTTCTTTTTCTTCTTCATCATACTCATCATCTATTTCACCAACAATTTCTTCAACAATATCCTCAAAAGTAACTATCCCTGTCATTACTCCATATTCATCAAGAACTATTGCTAATGTTGCATGTTCTTTACGCATTGAAGCAAAAACATCTGCTACTTCATTAAATTCATAAACAACAAATGTATCACGCATATAATCTTTAATTAAAAATTCATCAGGATCGATATTAAAGAATAATAAATCTTTAACATTCAATACCCCAACAATTTCATCAAATGATTCACTATGAACAGGATAGCGTGAAAACTGACTCCGCTGATATGTTTCCATCAATTCCTCATATGAACAATCATCTGGAATACTTTCAACATGTATTCTTGGTGTCATAATTTCTTTTATCTCAGTTTCTCCAAATTCAAACACATTATGAATCATTTCTTTTTCTTGTTCTTCTAATACTCCTTCTTCATGTCCAACAGTAACAATCGTTTTTAAATCTTCTTCTGTCATCGTTGGTCCATTATCTTTATCACCACCTAAAATCTTTATAAAGAAACCAGTGATGATATTTAAGAAAAACACAACAGGCATACATATCACACAAACAAATGATACAAATCCTGATAAAAATAATGCAATTGCATCAGCATTTTTCGTTGCAAATGACTTTGGGGTAATTTCACCAAAAACTAAAATCATTAATGTTACTACCCCAGTAGCAGCAGCAACTAAGGTTGCAGAATCACCGAACAATGAAATTACAAATGAAGTCGTTAATGATGATGCTCCTATATTTACTAAATTATTTCCTACTAATATCGAACTAAATAAACGATCTGAATTAGATAACAGCTTTTCTACTGTTAGCGCTCTTTTATTTCCTTCTTCAGCTAAGTTTCGCATTCTAATCTTGTTAACTGATAAAAACGCTGTTTCAGTACAAGAAAAAACACCTGAAAAAATAATTAAAATGACAAATATTATAATATTGATTATCTGGGTCGGGTCCACAATAAATCTTATCTCCTTATTATTAATTTTTTCATTATCATATTATAAACTATATAAAAAGTCAAATTTGTATTAATCAGCCCCAAGATAAATATATCAAAATACAATTAATATTTTTAATAACAACAGCCAAACATAACCATTTACAGTATTACATAATGATTATTTATCAATTTAGATATTATGCTTTACTGTGCTATAAGAATTAATGAATTATCTAAAGCTGCAAACCTACTTTGTATCTATGTACAAATAACAGCAATTGAAAAACTATTAAATTTAAAAGACAATCTTATTCGATTGTCTTTTAGACACTAATTACTATTATCTATCCTTTGTTTAAATGCTTCAAATTCATCTTCTTCAAATATATATTTGTTTATTAGTTTTAACTGTTTTTCACTTAATCCTTCTATCCATTCTCTACATTCCTGATGATATCTTCTTTCAACTATTTCAATAAACACCTCTTTTTTTCCTATCTCAATTCCTTGTTTTTCCCCTTGTTCTATTCCTTTTTCAAGCCCTTGTTTTATCCCTATTTCAATTCCCTCTTCTAATCCCTTATTATGATACTCATCTTTAAATGATTCTGTTCTTATTCTCGCTAACGCTAACTGATTTGCTATCGACCACATTGGCTCATTATTTCTAAACTTGTCATACATCTTTATCACCATCCCGATTATGTCTTCTTCTTTCTCTTTTATTATACCAGTATATTCATTCTTTATAAACAGATAACATAACCTTTCTAAATCACTTAGTTCTTTAACTTCTTTTTCTTTTAGAATCTTTTCAATATGTTTCATCTTAATAAAATAGCGA
>NZ_FOIN01000031.1 GCF_900102365.1 Thomasclavelia cocleata | reverse complement strand
TTGATTACTACATAGAATCAACTATGGAATTCTAGTTATGAAAAAATGAAATTTTTTCATAACTTATTTGACACTACCATCTATACTAGTATAGCACATATTTCGATACAAAAAAAAGAAGTACCTAAATACTTCTTTACATCAATCATGCATTATGTGCAAATTGTGAGTTATATAGTTTTTCATATTCACCTTGTTTTGCAAGTAATTCTTCATGAGTTCCTTGTTCTACAATATCACCATTATTTATAACTAAAATTAAATCTGCACTTTTAATCGTAGACAATCTGTGAGCAATTACAAAACTAGTACGTCCTTTCATAACCCGTTTCATAGCTTCTTGGAGCATTTTTTCCAAGCGTGTATCAACAGATGAAGTCGCTTCATCAAGAATTAAAATTTGAGGGTCTTTTAAAATTGCCCGGGCAATAGTCAATAACTGCTTTTCACCTTGGGAAATATTATTCGCCTCTTCATTAATATGTGAATTATAACCATCAGGTAAAGTTCTAATAAAATGATGAACATTTGCCATTTTAGCAGCAGCAATAATTTCATCTTTACGAGCATCTAAACGTCCATAGCGAATATTATCATAAACAGTACCTGAATATAACCAGGTATCTTGTAACACCATTCCAAACATTGAACGCAATTCTTCTCGAGGAAGATCACGAATATCGACACCATCTATTTTAATACTTCCGCCTTTTACATCATAAAACCTTAATAATAAATTAATAATAGTTGTTTTACCTGCACCAGTTGGTCCAACAATAGCCACCATCTGTCCACTTTTAACATTAACATTTAAATCTTTCATTAAATTTTCTTCGTAATAACCAAACTTAACATGTTCAAAATCCACATTTCCATGTATTTCATTTATATGTTTTACAGGATTTGCTTCTGGAACTTCTTCTGTTTCTTCTAATAACTCGATGACCCTACCTAATGCTGCAAATGCTGATTGAATTTGTGATGATAAATTAGAGATTTGTGATAACGGATCATTAATTTGCCAAATATATCGAATAAAAGCCTGCAACTGACCAACTAAAAAAGTTCCAGCAATTACATCTGCAGTTCCCACTACTGCAACAGCACCAATTGCTAAATAGGTAACTAATGCGTTTAATGGTGCAATAGTTGATGAAACAAATTGAGCTTTAAAAGCATTTTCCTTTAAATTTTCATTAATCTTTTTAAATTTTTTAACCGATTCTACCTGCTGATTATATAATAAAATTTCGTTATATCCAGTATACATTTCAGTAACTGTACTATTCAGCTCTCCAAGAGCGTCTTGTTGGTTTTTAAATAATTTTTGACTCTTGCCAACTACTAACTTAGTAACTAAAAGAGATAATGGGATAATCATTGTTCCAATTAAAGCAATTTTAGGATTAATCAAATACATCATACTTAATGCTAAAGTAACAGTTAATACCCCACTAACTATTTGGGTAAAGCTTTGTTGTAAAGCATTAGAAATAGCATCAACATCATTAGTGATACGGCTAAGAACATCCCCAAAATGATGATTATCAAAATATCTTACTGGTAATTTACGAATTTTATTTTGCAAAGCATTGCGCAAATCTTCCATCGCATGTTGAATTGCGTTAGTTAAATAAACAATTGAGACCATTTGCGCTACAGTTTTAACAATATAGATTATAACCAAACTAATACCAATTTTAATAATTGCACCAAAATCAATATTAACATTTGATAAATTTGTGCTTTTAGCAACATCACTAGCTAATTGAGTAGTCACCATCCCTTCAAAAGCTGGCGCTAAAACAATAGAAATATTAAAAGCAAAAATCATTGCAATCGCAATAATAAATTGCCATTTATATGGCTTAATAAATGGTATAAGCCCTTTTAAACTCTTTTTAAAACTATATTTTTTATTCATAAGCCAATTCCTCCTCGCTAAGTTGAGAAGTTGCAATCTCATGATAAATTTGGCACTCTTTTAATAATTGTAAATGAGTTCCATGACCAACTACTTTACCATCATTTAAAACAACGATTTGATCAGCCTCCATAATACTTGAGATTCGCTGAGCTACAACCATCATGATTGAATCTTTCATCTCTTTTTTTAACTCTTTTCTTAAAACTGCATCAGTTTTAAAATCTAATGCTGAAAATGAATCATCAAAAATATAGATTTGAGCCTTACGCACTAATGCCCGTGCTATACTTAAACGCTGCTTTTGACCACCTGAAACATTAGTAGCTCCTTCACTAATTTCTTCATCAAAACCATGTTCCTTTTTCATAATAAAAGGATATGCCTGAGCAACTTTAGCTGCATATTCGACTTCTTCATCACTAGCATCTTTTTTACCAAAACGAATGTTATCGGCAATACTACCACTAAATAATACCGCTTTTTGTGGTATTACCCCTAATTTATCACGTAGCTCTAAAATATCATAATCACGAATATCTTTCCCATTGATTTTAATACTGCCACTACTAACATCATAAAACCTTGGAATCAGGTTAACTAATGTACTTTTACCTGAACCTGTACTTCCAATAAACGCAATCATTTGACCTTTTGAAACCTTAAACGATATATCTTGCAAAACTGGCTCTTCACCATCTGGATAAACAAATGTCACGTGATCAAATTCAATACTTACTTGTTCATCTGAATCACTCTCTATTGGTTTATTCTTAATTAAAGGTTCCAGCTTAAATACTTCTTCAATCCGCTTTGCTGATACTTCAGCTCGTGGATACATCATAAATACAGTACAAAAAAGCATAATTGAAAACATTGCATGAAATAAATAATCCATAAAAGCAACTAGTTGTCCAATCTCTAAAGAACCACTAGAGATAAGATGTGATGCTACCCAATATATTGACAGACCAGCAATATTCATCAGCATAAAGAAAATCGGCTGAGTCATAGTCATAATTTTAAATAATTTTTTTGAATATTTCGTAAAACGATGATTAGTTTCATTAAAACGCGCTTGTTCATAGCCATCATTATTAAATGCTCTAATTACACGAATTCCACTAAGATTTTCTCTTGAAATACGATTTAAATCATCTAATGAGCTTTGTTGATTTTCCGAAATTGGTTTTGTAACCTTAGCAACTATAACCACTCCTAAAATAATTAATGGAATTGTTGCTGCGATGATATATGATAACGGCAATGAAGCTCGTGCTGTCATAATAAAACTAAAGATAAACATAATTGGTGTCATCAATGCAGTTCGAAGTAAGACATTAACAAACTGCTGAATTTGAAAAGCATCATTGTTCGTTCTTGTAATCATTGAAGATGTTCCAATTTGGTTAAATTCATTAGCTGTAAATTGTTGTACTTTTTCAAAGATGTCATTTCTAATATCACGTGTAATCGCAGTTGATATTTTAGAACAACAGTATCCTAGAGCAATTGTTCCACTCACACCGATTAGTGAAACTAAAGCTATACAACCACCCATCATATAGATAAAGCTAATGTCTTTATTAGTAACTCCAACATCTATCATTGTTGCTACAATGGTCGGAATTCCTAATTCAACTAAAATAAATCCAAAAACTGAAATCACATTGAAAAAGAAAAGTAATTTGTAGTTTTTTAAATACTTTATGATTAAGTTCATATCTTTCTCCTTTCATTGTATTGTGAAGCAACTATATCTATGATAAACTATAAGGCAACCTTATAGTCAAGGAGGAATAATAAATGAATGAAAAATTATTATCTTGTGGTACTTTTGCTAAAATTTGCGGTGTTGAAAAACACGTCTTATTTCATTATGATGAAATAAATTTATTTAAACCAATTTATATAAATGATAAGGGATATCGTTTCTATTCATATCGTCAATATGACACATTTAAAGTTATCCTAGCTTTAAAAAAACTTGGAATGTCTTTAAAAGATATCCAAGTATATCTTGATAAACGTACTCCTGAATTATTCCTTGATCTACTTGAACAACAAGAAAACAAACTAATTGAATATATTAATGAAATGCAACATATCCATGAATTAATAAAAAGTTATCAAACATTCACTACTGATGCTTTAAATGCAGATTATGATGAAATAAAAGTTGAATATCTTGCAGAAACTAGATTACTTTTATCTGCCAACCTAGAAAATACCACATCAAAAGATTTTGCTTCTTTTATGAATGACTATACTACTTTTATCGAAAGTAATCAGATAATTACAGGAGAATTTGTTGGTGTAATGACAAAAATAGAAAATATTATTAATAATAATGTAACTAATTACTCATATCTATTTACTACTACTAATAATTCTACACAACAAACATTTGTCAAAAAAGCTGGAAATTATTTATGTGGATATCATCACGGCAGTGAAAACAAACTTTATGACTCATATTTAAAAATGTTAAATTATGCAAGTAAACATAAAATCACCTTAGGTCAATATGCATTTGAGGAGTATATCATCTCTGATATTTGTGAAAGATCAAAAAATCATTATTTAACACGTATAACAATAGAAATAGCGAGTTAATAAACTCGCTATTAATGATTTTTATATTCAATCAGATATTGCTCTATTTCATCTAATGTAAGTTTTTTAACTTTAGTATCTGGATATTCTTTATACTCACCAACTGAGAAAACAGGTTCAATAATTTTATCTTGATTTCTTTTTAAATATTTTTCAATATCTAAATCATCAGCAAAAATCTTAAATGAAATACGTCCTTTATTATTTTTAATCTTATAAATAATACATGCTTTTTTCATTGTATAATCAGCAGTTCTTAAATATAATTTTGCTATTTCTAAAGTTTTAAATGGAAAATTCCAACGTTGTACATTTCTCTTTTTATCACATTCAATACAAATACAGCGCCCACAAGTACCACATATATATTGCTTATGATTTTCCAAGCATTCTCTTGGGTGAAGTTTAGGGGTAGCTCTACTATCATTACTATAACATTCCTGACACATATTAAAACTCACTATTCTTTCTTCTTTGACTACGTGGTATAAAAATTCTAATCTCTTCTTCATTGTAGCCGACTAAAAAATGATGTTCATCCATAATGATTGGTCTTTTCAATATTGAAGGATTATTTTTTATAAAATTAATTAAATCTTCCATTTTCATATTATTCAAATCTATTTTTAATGCTTTAATGATTTTACTATTTTTTGAAATAATATCATCTGTTCCATTTTCACATCTTTCTAATAATTCTCTTATTTCATTAATACGTAAATCAGATGAAAAAATATTTTTCTCAATAAAACTTAAATTATTTTCTTTTAACCACTGAACAACCATTCTTCCTGAACGACTGCCTGGTGCAGTATAAACTCTTATCATAGTATCCCTCTATCTAAAATAAGGACTAGAATTAGTCCTTTAAATACATTTATTTAATTCTATTTGCTTACAAAAACATATAAAAACAAATCATTAAACTATTTTTTCACTCTTAGTGTAATAATATATTCATCATCAGCTTCTTCTGTTTCACTAATTACTGGAATACCAGATTTTTGAATTAATTCAGTTGCCTGATTAATAGTATTAATTGCAATCTTAAAATTTTGAGAGACTGCTTTTAGTGGTCCCTTTTTTGATTTACTTTTTTCTTTTAGTGGTTTACTAACTAACAATTCAGTCTGTTTAACATTCAATGATTTTTTTAATACCTCTTGTAATACTGATTGCTGTCTTTCTTTATCTAAAGATAACATTGCTCTTGCATGGCGCTCAGTAATTTGCTTCGCCTTTAATGCATATTTAACATCATCAGATAATTTCAATAACCTTAACTTATTAGCTATAGTTGACTGTTTTTTACCAACTTTATTAGCTAACTCAGTTTGATTCATAGAATATGTATCCATTAATGTTTTATAAGCTTTAGCTTCTTCAATTGGAGATAGATTCTCTCGTTGAATATTCTCAATAATTGCATATGTATCTACCTGTTTATCATCAATATCTTTAATAATACATGGTACTGTTTTTAATCCTGCTAATTTACAAGCACGAAAACGCCTTTCTCCAGCTATTATTTGATAACTACGATTCAATTTACGAACAATTATTGGCTGAATTAAACCATTTTCTTTAATTGATGTAGCTAGTTCTTCAATTTTTTCATCATCAAATACTTTACGAGGCTGATTTTCGTTAGCCTCGATTTTATTAATATCTATTTGCTTATATACCTTCTCTAACATATTTCCTCCTATAATGGTTGTTTTTTTATTTTAGCGAACATCCGAGGAAATTTATTTGGTGTTGCTTTTATTTTTTTTATAACTATATTACTTCGATGATTCTCATTAGTTAATGTAAAATCAACAACCTTCTCTACTTTCCCACCTAAAATACTAATGCCCTTCTTAGCTTCATTTAACTCTTCATCTGCTTTAAGTCCTTTTAAGGCTAAAAAATATCCTCCTACTTTAACCAAAGGTAAACAAAGCTCATCCAAGATGTTTAATTTCGCAACTGCTCTTGCCATTACTATATCACATTTTTCCCGATTATCTTTAGCATACTCCTCAGCTCGTGCACTAATTGCTTTACAATCGCTCAATGCTAATTCTTGAAATAAATGATTCAAAAAAGTAATCCGCTTTGTTAATGAATCAACAATTGTTATTTTTAAATCTGGATAAACAATTTTTAAAGGAATACTTGGAAATCCAGCTCCTGCCCCTACATCTATAATACTTTGATTATTAAAGTCAAAATCAAATGCAATAGTTAATGAATCATAAAAATGTTTTAGATATACTTCTTCTTCATCAGTTATTGCAGTTAAATTCATTTTTTTGTTCCATTCAACCAAAGTTTTAAAATATAGTTGAAACTGTTTAATCTGAAATTCTTTTAAGAATATCCCTTTTGTTTCTAACAGTCTTATAAATTCTTCTTTTGACATATATTGTTATTCCTCATTATATTTTTGTTTTAAATAAATTAGTAACACTGAAATATCTGCTGGATTAATTCCTGAAATTCTTGAAGCTTGTCCTATAGTTAAAGGACGAATCATACTTAATTTCTGTTTTGCTTCCAATGCCAAATTATTAATATCTTCATAATTTATATCATTAGGAATCTTCTTTTCTTCCATTTTCTTTTGCTTAGCTGCTTGACGTAATGACTTATCAATATAGCCTTTATACTTAATTAAAATTGTAATTCTTTTTCTCTGCTCATCACTTAGGTTAGGTGCCTCAATAAACGATAAGATTTTTTCATAGTCTAATTCTGGTCTTTTGATTAATTCCTTTGCACTAATCCCCTCATTTAACTTAGCAGATCCTAATTGCTCCAAAATATCATTAATTGGATGTTTAGGAGTAAAACGAATATTATCAAGTCTTTCAATTTCCTTAAAAATACCATCCATTTTATCTAAATATTTTTGATATATCTCACCACTAACAAGACCAACACCATGACCATATTTCATTAATCTTTCATCAGCATTATCATGACGTATCAATAAACGATATTCAGCTCGACTTGTTAACATTCGATACGGTTCTTCAGTTCCCTTAGTAACTAAATCATCAATCATTACACCAATATAAGCTTCATCACGTTTTAAAATCAACGGATCTTTATTTTTAATTTTTAATGTCGCATTAATTCCTGCAATCAACCCTTGAGCAGCTGCTTCTTCATAACCACTAGTTCCGTTAATTTGACCTGCTGTAAATAAATTATTTACAACTTTTGTTTCTAATGTAGGCCATAATTGTAATGGATCAATTGCATCATATTCTATAGCATAGGCATATTTTAATATTTTACAATTTTCTAAACCTGGTATTGTTCTAATCATTTCTTCTTGGACATCATGAGGAAGTGAAGTTGAAAAACCTTGTACATATATTGTATTCATTTCCCTTGATTCTGGTTCAAGAAAAATTTGATGTTGTGATTTATCTGAAAACTTAACTACCTTATCTTCAATGGATGGACAATATCGAGGTCCAACACCACTAACATATCCTCCATACATACTAGAACGTTCTAAATTATCACAAATTATTTGATGAGTTTTTTCATTTGTATAAGTTAAATAACATGGTAATTGTTGCTTCAATGGTATAAATTCATCTGCTTGATAACTAAAGGCAAGTTTAGCATCTGTTCCAGGCTGTAAACTAGTCTTTGAATAATCAATACTATTAATTTCTACCCGAGGAGGAGTTCCAGTTTTTAAACGTTGAATTCTTAAACCTAAGGCTTTTAAACGATCTGATAAAAATTTTGATTCTTTCTCTTCATCTGGCCCACTGGAATATTTCTGATCCCCACATAATATTTCAGATTTTAGATAAGTTCCAGTTGTTAAAATGACTATTGTTCCTTTAATTTCATGACCATCAGCTAGAATAACCCCTTTAGCACAATTATCTTCAATAATTAAATCTTCAACCATACCCTCAATAATATCTAAATTTTCTTGTTGCTGTAATACTTTCCTCATATATCTTGGATAAGCTTGTTTATCAGCCTGAGCTCGTAAAGATTGTACTCCAGGTCCTTTTGCTGTATTTAACATTTTCATTTGCAAATATGTTTTATCAGCAGTTTTTGACATTTGCCCACCCAATGCATCTATTTCACGAACAATTATTCCTTTAGCAGGTCCACCAATTGAAGTGTTACAAGGAAGGCTTCCAACATTATTAAAATTAGATGTAATTAACACAGTTTTTTGATTCATTCTAGCTGGTGCTAATGCCGCTTCAATTCCAGCATGACCACCACCTACCACTATAACATCATACATTTATTCCATTCCCTCCTTAATACTAATCTATTGTACTACAAATTTTCCACTTTTTAAACAATAATCCGTTTTCTATGAAATACTTTTAATCACTATTATTATTCACACATTATTTTTAATATATTTTATAAAAATAAAAAGCCTCCATTTATAACATGGAGGAAAATCACTATGCTTCTACTAAATCTTCATCAACTTCTATTATCTCTTTAACCAGCTCATTTTCTTCATTGATTTCAATTTTTTCTTTTATTTGTTTTGGTTTTAAAATATTAATTACTTTTCCAAAAAACATAAAAGAAAAAGCATAAAATAAATAACTAACAGAATTATCTACAAAATATGAAAATATATCTTTTATGTCAGTCATCCAAGAAACATTTCCCTGTATTACTAATAAAGAAATATAATCATATGAATTTTTCACCATAAATAATGTATACCCTAATAATAAAATTGCTAATACATAACACACTAATGTAAATACTGGTTTATTAAACCAAATTCTAATTTTTTTCATTTAAATATTTCCTTTCTTTATTAATCTTTAATTACGGACTAATCATACAAACAATAAAAATACTATATAACAATCCAAATTAAATAATTAAAATATTATATGTTGAAGTTATCATTATAATAACTTTATTTTTATATTTCAGTATATAAATAATCATAAAAAATATATACTCAGTATTAACCAGCTTATTTATTGTTTTCTTAATAATTATTCTGTTAGTATTATTACAGATACTCTCTTTTTCACTTTTAATTATAATGTAATATGATTTTTCTTCATTTAAATATTTTTGGATAAATCTTATTTTAATTTTTTTTACTTTTTATAAAACAAAAACCTTCTATAGATAGTGTAATTATAACTATTTATACTATCTAATAGAAGGTAGATTCTAACTTTACTTAATATGTGTTATTTCCAAAAATTCTTCCCGCTTCCAACTGATATTATCTTAAATTGTGTATTTTTAGAAGAACCTCCACTAAAATATTTACCAGCTTCTGTACCATTAAAAATATCTATTTTATTACCTTTAATCGCACCTCCACGATCTACAACAATACCATAAGCAGTTGATTCGATACTCAAATTATGATTAGTAATTTCAATAATTGTACCAAATGGAATAGATGGGTCTGCAGCCAAACAATAATATGAACGTCCATTATATGTTAACTTAGGACTATTTGATCCTTGAACCCCAGTAATTGGACTTAACTTAATCCCTGTTGATGATGTACCATTTCCGCCTGCACAATCACCACCATAAGTTGTCAACTTACCAGTAAAATATGCACCTGGCTGTACAGTTCCAGTTTCAACTATTGTATCAGTTACAGGAACCACAACTTCACTACCTATTAATTCTTTATTAACTTCTTTACCATTTTGATAAGTGATTCGATAAGTATTTTTTACTTGCCCATTTTGCCCTTGTTGTACAACCTTTGTAGTAAATAACTCTAATCCATTAGTATTTACTGTATTTGATACTACTGTATCAAATACATCAACATTAGCTTCATTAACTCTTGTAATTTGAACCAAATCATTATTATTTAATATATAATTTAAATCAAAATTTAATATATCTTGTGGATTCAAAGATACATTTAAATCTTCAAGTACATTAGATACCGCAGCTTGTCTTACTAAATAATCCTTCTGCGCTTCATCACCATCTTGAACTTTTATATCAATAGTTTCAACATAGTTATCAATTTGGTTTGTTGCACCAGCATTTAATGTTGTTACAACAATTCCAGTATAGGCAATCATCACAACTAAAATTCCTTTCATCCTAGAATCAGATTTGATAATAGCCTCTTTAATTTTTTTCATTAATTTTCCTCCTATTTAATGCCAAAAACCTTTTTAGCATTAAACGTTGTCTTACTTGCAACGTTTTCTATCTCCATGTTCTTTAGCTTAGCTATTTCCTGGGCAATATACACAACATTTGCAGGCTCATTTAACTTTCCTCTAAATGGATGAGGTGTTAAATAAGGACAGTCAGTTTCAATTAATAAATTCTCGATGTTAATATTCGCTGCCACATCTTTTGGAACTCTAGCATTCTTAAATGTCACCGGACCCGCTAGAGAGATATAAAAACCTAATTTTACAAATCTCTCCGCCATTTCAACAGAGCCACTATAACAATGCATTATTCCAGGATGTCCATTTCGTTTTAGCACTTCATAAGTATCTTCATAAGCATCACGACAATGAATAACAACTGGCTTCTGATGTTTTTTTGCTAAATCCATCTGCCATTGAAAAACATCCATCTGCTTTTCTTTAGGAACACTATCCCAATAATAATCAAGACCAATCTCACCAAGTGCTACAACGCAAGGCTCCTCTAAGTACTTATCAATAATGTTTATCTGATCTTTTGTTGTGTTTAAGCAATCGTTTGGTCCGATACCAACTGCCGCATATACGAACTCATATTGTTTAGCTAATTCGATTGCAATTCGAGATGACTTTAAGTCATAGCCTACAATAACCATATTTGTAACACCATTATCTAGGGCTTTTTGGATAAACATATCGTGATTTTCATATAAATCGTCACTATTTAAATGACAATGAGTATCAAAGTACATAAATCTCACCTCTGCTGTATCTTAACAAAATCAATCTCATTTGTCAAATATCTAAAACTAAAAATTATACCACCAAAGAAAATAACGCGATAAAATCAATATTTTTTATTTTTTTCTTCTTTTTTAAACATATTTATACATACAAATTTAGACAAAAGATAAATTTTTATAATCTATACATAAGTTTTGTATAAAAAGAAAGAAAATAATAAAAATGGTTTTATGTTTTAATTTTTAACAATTCTTTTTAATTTATACTATAAACAATAAAAACAGACAGTGGGACAGACTGTCTGCTTTAAAGATCAGGTAGTGGGAAAAGCTACCTTTTTATATTGATATTATGAAAAGAATAATATATTAAGTAGTCAATCAAGGAGAAGAATCAAAAACTATATCTGACTACATTTATTAGTATAGTAAATAAATATCGTTAGATTAAATCATAAATACCTTACATTATCTATTAACTGTGGTAAATTATGTTTTGTAATTTAATACTATCTTTTGATGATTATAATCAATCACTGATAAATCATAATCATATAAACACTTTAATGAAGTTGAAGTTATTACTTGCTCAGGAACTCCTTGGAATAATATCTTCCCATCTTTCATTGCAATAATTTCATCACTATAGTTGATTGCTTGATTAATATCATGATGAACCATAATAATCGTCATTTGATATTTTGTATTTATTTCTTTTATTAAGTTAAGTATTTCAATTTGATATTTAACATCTAAATATGTAGTTGGCTCATCCAATAATAAAATTGATGTTTTTTGAGCTAAAGCCATTGCCAACCAAACCCGCTGCTGCTGGCCACCAGACAAATTTGATAACAAACGATTTTTATATTCTTTTAAATTAGTCGTTGTAATGGCCCAATCTATAACTTGATAATCTTCTTCACTTAGTTTTTGATGATAACTTAAATATGGTAAACGCCCATAACCAACAATTGTCTTAACATCTAAATCTCTGTAAATCTGATTCTTTTGATGGACTACTGCAACATTTTTAGCAAACTCCTTGATCTTATAATTCCAAACATCTTTAGTATTTAATGTTATCATTCCATCTTCTGCTTTATAAATCCTACTTAAAAGCATTAATAAAGTCGATTTACCACTACCATTAGGACCAATGATCGATGTGATCTTACTCTTTTTAAATTTTACCGAAAGATCTTCAATAAATGGTTTATCTTGATAACTAAATTTAATTTTTTTTACTTCCATCAACATCAATACTCCGTTTCAATAAGATAATAAATAAAGGTCCACCAATGATTGCCATAATGATTGCAGCTGAAATTTCATATGGTGCCATAATAATTCTTCCTACTGTATCCGCAACTAACAAAACAATTGCTCCTATCAATAAACTAATTGATATCAAATGTTTATGTTCAGTTCCCACTAACAATCTTGAAATATGGGGTACTAGCAAACCAATAAAGCCAATTACCCCAACTACTGCTACACTAATACTACATAATAAAACTGCTAATAATGATAAACCAAAGCGATATACATTCACATTTACTCCTAGCGAAGTAAGGGTTCGATCTTCTAACCCTAATAGATTACATGCCTTCGCCATAAATAAAGTAATGATTATTACAGGAACTAAATAAATTAATAAGGTCGTAACATCTTGCCAAGTATACAAGGGAATCGTACCCGTAGCACCACTTGTGATTGAAGCAGTTGCACTATTTGCGAGGGTAACAAGAGCACTGAGCGTATAGTTGATTGCCACCCCAATCAAAATGATTCGAGTTGTTTTAAATCCAGCTTTCCACGATAAACTATAAATAATAACAAATGTTATTAAACCTCCAAAGAATGATAGTAAAGGAGCAATTGCAGATAGTTGAGGTAAAAATAAACCAACTAGTACACTAACTAAACTCGCCCCATTAGCAATTCCAATGATTCCTGGATCAGCTAATGGATTCTTTAAAACAACTTGAAATAAAAGTCCAGATAATGCTAATGCACCACCTACTAACATGGAGATGATAATTCTTGGAAAGCGAATACTATATACACTTGCTACATCGACATCGTATTCAATAAATAACCCTTTAAATAATTGAACAATTGAAACTTGAATACTTCCAAGATTTATTGCGATAAAAAAGCAGATAAACAATACCACTATTAAAAAGATTATAAATATTTGCGGATGTTTTTTAATTAGTTCCATATAAAATTCCTTCTAAATTTTCTAAACCTTTTTGATAATTAAAATTAGCACTCATCCCAAAATAATTATTATCTAAATTATAAACTTTGCCATTTTGAACTGCACTGAATTTACTCCAAATATCATTTTGAGCAAATTCGGTTTCAAAATTCTTCATTACTTTCTCACTCATCGCATGACTAGTTCTCAAGATAATATCAGGATTTTGTTGTAACATATCTTCAGCATTGACATTGACAAAATCCTGACCATCACCATTACCATAAACATTTGTTCCACCAGCTAATTTTACTAAATCACCAACATAGCTAGATTCTGTAGCGACAAGGTAGCTGCCACCTGGCAAACCCATCAAAATTAAAACCCGTGGACTTGCTGTGTTTTGGTATTTTGCTCTAAATTCAACCATATAATTAACAAATTCATCTACTAATTTATTAGCTTTTTTCTCTTTACCTAATAAGCTTCCTAACTCCTCAATACTTTTAAACATACCTGCTACACTTTTAAGATTTAAGAAGCTAGAACTTACACCAATTTTTTCATATTTAGAAGCTAAATCACCCTCCAATGAATTAGGGCTTAATACTAGCGATGGTTTTAAAGTTGACAATACTTCCATATCTGGCGACATTGCAGTTCCTAGTTCTGTCGCTTTTTTATATTTCTTTGGTACTGTATAACTTTCAGTCGTTGGAATGCCAATTACCTGATCAGCTGGAACATCCAAAGCTTCTAAAATTTCCGTAACAGCTACCGAAGTTGCAGCAATCGTTAAAGTATTATTATCACTTTTTCCACTTTGATCTACACAACCAATCATCGACAGAGCAAGGACAAGAACAAGAAAACTATTTTTTAACTTTTTTAACATAATAATATGCTCCTTCTGCTACGATAGCTATAACTGCTACAATTCTGATAATCAACATCGTGTTATTACTACTATCCTTTTTTCTCTCACTTTGTTTTAATAAATTTTTAACTGTCAATTTCTTCTTTTCATTAACTTTGCCATTTGTATCAATTACATGGCTAGATAAGCCAGAAATATCATCAAATAAACTTTCACGTGACACTTCCCCCACTATAGTTACTGGCGTTTCTACCACTGGTTGTTCTTCATTTGTTGTCGTATCACTAGTTTGATTAGAATTCGTACTTGCATTATCACTACTGCTATTATTAATAGTTGAATTATTATTTTCCGTATTTCCATTATTGGCAGTGGCTGGTACCATGGTACTAGTGTATACACCTGTTCCTGGAGTAATAGATCCTTGATTTAATTTAATAAAAAATTGCACATCACGCCCCATTGGAGCGACATACATAATAGGACTAATATAATCATATAATGAATTCATTTGAATTCGATAATGATTTACCGTGTCACCATTAGCACTACTGCTTCCTGTTTTAGTAGCACTAACACTACTAAAAGAACCACCACTATTCATGATTTTAAATCTTACATTTGAAACATTTGAAGCTAATCCCAAACCAACAGTAATATAATATTTACCGCCAGTTTGCTCTAATAACAAATTGCCTTCTACAATACTTGAAACCATGCTTTCACCTAATGTTATATTAGTACCACCATCTTCGGTGTTACCAGTAAGAGGATTAACGTAAGATGTGGAGCGTCCAATTAAGTACGCTCCATCGTTATTAGCAAAAGCTGGTTTAATATTAATTGTCATCGTTATGATGGCAACTAATACTAATAATACTTTTTTTATTTGCATAATCTTTTTCTTGTTAAATATGCTGTAGTCGCTAATGATGAAATTAATAATCCTCCCATGAATCCCATATTAGCATTATCTCCAGTTTTCACTGAACTACTTGATGTTCTTGGAGCTTGGTTAGTCATTGGAGCTATTGTATTTGGTGTATTGTTTGTATTATTATTTGATTCACCATCTACCTTAGGTGCTTCAATTGAATCAGATACAAATTTTAGCATGTTATAATCAACTTTCATTCTTGCTGGAATATCACTATTTCCCATCATAGCTACATGTGGATTTACCACAACATCAAATAATTCTTCCTCATTTGGTAAAACAAAAGACCACATAATAGCTTTACCATCAGCATTTTTACTTACAATAGCAGCTGGATTTGATTTGTAATCATCAGTTGATGAACCAATGTATAATTCTTCTAACCATGCTTTAATTGTTCCCATAGTCATTTCTTTAGTTGTGATATACATTGTTGCAACACCGTTTTTAACTACTACTGTAGCTTGACTGTCAATTGCACCTGCTGCCATTGAAGCCTTGTCTTGAGTCGCATTCCATAAAGCAACATCTACTGTATATGTACCATCTTTAGCAAATTTACTTGTACTTTCTGGCACTATTGGTGTTGGATTATCTAATCCTAAAGATAATCTCGCTTCAGAACCATAAGCACTTCCACCATAATAGAATTTTACATTTGTTAATTTTGTATTTTTTGCTAATGTGAATTGCATTTCATTTACTTTTCCATCACTATCATATCCTGTGATATCAGCTTCTTTATAAGTTCCATCAGCTTGCTCAACTTCCATTTTATCAACGTATGCAGTTTGACCATACACAGTAACTGCACCCATTTGTAATGTTACTAATAAAGTTCCATCTTTTGAAGTAACCGTAGCACTCTTAATTGCTTGTGCAGCCATTGATTGTACATCTTCATTTGCCTTTAATACATCGCTAGTCACAGTATAAGTACCATCAGCTAATGTATATTCAGGTGCTTCTGGTTCTTCAGGAATAACAATATCCGCTGTACTGTATTGAATATATGCATCAACTTCTGTATTCATCGCATCAACATGCATTTCAATATAAACACCTTCACTGTTTACTGCTACTGGTATTTTAACTTTTTCTACTTGTTGAATTCCTTGATTATCTAAGCGATAACTAACAACTTCAGTAGCATGTTTTTCTGATTTTGTATCAGTTTCATAATATTGAATATTTCCTGCATTACCAATTAAGCCCATTAAATTTAATGTTTTAAATTCAACAGTTAAATACCACTTTCCTTCCTCTACTGATAATTCTCCATTTTCTGCTAATGCTCCAGCTGCCATTGAATCAATTGTAATATTACTTGCATTCTTCAATTTTGTTGGAACAGCATATTTACCATCTGGTAAATTGCTTACCTGGGTAGCATCTACATTGCTTAATGCGGCTACCTGAATTCCAAATGCCATCATTAAAACTAAAACTACTTTTAAAATTTTTTTCATTTTCTTCCTCCCTCTTTCTCTTTGTTAGAAAAGACTAACTATTTAGTTAAAAAATATAGAGAATATATTCTCTGTCAATGTTAGCTAAAGCTAACTACATTCATTATTTTACATACATCTAATCTTAAAACAACTACTAATTTTGTTGCCCCCGTTGAAACAATCTTTTCAAAAAATATCTTTTTCCCTTATAAATTCAGCATTTTTTGATGTTTCATCGATGAAATACTATTTTATAATAACATTCATAATTGCAATACTCTCTGGCATATGAATTTTACCAACCGTTGGTTTAACCTTTATCTTTACACTCGTTTGCAATATCCGTTCTTCCTTTGAATAATGAAAACGTAATTTTGAAATAGGAATAATATAATCATCCTTGATCATGCGACATTCAAGATAATCTTCTCCAACTTGGTATTTTAAAGAACCTACCTTCCCTTTAAGAACCATTTTCCCCATCATTGATTCTCGTTCAACTTCTTTTGGCTTTAAAACTAATCCTCCATACCCCATTTTTATATCCAATATCCCTGGATGAAAGAAGCCATCATTAGCCATTGATATTCCCATCTTATCAGCTTTATAAACAGTAAAAGCAAATGGGTATTGACCATCATCAAGATTAACACTAAGCATATCTCCACTAATTTCTTTTACATTATCAATCAATTCAAATAATCTTTCTTTACTAGTATTATTGACAAGCTTAGCTCGTGCTTCTGATGATAATGTTAAAACTAATGATAGTGCCTCCTGATACGCTTCTTCATCATCAAAATTAGCTGTATGTTTTAACCAATCAGATAATTTATTAATATCTTTTAAATATTCCCTTGCCATTTTACATCCTTGGCATGATAAAATCCCCTTTCCTTTTTCAGTCGTTAACCCCTGCTGATAGAAAGTATTCAATACTCGACTAAACGTTGATTTTGATACCCCAACCTCTTGTGCTAACCGAGTAACTGTGTAATCCATTTTCTTTTGTTTATATAAAAATAATAAATATGATAATTTTTCTTTTGTTAGATGCATAAGCCCCTCCGAAGTTAGTTTACCCTAACATAGTAACGTACTTATTCGTTTAAAACAAGATAAAAAAGCTATATTCATGAATATAGCTTTAAATTTATTCAAATAAACGATTCTAGTTTCACTAAAAAACACAAAGTATTATTTATCAAAATCAAACATTTGAAATACATCAGAAACTGGTAAACAATTTTCAATATTCTCAATAGTTTTAGCAAGTAACCCCGCTACAGAAACTGTCTTCAATTTAGGGAAAACTTTATCCTCATGTAATTTAATAGTATCTGTAACAACAACTTCATCGGCTGAAGATTTTTGCAATCTTTCTACAGCAGGCCCAGAAAATACTGGATGTGTACAAGCTACATGAACAGATTTTGCACCCTTTTCCTTTAACATTTCAATTCCTGCAATAATTGTACCACCTGTATCAATCATATCATCAATCATAATACAATTTTTACCTGATACATCACCTAAAACTCCCATGATTTCAGCAACATTTGGTTTAGGTCTTCTTTTATCAATAATCGCAACTGGTGCATCTAATGCTACAGCTAACTTACGAGCTCTAGTAGCACCACCATGATCAGGAGAAACTACACATATATCCTCCATATTCTTTTTCTTAAAATAATTTGAAATAAGTGGTAATGCCTGCATTTCATCTACTGGAATATTAAAGAATCCTTGAATTTGTGCAGCATGTAAATCAACTGTAACAACCCGTGTTACCCCTGCAACAGTTAATAAATCAGCCACTAACTTAGAAGTAATTGGTTGTCTAGGTTTTGCCTTACGATCTTGACGTGCATAGCCAAAATAAGGAATAATTGCTGTAATTTGTTTTGCTGAAGCTCTTTTTAATGCATCAGCTAAAACTAATATTTCCATTAAATTTTCAGTAACTGGATTAGAAGTAGATTGAACAATAAAAACATCTTTACCACGTACTGATTCATCAATTTCAACTAAAATTTCACCATCAGCAAAATGATGTACTTTACTTTTTCCTACTTTAGTTCCTAATTTTTCTGCAATATCATTAGCTAATTTATCACTAGCTGACAATGCAAAAACAGTTATTTTATTTTTCATTTTCTTCTCCTATTTTCCTTTTTGATTTCTTTTTTCTTCTAATACTTTAGCGTATCCTTCTTTATTAACTTGACGTGCACGAGCAATAGCAAATGCATCATCATTAACCTGATCAGTAACTGTTGAGCCTGCTGCCACATAAGCATTTGTTCCTACTGTTACAGGTGCAATTAAATTACTATTGCAACCAATAAATGCATTATCATTAATAATTGTTTGGAATTTATTTTTACCATCATAATTTGAAGTAATTGTTCCACACCCCATATTTACATTACTACCAACTACTGCATCTCCTACATAAGTTAGATGAGATGCTTTACTACCTTTTCCAAACACAGCTTTTTTCATTTCAACAAAATTACCCATATGAGCATTTTCTAAAATATGACAATTTGTTCTTAAACGTGCAAATGGTCCAATATCAACACCATTTTCAATAACTGAATCAGCAATAACTGAATATTTAATTTCAACGTTATTCTTAATTTCAACATTATTAAATTCACAATATGGTCCAATATGACAATTAGAGCCAATAATTGATTTTCCTTTAATAATGCACCCTGGTTCAATTGTTGTATCTGGAGCAATAATAACATCTACACCAATATAAGTATTATTGATATCAATAATATTAACCCCATTTAATAAATGTTTTCTATTTACTTTTTGTTGTAAAGTTTTTGTTGCTTCTGCTAATTCAACACGATCATTAATTCCACCAACTTCTGCTAAATCAGGAATCTTAAATCCACCAACTTTAAGATTATCATTATTCATAATCTCAATAACATCTGTAATATAATACTCATTTTGCGCATTATTATTAGTTACTTTTTCTAATGCATTAAACAAAGCAACATTATCAAAACAATACTCACCACAATTCATTTCACTAATCAAAATCTGCTCAGAATTACAATCTTTAAATTCTATTACTCCTGTAACTCGATCATTTACTCTAATTACACGCCCAAATTTTTTATCTAGTTCACAATCACAAGTCATGATCGTTCCCTTTAATTCATTATCATTATGATAAGCAATTAAATTTTGTAATGTTTCACTTGTAATTAGTGGTGCATCACCATTTAAAACCACAGTAGTCCCAGGTCTATTTGCTAATGCATCTCTACATTGCATTAAAGCATGACCAGTTCCTAACTGCTCCCTTTGATAAATGATATTTACACCATCCAATAGTTTTTCGACTTCCTCAGCTTTATGACCAACAATCACATAAATTTCATCTACTCCAACCTGTTTCAATTCATCTACAATATGATTAATCATTGGCTTATATAAAACTTCATGGACAACTTTAGGTTTATCCGATTTCATTCTGGTTCCTTTACCAGCCGCCATCACCACAGCATAAGTTTTCATTTTCACACCTCTTTTAACAACAACATAATATCAAAAAAATTACATGAGTTAAAGAAAAAAGACTAAAAAATGTTTATATTCACTAAGAAATTAGCCAAATTATATATTCAAAACTAAATTTTAAAACAAAATAAAGATTTTATTATCAAAAAACTTATTATATAAACTTTACACTTCAATAAAAGACATGTAGAGATTCGATAAATCAAACCTCTACATACTAGCAATATTAAGCTTTAAAGCCCTCATAATAAACAAAAAAAGTTCTTGCCTTAGACAAGAACCTATATTTAATAACTAATCTACTAATTGATTTTGATTCAATATTTCTGTTTTCCTTACAAAATAATATTTCCCTTTAAAATATTTGAATCCTTTATCTAAAATCTCATCACTTTTAGTAAGAGCAAATACACATGATCCACTACCAGACATTAAAGCACCATCAAATCCAATTTTTATCATTTCCTGCTTAATCATCTCAATTTCTGGAACCATCTTAATTGATGGCTTTTCTAAAGTATTTTGTAAATTACTAATTACTGCCTGATAATCATTTTCTTCTATCCCTTTTGCCATCAAATGACAATCCTGATGACTTGCCCTACTTAAATCTAAACTGCTAAAAGCTTTTTTTGTTGAAACTCCCTTTTTTGGTTTAACAAGTAATACTTTACATTCAAATGACTGATCAATAAATGATAACTTTTCACCTATTCCACTAACTAAAGCTAACTTTTGATAAATACAAAACGGAATATCAGCACCCACTTCTTTACCGATAGCTGCCATTTGTTCATTAGTTAGATTTAAATGAAACAATTTATTAATCGCTTTAATTACTGCTGCTCCATCTGCACTTCCCCCTGCCAAACCAGCTTGAGTTGGAATATGTTTATAAACATATATCTTAATTCCTTTTTTTATTCTATAACGTTCTTTCATTAATACAGCAACTTTATACATAATATTACGTTGATCTACAGGCATAATTGTACTATTTGATTCAATTTCTATTCCTTCTTCAATCACATTTATATAAATCAAATCATGTAAAGTAATTGGTGCCATTATCATTTCTAATTCATGATATCCATCTTCTCTTTTTCTTACTACATCTAATGCTAAATTAATTTTTGCATATGCTCTTATCTTCATTATATCACCTGCTTGTTGGATAAATTTTTCTTGCAACTCCTCTTGTATCGATACCACCAACTCCTAAATGTTTATTAGAAGTTTTTGCAACAATTTTTTCTAAATCTACATAATTTTTCACACTTGCATTAGCAATCTGACTAACAACAAAAACTGGATCTAAAGCATGAATATTTTTACGACTTGGACTAGAAGCAAAATTTGCTCCACTAGCTAACAACAATTCATAATATGACTGACAAGCACCAGCAAAAATAATTAAACTATCTTTATCATCCTGATATAATCTTGCTCTACGAATTGCCTCAACAAAATCCATAGTATGAAGATAACTATCTATATTTTTTCGATCTCCATTTTTTTTCATTGCATCATGTCCTGTAATAACAAGTAAATCGGGTTTATGTTTTTCTAATAAAGGAATAATTTTATCTTTAATTTCATTTTCCTTCATATAATAGCCATGTACATTTATATTAAATTCCTTATATTTTTTCAAACACATTTCTAAATAATTTTTATCACCATCAATATGCAATACACTACCTTTTAGACATGGTTTATTTTCTACTATTATATCACTCTTTTCACTATTAAAATCACTTAATTCCAAATCACTTTCATCACTATCAGCAACTAATCGATATTCTATACCTGTTAAATAATAAACTCCATCTTTAATATCAGTAATTTTAAAACAAATATCTTTGCCATATTTTTTACGGCAAACTATATCTCCAATCTTCATCAATATCACCAGTACTATTATATGCAATTATATTATATCAGTGATATGTTTAAAATCACTCAAAGATAACTCCTCACTTCTTTTTTTTATATCAATTCCACAAGCAATTAAAATCTCATTTGCATTATTATAATCTTGTTTTAAATTATTTAAAATTGTTTTCCTACGTTGCTTAAAACAAATATTTAATACTTTATATAACTTTAAATCCGATCCTCTATCTAATCTTATTTTAATTATTGCTGAATCCACATGTGGAGCAGGTAAAAATACACTTTTATTTACTGTAAATAAATATTCAATCTTACCAATATCTTCAATCATTAATAATAATGGATTTTTGTAATCACTTGTCATTTTCAAAGCAACTTCTTTTTGAACCATAATAATCATTTCATCAATTTGACAATTATCTAAAATAATTTTTTCAATTATTGCTGTTGTAATATAATATGGTAAATTAGCCACTAGGTAAACTCTTCGATAATCATCTTTTAACTCTTCAACAATTGATTTAATATCTTGTTTTAAAAAATCACCAAAAATAATCTCAATATTATCCTCATTTAAAAACTCTTTATAGACAGGTTCAAACCTCTCATCTATTTCAAAACTGATTACCTTTCCAGCACTTCTTCCTAATATCTGTGTCAAAGCACCTATTCCTGGACCTACTTCAATAACTGCAGTATTTTTATCTATATGTGTCTGATTAACTATTTTATTTACAACATTTGCATCTATTAAGAAATTTTGTCCATATTTTTTTAACGCATTTAAATTATATTTATCTAAAATATATTTAGTTGTAGGGCTAGTTGCTATATCTTTCATTACTAATTCACCTTAATTTTAAAATCCTTCTATTTTAATTATTATTCATATTTTCTATTACATCATTTTTTGTAATACCTACCATATTTAATCGTTTAAATAATGTTTTAACATTACCATATCCTAAATTAAACATTTCATAAACCAACAATCTTTTTTTCTTATTTCCAATAATATCTAAATCAATAAATTCTTTCCAAGTAATACTTTGTTGATTAACATCAAAATTAACAACATTTTCCAAAGCTTCTATTACTGCCTCCTTTTTTGCTTCAGCAATACCTAACTTTTTTTTACCTGTAGCATCTTTTTTTGAAACAAAGGCGTGTTTACAGTTTGGAACAACTTTTTGAATTTGATCTCTTATTTTTTTACCTGGAAAATCAGGATCTGTCAAAACAATAATTCCTCTACTTTTACTAGCTTCTTTTATTAAATTTAATGTCTTATCATCTAAAGCTAGTCCATGTGTTTCAATAGTATCCACTTCAAATAATTCTTTTAACAAAGCTGTATCTGTTTTTCCTTCTACCACTATTATTTCTTTTATTCTTTTCATATTTTCACCTAGTTATAATTATAACTAATTTTATCACAATTTAAAATCTAAATTTTTTTATAATAACAGTTTCAACACCTTTTAACTTTCAATATTTATCCAGTTTTCTAATTTACTATATACTAAAAAATAAAAAAAGAAAATGATGTAGTGATTTTTGATTTCTTCCACCATTTCTTATCAATAATTTATATAATTCTAATAATATTTATTATTCACTTATTTCATCTATTCGCTGTTTAAACTTTTTATATACAATCTCTTCAAAGATTATCTTGTCAATTGCTTTTAACTGTTTTTCATTTAGCGATAATACCCATTTTTCTTCTCTTATCCCATATCTTGCTTCAATTAGATTAATAGTTCTTTTTAATTCACCTTTTGTTTCACCTTCAGCCAATCCTTTTTCATATATTTCCTGCTTTTCTGATTCGTTTGCTGCTCTGTTTAAATCTCTCTTATAATACATATCTCTTAACTTGGCTTCTTCATTAAACTTTTCCAACTTCTTTTTCATGATACTTATCACTCCCTGGTCTGTTAAACCAATTATATCATTATCTATTCCGTTTTTAAATATGTACAGTGCCAGTTCTATCCCTGTCATCCTTTTTAATCCTTTCTGTTTCCTGATAATATTTATATATGGCAATTGAACATAGCTTCTGGTTGTAAGATTATACTTTTCTACCATCCCTTCATCGTTGATACTTCTGTATGTATCAATAAGTTTCAGATTATCCTTATCAATATCATCGATAAAGATGATCTGATATACTGGATGTGCTGTTTCTGTATAATCCTTTCCCTTTTCCTTTTGTGATGCAAGTAAAGTAGCGCCATACTGTTGGAAACGGCAGTAATGACTTTTGGAAAAGGTGGAGTTCTGCATTTCAATATCAATGATATCACCATTAGTAGTCTTTACCTTAATATCAAGAACCATATCTTTATCTTTAGGGTTAAGATCAGGATTAAGGACAGTGATCTGATGACATTTAATATTAAGGATATTTTCAATAAAGAGTTTTAACATAAAGATACAGTCAGGATCTAAGTCATCATATAATAAATACTTGAATAGAACATCATTTTTAAAATCATTACAAAATTGTTTTGACATAGAAAATACCTCCTAATAATATATACAAAAGAAAATATTCAGATTACTTTATATAAAACAAAAAAAGTAAGAAATGATATCTTACTTCTAATATTTACTTTTAATTTATAAATAATAATCCTTTTTTAATACATATCCCCTATGTTTTAAAAATATATTATTGACACTTAGTTATTTTTTAGTTATTCTAATCTAGATAAAACAAAATAATTTGCTTAAATATTAGCTATAGATTTTACTTGTTTCTGATTTATAAACAAGCAACTATAGCTTTTTTTATTAAAGGAGAAAAATATGAAACAAGAACATAATACAATGGCAAATAAACCAATCTTTCCACTACTAATGAAAATGGCTATCCCACCTATGCTATCTATGCTAATTCAATCAATGTATAATATTATTGATAGTATCTTTGTTGCTAAACTAGGTGAAAAAGCTTTAACTGCTTTATCATTAGCTTTTCCTTTGCAAAATCTATCATTAGCATTTTCTGTTGGATTAGGAGTAGCAATTAATGCCTTAATTGCTCAAAATCTAGGTGCTAAAAAAAATAATCTTGCAAATAATATTGCTTCACATGGTATTTTTTTATCGCTTCTTCATTCTCTATTGTTTATCTTTATTGGTGTTTTTTTAATTAAACCTTTTTTCTCAATATTTACTAATGATCCAGAAACATTAAATTATGCTATTACTTATGGCAGTATTGTAATTACTTTAACTTTTGGTTCTATTATTCATATTACAATTGAGAAAATGTTTCAAGCTACAGGTAATATGATAATTCCTATGTTTTTACAAGTTGTTGGTGCAGTAGTTAATATTATTTTAGATCCTATATTAATTTTTGGAATAAATGGATATTTAAAATTCGGTGTATCTGGTGCTGCAATTGCTACAATAATTGGACAAATAAGTGCTTGTTTGTTGGCAATATTATTATTTAGAAAAAAATCATTTTTAAAATTATCATTAACTACTTTTAAACCTAATTTACAAATTATTAAAAATATTTATTCAATTGCTATTCCTTCTGGAGTAATGACTGCTTTACCTTCTATTTTAGTTACTTTATTAAATGGACTTTTAACTACAGTTAATCAATCTGCAATTGCCTTTTTAGGAATTTATTTTAAATTACAATCATTTGTTTATATGCCAGCTAATGGTCTAATTCAAGGAATGCGCCCTTTAATTAGTTATAACTTTGGTGCTAAACATTTTGAAAGAGTTAAAAAAATAATTAAAGTTTCTATAATTGTTACTTCTGTAATCCTATGTAGTGGTGCACTTATTTTTATGACTTTCCCTAAATTTATTTTATCATGGTTCAATGCTACTAGCTCTTTACTAAATATTGGAATTATAGGTTTAAGGATATTTTCTATTTGCTTTATTGTTTCTAGTGTTAGCATAGTCATCTCAGGAACCTTTGAATCTTTAGGTAATGGTAAATATTCATTAACTATTTCATTATTAAGGCAACTTATTATTACTGTTCCACTAGCACACATTTTATTATTTTTAATTGGTTTAAATGGGGTTTGGTTATCTTTTTTAATTGCTGAATGTATTGCTAGTATTGTTTCTATAATATTACTAAAAAAAGAAATATTAAAATTTTCTTCAATAATATAATTAATACTTAAATCAGTAATATATTTTCTTATTTACATTTCCACCTTAATCATATGTTCTCTCTATTAATTAAAATCCTAAGAATATATTATCTACTGCTTTTATTATTCCTAATAAAAATAGTTAAATCACTATTACAAAAAAGAATTGTACAGATTATTCATTCGATTAATCCCTTACAATTCCTTTTATTTTATTAATCTTCTTTTCTTCTTAGTAAACTTAATATTGATAACCCTGCAAAGACTGTCATTAAACCATTCTCTCCAGTTTTTATACTTGTTGTTGTATCTCCTGGTTTTGCCACTAATCCCTCAATGGCTTTTGTTAAAGCTGCATGTGCTGCTTTTACTTCTGCCTCACTTACTTCTGAATTATTTAATACTGCCTGTGCTTTTATTACTTCATTTTCTACTACTGCCCATGTTTTGGCACTGTAATTTGCTGCATTTAACCCATTTGCTTTATTAATTAAATCCGCTAATAAATCTTTATTTGGTTTTAATCTTAAGTTCAAGTATGCTCTTGTTAATGCATCACATGCTTCATCTACTTCTGCCTGTGTTGCATTTACATTGTTTAATACTGTATTTGCATTTGTTAATGCTTTTTGTAATGCTGTTTTGTTTGTTTACACTACTTTTTCAACTAAAGCTTCTCTTGTAGTTTGTAATACTGATAAAGCATTATTTATTTCCTCTTGAGTAACATCTTCTTTTTCTAAGACAGTTTTAACATTATTCATTACTGTTCTAAATTCTGCCCAGCTTTCTTGTATATAATTTGTTTCATTTAATATTAAACAATTTTCATATAATTCTTCTAACTCTGTTTTATCTACAATATTTATATAATTTCGATAAGTTTTTCTTACTTGAGCTCCATCTAATACATAATCATATACTTTAAATTCATCAATATTACCTTTTTGACGATATACTACTTCCTGCTCCTGCATTAGCAAAAAAAACATCATAATTGCAGAAAAAGATTCCCAAATTTCTACCTGAATCTCCTGTTTTATTACTGAAAATTATAGTATCATTTTTTCTTTCATTAGATTTAAACCACATTGAAATTGTAAAATCTCTTGTTCCTAACTGCATATCTGGTATTTCAACATATCTAGTACCAATTTCTAATGAATTATTTTTATATCTTTCCTATATATAAAATTATAGCACTTTCAATATTAATTTCACATAAAATATTTAAAATAAAATTAAAAAATTAACTAAATAAATATTTTTTTTAGTTATTTATTTAATAAAAAAGATGACAATTAGTCATCCTCATACTCTTTATAATCAACATCAATTATATCTTCATTACCTCGATAATATTGCTCTTGATTATAATAAGTTTTACGTTTTTCTTCTGTTTTTCGCTGAAACTCTTTATTAAATTCTTCTAACTGTTTTTTGTATAAATATCTTTTTATTGAAGACCAAATTACCAATGCAGCAATAATAATCCAAGTAATTGGGCTAGTAAGAAGATTTAAAATTAAGCTTAATATAATTATAATAAATAAAATGACTAAGATTGTATAATACATTCCCATGATATCAACTCCTTTATAATAGATATAATACACCAATATTATTTGAATTCAAATAAATCCTTGATATTAATTACAAAGCCTTCAGCAATTTTTTCAATTGATTTTAAGGATATATTTCTTGTGCCTCTTTCAACATCCGAAATATAATTTTTTGATAACCCACAACGAAACGCTAACTCTTCTTGAGAAATATTTTGCTTTAATCGGATTTCTTTAACTCGTTGTCCAAACCTAATTTCAATTTTATCCATTCTACTCATTCTCCATTTGAATTAATCGTTTAGCCTCTTCACTTATCTTCTTAAATCTATGATGTAATCCAGATTTACTTATAGTTTGCCCTGTTTCTTCATAATAAACTTCTGTTAATTCATTTAATGTCATTTCAGGATACTTTCTTCTAATCAATGCAACTATACGAGTTTTTTCATCAAGCATATCCAACCCCATAAACATATCAACCGTATTAATATCATTAATCTGTTTATTTGCAGTTGCCATTGATTTAATCTCATTAGCAATATCGCAATTATTCCAACGATTAACAGTATTAGACATATTACGATCAATTCTGGTACTTTCAAAATTCATTACTGACTGACTTGCACCTATTGCTCTTAAAAAATCTCCAATTTTTTCTGATGATTTTAAATAAACAACATATTTATTACGACGTTTAATCATTTTAGCATTCAGTTCAAAATCATTCATTATTTTAGAAATAAATTGTGCAAATTCTTCTTCATTAAAACTCATCTCTAAATGATAATTTGATGTTTCTGGATTATTTACACTTCCACATGATAAAAACGCCCCTGCTAAATACGCCCGCATGCAGCACTCACTTTTTAAAATATTTCTATTTGGTATAATATTAAACCCTAAACCATCCATCAAAGATAAATCATCTAATATTTCTCTTGCTTTAGTAACTTTTAAAATATAAACATTATTTTTCTTTAATTTCATTTTACGAGAAACTAAAAACTCAATCTGAGGATCATATTCTTCCTTTAACATTCGATGAACTTTGGAAGCGATTTTCGCATTTTCTGTTCTAATCGTTAAAGATAACCCATAGCTAGATAAAGATAATGTTCCATTAATTTTAATTATTGCACACAACATCGCCCTTTGACAACATGACTCAAAATCATTAAAAACTACTTCTTCTTTTACTATTCTCGAAAACGATACCATAATTACTCCTAATGATCAGCATCACGATGCAAGCGATGAACCTGATAATATTTACTATAATAATCAGCAAAATAATTTGTTAAAGTAACAGAACGATGCTGTCCTCCAGTACATCCAATACCAATAATTAAATGCATTTTACCTTCTTTTTCATATTCTTTTAATAAATAATCAAATAAATCAATCATCTTTTTAATAAAGACCTTTGTTTCTTCTTTTTCCATAACATAATCATAAACTGCTTTATCATTTCCTGTTAAAGATCTTAATTCCTCTATATAAAATGGATTAGGTAAAAACCGAACATCAAATAATAAGTCAGCATCTTTAGGTACACCATGTTTATATCCAAATGATTCAAAAGTAATTCTAAATGGATCTACTTTTCCACTATTAAAATAGCCTTCTAATAAGTTTTGAAATCTAGCTCCTTTAAGCTTTGTTGTATCAATTGTCAAATTAGCTAATCTTGAAATTGGCTCAGCCAATCTTCTTTCAAATTCAATTGCCTCCAATAAAGAAGATGCCTTATTAGAGATTAACAATGGATGTGATCTTCTAGTTTCTTTATATCTTTTAATCAATACCTCATCATCACAATCTAAAAAGACAACTGATAAATGAATCCAATCTAAATTAGACAACAATCTAATTGCTTTTAATGCATCATCCAAACTAACTGCCATTGCAACATTTTGATATTTAGAATCATCCTGTACAAGTTCCGCAAATTCTGTTAAAAGTGCTACAGGATAATTATCTATACAACGAAATGCTAAATTTTCAAAACATGCCATTGCACTTGTCTTCCCTGCTCCTGACATCCCTGTTACTATTATAATCTCAACTTGATCCACAATCATCACTTCTCTTTCTATATATATATTTTATCAAATCTACAACGATAAGTGTACTTTAATTTTTGATTTTTCTCAACTACTTTTGTACTTATTTATAACCATTATATATAATAAATTTGTCTATTTCTGTATTTAATAAAATATATTTTACTTGTTAAAATAAATATCAATAATATAAACTACTTATAAAATCCTATTCAAATAAAAGACTATGAATAACTTCTCTTATTTCTAAGATCCTTTCTTGCTCAAAATTTGGATTATTCTTAAACCAGCGCATATTCAATGGTGAAGGATGTGGCAACACAAATGCCCGTTTACCATATAAAAATTGATCATTAAAAATTAAATCTTTAAAGTTTTTTTTCGGAAATAATTTTTTTGCTGCATAACTGCCAACCACAATATATATTTTATTTTCTACTATTTCAATTTCTTGCTTTAACCATCTATCACTGCAGCATTTTGGCGGTAGTCGATCTCCGCCACTTTTTGATTTACCAGGATAACAGTGTGCTAAAGATGTGATATAAAAATTATCCTGATTATAAAAAATATCATCATCTATACCATACCACTGTCTTAATTTTTTTCCACTTAAATCATTAAATGGCTTTAAAGTATTATGCACACTTAAGGATGGTGCCTGGCTTATTTGCATTATTTTAGCATTTTTGTTCCCCCAAAAAATTGGATGTGGTTCATATCCAAAATCATCTTTACAAGAATTACATTTGGATATGTTATATTTCAATTTATTAAAATCGTCCATTATTTAGCTCCTTTATCCTTTTAAGCTTATATTATATCATTATTTTATTAATAATATATTATTTTGATATTATAACTATCTTATTTAAAAATGATTATTCATTTTTATAATTACCAAATAAAAAATATATAATATGTTATATTTTAGATTAAAAAGGGGCTGTAACGACTAAGTAATTTTTATTAATTATTTAGAGCGTTCAGCTCTTTTTCTTTTGTTAATCCCTTTCATATAAAAAAATCCAT
>NZ_FOIN01000028.1 GCF_900102365.1 Thomasclavelia cocleata | reverse complement strand
ACTTAAATCTGCATAACTTAAATCTGCATTACTTAAATCTGCATTACTTAAATTTGCATTAATTAAATTTGCGTCAATTAAATCTGCTCTAGCTCCACCATATTCATTATTTAACCATTTTTCATGAAGATTTAATATTTTATTTAGTTCTTCTTGTGTTATTTGTTTTAGCATTTTTATTTTCTCCTTGTTTTTTTAATGTTTCTTAGTTTGCTATATATTCAAAACATGGCATTGGTTGAAATTTAAATAAATTTTTTTTATGCATTTTATCAATTGTGTTTTTAATATCTAAATCATCTATTTCCTCAGTGCGAATATATTTGTCTAAAATTTCATAGGAAAAACCAAAATTTTCTTCATCGGTTTTCCCACAAAGTCCATCAGTTGGAACTTTATCTATTAGTATATTGGATAGTCCCAATTCTTTGCCAATAAGTTTTACTTCTGTCTTTGTAAGTTTTGATAGTGGGCTAAAATCCCCAACACTATCTCCATATCTGGTTGAATATCCTATCCAATCCTCTGATAAATTACAAGTATTGACAACTCTGCCATTAACCGATTGAGAATATGCATATAATGTAGCCATTCTAATTCTAGCAGGAAGATTTATAATAGTTTGTTTTGAAACCTCAACACTTGGTGGAAATTGATTATTAATAGCAGTTACTGCATTAAATATATTCATAACATCAAAACTGATCCCAAGTTGTCCACAAAGAAAATAAGAATAGCTGATATCTTCTTGTTCTCCACAAGGCATAAGCAATCCTCTTACTCTTTCTTTCCCTAATGCCTCTACACATAAGGCTGCTGCAACTGAAGAGTCAACTCCGCCAGATATTCCAACAACAGCATTACAATCTTTGCCATTTTTATCAAACCAATCTTTTATAAAAGAAACTATTTCATCTTTTACTTTTTTAGCATCAAACTTATACATGCTAAATCACTCCTTTTTCTATTTTTTCAATTAATGTATTAAGATGATCATATACCATAGGCAATCCACCTCTATCGTCTAAATAAGCATTGGCATATATCTTACGTCCATTTACTTTTACCATTGAATTACAATTAATCCCATCATAAGGAATTCCATATCTATTGCAATAAGATTTTATTTCGGAAAGTTTATCTACTCCATTACCCGTAAAGATAATAATTTGTGCATATCTATCCCATCTTTTTAATAAGTTAATAACATTTGTATATGTTCGTCCAAGCCTATGGAAATCATAAATTGTATCATCAAAATCTACAGCAATGATTAATTTGCCATATTTTATAAACTCATCTTCTAATCTTTGATAACAATTATCTGGGCTTAAATAATAGTCCATTATCAAATCTCACTTCTAACTTTCATTAAAATTTTGCCTAGTTTGTTTTCTCCTACAATATCTTTACACTTAGGACACTCACAATTGCCCCAAATATTATCATGCCAACCAGTCGTTCCTTCAATCAATTCATGAGGATATGTATCTAATAACTTTTTCTTTAAATATTGGTGTTGAGTAAATTTTGCTTTAACAATTTCATACATATATTTTTCTTTTACTTTTTCCCAATCATCTCTTAAAAGTATTTTTCTCCCTAGTTTCTTGGCTTCGACAGGATTTAAATTTTGAAATTTAATCTTTTCACTAATTCTAGTTATTTTTTGTGCTTGAAAAGCAGCTTCATTATTAAGATAAACTATCCCATCATATTCAATTGGTGTTTCATAATAATTGCTTAAAAAACGATATTTACCTCTAAAGTTATCAATCATTAAAATTCTCCTTTATTTAATCTTTGACGAATTTGTTCAAATGATTCTTCTCTTTTTAACATACCATTGCTAAACATTTTTTCTAATGACGTATTTTCTGTAGAAACTAAACAATTATATCCATCTACGCATTTATATCCATCTTCTGTTTTAATAACAGCACAACAACCTTTATGAGATTTCTTTAATTTTGATGTGTCTGTTTTAGGATTTTTATAAATAGGGAATTTGAAATTTCCAACTTCCCCATAAGTAGCCTTCATAGCAATACCAAATGTATCTCTTGTATTAACAATAAACTTTCCATCATCTTCAAAAATAGCATGGAAGCAGAACGCTCCTACTCCAAATACAATGTTGTTAGCAGCAAACCCTAGTTTATATAACTCTTCATAGATTTCTTCGACTTTATTTATAGTACATCCATCCCCATAAATAATGCCAATATGAGGATCTAATACTTTATATCCTTTACTATTGATACTTCCACCAAATGTTTTCCACAAGAGTTTAATTGTTTCAATTGATATTTCAACAATATCTCCGCTATCAGGTCTAATTAATAACTTTCCATTGTGATTCATAATTTCTTCTTTGCATTGAGGTAAAATATTTTTTACTATATTCCAATAATCATAAGTATCAGATACCATGCTGAATGAAGTATTAGGATATAATTCTGTTAATAATCTTTTTACAAAAGTGATTTCATCGCCATCAACTGAGAAGTTAGCTCCCATAACTGCATGCTCTGTAGATACAGCTCCAATTCCAATATTTTTATCAGCATTATAATATTCTCTAATATATTGCAATGCGGGGATTGTACTTGTCTTATCAAAAGATAACAGCCATGATGCAGATGTTCTAATAGAATCTTCTAAACATGACATACCTCTCATTCCAAAGTCTGACATAGCCATTCTAGAATCCATATTATCAACTGTTAGATCATAATATTTGTTTGCTACTTCCTTATAAATCTTTCCAATAGTAGCGTAATTACATGTTGGCCATAATTCTACTTGTAGAATACATTCTAGCCATTGTACAACCCACGCAAAATCTGGATGAGTATTTGTCAATTCAATACAAGGAACTCCCATATTAACAATACTTCCTTCAGGCAATGCTCTAATTAGAATGGGTAGATACCCTAATTTATGAAGATTTATGATTGCGTCCAAATCATAGTTTCCTTCGCCTAATTGTGTGTCCATATAGGAATTATATTCTCCAATAACCTCATCTATTGGTTTGTTAAAAAAGTTATTATTAAAATCTTCGACAAGATACTTTTTGATAAACTCCTGCAAACCAAAGAACACCATTTTATCATACTTCTCTGACATCGCTTTTCTAGGTGTCCAATAAGAAACCAATTTTGTTAAATCCTTAGGAAACATTCGCAGATGTGTTTGTTTATATGTATCCGACAATAATAAGGTTGTTAAATTTTTCATTTCATTTTCCTTTCTTAAACCTTTATAACTTCAATTTTCTCGTGTTTTCCAGTAAATAAACTATTAGTAGTAAACAGTCTTTCTACTGTGCCATCTTCCAGTGATTTAATTAAAGTTCCTCTTTCTCTATCTAAAATACTATTTTCGCAATGACTTACATAAGCATAAATCTTTTTTGCTCCAAGTTCTTTTAATTTATTTGCACCATAATACATTGATCCACCATAACTACAAATATCATCAAACATTAATACGGTCTTGTCTTTCAAATCAATTTCGTTTGTAATTATTTCAAGCCCCATAATTTTCCCGCTTGTCCAATCACGATGTTTTACTCCATAACAAGTTTTAAACCCACGAAATAAATCTTCGTATTTTTTACTAGCCCCATTATCGGGGAAATAAACAATTAAGTCATCTTCATTAATATTTTCGTTAATATTAATATCTCTTAATATAAGTCGTCTTACAAATACATTTAAGTCAAGTAAATATAAATTATCAATCAAAGCTTCGCTAACTGGCGAATGTGGATCAATTGATAGCACTTTTTTAAATCCTAATGAATTTATAATATTGGCGAAATATTTTAATGTAAATACATCTCTCTTTGTCTTGATTCTATCCATTCTTGCGTTAGGAATATATGGCATATGTAATTCATTTTCTTTTCCACCATGCTCTTTTAAATAATTTGTAATATAAATTAAAGCAATTAATTCTTCTTCATTTTCATAATACCATTTGATAATATTAACTGTTTTAATTTCGCATGAAGGAGTTAAATGTAATGTGCCATCAGGAAAATGATTTAGTTTTAATTTACTATCATTAATTAAAATCATTTTATATCACCTCTATTTGGCAGGAATTTATTGTTTTAAGTGCATATTTATGATTTTCTGAAGTTGTTCCAGCACAACACTTTGAATTAATAACAATATGTATTTCTGGACAGAACGTCTTAATTAGCAATGCGTTACTTACTACACAGATATCAGTACATAATCCAACAATTTCAATATCAGTAAACTGATGTTTTTTTACATATTGAGCTAATTTTACTGACCCAAATGTTTTCTTTTCAAATAATTGTTTTGGTTTAGGTTTAATTAATTTTAATATTTCTCCATTCAAACACCAACCATAGCTCCCCTTAATACAATGAATTATTGGTAAATTTATACCTTCGTTTGTATTGAGATAATTCTCGTTATGTGTATCTAAAGTAAATACTATTCTTGAATCAGGCTTGTCTTTATATTCTTTAATTTTATCTATAACATTTGGTAAAATTGCCCTAGCTTCATTTGTTCCCAAAGAACCATCAATAAAGTCATTTTGCATATCCACCACAATTAATAATTTCTTTTTCATTTCTTTCTCCTATTGTTCTAGCATAACTAAATTGTTAATATAATCTCTTTCATCTGTAAATAATGGTATGTTATAATCAATAACCCAATTTCCATCACCATCTTTAATACAACAAACACCTCTTTGTAATTCATTGGGTAATTTATCCCAATGAACACCTTCCTCAACAGACAGTTTCTCTTTTAATTCATCACAATTCAAGCCTTGCATTTCATTATGTGAGAATCTAGATTGAGCCAATGCTTGAATACTATTTCTAATAGCATCCTGTTGTCTCCAAATCAAGCAGTTCACAACTTCATGCTTAGGCAAATTAAATGCCCTTGAATCAAATGAAGCTTTAAAGCATCTCTTTTCCCATAAATTTTCTTCATCTGGAAAATATACCGCACTAAAACAATTTTTTGATTCAACTTCTTGATTGAAATATAAAGTGGCTAAAGCTGCACTTGTTGAAACCATTTTTTGAACTTTATTATCAAACCAAGCATCGCTGTTGATATTTTTATAGTCTACTAAAACAAGTGTTATCTCATCGCTTTGACAATAAGCCAAAACGCATCCTTGAATTTGTTGACATAATTTTTTCATTGTATGCTTCATAACATCACAAAAGTCTATATCAAACGGTTTATTTAGACCTTTAGTAAATGTATGGAAAGCTTTGCCATCAACACGAATAATAACAGGCAATCTTCTTAACAGCTTTGTTTGTGATTGATTTTCGTATTCTTTCATACGATTTCCTAATTTTGTTTTATCCATTTAGACTCCTTTAAATCTCCATTTTAATTCTCACTTTCATTAATATTATCGTTAAATAATTCACCTAGTTTCTTAAACTCTAGATAGCTAATAGTTAACTCATAGAATAAAACACCTGTTTTTTTGACTAATTTGTTTACCATTTTAACTTCTTCGTTAGTTAATCCATTTTTTTGTTAAATCAACATACAAATCACAACTATTATTGTTCACAATCATCTTTCTCGATTGCAACTATTTCAGCAATTTTGTGATCAGTCTCATCATAAATATCATCGTAACAGCCAGTTAATATTTTTTGCTTTGCATCTTCTAATGAATCAGCTTCAACATACCCCTTGCCAGTACATGTCATATTACAAGTAAATTTATAATACATCTAACACTCCTCTAACCTTTCATTAATATATTTATCTTCCAAACACTCTGGCAAACTATCTTTTACAACCTCTTGAATGTATTTAAAACTGTAATCAGATACATCAATTGCAATATCATATAGTTCGTCATGTTCACTTTTAGATAATTTATTTTGTATTTTATATAATAATCTAAGTATTCTTCTGGTATTAGAGTCTTCAAATTCTGACCAAGCACTTGATTCATTTGATTGTTTTCTCATTTTATCTTTAGCCTCATCTAATATATCCTCTTTATCTTTTGCTTTAGCTACAATAGCTGATACATTTTCATTAGATTCAAATGTTTTGTACCCCTCTTTTTCTAATAATTTTCCTACACCAGAAGTAGCTACCATAACATCATCATCAAGTTTATTTTCCTCATAAAATTTTGCAGTAAATTCTTTTGCAAAGTCATCATCTAAAAAATCTATTATGTCGGCTATTTTCGAAGTATCGGTACTACTTCTAACTATCTGTTTGTAAATTTCATCATTACATTCTTCTACCGTAATTGCTGCTTTTGCAGTTAATTTTTTTAAATCATAATAGTTAATAGCCTTTCTATCACGATCCAATTTAACTTCACATGCATTAAAATTATATCCAAATTGAAAGTTGTCATCTGATTGTACATATAAACCCTCAACGAACATCTTCCCTTTGAATTTCATATCTAATAGAATTTGTCCATTAACTGTATTAATTACCTTTCCAAAATCATTTTCTATACAAGGAAAATCATTTTTTAAATCTTCAAATACTAATGATGAAATGTTATTAATTTTAAATTCTAGATTATTATTATCTAAACATTTTGTTGATTTAACTTTTAATAATTCTGTATTAAAAGTATCAGAATATTCAAAGTAAGGTTCCCATAAATATTCGCTATTAGAAATAACAACATTGTGATTATTTCTTAATAAGACCACTAATGCTAATTTATATCCTTCAGCATTTCCGCCGATCATTTTATTATTATTAGTTTTATCACCAATTCCAAGAATTAGAGTACTTTTATCAATATATGTATGTTTATTCCCAATTAACAACTCTTCATTTTCTACATCATAATTTACATACATTTTATGACCATCTTTTTCACTATCAATTGCGTTTTGAAGAATCTCTCTTATTGCATCACTAATTGTCCAACTACTTACATAATTTTTACTCAAACTTAATTCATAGACTTCAGACATTAGACAATCAATCTCCCAGTTGTTTTGTCAATTATATTGTAAGCAGTCAAAATTTCTTTAAAGTCATGGTCACTTTCACATGTTAATATTAACATTTTGACCTGGCTTAGTAATTCATTTAAATTACCCAATTCAGTATTTTTTAATGTAGCTAATCTTGATAGTGCAGTTTTATCTTCCTCCGACAAACATAATTTAACTTCTTCATTGTTTTTATCTATTAACTTAAGCCCTTAAATAGCAATAGATAACTCATTTTCAGCATAACCATCTGGCAAACAATTTTTAATTTTACTAACATCTATTTTGTATGAATTGGATGCTATTTTTTGAATTAATTTAGTTGCTGCTTCTTTGTTAGATTTTTCTTTTGCTTGTGTTATTAATTCATTATATTTATCAATTATTCTATTTTTCTTCAAGTCATAATAATTATTTAAAAACTCTTCCATTCTTTCATTTAGTGTTTTCATTTGCTCTCTTTTCTCCTTTGAATTATTAATTTCTTCTTTATCTTCAAGCCAATATAATAGCTTTTTGATTAATTTGTCTCTTGCATATACGTGCCCTCTCCCCCAACTAAGATTTCCTTCGGTTAGAGTATTACAATTATATTCCTTAAGCACTTCATCTACTGCGTTTACATATAACGATTCGACAATATAGAGCGGTACATTATTTTGTATTTTTGAATACATATCGCAAATGTCCTTATATGTTTTAAAGCTTATTAAGTATTGAAGTTTTTTGTTAACATTCTTCATATATTTATACCATCCTTTTAATTAAAACAGTTCTTTTATCTAATTGATTCGGCAATCAAATTTGTAATATATATAATGGCAACACAAGCCATCATGATAATCATATATTTAGAATTATCATGTTTTTCTTGACATATCTTTATGATTGCACAAACAATCCCACCAACTCCTATAACGTACCCAATTGTAGTTACAACAACGTCCATTATAAATTTTCTCCTTTATTCATATTTTCTGAAAATTCTTTGAAATATATTTCTTGATTTAAGTGTAAAGATTTCTTTATTAAGTTTCTCAACTATGTTTTTTAGCGAGTAATATGCTTTATCAATGTCATTTTGCAGATTTTCATTATTTCTATACCATTTGTTTGATAAATAGATACTTTCGCCAGATGTTTTAATCATTGCTAATGATCCGATTTGTGGCAAATCCAAATTATCAAGAAGAATTTTATTGCAGTGAATATTCCCAGCAACTGATGAGTTTCCCCACATATCGTGATGAATAATATTTGTATCACATTTATTTACAGCTTTAAATTGACAATTTTCATCATCATATTTTATATAATAATATTCAAATGTTTTATTTGATAATTCAAAAGGTAAAATATCACCCTCATATATTAATTCATCATTCAAATCTGTTAATCCAGTACACATGTTTATAACCCAATCTTCACCACCAAAAACATACGATGCTTCAAATTTAATGTCTGAATCTTTATTGCAAACAAACCACATTTCACCCTCAATAACTTGAGAGTAAAATGTTAGATCATAGTAATCTTCAATATCGCCCTGATAAAATGCTCTAAATTTCTGTTCCATTTTACAAACCATATTTAATAGCTATTTCTTTAACAATTGCTATATATCCTTCAATTAGTTTTTTATCATCTGCAATAACATCTAAACTATTTGTTCTTTCTATTTTAGATTTGCAGACACCTTCTTCTAACATTCTTCTACGTTTGTTAGTCAATCTTGTTGGCAAATTAACTCCCATTCTACGTTCAAGAAGTTTATAAGACTCATTTCTAACATCCTTAAAAGATACTTCACCATTTGAACTTGTACTTATTTTTCGTAACAACTTATTAGTTTCATCTCGCCATGATGTGTGATCAATAGCTACAACTTCTCTAATACCCTTAACATCATCTTTGACTTGTTTAAGTTGTTTTTCATGTTCATTTTGTTTTAGTTCTAGTGAAATCAATAATCTTAGTTCGGGTGATAAATTCTGTAACTGCAATTGAGTATCACGTGCTTTATTTTCAACTGTTACAAAATAATCTCTTGCTTCTTTTCCTCTAACCGAATGAGATTCCATAGATAAGTGTTTGGCAAAGTCTGTTGTTAGCTTATAATCTTTACATTTATTACCGCTCGACATGATGTCGAACCCCCACCAATCCTTGTTCTCATCATAAAATATATTCTTCTCTATGTTCTTTTTAGCCCATCTTGCAAATTGCGTTGGTGCTAATTCTAAAAAATCATACAACTTTCTGGCAGTTGTCATACCGTTTTCATCTATTCCTAAAGCAATCTCGATAGGAGTTTGCTCTGTTGTTTTTAATATATTATTTATAATTGTTCATTCCTTTCTTGTTTTTTAATTACATCAAACATTTCTTCAATGTTATTTGTTAGCTTATACCTCTTAGTTGATGTACTGTTTCGAGCAAACTTACCTTCAACTGCATCTACATACATATTAGAAGATCCTTCTTCTCCTTGGTAAAACTTATCCCATGCAGAATCTGAAATCCATCTACGTACATTTAGTTGAGTTAAAGCTAAATTATCAAAGCTAACTACCTTAAAATTTTTAAATAACCAATCGATGTTTCTACTTAATTTAATGATTCTATTTTCTATTTCAACTCCATTTTTTTCATATAACTTATTTCCTCGTCGAAAATGTTTATAACCTAAAATTAATACTTTTGGATTAGAAAAATTATTGATTAAATATGATAATTCTTTGTAGTCAACTAATCCTGCAATAACATGGAATACCACATTTTCTACCTCACCATATACTTCTTTCAAACATTCTGATTCTTTTATAAAAGATACTCCAATTCCATGAAGATATCCTTTTTCTTGCCAAGACTTTATCTTATCTATATTAGATACAAATTCATCTTGATGAAAAGTAGCATTAGTAACAATTCCTTTTTTATATAACTTTTCTAGCAATTCATCTAAATGTGGGTAACTAGTCAACATTCCACCGCCGAGCGCTGCTTCAGAACCAGATACCCAACTATTGATAAAATCAAAGTTTTCTAGTGGTGCATGTTTACCTTCTGGGGATGAGTTTTCGTGACACATGTCACATCCAAACGTGCAACAATTAGTCACTTTAATGTCCATGTTCATTGGCATTTTAAAATTAAATTCTTTATCTTCTGTTTGACATATTCTTGTTCCATCAGTATATAATTCAATATTTGCATTGCCATTTCTATATGTTCGCAATAAACTAACCGTCATAACCATATTCTCCAAATGCCACAACAATTTCACCTGAAGAAGTTGTAAATTCATCATAGAATTTTTCTAATTCATAATTATCATCATCATAAAACCCAAAATCCAAATCATCTAATAATATTCTAATTGATTTCTTGTCGGTTAAATTATAGTCTTTAATTTTGTTTTTGTAGTATTCTTCTGTTTTAATAAAATCAAGAGCTTCGTCAATAGTTATAAACGTTTTGTCACCTTTATATAGGTATACATTCTCAGTTGAAACAACTTCTCCACGTTGCCATGCTTCATAATCTGATTTCAGGCACATTGTTAAACTGTGAGTAGAGCTACTATTTGTCTCAAAAGTGTTATTTCTAATTATTTTCTTCATTAATTTTCTCCTTAATTATTCATATTTAACATCACCGATTACAAATCGATCATTTCCGCCAGTTACACCTGAATAATCATAGTCTCCTGTAATCAGTACATCTGTTTTATCATCCAATAAGTAGTTTATTAATAAGACACTATCTTCCAAGACTCTGTCTAAGAGATCTGACCCCGCATATTGTGCTTGATGATTAATTAAATAGGTATTTTTTATTTCTCTATATTCGTGTTCAAACTTTAACTTAGTATTAGGTAATGCTTTTTGTAACGCCTCTTTTAATTTATTTTCCATAAAACATTGAATAGCTATAGAATAAAGATAATTTGCTCTACCTTGCATTGAACTCATATCGTCGCCATCAAATGGATAATTATGAAATTCATGTGCCTCAAAGTTAATTTCCTTGGGGTGAGATATTTTTTTATCTTTAATACAAATCGAAAACGAATGTGATGAACTAGAGTTAGTTTCAAAAGTATTTTTTCTAATAATTCTTTTCATTTATAATCCTTCCTTTCCAATATCTTTATATTGACGATAAATAACTTCTAAATGTTATAACCATCATGTTTCACAAAGCCTGTATTTACAACTAGGGGTTCAATCCTTTATAAAACCTACTTTTTATTTAATTTCTTGCTCAACTCTTTCAAGTCTTTTATTTGCTATGTTGAAATAATTTTTATCAATCTCAATTCCTAAAAATTTTCTACCTGTTCTGAGCGCAGCTTCACCCGTAGAACCACTTCCTGCAAACCCATCAAATACAATATCGTTTTCATCACTGTGTTTTCTAATACATTGTTCTAATAACTCTATTGGTTTTTGATTTTGGTGTAATTGCTTTTTACCACTAACTCTATCAAAGTACCAAACGTCAGTCAGGCGCTTCCCATTAAAAAATTTTCTTCCTTTGTTTACCAAAATTATCATTTCATATTGTTTTCCAAATTGTGCCTTTAAATCGCCTGCTGTCCAATTGTTTTTAATCCATATAATTATATTCTTTATTTTAAAACCAGTCTTTTCTAATTCGGTTTTAAAAAAATCAATTTTATTGGAATTGCAGAACATATACATTGCTGTATTATTTTTCATAATTCTATAGCACTCCGATATATATAATTGTATTAACAAGCTATCATTATCGCCACTAATAGGTGTACAAAACATATGTGACTTATCTTTTCTGCGGTTTGTTTTATAATTCATTAAATATGGTGGATCTGTTACAATTAAATCTACGCTTTCATCAGGTATTTGTTTCATTACCTCTAGACAATCGTCTTGTTTTAGAATAAACTTTTTATTATTACTCAATTTATTACCTTATAATCGAAAATATTTTCTTTAACTAGTATTATTTTATTTCCTTTCTCTTCTTTATTTTCTATATTTGTTTTATTTGATATTCTTTGTCTTTTTATCCACGTCTGAATAAAAAGTTTATTTTATTTCTTAATCAACCATTTGTAATTGTAAAGTAATTAATTTTAATAAATCTAAATGAATTACAAATGGATTAATATATCTATTTCTATCTATTTAAATTCCAATAGATGCAATCTAGTAATACCCTTATACCCCTTTTTCCATACAAAGTGAGCATATTCTACACTATCGGTTCCACCATCTTTTGTAAAGCTCATACGTTTTGAATGCACGTATATTTCATATGGCATATTATTTCTTAGCCAGATATTTCTATCTTTACTTCCAAGAAAATTCAATCTAAGCAACATAATTACATAACCATTTTCACTTACATCACACATTGCTTTTTTGACAAAATCCATTGCTAAATTAAATGGCGGATTAGTAAAAATAATATCAGCGTTATAATCGGGTAAAATTTTTGATATGTCTGTATCCAAATAATTTACTCCCTTAAAATTTGCTTTACTATCCATTCTTATGTCCAAAGTTTCAATATTCCAAACTGGAAAAACTTTTTTTATAGCTTCTGGATAACTCATATCGTTATCTTTATCTCCACCAGCACAAGGATCTAATACGTTTTCTATGTTATTCAATTCATTATGATTTCCCTTGAAAACTTTTAAAAAATTAATTATATCCTTTTGAGGTGTTACATAATAATCAAACTTATTACGCTCTTTCCCTCTATTTGTACTGCTCATTAATTATAAAAACCTCCAAAACAGTTGGTTTCTTTTAGAAAACTTTTTATATTTTACCTCCATAAATTATTAATAAAAGTAATATTTTAATTACTAAAACCAAAGTGATTTCTTATTTTGGTTCTTATATTTTTAATGACTCTTGATACTTGAACCTGAGAAATACTATATCTTTTTGCAATATCTACTTGATTTTCACCATTAATATATAAATTAAACATTTCTAAATCTCTTGAACTAAAATTTGACTTTAAATACGCTAATATTTCATTTAACAATACATGATTATTTTGGTTTGAAAACTTGTTAAATTTATATTGTATTAATTCTATAAATTCTGTTGGCTTACCATTTTCGTTTCTTATTTCACTATTTAACGACATTGCCCCAATCGTTTTAAATTTACAATTTTTATTTCTATTATAATAATGGTTAATTCTATATTTTATTGGCTTTGTTAAAAAATATGAAAACTTAACATTTTTTTCCACATCAAATTTTTGACAATAAGAAAGATAAGTTGTTAAACAATAATCAATTAAATCTTGTGGTGGTGTATGATAATTTTTCCTATTGTACTTATTTACCATCCATATAAACAAAGGATAGTTTTTTTCAACAAATTCATCAATACACTCTCCTTTAAAGTTAAGCACAACTCCAACCTCCTATTTTTCTAATAGTTTGCTAATATCAATCATATTATTATTGCTTCCACTAACAGTTGGTAATTCTCCATCCCATTTTTCAATCCATTGTTCAATTAAAATTTGATCTGTCAACTGACTTGTCTTAACAGCATTTGCATTTGCTTCGCCTTGAGCTTTAATCAACTTTGTTTCCGCTTCTTTTTGAGCTATTTGCTTGTTTTGCTCTGCTGTTTCTACATTTTTCTTAGCAACAGCTTCTTGTTTGATTGCATTTTCAATTTCAGCTCCAGCATCCATATCTTTTATGGTTAGATCTTTAAAGGTTACGCCTTCTGAAGCATATTTTTCTTTCAATAAATTACTTGCTTTACCAATAACTTCATTACGTTTGTCACCTAAAATATCAATAATATTATATTGAGTACATACTTCTGATAAAGCACTTTGAGCATAGTTGGCAATAATATTTTTATTTAATGCTTCTAACGTCTTATATCCCTTATATACTTTAAACGCATCTTTACTAGATACCTGGTATTTAATATTTACTACCATTTCCAAAAATTGAGCATCTGAAGTTTGAACTTTAATTTTTTCTCCTGTTCTTTCTTGGACAGTTGTATCAATTTCATAAATAGTATCAAATGGTGTTTTAAAGTGTACCCCCTCACCTAAAGTGTTTTCACTAGTTCCACTAAATGAACTATATTTAACGCCAACTGTATTTGCTGGAACAACTGCAACACACATTGAACTAATAAATAAAACTAACGGAATTAATGCATATAATCCTCTTTTATTTGGCTTAAATTTTTCTTCTGTAAAATCAAATAGCCCCCATACAACTAAACTAACAACTGTAATTAATAAAATAGCCTGTAAAGTAAATTTAAACATTTTTCTTTTCCTCTTCTTTCGTTTTTTTTATTATCCTAAATAAAGTAAAAATTTATATATATCTTTAGTTACTTTCATTAATTTTAAATCCTTTATTTTTTGACTGTTTTCTATGTAAAGATCAACTTGTTTTAAAACAAGTTCATTTGATTTAAGTTCTGGACACACCACTGCCAATACAGTTGGATTGTCTATGATTTCTTTAAAAGTACTGTTTTCATAAATCTGATAATTACCCACAGCTATTGATACATCAGACTCAATCTTTTTGTTTTCTTCTATATATATATCTATTTTTTTATCTACATTAAAAACATCAATATAATAGACAATGATATCTAGTATCAAAAATCCAAGGATAATAGCCAATGCAACATTTAATATTGCTCCAGTAAAATATAGTCCTTCATATTTGCAATTCCGACTTGTTTTTTTAAATAAAATAACCGCCAATATTAACGATATAATAAAGATTAAACTTAACATTTTTTTCCTCTTTCCTGTTTTTTTACAACTCTGCTTTTAAAACTCTCTTTAAACTGATTAATTACCTTGTTTAATAAAGATGAAATTTTATTAATTTTTATTGCTCAATAATAATCGCAATGCTTCTCGTCCTCTTGGTGTTACTAATGTTTGAACACCTACAGCTTTGTTGTTTGCATATTCTTTGATCTCAAAATATCCATTTTCCACATGTTTTGCATAAGGTTTGGTATTTCCTCTTTTATCTTTATAAATATATTTTTTATCATACAAATACTCCATCAACACCTTTTGCTTAACATGAATCTCTTTTGCTGTATCTCTAAAATTTGTTAGTAAATTTCTGTCAACTAAAGCATCGAAGTATTCTCCTTTGGGCTTTAATTCTTTGTTCTCAAGCATTAGAGCTTCCACTTGTTTTCTAGAAATTTCCAAAGCTCTATTCATAATAAATTCAGGACTATTTAACTTGGTTTCCATGTTATTGAATGCCTCAATATATTTGAACTTCCACTCTAGAGCCTCTTTCCCAGTAAATCCCATAGCCAACAATGTGAATCCATCCCTATTCATTGTAAACATTGGGTATTTTTTACCACGATTCTCATACTCACTTTCAAAGAATACTAATTTGGCTGCCGAATTTTCGGCCACCAAATTTCTTATACTTTCCAATACATGTCTATGTCTTTTTCCAAAGTTTTCTGCAACTTGTAAGCTAGTTACTAACATTTGATTATTTTCATATTTAATTATTACTTCGTTCATCTGTTCTCTATTTTATCCTTTCCAGTCTTCTGGACTTACAATTAAGCCATTAACTCTAAATTTCTGATTATCTAAAAATTCATTAATTTGATCAGTTGTTGTACATAAGTATAATGAATTAATAATGTTATCAAATTTTTTGACAATTTGTTTTCTTTCTTCTTTAAAATCGTTTACCGTTTTCTGTTTCTCATTTTTCTCATCTGTTGTTAGATAACCATCACTATCTAGAAAATTAACTGTGGTTAAAAAATTACTATATGCTAACAAGTTGGAAGAATCATTACTACAATCTCTACCTAATAAATTTTGAATATCTTTTTGTAATAATTCTGCGTGTTTTTTAGCTAATTTGTTTACTTCTATTTGTTTAGTAAGTTCCTCAATTTTCTTACTGTACTCATCTCTAGCAGATGTAATTTTATAATTTTTAACATTCCTAATAATATTTAATGCTAAATCTCTAATTCTTTTTAATTCATTGTTTTCCATATTTTTCATCTCTCCTTCTTTATTACTGTATATTTCTAACTGATCTTCTTCAAAGCAAAGACGCCAAAATCTACAAAAGTTATTTTCAATAATTAGAACATCATATTTATAGATCATTCTCTCATTAAGTCCCCATATATTCATTACTTCACCAATTCCATGCTTTGTTTTTACCCTATCTCCAGGTTTAAATAATGGTTCGCTAATTGTATTTACTTTAGGAATGTCTTTTCTTAAATTAAATGAAAATATTTTTGTTTGACCATCATAGACTGTAATATGATCTTTTTTTTCTTTGTCAAACTTCATACAATCTCTCCTTTCGTAAAATCGCTATTTTAATTAGTCTGCTCAATCATTGGCAGTATATTATTCTCTTTTAGTAAGTTATATAAGAACAACCGTCCTTTTTGAGTCCACTTTGTGTTCAATTTAGCATCAGATCGACCATCATTTCTTTTAATAAGAATTGTTTCAGATTGAGTGTACCCCTTATCTTGGAATTTGCTATATAATAACCATTGCCCCGATTGCTTATATTGAATTTTTAGCTCATTTAAAATTTTATTAAACGCTTTACCACTCTTTCCATAATCTTTAGCAATTTGAGAAATGGTCACTAATCTATCACTTTTCAAAATAAGATCACAATAATCTACTTTTGGCTTCATTTCACAAATTTGTTGAGTTTGAATTCTGTTTTGTAATTCCAATCTTTCATTTTCCTCAACTTGTTCAATTAGTTGGATTAAAGCCTCTTTGTATGTCATAGGTAAAGCTTTTGGTTTTGCTTCTCTTGATTTAAAATAATGCTCAACTAACGAATCGTACACTTCCCACGCTTTATCAGTATTTAAAGACTTAGCATGAAGAAATGCACCTCGCTCTGTCCAAAGGTAAAGTGTTTTGGCGTTTTTTAAACCATCTTGAATTTCAAGACAGTTAACAAAATCCTTTTTTTCTTTCCCCTCAAGTTTGAAATAATGCTTCTCTTCAACATATCTATCCTTATTGTTATTAAAATTATAAGAAATAATTTTGTTCGTTGTTCCATAACCTTTTGCTAATCTATTTGTTGTTAAAACTCTTTGGTTTTTATATTCAACAATTTGCAATCCTTCTATAATCATCTACCTCCTCTTTGTTTACCGTGCTTTAATAATACAGAATTGATTATCTAACATATCTCTTGGAGTAATGACATATTTACCTCTCAAGCAATCCCTAGAATAGCAATCAATTTCTACATTATTAAACCCGTTACCTTCAATGTCTTTAATAATATTATCTGTACCAAATAATTTTATCCATTTAGGATTTATGCTTACATTGCCATATCTTCTTAAATTTCTATAAACCCACTCGTCAAACAGCTTCACTTTTAACTCCTTTTAAAATTTTGAACATGTGTTCCAAATTTCTTGTTGAAGTTTAACAACATCATTTTCAAATAACTTACAAGCAATTTCATACAACTGAGGAATTTTGTGTAACCCTCTATCCATTTTATTTTTAATTTTTGGTTTAATGTTTTTATATTTATCAGAATCCATCCTCCGATTTAAGTCCATTTTATATTTCATTTCAAATTCATGATAAAGCAGATTGTATCTTTCGCTATACTTATCGCTACCTTGTCTAATAATTTGAGTAATTCTTCTACGCTTTTCAGCTAAGTCAATATCATCAACTAATCCGCCTATTACATCTTCTTTATACATAACTTCCTTTGTTAATTCTTTATTTTCTAACCGTAAATTTTGACGCTCAGTTTCTTCTTCAATCCATCTCTTAGCTCGTTCAATTGGATTTTCGATCATATAGCTATCTTTAACTGTTCTAATCGAATAATTTCCCGTTTTTCTAATAGTAGGCAACACATCTTTGGCTACCCAAATTTGAAACTTCTTAGCAATATTATTATTTGCTTTCATAGCTAATAAATAAAATACTGGTTCAGGGATAAAAATGTCTTCCCCCACAAGTGGGGGAACGCCGAATTCGCTTAAGAAATTTTTAATTCTTTCCCACCTGATACTTGTATATTGTTTACCTTTTTTATTTTGAGTTTGAGTAAATCCTAATCCTCTAGCAGCATCTTCTAAACTTACTGAAATACTGCCATCATCATTGTACTTTACCCCAATATCCAATCCTAATTCTTTGTTTTTAAATATTTGTAATTCACACAATTCCAAAATTGCCTCCATTCTTATTCTACAACCTTTAATACATTTGTAATTTCACCATTAAATTTATCTGAGTAATTAAAATCACCCCATACATTAATTGCCAATGGATATGTTTCAGCAGCAGTTTCTCTGTTTACTAATACTTCGACCATTGAATTATCTGAACGATGATAGCATCCATTGATCGTATCTTTATCGGCTTTTTCATCTAACTTGATAACTTTAAGCTCCCTTTTATTATCAAATTCAATGATAAATTTATCTCCGATGTTTCCGTACTTACTCCCTAAGGCAACTCCTATGTATCCATCAATTGAATACAACAATCCATCTTCACCAACATTAATTAATCCACTCTTATTAATTAATTGGTACTGAGGAGAAGTTTTATCAGTGATTTTTTGGTAAGGCATCCATGATTTGTACCAGGATCCAGTTACACATACTCCTAATTTAACAGTTGGGATTCTTCAATTAGTTTTTTCTGAAATTAACTCATTTATTGAATTGATTTCACCAACTAACTTATTTAGCTCGTCTTTTAACCCCTCGTATTCAACTTTATCTTTTTTTAAAGATTCCAATTCATGTTTGAGATGTTGATAATTACTAATATCTCTTTGATAATCCAAATAACTAATAAAGCTAGATACTAGCATAATAATCAGAACTGAAATTCCACCAATTATATATTTAAATTTCATAGTTCTCTCCTTTTTTATTTGAAGTCTTATTGGCCAAATATTTCTTCGCTGATGTTCATTCGTGGAATCGAACCACCATAGATTTAATCTACTGCACCTAACATGAACATTTTATGATGATTAATACACGTTCTGTGATTTTATGGTACTCATAGTTTTAATCATCATGATTGACAACAAATTAATAAGGGGGCTATCAATTTATTGTCAGATTTGTTAATCTCAACTACAGTGTGAGCTAACTCAATATAGCTGGTGGGGCGATTGTTCCCACATCTCATCGGATATTACAAAATACCCTAACTTTACATATTGCTATGTGTGATAGCCATCTTTCTATCCTCAGCTACTTTGATTGATAAAACAGTCTACCCAAACATTTACAGCATTATGTCTATAATGTTTCTTCACTTACTGTCATGTACATGGTTTAATCCATTAGCTTCCCTTGGCAAACTTGTCTAGAATTATTTACCAAGATAGTACCCCTAATCAATTAATAGCTACCAATCAAAACTATTAGTTGATTTCAAATATTTTTTTTTGAGATGAGTTTTTGCAATTACAAGGAGTTGAACCTTGTTATAGTGGAAGAACTATAGCTGCCTGCAATTGCACATTGTTAAGTATCATTCAAGAATGGGAAGAAATTCACTGAACAATACTTAACTATCAATAAAAGAAAGGATTAATAGTGCCCTAGAAGAATCGAACTCCTACGAAAACCGTTGAACACATAGTCAGTCACTTTGCTAAGTGACATCTTGTATTAAAAATATGGTGGACGTTATCGGATTTGAACCGATCAACTGAGAATTATGAGTTCTCTGCTCTAACCTATTGAGCTAAACGTCCAAATTGTAGAAAATAATTTCTACAAACTATTTCTTTTTAAATACAACTCTATGTTCAATTAAATTGCCATTTGTTAAATCGAATATAATTTTCAATGAATTGTTACTTGATTTAACAAAAATTTCATTCAATGTATCTTTATTTACATCATGTTTATTTAACAAATCTTGTAATGAAAGAAATGTTAACTTTTGCCTAAAACTACTTGTTCCATTAGTAAATCTATATGTATTGTCCTTAATGTTATTATTGTCAGCATATATTCTTTTTATATCTTTAAGATTGATCAAAATTTTTTTCCTCCTATATCATTTTACTTTGCTAAGTGACGCTATACTTTTGAATAATAATCAAGGTTTTATTTGCCTTGATTATTATAATAATCTTCTATCAGGTTTCTATAAGTTATTTCCCAATAGAAACCTGAATTTTTGTACCCCTTCATTTTCAAAAGGGTCTCTATCTTTTCGTTGTTTACTTTGTTTTTCTGAAAGTTTTCTTCTTTCAAATTGGAGCAAACAAAATTTACGATACCTGATATTCTAAGTTCATCTATTGAACACTTAAACAAATTAGCGACATCATCTCTTATAAATCTACCAATAGATTTTCTTAAATAATTCTCGTATTGAGAATCGTTTTCAAATTTTTTTGACACATTATTTATGTGTACTGTTTTAAATATATAGTCTTTATAGCACTTCAAAGGAAATGCTTTGTACCCACTATATCTTGTATGAACAAACTCTAAAGACTTAAGAATTTCTACAAGATTTCTAGATACAGCTATTTCATTTTCGTCTATTTCTAAAGTTATATTTTTTTTAAAATATTCACCATCTCCTAGCATAACAAGCTCATTTTTTTTAATAATTGATGATTTTCTTATTTTAGAAATGGTTTTCAACTCTAAACCCTCATATAATGCTAACAATATTGCCTTTTTCTCATTTGACAAATTGCTATTTTCTAATACCTTATAAAACCTTGAGTCTGATATAAATTTTATACCATCCTCAATTATATTGCCATATTCAAATCTTTTATCGTACTGTATGTAATTGAGTTCCATTTCTCCTTGAATAACTAAATAAGAGAAATATTTGTTTAAAAAGGATCTGAAAGTTTTTTTTGTTCCCCTATTGTAGTTTTCCATACATTCTAATAACTCATCTGGAGTAAAATGACTTATTTTTTTTCCAACAAGCATTTCAAACTTGTTTACTATTTTTGTATATATAGAAAAATACTCATTGTCTTTATTAAAATCAGGGTTATCTTCCAAAATATATTGAACATAATTATCAAAATTAGTTATATAATCTTTCTTCATTTTGTCCATCTCCTTTCGTCAATATAATAGCACACAATACAACTTGATGTCAACTAGCAAAGTAAAATTTTTTACATTTTTAACAAAACCTGTTTAGAATCGCTTGTACCATGAGTATAAACATTCATAGTTACAGTTGATCCTAAAGAATGCCCACACTGCTCTTGTACAAAAGCCAAATCCTTAGTTGTTCTATATAGTTCGCTCGTGTAAAAATGTCGCAGCATATGTGGAGTAATGGTGCCTTGAGAATATTTTTTAAAAGCCTTAATAATATTATCCTCTTTAATTCTATCACCACTTCTTGTTAGAAATAATGCATCACATTTTGGACTTAAATAACTTCTGTATTTAAGCCACTCTTGAATAGCATCAGAAGCAGATTTTGACATATAAACCACTTCGTATTCTTCTTTGATGTAAGAGCCTTTCCTTAACACATCAATATAAGGTAAGTCTTCATCTAAATGCACGTCGTTCAAATCTAGTCCACACAACTCAACTTCTCTCAAACCTGTTCCTTTTAGAACTTGGTATATCGAAAAGTATTTATTTTTTGATATTAAATTAGGAATTTTTTTCAAGTTATTTTCTAACATAATTAAATCTTCTGTTTTGGGCAACTTGTTTGAATTTTTTTTATGTTTAGTTTTACATACAACTGTAACACTCCTTTTTATTGGAGTATTCTCAATTATTCTTTCTTCAACAAGGTAATTGAAGAAAGATGCTAATTGATTTATTTTAGTGTTTACTGTAGAATGCTTATACTTCTTTACTTCTATTAAATAAATCAGATATTCTCTTACAGTTCCTGGTGTTACAATATTAATATCATCAAAACTGTCTATAACATTCTTTTCCAAACACCATTGAATAAAATTATTGATAGTGCTTAGATAATTTAACAATGCCTGATTACTTCTTACAGTACTATTGTTAAAATAATTTGCAAACTGTTTTGGAAATTTATACTGATTAAGCAATTTATTTAATTTAGTTTTATTTTGTAGTTGCTTTTCATCTTTATACATATTTATATTCCTTTCCACATAATTTATTTTTCTGCAAACTTATGTATTTCCTTATAAATTAGAGTTTTTTCTAATTTTCCCAATTCTAATTCAGTTTTATTTCCATCTATTATCAAGTAGTATTTTAATTTGTTTCCCTGTTTTAAAACACTTAATAATACTTTTTCTGCTTTAAAGACTTTATTTCCCAAATCTTTGTTAGTTAAAACATTTTTCATTCTATTGTTTCTTAATAGAATTACGATCCCTTCTTTATCATATTTAACACATTTACCAATAATATCTCTGCAAAATGTTTTAAATACTCTTACATCATATTTGTTTAATAATTCACAATTCATTTTAACTTCCCCCTGATTATTCTATTTTTTATTTACTTTACGTATAAAAAACTTATTATAAACCAATAATAGAATTGTCAATAATATTTATATTTTTTATTATTGATTAACGGACTAAACAAGGGAGTTGTCGAAGGTTTCTGTTTAGTCCTTTTTTGTTTTCCTCTTTGCTGATAAAACAAAGATGGTAAAGCAACTAACTTAACAATACCCTTATTCATTTTATTAGTAAAGAGGAATAGCGTATAATATCATTTTATATACGTGAAATACATATTTATAACAAATATTTAACTAATTAAGAATAATACAAGGTATAAAAAAGTTTCTTTATTCAATAACGTAAATATATTCATTTATTTCACCTCCCATATTCAAATTTTAACATAATTCTTATTTTTTTCATTATTCTGGGAAAATTTCCCATATTTAGGGAAGATTTTTCAACGTTTAACTTTTTTTCTTAAAATTTCATGAATTATATCAATAACCTTATTCTCATATTTCTCACTGATCGGTATTTTAATATCATCATTTAGAACAAAGAAATGTTTTTGATTATTGAAATTTGTAACATGTTTGTAGTTAACTATATAAGATGTGTGACATCTTATAAAATCAAATTTCTTTAGCTCGGCTTCTATTGTTGAAAGCTTAGCTCTTCTTTTTATATGGCTTCCATCAATAAAATTGTAATAAACATAATTTGACTTCGATTCAACATAAATAATGTCAGTTAGTTTAACTATTTTTCCTTCCAAAATAAAACGCATTTCTCTTATTCTTTTCCACTCATTAAGAACTGTGACAGCTTTTATTAAGTCTGTTCTGTAATATTCTGAACTTTTTCTAATATATGCTCGAGGGAAAGCGATTATAGAATCATGAACATAGTTATCATGAGAAGATATAAACACTGTATCTATATTGTCATGTCCTTCATTCCAGTATTCAATGGCTAAATCAATCCCATTTACCCCATCTCCAAGCTCAATATCCAAGAATAAGATTTCAACATCATTGTTTAAGATAAAATTTTTGTCATAGTAAGTCATTAATTCGATTTGCACATTAAAATTCTCATAAAATCTAAGCAAATCATTTTTAAGTTTTACTGCAAATTCAAGATCATCATCAACTATTAATATCATAGAATTCCTCCTACAATATTATGTTGAAAAACTTAATTTTTATTCAGAGTTTGTTGAAACATTTTTGTTGGAGATTTACCATAATCAGCACACATAGCATTAAATGTTTCCATAACCATACCCCACTCTTCTTCTCTAACACGTGATATTAGTGAATCATTTTTATTTTGTTTTCTTGAATTAAGGTAAATCCCATATTTATACTGAAGCTGTTTATACAATTGTTTCCAAATAGTTCCAATATAATGATTAGTTTGAGCTGCTAACATCCTTACACCTGCATTTAATTTATTTCTATCGTTCCAAGTAAGAATTTCAGATTTTAACGCCTTAACGTCTGTTTCCAACAACTCATTCTGTTCTTGTAAAACTTTATTAGATGCTAACAGTTCTGTTACCATGGCTCTTTTAGTATCTTCACTAAAATTACTAAAACGTGATTCTATAAATTTTTCTTCTGATCCATATTCTATTGCACCACCTGTTTTGCGAATTGATGGTAAAACCTCACTTGTTACCCATTGTTTAAATTCCCTTGCTTGAGATAATTTGCTAGACAATATTAGTGAATATAATCCAGATTCATTAATAGCAGTTAGTCCTCTGTTTGGAATGTCTAAAGTAACGAATCGTGACTTTAGCATTCTAAACTTATCATCCTCATCTACATGATCGTCAATTGCCTTTCTAGCATTTGAATATCCTAAAACATCACAAATTTCTTTTCCAATAAAAAATACTACATTGTTAATATTCAAGCACCTTATTTTAAATCCTCTAAAATTAAAAATGTCAAATTCTAAATTTTCTATTTCTTGGTCTATCTTTACTTCATTATTTTTATCTTTATATGGTTCTACTGTGCCACCTGTTTTGCGAATATCACGAAGATAACTTTTAATTTTTGACTTAATTTCTTTTGCAATAGGCTTACGTGACTGCATCAATACCTCATATAAGCCATCTTCAGTAAGAAACCACATGTTTTGAGTTTTTCTAGCTTTTGATTTGGTTTTGTCTGATGGTGAAATTGCTCCATAAAATGAATTAAACGTACTTTTATTAGAATTATTGCCTTCATTTGTGATAGGAAAATTTTTCCTATCATATAAATTACACACTCCTTTTATCTTTTCGTCTGAATCAATATTTTTAATCATTTTAGATATATCTCTTGAAGTTCTTTTTGCATTAGTAAAAGCATAATCAATCCATTCTGCAACATCTCTTGCTAAAAACAATGGATTCTCAACTGTGTTATATAGATTAATTTTCTTCCCTAGAATTTCTACTGATTCAATTAAATTAAATGTTTGTAAACTTGTTTCTTTCATTATTTTTTCTCCTTTTATTTATTGATTTTTGCATAAAAAAAAAGAACATTTAAAAATTTAAACATTCTTTCATTTTTATATTTTTTTTAAACTTTTTTTTACTTTTTTCTTGGCTCTACCCATAAAGCAAAAAGTAATACTCCAAAAAATAACAAATATAACATTTTTCTTCTCCTTTTTTCTACTAATTTATTTAGATCTATTACAATCCTTATCAAACTGTTCACTTTAATCCTTTTTTTATTTTTGAACCAAATATATATTATGTTATAATATACTTGTTGTCAAACGCAGTATTAACAATATGAAAGATTAATAACAAAAAAAAGAAAGGATTTAATTATGAACGATACTAATAATATAGTTGCTCAAGTTTGCGACTTACTTAAAATAAAGACTCCTAAAATTGTTGTATCTCCTAAAAAAATGTTAACTAAAACAATGTTAGCATTATACGAAACTGAGCACAATACCATATATTTAAAGAATAAAACAATTGATTTAGACATGATTTTTACTATTGCCCACGAACTAAGACATGTTTGGCAGCTTAAACCAGAAAATAAAAATCGTTTCTTTAACAACTATAAAGAGCGAACAGAAATTGATTTATTAGAATACAACAAACAACTTCCAGAAGTGGATGCAAATGCTTTTGCTTCTATTACAATAATAGAGTTATTTCAATGTATGCCTTTATACAAAGGAATGGATCAAGAAATTGTTAAGCTCATAAAAACTAGAATTCAAGAAATATATAAAGAGATGAACTCATAGTAAAAAAAAGAAACCAGAGTTTCTTTTTTTATTTAAGATAGATCAAACACATATTTGTTGTCAAATTTGCTATTGAACAATCTGTTTATATCGCAAACATCCATTTTTTCATCAAAAGAATATAAATAGCAGAAAGTACTATCTTCATATTTGATCTCAAGAGAATACAGATATTGTTCTTTGTATTCACCATCGGTTTCTTTGAAATATTCGTAACTTTTATATGTTGCATCAATATTTAATTCTTTTAATGCCTCACATATGTTCACTTCTATTTTTATTTTTTTGCATGTGGAAAGATTTTTTTGAATATATTCCCAATAATCATTTTCTAATATAAAAAGTGTTGTTGCTCTACTTTTAAAAATAGTATACTTAACTTCCATATATTAATACCTCATTTCATATATTCATATATTCAATTTTATATTTAATTGTTGTGTTCCTTTCTTTTTATATTATATTTTGTAATATTCTATTTTACAAACATAATATTATAAACTCTTGTCCTCATTCTGCTCACATATCCTTTATATAATTATTCTTATATTAAGTTTGTTATTTAGATTTTAGCATTTGATTTACCTAAAAACACGTCCAATTTAAACATATTGTTTTCCTCCTAAATAGTTCATTCTATTTTCCATAATAGCCATTAAACAAGGCAAAGTTCCCTTGTCTCTAAATTCAATTTCTTCTGCTTTTACAAGGTGTTTTTCGTCACCGTTAAAACTAGTAACCTCGTATTCTTTTGAGTCACCAACGTTAAATACAAAGGTTATAACAAATAGTTTTTTCTTATTTTTATGTGTAACTACATCTCCCAATTGCATATAAATTCCTCCTTTCATTAAAATTATATTTTTTTATCTATCTTCATTATTTTTTAAAGAATTTAACACTAGCTCCATTCGATCAAGCATTAATTTATTAAAACATAAATTGATATTTTTGTAAGTTTTATATGTATTATCTAAATTTGTAAAAATGAGTAAAATTAACCATATTGAAAACCCTTCTTTTACAATTGCCAAATATATAAGTCCATAACTAATTCCATTTATTAATAACGATGAATATATAATTATTTGATCTTTTAAATTTAATTCTTTAAATTTCCAATATGTTCTTCTAATATAAAAATGATAACAACGATATAATTTAAACATATTCAACAACTCCATTTCTTAACATCTCAACATCCTCAATTTCCATAACATCAGTTGTATTGTTAATTGTTTCAATATATATACACCCGTAATTATGTAAATGACATTTAGCTATAGTATCATTATATTGATTTCGTAGAGATGGAATATTTAAATATTCTTCATAAGTCAAATTGACAACCATGTTCTCACCTTCAATTTATTCTTATTTTATCTTTGATGACTTCATCTTTTGTTTCAGTAATCATCGTCCAAGAATTAATATATTTTTTAGCATAATACAAGGAAAACTTACTGTTTGTTACTTTAGCATAAGACATTGCCATGTCTAATACATCTAATATTTTGTCTGGAAAATATCTTAATGGAACTTTTGAACTTTCTTCTATTAATTTTCTGACATTTTCTTCTGAAACTAAAACACCATGAAACTTTTCTAAATGTTTTATTTTCTTTTCAATCATTGAAAATACTTTGTCTTTATGAGGCTCCTCGACGTTTACTTGTCTAAAACGTCTGTTTAATGCAGCATCTGATTGAATAAATTTGTATTCATCTTTTGTAGTAGCGATTATAAATTTGTATCCCTCTTGACACAATACAGGCTTTAACATCTCTCCTAATCCAAAACTGTTTTCACCTACTCCTGCTTGTACTATTTGGTGTCCTTCATCAATAAAAGTAATAACCTTTTTGTCTTTTATTGATTTCAAATAATTATCTATTTTTTCTTCAAACTCACCACGATATTTAGTTCCAGCAACAATACTTGTTAAATTTAATTTAACAACAGTATAATCTTTCAAATTCCCTTGATTTTTACCAAACTTTAATTTCCGTGCTAACTCTTCAACAATTGCAGTTTTACCAACTCCAGCATATCCAGTAATAGCTATATTAGATTTAGTTTGACAAGAAAGTCCGACTAAAATTTGTAACACCTCATCATCTCTTTCTAAAATCAGTTTTTCTTCTTTTGGTTCATAAACTTCTACAAAATTAAATGTTTTTATTTTACTTAAATTATTTATTTTTTCTTCCTCATATTTAATCAACTGATGTATAATGTCTTTAAAATTTACTTGATATTTTTTTAACAATTCATATGCTATACTCTCTTCATCTTCCAACAACACAATTGTTAAAATATCTAAGCTGACTTTATCTTTATCTAACTCTTTGACTGTTTCAACTGCTATATTGAAAATACTTGTTAGTTTTTGACTATATTCTAAACAAAAAGGTTTATTGTCACTTGTTCCAAGCAGTCTTTTTACATCGTTATATACATCTTTATAATATATGTCATCTCTTTCTAACAATTCTTTTAATTTTGAATCACTTATTTTTAATAATGATAATAACAGATGTTCACTACCAACATTATTATGTCCTAAATCAAAAGCAATACTTTCACCTACAACAATTGCTTTTTGGGCTTGTTCATCAAATTTTGTTAACATGTTTCATTCTCTTCTCCTTTACAACAAATCCTCAATTGCTATATTAAATGTTCCTAATATCATTTTATTATCATTATTAGCAAAGCTAATTTCTTGCTCTAAATAGTTAATTAATTTTAATTCCATACTATAAACACCATTTGTGTGTCTAACATTAGCAAAACCATTGTATTTGAAATCACAACTAATATAATCATCATTCATCATATCTTTTAACTCAACTGATTTTAATAAATATTTACAAACTTCATTACAATATTTTTTTACAATATTTTTTAAATGATCATCAATTATTTTTAAACTTTCTTTAAATTCTTTTGCAATTAATCCAACAGCTTGCTGAATATCGTGTCTAGTTGGATTTTTAAAATATACTATTATCCAATCGTCGTAATCACCAAACCTGTCTTTATTTCTAGGAAATGTTTTACAATTCCAACAAAAATCTCCATCAGTATCAACTTTAAATATTAACATTTTAATATCATCTTTCATTTATCACCACTCCAACCTTTTCCCAAATGTAATAACCTGACCAATTTCTCCATCAGACATTTCGACATTCATAATTGCACAAATTGAACCATTCTCGTCAACACCTTTAAAATTCTTTTCAATTAAGCCAATTGTTTCTTTTTTAGAAAACTGTCTAGTCTCCATTTGACTCATGTGTAAATCATTAGACAGTTCACAATAATCGCTGTGTTTACTTTGCGAAGATTTATTTTGAGTAACCTTTTTGTCAATTATCATATTAACCCTCCACAACTGTAATTGCGTTTTCTATAGTTGGTACAATGCCATGTTCTTTTAGTGTCTTATAGATAAACAACACCCCGTCTTTAGTCCATGCGTTAAATTTTCTTTTACCTACAATTTCCTTATTTTCCCACATATTTTTAAAAGTTGATATCATATACTCTTCTTCGCTTCCTTCGTACTGTTTGGTTAAAGTCCATACTCCACCTACTTTTTTCTGAATCTTAAATTGGTTTAATAGTTTGTTAAATGAAATGGCACTCATTCCATAACACTGAGCAATTTCACTAGCCAAATATCTATCTTTAGACCCCTGTAACAGTTCCATTAAACTTGTCTTTTCTACATTTTCATTTTTTAACCGTTCGTTCTTTTCTTCTAAAGCAATAAGTTTACTGTTAGCCACAATCAATGCTCTCGACATAATTTCATCATCTGTCATATTTTCTTGTCCATATATATAACCGCCATGTTTCCTAATAGATGGTAGCACATCATGTGTTATCCACTTTTTAAATCTTGTAACATTATCTGTTTGAAGTTTACTACCCATTATCAACGAGTACATTCCTGGTTCATTAATTAAAGTTGGATATGCTCTTTTATTGTTGTTACCGTAAAATATATTTGACGATAGGCTATCATTCCCTAAGGTGGAAATTTTATCATCTTTATCCAATTTCCTCATAGCGCTTATAGGATCAGTATATTCTAAAGCTTCAGCTAAATCTTTTCCCACAAACCAAGGATCACCATCAATTAAAATCGACCTAATTTGATGACCTTCAAACTCAAAATTAAATATTTCATTTTCTTTATTTTTAATTACTATTTCATTCATTTTTTATTTTCTGTCCCCTAACTTATTTGCAATGTGTAGTTATATCTACTACACTAGTTTTATTAACTTTGTCAATTATATTAACTTCTAACTCTATTATATTTGAATAGATACTACTGTTTTTTATGATTGTATGTTTTAACAGCTGCTTTCTTATTATTTTTTTATTAGGTTTTGAAATTTTAAAATAACAAACTACAACACCTGTTTGAGTAACTTTCATTTCTTTAAAACTTAAATGGAATCCTAATTTTTCAAAATGTAATTTGGCATCGTTTATTGTGTCAAAAAAACCATAATACTCATCATCTTTATGAACGTCAACTTTACGAGACAATATAAATTTAATTGTATGTTCGACAATTGGTTCAGATAAATCTCTCATACTTTTTAAAATCAATTTTTTATTCTTACCACAGTAAATATCCATATCTCTTATTATACATTCTGTTATGAGTTGTCTTTTTACATTCATATTGTCCACAACTAAAGTGTGTCTATCCCATGAATATGATTTTTTAGAATCTTCAATTATCCTGATTGTTTCATCATCACCTTTAGTTAGAACGAATATAACTTCATTTCCATTAAAGCAACCCAATTTAATTAATTCTAATCTTTTATTTGGCTTAACTTTTAATACAACACAATTTTCATTATTTTCTTCAATCGTAACCAATTCACATAACTTTTTCATCATCATTTTCCCTCATTTTTTTCTTTCTGAAATGTCAAATTTTATTAATTTTAAATTAAACCTTTAACTTTTATTAAAACCTCCTTTTAATAAAGTAAATCATGAACTAAGCGAGTAATTCTTGTTTCCATTTCCTCGTAAGTACATATTTCATTGTTTTCAAATGGTGGATAAAGCAAAATATCATCAAACTGACTTTGTTCTATGTTCCAATCTCCACCTGAAGCATGACATAAATCCCCATTTGATCTAATGCCTAAATTATCCAATCTCATTTGAGAGATTATTAATCCTCTAACATATCTTGATAATTTGCTACCATCTGCAAGCATATAATTGCCCTTTCTTTTATCAATTTTCCAAATACTTCTTATTTTTATTATTTTTTCAAAATCACTTCTTCTCACAACGTACCTCCTTATAAAACGCTTGTTTTATTCGTATACGAAATATTCTTCTAATCCATATTCAGTAAGTATTTTCCAAACATTCTTACAAGCACTATGATTATCTAACCAACCTATTAGTGCCCAAATATTAGTATCATCTTCACATTCTTGTTGTAACTGTTCGTCACTAACATTTTCATAATTCCCATAATAATCGCAACGCACTAACTCTCTAGGATCATTTACATTTCCATATGTCAATTTTTCAACCAACTCTTCAATATTAATATTGTCAGCAAAGTGCAGAGCGTTAAAAAGATAGTCTACACATGAAAATTTAAACACTGTATTATCTATATAGTTAATCTCTTGATATAAATTCAACAAAACTGTATAGTCATCTTTTGCTAAACTATGCAATTTTTGGGTTATTTGTTCTTTTCTATTAAAATTATTGTTATGTATTTTTACCATATTTTTCCTCATATCCAACAAATACAGTTAATCCACTTCTTTGTTTAGTAAATTTTCTACCGCCTGATTAAAAATATTTGTTAGCTTTCTACTTTCTTTGATAAGGCTAAGTTTTGTAATAGAAGTTTTACGACTTTTTATGTTATGTTTCTTTCTATATTGTCTTTTATAATAAGCCCAATCAACAATATTTGTATTGTCCATTTCTTTATAAATAGCTTTACAAGCTAGAATTTTCTTCCTTGGTTTATCACCTATAAGTTCACAAACTTCATCAATTGCCTTGTCAATTGGATGTTGTCTAATTAATACAGTTGCGATTTTCCCATCTTTTAATTTAATTTCCTTAGTTTTAGTTCCTGGTTCATTTATAGGGGTTGAGAATAACTTATTAAAAGTATCTTTAGTAGACTGTATATCAGAACTATATTCTGTTATGGGCTTGTTTTGTAATTCCTTTAGTACAGAAGTTTGGAATGACGTAATGCACCCATTTCAGTCCAAAGATAAAAAGTGTTAACGTTTCTAGACACGAAGGGACAATTAGTCACTTCGCCATCTGTGACAAGGGTATCACTTTTACTATTTTCTGCGAAGTCAGTAATATTGACCTTGCGTTTAAATTTCTTGAGCTCATCACCTTTTAACATAAAATAATCCTTGCCATCTCTGAATCTATCTTTATTTCTTTGAAAATTCTTTTTAATATTTTCAACATTTGTTCCATAACAAGCAGCCAGTTGTTTAGTTGTTAAAACTCTTTCGCTATCGTGCTCTAGAATTTGCAAACAGTTTATATTATTTGTATTAGTATTTTCTATTTCATTTGATATATCATTAATATTACCATTAATTTTATTTACTAACTCTTCTAAGTTTTTCGTTTGATTTATATTTTGATTTATATAATTTTCCATTTTTTTATATCTATCCATTTCTTCCTAAGTTTAAATATAATCTTCTGTAACAGTTACTGTTACGATAGTTCTTTTAACTACATCTAATTTTTTCAAAAGTTGTTCATTTTTTATATAAAGATCAGTCAAATTTTTTTCAATACCATCAAATAACAGTTTTTTAATTTCTTCATAATTATTAATAAAACCTTTTACAAGTATTATAATTTCAATTAAAGCTTTATTATCTAACCGAGTAGAAATATTAGGATTTTCACAAGAAATTTTATAACCTAACTTAGTGGATTCTGAATAAATCGCAAAAAGATCGCCATTCAAAAGAATTTCAAAATCGTTACAACCACGTTTTTTATATGTGAAAAAATGACTATTACTAGTTGTAAATATAGCTTTTTCTGATCTAAAACCACTACTGTAAATATCTTCAAGTTTTAATTTACTTCTAATTTTTAATAAAATTTTTATTTCATCTTTTAATGGAACAATTTTTGGTATTAGTTCTTTACATTCTTCTGCCAATCTAGTCCATTCAATCTGTTCTAATTTATTTTTTGTGTTTAAAAGATTATCAATTTCGTTTAAGAAATCATTATAATTTTTAATATTTTCCATTTTTCTACCTCATTCTTTCTATTTATTTCTATTCATCAATTTTCTTTTTTTTACATATTTTTCCCATTTATACAATTTACAAACTGTATATTTGTTTATTTCCTAAACATCAAGATACAATAAAACCATTCTGATATCTTTAACATATACCAGTACTTGCACTTATTCTTCTACGACACCAATAATTTCAACTTTCTCACATCTGATTTTACCATCTGTTTGATAAGGTACGCACACACCCATTAGCCATTCGTTTCTAATAAGAACTTTATATATTGTTCGACCTGAAGTTGTTATGTCTCCTTTAACCCAATCTAAAGTTGCTACATTTATACCGCACCCACAGCCACTTGTTCTATTGAAATTGACATTTTCTTCTATTACTTCTCCTATTTCAATTTTCCAATTAGGATTTGGTTTATAGCATAGACCAAATGTTTTATAGGCAATATATCCCTCATCAGTTTTTTCGAAATATTTATTCATAATTTCGATTGCTGATGGTAAGCCTTTTGCATTACTTAAATTTGCA
>NZ_FOIN01000033.1 GCF_900102365.1 Thomasclavelia cocleata | reverse complement strand
TAGAAGAAATCAGATACACAGATAAATGGAAAGAGATATATAGAATTAGAAAAGAGAGTATAGAACGTGTATTTGGAGAGTGCAAGGAAAAACATAATTTAAGATTTACACGATTAAGGGGGCTGAGGAAAAACAAACATCAGGGAGAGCTTATTTTTGCATGCCATAATTTAAGAAAGATGGCAGGATGGCTATGGAAAGACAGGCCAGTTTTTATAAAAAAGGGCAATAAAAGTGAAATATATAAAGAAAAAGAAATAAATAATAAATCAAAAACAAAAAAAGGTGGTATAAGAACTTTAAAACTAGTTTTTATACCATCTTTTGTCAACAGCCTGAAAGAATCCCTAAAAGGGATTCTTCAAACTTACTTATTCCTAATTAAGCTTTACCAATGCATCCAAAAATTTCCATTTTTTCTTTAACACATTCTTTAATAGCTTCTGTACCAGGAGCTAATAATTTACGAGGATCAAATCCTTTACCTTCTAAATCTTTTCCAGCTTCAATATATTTTCTTGTTGCTTCTTGGAAATATAATTGACATTCAGTATTTACATTAATTTTAGAAACCCCTAAATTAATTGCTTTTTTAATCATTTCTTCAGGAATTCCAGTTCCACCATGTAATACTAAAGGTAATTTACCAGTTTCTTGTTGAATTGCATCTAATGCATCAAAATCTAAACCAGCCCAATTTTCAGGATATTTACCATGAATATTTCCAATTCCTGCTGCTAAGAAATCAACTCCTAAATCAGCAATCATTTTACATTCTTTTGGATCGGCAACTTCACCTTTACCAATAACACCATCTTCTTCTCCACCAATAGATCCAACTTCAGCTTCAATAGATACACCTTTAGCATGGCATAATTCAACCATTTCTTTTGTCTTTTCAATGTTTTCATCAATAGAATAATGAGAACCATCAAACATAATTGAAGAGAATCCAGCTTCTAATGCAGCTTTAGCTCCATCATAGCTACCATGATCTAAATGTAAAGCTACTGGTACAGTAATTCCTAAAGAATCTACCATTGCAGCTACCATTGCTGAAACTGTTTTAAATCCAGTCATATATTTAGCAGCACCTTCAGATACTCCTAAGATTACTGGTGCTTTTAATTCTTCTGCAGTTAATAGAATAGCTTTTGTCCATTCTAAGTTATTAATGTTAAATTGACCAACTGCATAATGTCCTTCTTTTGCTTTATTTAACATTTCTGTTGCTGATACTAATCCCATAATATTTCTCCTTTTCTTTTTTCTTTTATATAATACTATTATTTAAATCAAATTTCCATAGTAACACTTAGATTTTTACCTATTTTATTACAATTTATTATCAAAATTAATTAGTTTATTCACTTAACTAATAGTATTTCAATAAAAACACTATCTATCTTAGAACTTCTTTACCTTTAAACTCACTTTTAGAAAAATGACATAATGTTATACCTAATGCCATAGATAAATTCAAAGAATCAATTTTATTACTATGGGGAATAAAAATACTTTGCCCATAATTAAGAAATTCATCTGGTAACCCACTACTTTCATTACCAAAAACCAATGAATATTTTTGATCATCAGGCCCAATTGAATGAATATTTTTAGCCCCCTTTAACATTAAAGAATAAATATTTCTTTTTGGATATTTATCTAAGTATTCACTAAAACTATCAAAATATTCAAAATTAATATTAAACAAAGCCCCCATTGATGCTCTAATAACACGGGGATCAAATACATCTACTCCTGGTTTAATAATTGCTAAATTTGAATAATTAAAACCTAACATAGTTCTAATTATTGTTCCCATATTTCCCATGTCTCCTGGATTAACTAAAACAACATGATTTGCATCATCTAATTCCATAGTATATTTTTTTATGATTGCAACAGCAAAACAATTATCTTTCTTTGAGAGTTTACTAATAGTATTATCACTTTCAATTAAATCAATTTTATTTTCTCTACATATTTCACTAATAATCTTAATTCCCTTGTTTTGATATGAATTACTCTTAATATATACTCGTAAAACTAAATTTGGTTTATTATGCAACAACTCAATTGTCTCAAATACCCCTAATGTATATGTATAGTCAAAATCCTTATGATATGCTTTAATTTTCATTCTCTAAACCCTTCAACAAATCAATCTGTTTCTTTAAATCCTGTTGCAATACTTCAAAATGTTTACGATCATAATCAACACCCTGATCAATTAATTCTAATAAATCATTGTACTTTTCATAAGCTAATATATATAGTGAAATTTGAATTTGTAAATCAAATTCATTTTGACCATCAGCAATAATTTTATTTATCTCTTTATATTTTGTTTTAAAAACTTCATCTAAATCAACACTCTTATTTCTTTTAAATAATCCCATCCTATTCTTCCTCCTAAAATACTATCTTTGATAATCCAGCTTAGAAAAAGGAATAAATGTTTCAGGTTCCACTTTATGTTCTCCAAGCATTTTTTCCATCCAAACCATATCATACCACTTACCTAACTTATATCCACATTGATGAAAATAAGCAACTTGAACATACCCCATATGCTGATGAAACGAAACACTACCTTTATCCAGAACAGCTATACAAGCATTCATATTTAATATATTCTGTTTTTTAGAAATATTTTCTAACTTTTGATACAATGCCTTTCCAATTCCCATATTATGATGCTTTACATCTACATAAACCGAAGTCTCTACAGCCCAGTTATAAGCAGCTCTATTTTTAAAGGCTGATGTATATGCATAACCAACTATTACATCATCTATTTTTGCAACTAAGTATGGATAATTTTTTAAAGTATTGATTATTCGTTGCCTAAATTCTTCAATACTTGGAACTTCACATTCAAAAGTTATTGCTGTATTTAAAATATATGGTTTATAAATATTAAGTATTTTTTCAACATCTTTTGGTTTAGCAATTTCTATAACTATATTCATTATCTTGCTCCTTATTATAATGACTACTTTTTATGTTTACTAGATAAATTTATTACTACGATTTCACTATGACCAGCTGTTCGAATACTATATCCCCATCCTCCCATACCTGAAGATACAATTGCATAAAAATTTCCTTCTTTTTTAATTCCATAATTCATATCATTTACATTTATTAATTCAAAAAAATAATTAAGAGGAAATATCTGTCCAGCATGAGTATGTCCTGAAATTTGAAGATCAATGCCTAATTTAGCATTCTCCTTATAATTTTTAGGTTGATGATCTAATAATACTAATGGCTTATTATCTTTAATATCACTTGTTATTGCTTCTAATGACTTTCTTTTTTTAATAACATAATCTTTTCGACCAATTAAATAAATATCATCTAACATAACCTTTTCATCTAATAAAACATCTACTCCACTATCTTTTAGTCTATTTATAAGATTAAATTCTTTTAAAGGCGAACCCCCTTGAAAACCAATTTCATGATTTCCTTCAATAAAAAATACTGAGTATTTAGATGCTAGATTAGAAAATACTTCCATTGCATAATCTACTTCATCTTGTGTTGTATTTTCATCAAAAATATCTCCTAATAGTATAATCGCATCTGGATCAATCGTTCCAGCATGATTAGAAATCTTTATTAAATCTGTTTTAGAAACAATAGTACCTAAATGAATATCTGAAATAACCATTAATGATTTATCATTAAAATCTTTATCTATTTCAACATTATATGTCGTTATAACTGTATTTTTAGCATTATACATCCCATAACAGCTTAAAACAATACTTGCTGCCAAAACTACCATTCCTTGACAATAAATAAATTTAAAATAATGATTAAATTTTGTTTTATATAATACTAAATTAATAATATCAAAAACCACAAAACATATACAAGCATTAACTAAAAAACCGAAAAAGATTAAATCATATAGACATAAAATAATTAAACATAAAACAATAATAATTGTAATAATATTACGATATCTAGCTTTTGCAAACACTAATCGAGTATGATAAGCCAAGTAAACTGTCATAATAGCTACTAACATCATTTCCATTAAAATAAACCAGCTCATTACTAATCATCTCCTCCAATTTATTATTATACCATAGTTTATATTTATGTTATAATGACTTTGAGGTGAAATTATGCATAAATTAGCTTGTCCTAAATGTCATGAACCACTTATACAAATAGGAAATTCATACAAATGTGTTAAAGGTCATTGTTATGATATTGCCAAGAGTAAATATTTAAATCTATTATTAAATCCTGATAAAGCAACCAATAATCCAGGAGATAGTAAAGAAAGTCTTATTGCAAGAAAAGCATATCTAACTAATGGGTATTATGATATTATTTTAAATAATGTTATTGATTGTATTAAAAGATACCGTAAGGGTAATAAATTAAATATTTTAGATTTAGGATGTGGTGAAGGTTACTATACTTGTGGGCTTAATAAAGTTTTTAACCAGGATACCATATATGGTTTAGATATTTCTAAAGAGGCCATTAATATGGCAACAAAATATACTAAAGATGTATATTGGTTAGTTGGTAATAGTAAAAACCTTCCTTTTCTCAATCATTCATTAGATTTCATTACAGCCTTATTTACTGTTGTTAATCAAGATGAATTAAAACGAACACTTAAAAACGAAGGTTATATTATTCATGTAACAGCTAACCCTAATCACTTAATTGAGATAAAAGAATTGATTTATGATAAAATTAAGGTTAAAAGTGATAAATATATTCGTTTAGACTTTGAAACAATTGAAAGTTATGATCTTGTACACTTAATACATATTGATAATCGTGAAGATGCTCTAAACTTATTAAAGATGACACCACATTATTATCATATCAAAAAAGAACGTCGTAATGTTCTTGACACATTAGAAAAATTATCTGTTACTATAGATATTAAAATCACTATTTATCACATATAGACATGTTTTCATGTCTTTTTTTCATCTATTAAATTCCATTTTTACTTGTAAAAAAATCTTACCATTTTAACTACATTAAAACGATTGTTTTCAAACACTATTCCTGCTGATATCCGCTTTATTTCACCACAATCTAAAAAAATTATATCTATACCTTTTTTACCCTCTTCATAACCAACTATTGTAACCCAATGCCACAAATCATCATGCATCTCATGGCGACGATGTGTCAAAATCAACAAGCCTAATGGCTCATTATTATTAATACTCTCTTTAATTATATTACTAGCCACTTCTACACTTGGTCTTCTAAAAATAATATATTTACAATTATTTAATAATTTACTCAATCTACGAGTATACAAATACACATATGGAAATCCTCTTTCTTGGGGCTTCATCAATTTATACATTTCTATCATGTGATTTAAATATACATCTTTATTAATTTTGTGTTCTTTTTTTGTATAATAAATAAAAATATCTGTAGCACTTACACTAGCACATCCTGCTTTTTTTGCCCAAGAATCTAAAAACCATTCTTGATTACCACCATGACCTACACACTTATTTTTTTCGTATACTTTTGGATAATCCAAAATCATTACATCACCTCTTCTATATTTTATTATACGACATTTTACTTAAATTAATCATCGCATAGTATTATAATAAATTATGTAAATGTGTAATCATAAAAAAACAATGTCTCTTAGCTATATTAACTAAAACATTGTCTTTTATGCTTATAGGAGCAACTAGTTTATTTCGTTACAGTCCTATTTATCTAGCTTTTTGTAACGCTTTCTTTAACTTAAAATCATCTATAAAACGTAAAGATGTCTCAAATGTTTTTTGACCATAAACAAATCTAAGCTTTTTAGTTCTTGGATAAGTAACACGTTTTATTTTACGATAATCTAACTTAATTTTACCTATCATCATTTGTCGATGTCCAACATAAATAATTTGTTGTAATAAAATACTTACACCTAAAGTAATAACAGTAAGAATATTGAGCGGCGTATATATACTATTTAAATTATTATTAACAGCACTTAAAACCATAACCAAAGAACATATTATGAAAATCCCAATATATAGAATTAATAAAATAACATAAAAATATTTACCAGAATCACTAAGACATGATGTTAAAGTATGATCTTCTTTAGTTGCTAAATACATTGTAACACCATAAGAAATGTTTATGTATGTAAACCATAATAAGGCTAAGAATACCAAAAAAGGTAAAATATTAACAATAGCATTCATAAGATATACTCCTTCTTTCAATAAAATTATTATACAAGAAATTCTCCAATTATCCTATATAAAAATTAATAAAATTTAATAATGATTAATAAATATAACAAAAACCTGCTCAATAAAACAGGTTATTGTGTAAAATTACGTGCATAATACTCATCATAAGTAAGATTACTATTATAAACTTTTTTTGCTAAATCTTTTCCTAAATAACGAAGATGCCAAGGTTCATAACTATAACCAGTTAATGAATCTTTTCCTTCAGGATAACGAACAATAAATCCATAATCAACTAATATTTCAGCAAACCATTTATATTCAGGATGATTAACAATATTTTCAAAAGAATATGTATCTAAAGCTACATCACAAGCCAATCCTAAAGTATGTTCACTATGCCCAGGACGACTACAAGTTTTATCAGCTTCTTCAACACTAAATGTATTTGCCATATGACGATAACTTTTTTCCTGAGCTGGAGTTGAACGATAACCACTTACAACATAAAAACTAATTCCTTTTTCACGACATTTATTTCTTAAAGCAACAAAATCATCATAGACTTCTCGTGACATTTGATGCTTTCGATATTTATATGCTGGATCACTAGAATTAGTATAGCCATCATTGATATAAACAAGGTCATCAGGAACAAAATTATTATCTAATCTATAGTACTTATTTACAATAGTATTTAATTTAGAATTAGGTTGAATAATTATATGTTCATAAAAATTATGATCCAAACTCATATTCACATATGTAACTATGTCTTCATCAGATAAATCAGGATGTTTCTTTTTATAATTCTTATAACGTTCTTTATTTGATGGTAAGTAATAATTTAGTAACGTAATTGGATCTTTTGAAGAAGCTTTTTCTATTTTTACTTCATCAGGTGTATTTATTAAAGTTATTATATTACTGACTAAATATACGATTACCAAAATAATTATAATAAAAATGAATATTACTAAAGCAACTTTCTTTTTATTTATTCTTCTTCGTTTCATCTTTCTACCTCAAAAATAATAAATAATACACTATTTAGATAATCATATCATAAAAATATCAAAATTTTTATGAACATTTGCTATACAATGAAATTTTTTTAAATTATTATAATATTATTGACATAATAAATAAAAAAATACCAACCAAAGGAGCTAACTATGAAAAATACAATTTCATCATTAAAAATACTAGTACAATGTCAAGAAGCAGATTACCAAGGAAATTATAAAATTTCTAATCTAATGTCAAACCTATCAGATTTAGCTACTACAAATGCTATACATTTAGGAATGTGGCATAATGATTTATCAGAAAAATACGGTTTTGTCTTAGCTAAAGAGACAATTATTTTAAAACGGCCAATTAAAATAAATGAATTAATTAAATTATCTACACGTGCAAGCGGATATAAAAGAATCCAATTTATGCGCAATTATTGGGTAGAAGATGAAAACGGAGAAGAGATTGCAGCTATATATTCTTTATGGACTTTAATTGACTTAAAAAAAAGAAGAATTATCAAACCTGAAAAAGCAGGAATAATTTTACCTGAAATTGTTCCATATAAATACACAATTAATAGCTATAATGAAATATTTAATGATGTGGAATTATCTTATGTAATGAATAGAACAGTCTTATATAGTGATATTGATGTAAACCAACACTTAAATAATAGTCGTTACTTAGAATGGGCATTTGATGCTATACCCGTCGAATTCTTTAAAGATATTTACTTTAAAGAAATAAGTGTAGTGTTTAAAAAAGAGATGACTCCTAATACAACTGCTAAAATATATCGATATATAAACAAGAATTACGTCAAAATAGTTTTTAAATCTATTGATGATGAAATTACATATTTTGAGTTCGGTGGCCATATAGAAACCATATAAAAATATATTATTTAATCATAAAAGATACAAAAAATCTAAATCTAAAAATATTGAATTTATCGCTTATTTAATCCCTTGAATAATCTTAAAATTTTCTTCTTATCAATACATTTCACATTATTTTCATATATTGAAAATCAATTTTCAACATATGAAAACTATTTTTGAAATTATATGATATTATAATTGTGTCCCAAATATCTATAATAGTATTCGTTTTCCCGTATAGAATACAGATATTAAAAGCCCTTTGTCCCAAAAGGGTTTTTTCCTTTTATAAAAAGCTTTGGCAGACTTTTTTAAAGTTGTCAAAAATACACCCTATATATTATAATAAAGATAGAACACCCAAGTTTATCGGGTGCTTTCTTTTATTATCTTCTTTAATTTATCCCTGATTACATGCGGCTCCCCAACTGCCTTTTCAATATCCTTATCTGCTTTTAGTTTCTCTACAGTTTCATTTAGTTTTCTACTTATTTCCCTTAACTGCTCCATTTTTCTTCCCTCCTGAATATAATTATATAGACAAATTATAAAGTATTCTGCCAGATTTTTATAGACCGATAGGGACTGTAAAGCAAATTTAAAGGATAAAAAACAGATACTGCACAAAATATAAAATTATTTCTATTTTTATAAAAACTGTTAAAAAGCCATAGCAAATTACTATAGCTTCAATATTTATAAAGAACCCAAATATTTTTTCTCGCACTTTTAAATTTTCTTTTTCCTCCTTTTTTGTATATATATAAAGATATAATATAGAATTACAACTGTACATGGGAAACCAAAAATTTCATTTAAAATTAACGCTGTTGTACTATTAATAACAGCTTGTTCATAACAGTATTTAACTACCAACATGCCAATTATACAGATAACTAATAAGATTAATACCAATATATCTTTTCTATTTTTCATAACTATAATGGCACCACTTTATATTCCCAATATCCAGTATTACAAGGTCCTGAATATCTTGGCTCACAACCTGGAATATAACCTTGAATGAATCTTCCAGTTAACTCATAACGGGCTCGTGGTTTTGCTGATGTTCCTAATTTACTTAAAATAATTCTACATACATCATGTCCTGATACGTATTGAATTCGCTGACATTTATCAATTGTTTCAGCAATAATACCTATTCCAATTAAAATCCATTCTGGTATAACTCTAGTTGTAGGTGGTTGATTTAAATCAGATTCAAAGACATTATAATAATCTTTTAGGACTATTTCACCGTTTGTCATATAAATTGCTTCTACACCATCTTCATATATAATTACAACATTTCCATCTTCGTCAAGATACTGTGTTTTAATTTCAGATGACTGCATTCTACATGTTGAACAACTTGGCTTTGCAGCAACACCAATAGGAGTGATAGCAATAATCAATGAACATGCAGTGAATAAACAAATTAATACTTTTGATATGTGTTTTAACATAATTATCTCACCTTTCATTTATTGGGTTCTTTTTTATTATTATTTTATTGTTATTTCCTACTTATATTATATGATAAATTTTAATAATTAGTAGTCTGTTTTGTTATTCCTATCTATGTTATAATAAAATAGTGGGGTATTTTTATTCTCCCATATATAAGCTTAACAATAAAGAACAGGAACTATCTGTTGCTTTTTTACATATTAACAACCATGCCTTTCCGCTTCGCTTCAAGGCACACATGAGTGTCGACTTCGAGTTGGTAAATTAATCATTGTCTATTAGTTAATCTTTAGTGCTAACCTTTCAGTCAAGGCTTCTTTCTTCATCTTTCTAGAAAGGAGCTTTATTTATGGAAATTGTTTATCCTCGTGTTTGTGGTATTGATGTACACAAATCTTTTATCGTTGCGGTTATCTGCATCTCTGAATCTGTCAAACCACGCTATCTTAAAAAAGACCTTATCCACCATTTAGCCTCATCAAGTTTCTGTTCGTACGCTCAAAAAAATTGTTACACCACTTCCTTCACCCATGACATCACTATCAACAGCTTGTGGTTCACTACACTTGGCGGTAAATACCTGTGGTTGGTTTATCTCCAACTGAATTCATGCCATTCCTGGCACACAAAATAAAACCAAGGTTCCTAAGCCTTGATTTTTTGTTACTTATTTAGTATATTTTACTGCTTTTAATCCTCTAAAACCATTGATTTCTCGTTGCTACATAACACCAAATTTTCAACATATGAAAACTATTTTTGAAATTATACGATATTATAATTGTGTCCCAAATATCTATAATAGTATTCGTTTTCCCGTATAGAATACAGATATTAAAAGCCCTTTGTCCCAAAAGGTTTTTTCCTTTTATAATAATTGTTAAAAATAATTATGAGCGAGTTTATGAATATAAAAAATAAAAAGAAACAAAATTACAAAAATTAGAAAATGCGTTAAGAGTATTACCAGCAAAGATCAATAGCGTATCGTAAACTGTAAACACTATATACAGAACTACAGAATTAAAATATCATATTACTTGACCTTTATACCTTATATTTGTACTTTAATAATAGAAAGCGCTTTCTTTATTGTTGTAATTTATTTTACAAAATAATAAAAAGCGAGAGCTATAGGATGGAGAAAAAATGAATAGAAAAATTATATTGTATTTACTCTGTATATCGATTTTATGTATAGTTTTTTTCAAAGTTTCTGACAAACAAATTTATACTGACAATTCTAATGTTATGACTTTAGAAGAAGCTATTAAATTGATAAACGATAGGGTAAACTCAAAAAAGAAAACTAAATTTTTAACTATAAACGAACCATATGTATACCCAATATTACCAGGAACAAAAGAGTGGGAGAATTTTAAATCTAAAAGTGAAATGATGGACGCTTGTCAAATACCATCTGAAATAGTTGACGCTATGTCAACAGAAGCCTTAACTCTTTCAGTTATAAATCACCCATTGCTAGATACTGAGGTTCTTTCTTATGATAATTATACACAAGGCTTTGATTCTTTTGTATCTGATTTTGATGCAGCAAAAGTATTATTAGAAAGGGAAGATTTTGCAATTAATTTAGCAAAAATATATTTAGATACACCTGTTTTAAATAAAGAACAAAGTTCTAACTTACAAGATACTATGTTAGATTTCATTGTAAAAGAAACAGTTTTAGCAGTTCCACAAGTATTTAACTTATTAAAGGAAGACGAAGCTGAAGCATTAATTGTAATAGCAAAAAATAAAATGAAAGAAAAATCAGAAAATGAAGAAACGTATGGTTCCTCAGTTAACACCTTTTTCATAGTAAGAGCTGCCGTTTCTGGAAAAAGTAATAGAAATGATTGACAACTGTTTTGACTCTCAGGGATTCTTATGTTGTTACTATTTCTGATGCAAAATTTACCGCTCAACAAAAAGAATACCCTCAAGCAACAATAGTAGCATCAGCAAGTAAAAAATGTATAGTACAGTCAAAATAGAGACAGGACCCTATAATGAAACATAACGAAAGTTATTCTCCATACAATAATTCTAGAACCATGTGAAACAAGATAAATTAATATAATAAAAAGGTTACGACAATTAATGGTTCTCTATATCTCCAAAAAGTTTTCAAAAATGAGACTCTAAAATGGAACGTGGTTTATGCAATCCTATTCTTCTGTAAAGTGTAAAAAGTATCATTCAAAGCCATAGGGTAGAGAATGATATTTTTACTTTACAGAAACAACTATCTTTGATGATTAATTGTGTCAATGATTATTTTATCAATTTGGGTGTAATTAATCATCTAGTGTAATCCTATAGCGTGATACACTTTTGGTATAAAATTATAAAAAATCAGAATATTTTAAAATTAAAACTTTTATAAAATATGGGTTTTACAAACAAAATAACTACTATAAATTACTTCTAGTATAGAATATAGATATTAATATTCCTTCGTCCTAAAAGTTTTTTCCTTTTATAAAAACTGTTAAAAATAATTATGGATGAATTTATGAATCCAAAATATAAAAAGAAACAAGATTACAAAAATTAGAAAATGAATTAAGAATACTACTGGTAAATACCAAAGATCAACAACGTATTGTAAACTGCAAACATGAAATACATAAGCAAAGACAAATACTACTAAATATTAATAACTATTAAAATATTGCATTATTTAACTCTTAAACCGCATATTAGTATTTTAATATTAAAACTATTTTCTTTATCATTATTACAAATGGTAAATGATAGTTATGGGATGTAAAATGAAAACTTAAAAATAAAAAAGGCACTTTCGTGCCAATATATATCTATAATATTATCCAATTCCTCATCTAAAATATCTTCATCCATATTATACTATAACTTTTTTTAATTTCTTTTCAAATTCTCTACGAGGAAACATCACTACTGCACCACAGCCTAAGCATTTAATTTTAATATCTGCACCCATCCTGATTATCTGCCATTGATTTGATTTTTTACATGGATGAGTTTTTTTCATTTCTACTATATCATTTAACTTATAATCCATATTATCCACCATTCCGTTTATAAAAAGCTTCAATAGTATTTTGCATTAACATTGTTATTGTCATTGGTCCAATCCCACCAGGAACAGGAGTAATTGCTTTTACTTTATCTTTTACATCCTCAAAATCTACATCACCGCATAATTTATTATTTTCATCTCGATTAATTCCCACATCTAAAACAATAGCATCATCTTTTATATACTCGTGATTAAAAAACTTTGGTTTACCAATTGCAGTAATCAAAACATCGGCACGTGAGCATATCTTTTTTAAATCTTTAGTTTTACTATGTGCTATTGTTACAGTAGCATTTTTTTGTAAACATAATAACGCTACTGGCTTACCAACAATATTACTTCTACCTACAACAACAACCTCTTTACCATCTAAATCATAATTAATTTTCTCTAATAAAACCAGCATTCCCTTTGGTGTACATGGTACTAAAGAATTTTGTCCTAAAAAAAGGTTTGCTACATTATGTGGATGAAAACCATCAACATCCTTATCAAAGGCAATTGCATTAAGTACCTTTTCTTCACTAATATGTTTAGGTAAAGGTAACTGTACTAAAATACCATCAACAGTTTCATCATTATTTAAAATTTCTATTTCTTCTAATAACTGTCTTTCACTAAATGATGAATCATGTTTTATAATTTCTGATTCTATCCCTATATAATCGCACCCTCGCTCCTTATTACGTACATAAGTTAAGCTAGCTGGATTATCTCCTATTAGGATAACAACTAATTTAGGCATACGTGAATAATTTTCTCTTATCGTTTCAACATCATTTTTTAATTGATCTTTAATTTTTAAAGCAATTTCCTTACCATTTATAATCATTGATAAATCCCCCTTAAACTATTAAATTCAATTATACCAAAATATCACTCACATGCAACTACTATATGATTTCTTTAAGATATTCCTGATACTCCATTAAAATCATCTCTAACTGTTCATAAGTATCTATTTTTGATAATTCATTTTTTACCCTTGCAGAAGATTTTAAACCTTTTATATACCAAGGAGCATGTCCTCTCATTTGAAACATTGCTACTTTTTCAGGTTCAATTTCCATTAACCTTTTAGCGTGTGCTAAACACTGTGCGATTTTTTCTTGATAAGTTGGCTCCCCTATTATTTGACCAGTTTGCAATGATTCTACCACTTGTTTAATCAACCAGGGATTACCTAAAGCTGCACGACCAATCATCACAGCATCTACATTTGTTTCAGCAAACATTTTATGAGCATCTTCAACAGTTTTTATATCTCCGTTACCAATTACAGGAATCTTTAAAGCTTCCTTAACTTGACGAATAATTTGCCAATCAGCATGCCCCTCATACATTTGTGAACGAGTTCTACCATGAATTGCAATTGCACTAGCACCTGCTTTTTCAATCAACTTAGCAACTTCAACAGCATTAATATGATCTTTATCAAAACCACTACGAATTTTTACTGTAACAGGCTTTGATACATTTTCAACAATTCCTTTTACAATCTCATAAATTTTATCAGGATACAATAATAATTTACTACCAGCATCAGCCTTTAACACCTTATTTACAGGACAGCCCATATTAATATCAATAATATCACAATTAGAATGTTCATCAATATATTTAGCAGCTTTAACCATAGTTTCTACTTCACCACCAAATAATTGAATACTAACAGGATGTTCTCCTTCATCAACTTGAAGCATATCAATAGTCTTATTATTTCCATAACATAGCGCTTTATCACTAACCATCTCTGAATAGACTAATCCAGCACCAAAATCTTTTATTATTTTTCGAAAAGCCATATTAGTAATACCTGCCATAGGTGCCATTACAACTGGATTTTTAATTTCTATATCTCCTATTTTAAACATTAACTCACTCCTCATTGGTATCTTATCAATTATTTTAAAAAAAATAAATATAAATGTTTAAAAATATTTAACCTGTTCATAATAATTACAGATAACTTACACTTCCCCGCTATTTTCCTCCCCGAAATAGACGTAAGTTATCGAGTTAGTTATATTCCTAAATATGTTGGTAAACCAAATAAAAGAAAGGCTTCCCCCGCCTTTCTTTTATTTTATATAGTCACTATAAAAAAAGAAGAAAACATAACATTTTCTCCTCTATATATCATTAATAATCTCTTTTAATTCCTCTTCACTAAAATTATATTCTGTATTACAAAATTGACAATGAAGCTGACAACCATGATCTTTTTCAATCATTGAATTTAGCTCATCTTTACCAATAGTAATTAACGCTTTAGAAAGTTTATCTTTAGAACAATCACATTTAAAATATAAATCTTGTTTTTCTGTAATCTCAACATCACTAAATAAAAGTTCTAAAATCTCTTCAGGCGTTTTTCCATCATTAATCAACTGAGAAACAGGAGGACAATTTTTAACCGCATTTTCTATATAAGTTATATCCTCCTCAGTAGCCTCTGGTAATAACTGAATAATAAATCCTCCTGAAGCTAAAATCTCATTAGTATCATTAACTAGTACCCCAACGGAAACTACAGATGGTGTTTGCTCACTAACTGCAAAATAATAACTAAAATCATCACCAATTTCCCCGGTTTGTAAAGGTACAGAACCTGTAAAGGGTTCTTTCAAGCCCATATCTTTGATAACCTGTAAAGTCCCTTCATGGCCCACTGCTACTCCCACAGCTAATTTACCAGTATCATTATAAGTATAATGAACCCCAGGATTAGCAACAAACCCCTTAATATTACCATCACCATTAGTAACACAAATCATTGTTCCAATTGGTCCACCACCATTTATAACAACTGTCATTTTTTCATTATTTTTATTCATTTTTGCCATCATTAAAGTAGCAGACATCATTCTTCCTAAAGCAGCTGATGCCGTTGGCCATAAACTATGATCCTTTCTAGCAACTTCAAGTAATTTTGTAGTACTACAAGCAAAAACTCGACAGTTCTTGCTATTAACTAAACCTCTAACTAAATAATCTTTCATATTCCCTTCTCCTTATAAAAACACTATAACCGATGATAAAATCATTGGTATAATCATACATAAAACAATAAACAATATAAATAATTTCTTTCCTTGTTCCATCATTTTCTCACCTCTAAATATGAAAAAAAGCGGTAACCGCTTTATTTCATATCATCTAATAAATCATCAGCATCATCAAATGAAGGTGTATTGTCATCAATAGAACTATTTTCATCCAAACTATGATCTGCAGTCCCATCATGACGGTCTAACATTTGACCTGTATTAAATAAGGCTTCAATTTGTTCACCTGCTAAAGTTTCATGTTCTAATAAAGCATCAGCAATAGTTACTAATCTATCTTTATTAGCTTCAATTATTTCTTTTGCCTTAGCATAACATTCATCAATAATCTTACGAACCTGAACATCAATTTCATATGCGATTTGACCAGAATGAGAATTACTATGTTGTGTATAATCACGACCTAAAAATACATTTCCTTGTTCAGAATCATACTTAATTGGCCCTAACTCAGACATTCCTAATTCTGTAACCATCATTCTTGCAATTCTTGTTGCTTGTTCAATATCATTATGAGCTCCAGAACTTACATCTCCAAAGAAAATTTCTTCAGCCACACGTCCACCCATAAATCCTGCTATATTAGCTTCTAATTGTGTTTTAGTTTGGAAATAAGTTTCCTCTTTAGGCGTCATCAAATTATAACCACCCGCCTGTCCACGAGGTACAATAGTAACTTTTTGTACCTTATTAGCATCTTCTAAGGTTAAACCTAATACCGCATGTCCAGCTTCATGATAAGCAACTAAACGACGTTCTTTTTCACTATATTTACGAGATTTCTTCGCTGGTCCACCCATTACACGGTCAACCGCTTCATCAATATCTGCCATTGATATAACTTTATGATCTTCACGAACAGCTAATAAAGCCGCCTCATTTAATACATTTTCAAGCTCTGCCCCTGAAAAACCTGGTGTTCTTTGAGCAATATTACTAAAATCAACATCTGGTGCAAACTTTTTATTACGTGCATGTACTTTTAAAATTTCTGTACGTGCATTTTTATCAGGATTAGCTACCTGAATTTGGCGGTCAAAACGTCCTGGACGTAATAATGCAGGATCCAAAACATCAGCACGGTTAGTTGCTGCCAAAATAATAATTCCTTCATTACCACTAAATCCATCCATCTCAACTAATAATTGGTTTAATGTTTGTTCACGTTCATCGTGTCCACCGCCCATACCAGTTCCTCTTTGACGACCTACAGCATCAATTTCATCAATAAAAATAATACATGGAGCAGTTTGTTTAGCCTTTTTAAACATATCACGTACACGTCCAGCACCAACTCCGACAAACATTTCCACAAACTCAGAACCAGATATTGAATAATATGGTACACTAGCTTCACCAGAAACTGCTCTTGCAAGTAATGTCTTTCCTGTACCTGGTGGACCAACTAATAATACCCCTTTTGGTATACGAGCTCCCATCTGGGCAAATTTCTTAGGATTTTTCAAAAAAGCTACTAATTCTTTTAGTTCTTCTTTTTCCTCATCTGCACCAGCAACATCGGAAAATCTTGTTTTTTGATTTTTTTCTAATTTAGCTCTTGAATTACCAAAATCAAAAGCTTTAGCATTTCCACCACCTTGAGACATCATTCTAAAAATAAAGAACATACCTCCAAGTAATAATACATATGGTAAAATATTAGCTATGATTCGCATAAACATACCACGATCATTAGCATCTACAATCGTAGTTTCAATTCCTTTTTCATTTAAAAGACTAGTTAATGATTGCATCTCAGCTTCAGTATTAGGAATAGTTGTCGTAAACTCAACTTCTATTGATTTACCATCAGCTTTCTTTGTATACTTACCCGAAACATCAACGACTAACGAAGAAGGAACTATCTCAACTTCCTTAATCTTTTCATCTTGTACTACTTCCACAAATTCACTGTACTTAATTTCTTTACTGTTACTTTGATTCATAAAAGTAACAAGTCCTCCAATTAAGACTAGTACTAATAACCAGGGAAGAATTGACTTTAATAATCCATTCTTATTGTTCATAAACTCTCCTTACTTATAACATTCTTCTTTTAAAATACCAACATATGGTAGTTGGCGATACCTTTCATTAAAATCCAATCCATAACCAACAACAAAAGCATTAGGAATCGTAAACCCAATATAATCAGCTTTCATATCAATAACTCGTCCTTCTGCTTTATCTAACATTGTAACAATTTTCACACTATTAGCTCTACGTTTTAAGAGCATTTCTTTAACATTATATAATGTCTTTCCTGTATCAAGAATATCTTCAACAATTAAAATATTTTTACCTGTTACATCTTCTTTTAAATCCTGTTTAACTACAAGTGTTTTTGACTCAACACCATCATAACTGCTAACATTCATATAATCAAATGTTACATCACTATTCAAATGTTTTGAAAGTTCTGCCATAAAAGGAACAGACCCTTTTAATAATCCTACTAATAAAACTTCTTTACCCTCATAGTCTTTATCAATAATTTTTCCTAACTCTTTACATTTTGCACTGATTTGTTCTTCAGTAATTAAGATTTCCTTTATATCCTTATGCATCCTGCTCACTCCTAATCATATATGCCTATAATTTTACCACATATAAATTAGGTTTTGAATATAAATACCTAATATTTTTTGCAAGATGTGGTACAAGAATAATCATTCCCTGACTATTTTCTACAACTGGCCAAGTTTCTCTTTTGCTTTTAGGGATTTTATTATCAATATATAGACGTGATACTTTTTTAGTCCCACCTGCAGTATCAATTACATCCCCAGGTCGAAATGGTCTTATAGTAATAGGAAAATCCTCTTTTGTCAAATAAATACCTTCATTTAGATGACCTTCTTTACTTAAATAAAAGTACTCATTTTTATCATAAACTAATTGATCATATTTTAAACAGTAGCTTATACTATTTTTTAATTTTGAAACATGTATATTATTATATTCTTTTATGAACCTAATATTAACAGGTAAATTCATTTTAATATTTGGTTTATTACTTTTAATTTGTTTAATAACTTCTTTAATTAAAGAATCACTAATTAAAGGTGGATAAACGATTTCTTTAATTATTTCATAGATAAATCCCTCTAAAAGATCATTAGGAATTATCTGATAATCAATTTTATTTTGATTATGATACATATCAAGATATTTCTTTAATTTTTTTAGATTACTTAAATATCTTTGATTATGCTGTTTTGCATTATATAATAAATCACTTATCTGCTGCTCAGTATAATTCTTTAACGTTATATTACGAATATAATCACGAGTAAACTCAGTTTCAAAGTTTGTATAATCATCACGATATCTTACATTATTATCATGACAATAATCTCGTAATACTTGTTTTTTAATATTTAAAAACGGTCTCAAAATAGTTAATCCCCACACTTCACTAATATCTTTGATCCCTAAATATCCCTTAGTATTATGACGTTGTATCTGCATAATTATATTTTCAATTACATCATCTAAATGATGAGCTAAAACAACTTTCTTAACCCCATATTTACAAGCTATTTGATAATAAAATTCATAACGAAGTTTTCTTGCCTGACTTTGAAAGTTGTCTTTTCCATATTCTTCTTTATTTATTTCACGAACATACAATGGTATTTGATATTTACTACAATATTTAAAAACCGTTTCTTGATCAAGATCACTATCATCTCTTAAATGATAATTAACATGGCAAACAACGACTTTAATTCCTTTATTATACATAGCATCTAATAATGCCATTGAATCACAGCCCCCAGATACCCCTACTATATATAACTGATTTAAATCTAATAGTTTTTCTAAATCCATCATTTCATCACCTCAAATATCTTCACTATTATAACAAATAATCCTTTTAATAACATATTAATTTTAAACTTTCAAAGAAAAAGATCGTTAATAAACGACCTAATTTAAATCTTCCACTGCTTTAACTATTTTAATTACAACAATGCTTATATCATCCAGATTATTCTCTTCCAAAACTTGATTCATTAATAGAGTAGATATCTCTTGAGGATGCAATCGATTAAATAATTTAATATTTTTATTAATTATTTGTTCAAATCTTTCCCCAGTTCCATCACTAGACATAATAATAAGATCATTATTATTTAATAACATTTCATAACTTGACATCTTTAATTTAGAAACAATTCCTACTGGTAAAGAATTAGTAGCAATTTTTTCAACAATTCCATTTCTAATATGATAGCTTGGATTAGCTCCATATTTAATTAATTTCATTTTTGCATTAGCAAGATTAATATTGCATAAATCTAATGTTGTAAACATATCATTTCTATTTTTTATTTTTAATAACGCATTAATAGAGTCAATTGTGTCTTTTAAACTAATTCCATTTAAAATCAATTTAGATAATACTTCTAAAGTTAATTTACTTTCGGTAGCTGCCATTTTCCCTTGACCCATTCCATCACTTAAAGCTAAATAATGAAGATTATCCTGATGAAAAGCACTAAATGAATCTCCACAATTTAATGGTTCTAAAGAATATTGTTGAATTCCAAATTGTAAAGAATAGTTTTGTTGGTGTTTTAAAACTACTGATGTATATCCTAAATGATGCATAGAATCTTGTATTGAAATAACTTCTAATGACTCATTTAAATAATTTTCAATAATTGGAACAAGTTCATTAACTACCTCATTGCCACTTATATCCATTAATCCTATTTCTAATGTATAAACATCTAATGATATTTGATGTTTATACAAATATGTAATATTAAATTGATATCCTAATAAGTGTTCTTTTAATTGATCATCACCAAATGGTGTCTCTTCTAAAGAATTACTAAAATTATCAAAAACTTCACTTAATAATGAAAACTCATAAAATAAATCCTTTTTTAAATGCGAATTCTCTTGATTAACTCTTTTTATTTTTTCATAACTTTCCTTATATTCATTAATTCCATTTAAAAACTTATCTGGACTAATACAATTACTTTTTATATATTTTAGATCCTCATCATTGTATTTTGATTTAAACCCTTTATTTATTAACTTACCCAATCGACTCACACTACCATCCCGGTAGAAACATAAATCACGACTAGGACAATGTAAACACACATCCTCATAGACATACCCAACAAATTCTCCTACATTAACATCTCGATTTGCTTCTTGAAATATATTTGTCAATTGTTTAAATAAAGAGGCGAATGTATTAGCACGTTGAATTAATTTATTACGACTTGTAATATTTTTATAATCATCACTAAGTAACTTTGGTTTTCGCTTGAAAGTAGGAACGAATAAAAATAAAGCTGCGCTTACTACTATAATAAAATTATGATAGTAATAATCATATTCTATAAAAAATGGAAGAATTAAATGACTTAAAATATACAATGTTGAACAAATTAATTTGTTTTGGGGTTTATACATAAAGAAAATACTAAACGGAAGGATTAGTGATAGTATTTCATCTTTAAGTAAAGGATTAATAAACATTAATATGATAGATACATATAAAATTGTGGGCATAGTCCTATTTATATTTAAATAATATACACTTAATAATAAATAGAATCTAAGTAATATCATCATATACAGCTGATTTACTTCCAATAAAGAAATGATGGCTAACATTATCATTACTGAAAGAATCATCATTCGTTTATTTGTATATACTTCAATTGTGTTATGAATAAAGAGAGGGACCACTTCTAAGCATAATAAACTATGTATTAATGTAAAGGATAGGATTACTAATACTTCTATATAGTTATATTTATATATGTATAAAAAAATCAAACTTACTAAAGTAATTATCAGGGCAATATATTTACTTTTAACAAATTTAAAATGCATCACTATTTGCATAAGTATTATACTAGTAAGAGAAATTAGTAATAACATATAGTTTTCGTAGGACAGGTATGTTGTTAAAACTAATGCACTCAAATATACAATTATATGTCGGTATCCACATATAAATGATATTACTAGCATAGGGAGTACAAAACATAATGATGTACCATATATTTGTATTAAGCTTAGAAAGAGGGTTAATACAAAAATTGAAATATAAGTCATTCTAATATTCTTTATTTTTATTTTCGTCTTTTCTACTGACAAATCCATTTCATTCACCTCGTACTATTGATTATATGGATTTATCAATAAATAATTTGTCGTTTTTTAACCTTAATTACAAACATCTAAATAATTATTAATATTAACATATAAATTAAACTACTTTTTTAAATAATAGTAAAAAAATTAGAAAAATAATTAGCCTGACACTTCTAAACATTAAACTCTCATAAAACTCCTTTCTAACAGACATCTACTAATAATAGAAAAGAATATCCAAAATAATAAACTATATAAAATATTTATAAATTGATATAATTATTCATGATGAAACCAAAATTAGAATTAAAGGAGATAAAAATGAAATCAGTTTTACTTATAGGACAATCAAATATGGCAGGGCGTGGATTTTTACATGAAGTCACACCTCTCTATAATGAAAACATTTTTATGTTAAGAAATGGAAGATGGCAGATGATGTCTGAACCAATTCATTTTGACAGAGCAGTTGCTGGTGTTGGATTGGCTGCATCATTTGCACAAGAATGGTGTAATGCAAACAAAAATGAGAAAATTGGATTAATCCCCTGTGCAGAAGGAGGAAGTTCTATTGACGAATGGAATGTTGAGGGGGCTTTATTTCGTCATGCAATCAGCGAAACAAAATATGCTATGGAAAATAGTGAATTAATTGCAATATTATGGCATCAGGGAGAAAGCGACAGCCATAGAGGACAATATCAGAACTATTATCAAAAACTAAATGTAATAATAAATTCATTTAGAAAAGAATTAGGGGCTTTGGAAGTTCCATTTATTATTGGAGGGTTAGGGGATTATTTAGGGAAATCTGCATTTGGTTTAAGTTGTACTGAATATAAGCTGGTTAATCAGGAATTACTTCGATATGCCAAAAATAATGATAATTGTTATTTTGTAACTGGAAAAAAATTGTATTCAAACCCAGATGGTATACATATTAATGCAGAATCTCAAAGAAGATTTGGTATAAGATATTTTAAAGCCTATCAAACAAAATCAAATATAAACACCCCATTAAAAGATGAAGCAGAAATTGTAGCAGCATATTATGAAAAACAACACACCACTACTGAAAAAAGATATATGGCATTAGAGCAATTTACATTAGGAAAACTATCTTTAGAAGAAATAATGAAATTTTTAAAGTAAACATATGACAAGTGATAGTAAACCTCATTCTTAAAAAAGAAAGACAGTTCATTTATTCCAAAAATAATTGTCTTTTTCTTTAAAAAAATTTAAGTATAGACAATTACCATTATATAATAGATAACTTCTAATAGGATATATATTATATCTAATAAATGTAGTAGAGTTGTATTCCAAAAAAACATACTAACAAAATAACTTAGTATTAAGACAGCAAAAGAATATTACATAGCTGCTAATTATTCATGTAAACAGCAACATACAATTTACTAATAAAAAACGTTAAACTAAAATAATTAACGCTTTTATAACCTAATCTTATATTATAAATCTAATTTAAATCCTATATCCCCCATTACAATAGATTTTTCATATTGGATAAATCCCATTCTTTCTAATAATCTAATTGAACGAAAATTATCACTATAAACATGAGCAAAAACTCTTTTAAATTTATATTCATTTTTAAGTATATCAAGCAATACTTTAAATGATTCTGTTGCATACCCAAAATGCCAAAAGTCACTATCAAAAGTATAACCAACTGTTACAGAAGCTGGTTCAATTACCTCTAAAAAATAATCACCTATCAAATAATTATTTTTCTTTAAAACTACTCCTAGTTGATAACTTCCTTTTGTACCATTAAAAGGATGTGCTAAACAATATTCGATTCTTTTAACAGCTTTATTATATGAATATCGCCACCATGATTGATAATACGCCACTTCTCTTTTATTACGATACTCGCTTAAACGTTTAGCATCAGACATATCTAATTCTCTAATTATTAAACGTTGGGTTTCAATACTCTTCATTTAGCCACCTCTCTGTTAATTATCATAACACAAACTAAATAATTATTTTAGTTTTTTATAGCATATTTAATTGTATTTATTAAATGTTTTATAGTTATGATAGGGTGTTTAAATAACATTCTCTTTCCTGCGTACTTCATTACCTCTCTTATCTGCTCACGATATATTTTTTGATAACAATGGATTGGACAAGAAGAACAAAAAGTTTTTTCTTTTTTACGAGGACAACAGTCAATCCTTTTAAATGCATATTCTTTTAATTTACTTAAATCTTGATGATGATCATTTTCATATATTGAAATCATCAATTCTAATAGTTCTTTTTCAGTTGTCATTAACTTTGCCTGCCTTGTTCAATTCTAATTATTCTATCACAAATTTTTAACGATGATGGTCTATGACTAACTAAAATAATTGTCTTACCATCACGATTATCTTTCAACGTCTTTAAAACTAGTGCTTCATTTAAACTATCCAAATTACTAGTTGGCTCATCTAATAAAATTAATGGTGAATCATGCAAAAATGCTCGTGCTAAGGATAGCCTTTGCAGCTGTCCTCCTGATAATGACTGATAAAGGCTACCAATCATTGTTTCATAACCCTCTTTTAAACTAATAATAAATTCATGTAAATTAGCCTTTTTACAAGCTTCCATCACTTCTTTATCACTAGCCTCCATTCCCAATTTAATATTATTAATAATAGTATCATTAAAAATATAAGTATCTTGGGTAACATAGCTAATAAGTTTAGCCAATGAATCACTTTGCCAGGACTTTAAATTATGACCATCTATCAAAATTTCACCACTACTTGAATCATAAAAACGCATTAACAGCTTCAATAATGTCGTTTTACCACTGCCACTACGCCCCTCAATTCCAATAATTTCTCCAGGCCTAATTACTAAATCAATATTATCCAGGATTATTTCTTCTTCATATTTAAATGATAAATTTTTTAATTCAATTATTCCTAAATCACCTTGATATCCATTAACAACTTCTTCAACCTGAGGTTTTTCATCTAATAAATCAAGTACCCGATTCCCACTAGCAAAAGTAATTACTAGATTGTGAGCTAATGATGATAAAGCTAATACTGGTCCAAATGAAGACATCAAAGCAATCGTACTAATCAAAACTCCTTTAAAATCAATTAACTGGTAAAGATATAAATAATAACCCAAAATAAACATTGCTAATGAAAAAAAACTAACACAAATATCCCCCATCATTCGATACTGTCCTTCTAAATCTTTTAATTCTTCATTTTGGCTATTTAATAATTCACTCTTTCTTTCAATCTCATTTAAACGTTTATCGCCACATAAAAATTGATCAATGATTCTCAATCCATGAATTGACTCCAAAATATAACTAGTATATTTACCATAAGTATTTCGATAATCCAATCCTTTGTTACCAGAAACCTTACCAACAACAAATGGAATAAATATCCCAATGAATAAATATGCTGCAGTAGCTAATAATGCTAAAGCTATATGAAACTGCCCTAAATAAATAATCATAATAATTGAAACAATCAAAGCAATTATAACTGGTGAAATTGTATGTGCATAAAACACCTCTAATAATTCCACATCGCTAGTAATCATTGTAACTAAATTTCCCTGATCTTTACCATCTAGTTTAGCTGGTGCCAGCTTCCTTAATTTTCCAAATACAATATCTCTTATCATCGCTAGTAATTTAAATGCGATAAAATGGTTACACCATTGTTCCCCATACCGCAAAAATCCACGCAAAATACCACATGCAATTAAAATATACAATAAACTAGTAAAAGTTTCTTTATTTATTATTTTAATTACTATTTCACCAGCGATAATTGTTAAAAATATCGCTGCCAGATATCCAATTACCCCAAGAAAAATAGCTAATAGCATAATTAATATCATTGATTTCACTAGAGCAATCAAGCTAATTACAACCTTTAAATTACTACGTTTTTTCACTTGTATTACCTCCATAATTTTCAATTTCTTTTTGGGTATTAACTAAATTTCGATATTCCTTATTATCTTTCATCAATTTATCATGACTATCAAAACCAATTAGTTTTCCATGACTAAAAACATAATTACATTTAGAATTTTCAACACTTGCTAGACGATGACTAATTAAGATAACAATTTTTTCGTCCTGCATCTGATAAATTAGCCTCATGATAATTTCTTCACTTTCAATATCAATATTTGATGTTGCTTCATCAAAAATATACACTTTTGTATCATGTAATAATGCTCTGGCAATACTTAGTCGCTGTTTTTGACCACCTGATAAATTATTGCCACGTTCTTCAATTTCACTATCTAATCCATTTATTCCTTCAAAATAATTCCATAAGTTTACTTTTTTTAATACATCTATCATCATTGTATCATCACTATTACAATTACCATCTAATAAATTTGAACGTACAGTTCCTACAAAGATATATGGATCATGTTCAACCATCGTTATTTGTTTCATTAAGCTAGTATGTTTAATTTCATTTATTTGTTTATTATTATAAGCTAATTTCCCCTGATAATTATCATAATAACCCATTAACAGTTTTGCAATCGTACTCTTTCCACTACCAGAGCTTCCAACTATACCATAAATTCCAGGCTGATTAATTTTTAAACTAACATCTTTTAAAACAATCTTTTCATCATACCCAAATGACAAGTCTCTAATTTCAATTTCATTAATATCACCAATCTCTAGTTCCTTATCATCTGTAATTGATACATCTAACAATTTAAAAATTTTTTCACTTGCAGCATTACCATTCATCGCAATATGAAAAAAAGATCCTAACAGTCTAAGTGGAATGAAATATTCAGCCGATAACATAATCATCATAAATGTTTGCCCTAGATTAATTGAACCTACCTGATAGCTATACAATGAAATTATAATTCCAAGTGCTGCCCCACCATAAGCCACCAAATCCATAATACTAATTGAATTCAACTGCATTACTAAAACTTTCATTGTAACATTTCTAAACCGTTGAGCTTCCTCATTCATTTCAACATGTTTAAATGAATCACCTCGATACCCCTTTAAAGTTGTCAAACCTCGAACATTATCTAAAAAACGTTCTGCTAAATTCCCATATAACCCCCAATATTTACTTAATAGTCTTTTAGCAAACTTCTGTACTAACACAATTGACATAGGAATCAAAGGAACACAAATAAAAAGCACTAATGCCCCTTTAAATTCCACTTGTCCTAATACAATAAACAATGTTACTGGTGCTATCATACTATAAAAGAACTGTGGTAAATATTTACCAAAATAAATTTCTAACTGTTCTACTCCTTCACTCATTAACTGCGTAAGTGAAGCCGTGCTAATTATTTTATTGTAATGATTATTTAATAATAAAACCTTTTTATAAATATCACATCTAAGCTTTGCTTTTATATTTTTACCTGCTTTAAAAGAATACACTGAAACTAATTTCCCAAAATATCCTTTTATTAAAATTAGAACTACAATTATGACAATCTTTATAAAAAAGTAATTTATCTTACCCTTACTATAAAGTTCATTTACCATACCAGCTATAATTACAACAATAATAATTTGAGCTATAAGTCCTAACCACTGCATTAATACTTGTAAATATACATACTTTTTATCTTCTTTTAAATAGCTAACTAGCCTTTTATTAATCATTATCTACTTCTCTAATTGTTTTAATACGAAATATAAAATAATAATATTTAAATATCACTAATAAAACAATCATTATCCTTCCATAAATATTATTCATCATTAAAAATGCAATTAATAACATTGTACTTGCAAAAGATAATAACATTACCTTAGTCTGTAATGTCATTGCTCTTCTAGTAACAAAATCATTTAAATGATTTTGATATAACTTAGTTCCTTCAAACCAAATCTTAGCACGTGAAGAACTCTTAGTAAAAAAGAACAGTGCTGTTAAAAGAAAAGGGGTTGTAGGTAAAATGGGTAATACAACACCAATCATTCCAATCAACATAAATACTATTCCCAAAGCAAAATATAAATATTTCATCTTAACCTCCTTTGTTATAAGCGTCTAACTTACTTTAACATTATTAAAAGATATTTTCAATAAAAAAGTTAGTCTTTTATAACAAATTCATAATATAAAACACAAAATCTGCATATGAAATATTCATTTTAAAATGTTATAATATATATCAACATGTAGTTTGCAAGAACATAAAACCAATTGCAGCTATACGTTTTTATTATTGTGGAGATCAAATATATATATTTAGTGAAAATGTTAATCTGACAGAGAAGGAATATGTAAGATAACAGATATTGTTACAAGAACGATAAGTAATCAAGAAGAAGATTTTCATCTTCTAATATCTTCAAGCAATAAAATGGATATTCTCATTCCCCTGAACAGTGAATTATCGTTAGCAAAAATGCGTAAAATCTTATCAGAAAACGAGATTTATAGATTAATTAAAACATTTTATTTAAACAAGCTGGAACAAATAAAAAAGGGAAAGAAATTTCATGCTCAAGATATGTATTTACTTGAAACAGCAGAAAAATGCTTCCATTTATTATTAAAAATATTAAAGTAAAAAAAAGAGCAAAAATAATATGTAATGTAAACGATTATGTAATCAAGCCAATCATATTTATCAATTCATAGCAATAGACGACCACTATACTTTAAAATCTCCTTTAACAAACAATACTAGCTTAACTAATCATAAAGAAATTATCCGTAAAACAATAAACAAAGATAAGCTTGAAGAAATAATTAATCATATTCCATATTTACGAATTCTAAAAGTAACAAGTGAACATTTTCATCAAGAAATATATAAAAAACTTTTAATGAATATTCAGAAATAGAATTGACCAAGACAATCTATTTACGTCATGCTCAAAATTATAAATTAGATTATTTAAAACAGGCACAACAGCTTTTTCATGTGGAAATAGCTGTTGTACTAAATATGTCAATTAATATGGTTATTATTACAAAATGTAGAGAATATAGATTATCAGGACAAACTAAGATACAACTATAAGCTCAAAGCCTATTTATATACTTATGACTATGAAAAAATGTTTTTTCAATTAAATGCCAACTTTATGCCTATAAGATGGCTAAAAGAAAATATATTGAATTCAAAGAAACAAAAGAAAAAGATTTAAACAAAGTTGCTATTCTCTTAAATAATCTAATCATTCTTTATTCTCATTCATCATTGATTATGTTTAGAGAATTTTCTGAATTACTAAAAAAGCATAAACAAGAAATCATCAATTCTTTTATTTATATCATCGATAATGATGGTAATGAAAGAAGACTTTCTAATGGTCCTATGGAAGGTTATAATAGAACTCCTAAAGATTTCAAAAGAAATTCCAGAGGCTTAGGTAATTTCGAATATGCCGTAGTAGATTAATCTGGGCTAACAGAAAAAGCGAACCTGTTCTATCTATACCAAAAAATATATAAATTTAAAAAACAGAATGTGAAAAGTATCTAGACAAAATAAAGGGAATAACCAAAAATGGTTGTTCCCTAAAATTGACCCCCAAATAATTTGGCTTTCCCACTAAATTATTTGGTTACCCGATAGTTTGACATTACCTTAACCTGTAATTGTTTAACTATCTTTTTTACTACTAATATTCTTCAATTTATCTTATAAAAAGCATATTTTTTAATAATTAATTAAAACTCTTTTCTTTTTTTATTTATAACTAATACAGCCGAAGTAATAACCAATCCTGCAAATGAATATATAAAGTTTATTGTATCACCTGTTTTAACTGATTCCTTAACTTCGCTATCTCCAGCTTTCACTAGTTCTAATCCTTCAAGGGCTTTTGTTAATGCTTTCTCTGCAGCTTTTACTTCTGCCTCACTTGCTTCTGGATCTTCTAATACTGCCTGTGCTTTTATTACTTCATTTTCTACTACTGCCCATGTATTAGCTGTATAACTTGCACTGTTTAATCCATTTGCCTTATTGATTAAATCCGCTAATAAATCTTTATTTGGTTTTAATCTTAAGTTCAAGTATGCTCTTGTTAATGCATCACATGCTTCATCTACTTCTGCCTGTGTTGCTTTTTCATTTCCTAATACTTCTTGAGCTGCTTCTAA
>NZ_FOIN01000071.1 GCF_900102365.1 Thomasclavelia cocleata | reverse complement strand
TTTCTACTAACGGATAAATGAAACACCAGTCAATAGAGGCTTCTAATTTTCTAACCATATGATCAGCTGGAACAAGCTCATCAATAGTACATAAAATAATGTGATCATGTTTAGTTTTATTTACTGTCATTGTCATATTAATTTCCTCCAAATGTGCACTTATATTATACCATATCATGACTTCTTTATCTTAAACAAAAAAGTCGTGGAGCCTCAAAGTTTGCACACTTGGAACGAAGTCATCCACGACCACTGATATATTATCACATAAACAACAAAATAAAAAGACTGCTGACAATTTTTTATTTGTCAACAGCCTGGGAACTTTGTAAATACAAAGTTCTTTTCATTTTATTTAATTTTTCAAGCTCTATTAATATCTTTAAATTGTTAAAAATCTTTTTATTCATCCCCTCTTCAGGGTTTAACTCTTAAAAAACTTCTAAACCATCCAGCTTATAATTAAACACAGTTTTTAAAAACTAATAATATTTTCTACCTTTTAAATATTGTATATACTAAATTAGATAATTTAATAAACATTTAAGAATTATTTTTAATCTTTCACCCGTTTTCTTTTAAATTAAATGTCTATACTAATAACGAGGTGAGAAAATGGAAACAATTAGAGGAAATAAAAAATTAATCTATCAATTATTTATTGCAATACTTGTTATGGCAATAATATGCCTATTATTATATAAACCTTTTGAACATTTATTAAATAATCCTGAAACATTGAAAAATGAACTAAGTCAATTGGGACATTGGGGAAAATTAATTTTAATATTGATGATGACTATACAAGTAGTCTTTGTTTTTTTACCAGGAGAGATTATTGAAGTCGCTTCAGGATTTTGTTATGGTACTTTTGAAGGAATGGCAATTTGTTTACTTGGTGCAATACTAGGAACAATTATAATATTTTGGTTAGTTGAAAGATATGGAATTAAATTTGTTAATAAATTTTATAATCAAGAAAAATTAAATGAAATATATTTTTTAAAGAGCAAAAAAAATATTGAACTAATAATTTTTATTATTTTTTTTATTCCTGGTACCCCAAAAGATATCCTTACATACTTTGCACCATTCACTCGAATTAAATTATCTACTTTCTTATTAATTACCACAGTAGCTAGAATACCTTCAATTATAACTAGCACAATTGGTGGTAATGCACTATCTAATCAAAATTATCATTTTACAATTACTGTTTTTATAATTACAGGTATTATTTCTATTCTTGGTCTTTTTGCCTATAAATCTTATATTAATAGACAAGATAAGAATCTTTAGAAAATCTTTTGATTTCACTTCTGTTATTCTTAAACCTAATCATTTATAATTAATATGAAAGAAGGTAAAGGAATGAATCAAGATAATATTTTAATTGTAGAAGATGAAATTGAAATTGCTAAAGCGATTGAAATATATTTGAAATCTCAAGGCTACAATGTTTTTATAGCAAATAATGGACTAGCTGGTTTAAAAATAATTGAACAGAATAACATCCATCTAGCAATTGTTGATATAATGATGCCAGTAATGGATGGAATTGAAATGACAATGAAAGTTCGAGAAAATTATGATTTTCCAATTATCTTTTTATCAGCTAAATCAGAGGATATAGATAAAATAACCGGATTAAATATAGGTGGAGATGATTATGTTACTAAACCATTTGTACCAATGGAACTTTTAGCTCGTGTATCTTCTCAGCTACGTCGCTATCATAAATTTTTAAATATGATTAATAAAAAACAAGAAGAAAGTAATAAATATATTGTCGGTGGATTAGAGTTAGATTTGGATACTAAGGAAGTTACTATTGATGGAAAATTAGTAAAAGTAACACCTATTGAACTAAAAATTTTAGAGTTATTAATGGAAAAACCTGGTCGAGTCTTTTCAAGTGAACAAATATATGAAAACGTTTGGAATGAAGCCGCTATTAATACAGAAACTGTAATGGTACATATTCGTAATCTAAGAGAAAAAATTGAAATTACCCCTAGTAATCCCCAATATTTAAAAGTTGTTTGGGGAGTTGGATATAAGATTGAAAAACAGTAGGTGATGAAATGAAGAAAAAGAAAATTATTTTTTCGATTTTAACTATTATAATTATATTTATTAGTAGTACTAGTGTGTACTATTGTTATAATGTTGTTGAAAATAGTAATAAAAAAAGTATAAATTTTACTAATAACACTATTCTTTATGATATTTTAGATAATGTTTATCCTCTTAGTTTTCAGCTTGATAACGTCGGTAAAAAAGAAGGTATTCCTAAATATCTTACTGCTAATGAAGAAGCTAGTGAAGTATTTTATCATAATAACATTTTATATAGCAGAGAGCTAATGTCAGAAAAGAAAAATATTAAATATTATGCTGAAGGCAATAATAATAAACTTGGTAATACTAATGATGACATAAAAAACATTCAAAACAATACAGATTTAACAGATAAATATCAATGGTATTTAAAAATAGCTTTTAATGAAAAAGGCGAACTTACATACGATACATTAGGATGTCCAATAGCTGGTAATCAAAATTATGAATTAGTATGGAACAACTTTAAACAAACTTATTTTCAATATTTAGATGAATATGATACAAATGCAATTCTACATAATCCTACTAATATTACAATTTATTTTGCAGTACCATATAAACTCAATACTAATTCTATTGATGCAATTGCCTATTACAATGAAAGTAATTTAAATAATACTAATGTTGAAACCATTATTCCTTTTGCATTTATCGCTATTATCGCAGTATGTTTATATATGCTTTTATATCCACATGAAATTGTTAAAGAAGTTGGTATCTTTAAATATCCTGCCAAAATTAAACTAGAGCCATTAGTTATTGGTATTGTTTTATCTTATATTGGCATTATTAAGATAATATATGGTTTAATTATTGATACATTAAATGGCTATTATATCAATAAATTAACTATAATTGGATTTGGTCAACATAGTGAATTAATTCTTGGAGCAATGAATATTTTATCATGGGCAGGATTACTATTTTTATCAATGTTTTGTATATTTTACTTAAAATCAATATTTAAAGTTGGATTTATTAATTTTATAAAAAATAATACTATTTGTATCTGGTTATTTCAAAATATAAATAAATTAATAAATAAAGTTAGTAGTTTTGATATAAATGATGATATAAATAAAATTATTCTTAAAATTGTTTTAGTTAATTGTCTAATTATTTCTATAATATGTTGTTTCTTTACTTTTGGAATTTTCTTTTCTTTAATTTATTCTACTATCTTATTTGTTATTCTAAAAAATAAATTTAATGAATTTAAAAATGATTACGATATACTATTAAATGCTGTCAAAAGATTATCTAATGGTGATTTTGATGTTGAAATTAATCAAGATATTGGGATGTTCAACTCATTAGGAACAGAATTTACAAATATTAAAAATGGTTTTGAAAAGGCTGTAAATGAAGAAGTAAAATCACAAAAAATGAAAACTGAATTAATTTCCAATGTGTCACATGATTTAAAAACACCACTAACATCAATTATTACATATGTAGATTTATTAAAAAATGATAATCTTAGTCCAAATAAAAGAAATGAGTATATTGAAACACTTGATCGAAACTCACTTAGATTAAAGAATCTTATTCACGATCTATTTGAGGTAAGTAAAGCTAATAGTGGAAATATTAAATTAAATTTTGTTAATGTTGATCTTGTTGCTTTGATACAACAAACTAAATTTGAATTAACAGATAAATTTAATGAAAAAAATTTAACTTTTAAAACTAATTTCCCTGAAGAAAAAATCATTTTATCATTAGACAGTTCAAAAACTTATCGTATTTTTGAAAATCTATTAATAAATATAAGTAAATATGCATTAGAAAATACAAGAGTATACATCGATATCATTAGTCATAAAGACGAAGTAAAAATTATTTTCAAAAATATTTCTGCTGATGAAATTAAAGTTAGTGAAGATGAATTAGTTGAACGTTTTATCCAAGGTGATACATCTAGAAATACAAGCGGTAGTGGTTTAGGCTTAGCTATTGCAAAAAGTTTTACTGAATTACAAAACGGAATATTTAAAGTTAATGTTGATGGCGATTTATTTAAAGCTATTGTTATATTTAAAAAATAGGAGCTAGCTCCTATTTTTTATTACATTTTTTCAACACCCCAACTCCTAAAGGGTGTGGACCTGTATGAACACCAATAGTCGCCCCTATTTGACGAATTGGTATCTCATCTTTAAATGATGCTGATAACTGTTCTAATGATTTAATAAACTGCTCTTTAAATTCAATAGCCTCTTCTTTATCATAACCAAAACCAATACAAAAACGATATTCATTTATATCTAATTCATTATCCTTAAAATAACTAATAATTTGCTCAACAATCTTTTGTTTAGACTTCTTACGCCCTCTAGTTAATCCATTATTAAAAATTTCTCCTTCTTTAAGCAGAATTAACGGTTTAATTCCTAAAGCACCTGCTGCTATTCCTGATAATTTCCCAACTCTACCTCCATGTACTAAATAATCCATACCATTAATAGTAAAAAAAATCCTTCCTGTCTCTTTAACTAAATTAACAAACTTAACAGTCTCTTCAAATGTTGCACCTGTATTTTTTTTAGCAACAGCTTCTTCAACAAGCATTCCTTGTAAAACGGTATTAACTGTTGCATCAATTATTTCAATTTTTGCATCAGGATATTTATCTAATAGTATATTTTTAGCATTCATTGCTGAATTATAAGAACCAGAAAACTTCGTTGTAATACAAATACAAATAATATCTACTTCATTTTTTATAATTGGTTCGAAAACATCTAAATAATCTTGAATCGAAGGCATTGATGTTTTAGGAAAAACCTTCGGATTATCAATCATAAATTGATAAAAATCCCTAACACCTAGATCAATTATTTCTTTTTGATGGCTAATTCCATCTACTGATACATAAAAAGGTATAACATCAATATCTAATTGTTTCACTAGTTCAAGCGGTAGATCACATGATCCATCTGTTATAATCTTATACATCTTTTCTCCTCTTTTCTATTTGTAATACTAGTAAATTAATTATTTATAAATTTTTTCTTTTAACAATTAAATCAATACTCCGTTGAATCTCTTGATTCATAATTAAGTTATCAGATTTCCATTTTCTTAACAAATCCTCAGCTTGATTAAATGAAGATAAACAAATAATTAACTTCCACAACATAAATTGGTTATTTTGATATCTACTAAGTAGATTAATTATAACTTGATAATATTTTTCTATCGCAAGCTCCTGATGATAAAATACTTGCCAACCAACAGCATCTATAATTTCAGCAACAACTAAATCAACTCCACAATTAAGATTTTCTAATATTGATTCAAAATATCTTGGATTCATTTTAGCCATTGTTCTAGCAATAATATCTCTAGGTAAAGGATAACTTTTTTTCATAGATACCTTTTTTGCAATATCATGATGTTGATTTTTTCCTATTTTACCAACATATAGAATCATTTTCTTAATTGTCATTTCATTTCCAGTAGATAATATATTACATATTTCTAATTTAGTATAAAGAGCCTTTTCACTTATTAACATCTTAAGAATTATTTCATCTAATTCATTTATATCTATAATATTTTTTAAAACATACAAAGCAGCAGTACGTTTAAATGCCTGCTTATCACTAAGTAATTCAAATAATTCTTCTTTTGAATATGAAAAAAATATTTCAGCTTCAACATTGGTAATAAATCCACGTTTTTTTAACACTTCTAGATCACTTTTCATATCTACATTTTACTAGATTTTTACCAAAGAGTATACAAAAAAACAGGATAGAGAAAAATAATTTTGCCCCTACCATTGCAACACATTGTATATGAAACAACATTTATCTTGTTATAACAAACTCTTTAGATAGTAATCTAAAAAATTAATTTCCTTTTTTATTTTTCTAATTTACTATATTGATCCCACTTTTTTCTTTCATCCTCATATATTTGAACATTATATATTTATCCACAACTAAATCCGCACTTACTTAGTTTCTTCTACTATTTATGATTATGTATATTAAATACTTCTAACTTTATTAAATATTTTTGATAGTAAATTTGATATAACATACTTTATTCTCAAGACAATTCTGATATTTGTATATATTTTCATAACAAATCATTTTATAGAAAAAAATCCTAAAAAATGTCTGTACTCATCTTTCCACGACCTCTTGATTTACTATTTCAGTTTTACGTTTACCTTTTTATTGTTCTACCTTATCCACCTATTTTGCCTTATCAAGTTCTATTTGTAGGCTCAAAAAATTTGTTACATAACTTCCTTAATTCATAACATCACTAACCTTTCATGTTTAGACTTTCACCAACCAAATAAGTGCCATGCCTTGTACAAAAAAATAGAGCAGGTACTTAATTATCCTGCTCTATTGCTTTCTAGTTTAAATAATTATTATAAACCTTTTCTTTTTTTATTTCCATAGAATCCTAATGAAGCAATTGCTAAACCTAGTAATGGATACATCATATTTGTTGTATCTCCAGTTTTTACACTTGCTGTTGTATCTCCAGCTTT
>NZ_FOIN01000041.1 GCF_900102365.1 Thomasclavelia cocleata | reverse complement strand
ATTCCCTTATCATATCCCTTTCTACCCCGGTGACTGACATTTTTAATATATTTAGAACAGTTCACTCCTTCCATCACCTTTAAGAAAGAAACAACCTCATCATCTGGATCAATAATTGTTCCAATATTCATTGGCAAAGATACCTGAATTGCGTTATAATGAGTAATGTAATTAGATTGTGAAAAAGTCGTTGTTTCCATGATCTAATTATACCAAAAAAGACAATATTTCTCAGCAACTCACTGAGATATTGTCTTTTTTGTTTTGGAACTTAACTATTTTATTTCGTTACAGCCCCTATTCACATCATGTGTTAAAGATATTTATTTTGAAACGACAAAATACTATCTAATGATTAGGAATAGGATAATGGATAGAAATTTTGTTATCAATTTCATTTTTTATTTACATCTAATATGTTTTTTTGTAATCTATTCTTATCGAATGATCTTTTTCTTCATAATAAGAATAATAAAAGTTATTTTCTTCTACTATAAAAGAATACACCTTATAATTTACTAACTCCACCTTATTATTGTTTACGATATCATAACAGTATGGCAATAAAGAACTTTCTTCAACGTAATAACACTGTTCATTATTAACATAAAAATATAGTATATTTACATCTATAATTTTTTTATGATTCTTTTTATTATATTCGTAAATATATCCACTTTTTAATTCTCTATAATATACTTTTCCATTATCAATGCAAAATGATGTTACTAACTCATCAAATAAAATTTCATCTTTTTTACTTGAAATATGATATTTATGCAATTGGTAATAACTGTCTAAATAATATATATTATCATATTGTATTGAATATACTGTTGGTATAATACTATTTTTTATTAATATCTGTTTTTTATTAGTTTGCAGATCAATAAACTCTATCTTATTTTTATAAAAAAGCAATATAGTGTTTCCGTCACAAAAAATAGAATCAGGAATTTCAATCTTAATATCTTCTAGAGAAGTTGTATATCGCATAATATCTCTAAAAATATTATCAATATTTACTGCATTCACTTTAAAAAGTTCTACACTTTCAAAAGTATCTAAGTTTAATTTTCTTATCTCGTAACTATTATTACTTAATGAGAGGTAATAATAGGAATTTTTGTAATAATTGCCATTAACAATTGTTCCATTTACAAAAGGATCACGTTCTATCAAGAACTCTTCATTGTTTTTAGTATTTATAAACTTTTCATTTTCTATATCAAAAATATAATTATCCCCTTTTTCAAAATGCGAAAACGGCAATGAATTATATCTTACATCTTTTAAAAGCTCTTTATGGGTACATCCGCTAATAAATATACTAAAACAAATACAAATTATTAGTATTTTATTTACTTTTAAATTGGATTTTCTTCTCCTTGTTTCTAAAAAAATGTTAATAAAAACAAATAAAAAGAATGTACAGATTATATAAAGATATTCTTTATTATTAAAAGCCTTAAATATAACATTATTATCACTTAGAATTGTACCTTTAAAATAATTGATTGGTTCATTTAATCCTATTAGTGGATTAAATGACAATATACGTGATGAGAAAATCATATATGGCAAAATAATCAATATAAAATTAAAAACAAAATTGTACAAACTGTTTTTAATATATCTACAAAGGTGTACTAAAAAGTGGGTAGTAAGAAATATCCATATTATTTTTAATACTATAACTACTATATAAAGTTGTAAAAAACTTAAATTCCACTTTGTATTGCCAATAATGCTAGAAGTTGAAATATTTGTTGATAAATTACTTATACCATATATTAATAAAATATATATATATCGAAAAGTTTCCACACCTATAAAAGCGAGTGTTGCAAGTAACACAGCAATGATAAACCTAACAAGCCAAATATTTCTATTACCATTTTTTGTTGTACTAATCACAACATCCATTCCAGATTCTATATCACGTAAATAAATTGTTATTACTAGTATGATCATGAATAAGTACAGTACAAAATCAAACTGTCCATTAACTAAAACCGTCAGTCCATTAACATCAATAAATTCAACATTACCTATTTTCTTTACGTATTCATATTGTTTTTTTACATTATTAAATAATTCAACTTGATTTTCGATATCAGCCTTAGATTTTAAAGTTGATTTAAATTTTTCTAATGATATTTTATCTTCTTTATAATCTTTAATAGCATTTTGATTATTTATCTCATTGCTTTTTATTTCTAAATCTTTTTTAGTAATAAAATCATCTTTTTCGATAGTCAATGGACCCTCTAGAAATTTGTATGTATCTAAATAATCTTCATGTTGCTCATAAATTTGCTGATTTGGCACTTTCATAGTAACACATTGAAAAACAGTTCCAAATAGAATAAATATGATTAGTGTTGCAAGTATTCTCTCTTTAATTAATATTCTATTTAATTCTACTATAAATATTTGCTTCATAACTTTACTCTTCTTTCAAAGAACTTTAAAATAATTAAACTAAATATTGAAACCATTATAATAATGAAAATAATTTGTATTATTGGTATATTAACAATAACATTTAAAAATGTAATTAATTTGCCTGTTTGAAAAATTATTTTTGATTGAAGCAAAGCAATAGGAAAATAAAAATAGTATTCTAGATTTAATAAACAAAAAATTAATAGCACTGATATTCCTACTAAAATAAAACTCTTTTTTATAAACTTTGATAAAATAATTATAATAAGAGCAAAAAAATAAATAATCAAAATCTTATAAATGGTATCGATTAAAAGATACCCTATAATAGTAACATTACTGTATGTGAAATTAAAATATGGCAAGCTATATAATGGATTTAGAAACCCTTCTACATAATTAAATTGTTTAAATATCATATAGTCTATTAGTCTAAAAAATATCACTGAAAAAAATATTATAAAAAAAACTGATAATAATTTTCCTTTTGTATATTGCTTATAATATTTTTTTGTTGTTCCAATTAACAACACCATTTCATTTTTTCTATCAATCGTATATAACTGTATAACACAAGTTATAACTAATAAAATAATTAATATAGTCGAAAAATTATAATCAAGGTATGCTTCCATTCCTCTAGTATTATAATATTTCGATATCACACGATTGCTCATTCGATCTTTTAGTTCTTCGTATACTGCTTTGCTTGATTTCTGCTTTGCATTTGAAATATTTTCTTCTATAATATTTAATTTTTCTGATATTGATTTGTTATATAATACAGCAGCATACATCTCATTATATATATCTTGAAAGACACTCATATCTCCATAAACATAACCTGTGTAGGTATTATCATCAACTTCCTTACTGTTATATTTATTTTCATTAACAAGATTGGTCATCTTTTCTAAGTTTTTTGTAATAAAAGATATTTTATCATTAGTTATAGTTCCTTTTACATGATTATAAATACTAGAATATCCTCGTTCATAGATTACATCACTTGTTTGATTATAATTTACTGCAATATTTATTGCATTAGCAAATAATAAAATCAATAACAGTACTAAAGTACTTTTAGTAAATATTTTTTTAATTTCAAATCGTATAGTCCTAAACATTTGATTCGTCATAATACAACATATATATATCTTCAAGTTTTGGTTTACAAAAAGTACCAATTTTTTTATTAGCCAATATTCTAACTATAATTTTATCATCATGTCTTTTTAAATTAATAACATTGTGTTTTTTAATATATTTATCCAATTCAATTTCCTCTACTGTAATTTCCTGAACTTTATTTTTTAGTTCATTTATAACCTTAGCAGGTGTATTTTGGTTAATTATTTCACCATCTTTCATAAAAATAATCCAATCTGCAATATATTCAATATCAGAAATTATGTGTGTTGAAAAAATTATAATACGATCCTTTGATAATCTAGATAAAATATTTCTGAACCTTATCCTTTCTTTAGGGTCTAATCCTGCAGTAGGCTCATCTAATATTAATAATTTAGGATTATTTATAAGAGCTTGTGCTACCCCAAGACGTTGTCTCATCCCACCTGAAAAAGTACTAATTTTATTATTTTTTACCCTCTCTAAATTGACTAACTCTAGTAATTCCTTAACTTTTTCTTTTGTGTCAACTGAATTAATTCCTTTTAATGAGCAGATATAACTCATAAATTCATTAGCTGTAAAATGTTTATAAAACTTTGGATATTGGGGTAAATATCCTACAAGATTATAAAATTCATCAGACGCAAATTTAATGTCATTATCACATATTATTTCACCAGCTGTCATTGGAAGAATCCCTAATAAAACATGTAAAAAAGTAGTTTTTCCAACTCCGTTAGGTCCAATTAATCCATATATACCATTATTCAACTCAAGATTAATATTTTTAAGAATAAAATCTCCTTTTTTAGTATATTTTTTATCTAGATTACTAACTCTAATTTTCATGTCCGATTTTTACTTCCTTTATACTTTGTGATAATTTATGTTCTATTTCATTATAAGTTTGATAATATAATATTAAACTATCTTTATCACTCCTATAAACACCTTTAAATCTTGCTGCTCCATCTTCTATTTGAATCTGTGAAATATCAATATCATAAAGTTTTTGATCAATTCCAAATTTTAAGATATAGGAATCTTTACTGTTATTTAAATCATAACCAACTTCAACAAAACAATTTTCACCACACATAAAAAATTCTAAATTTTCGTTACTCATATTTGTTGAAAAAATATTTTCTGTACTAGTATTTAAATCAACTATTACTGTATTATCTTTTTTTGAATTTTCTGATTGATAACCATCACGATAATGAACTAGCATTTTACCATTACACGAAGCTACATCTATATTTTCTCTATATTTAAAATCACTACTATTATTTTCTAAATCAATTGTTCCATATATTGTCTTAGACTCACTATTTAGATCTAATGATAAAAAACTATCCCCTATAAAACCCAATTTTTTTCCATCAGATGAATAAAAAATTTCTTTAATTGAAAGAATTTGTTTAGGTAACGTTTGATTGATTGTTAAAATTATTTTTTCATTATTTAAATCTATACTATTTTCACATACATATAAAATCCGACTATTGTTTATATCTTTTTTTATATATGCTACTTTCGTTAATGTAGGATTTGATATTATCGTTAAACAGTTAAGTGTCCCCACATCTACTTTATTTAATAGGTTTAAATCATAATCATAACATTTTAAACCAGGAGTACCATCATCAATATAAAAATAATTTGAATAACTGACTAATTTAGTTGTACTAGTATATTTATCAATTGTAACTTCTTTATTTAAAGCGTATGTATTAATATCATAATCTCTTAAAAAAGCCAGTGTCTCTACATCCTCAGTATTAGCATAATAAGCAACTATCAATGAATCTTTGTTTGTTACCATTCCACCAATTGCATAGTTATCAACTAAAATCGATGAAATATCTTTTTTTTCTACTTCACCTGTTTCTTCTTTATTATTTACTTCCAACTCTTTTTTATTTTGTTTTTTTTCTTGATTATGACATCCTATAAATACAAACAAACAAGCTAATAAAACTAATTTAGCTTTATCCTTCCACAAGAAACCTTTTTGATTGTGTAACATATGCATTGGAATCCTCTCCTTTTTTTATAAGAATAATAAAATAATTTTTTGTATCTTGATTTATTTTTAAATTAACCTTTGTAAAAAAATCTTTTTTTAATGTCACATAACCTAAACTAGCAGGTTCCATATTATTAAATTCAATAACTTCATATTCAGATTCTGGACCGCATAATTGTAGTAATATTTCTTTATTTGCAGTTAAAGTATCCATTTTTTCTATACCATCTTGAAAAATTTTAATTTCACTGTCATTATCTAAAATAGAAAAAATTTTATTATTTTCATTTAAAACATATGAGTCAATTTCATCATTGGTCATTTGTAACAAATCACTTTTTAAATAATTGTTAACTTTATTTCCACCATCTGTGTTAAAATGTATTTTTTTTACTGCTAACTGATTCATTGAATGTTGATTCGTATATTCTTTTAGGGAATTGATTTTTTTTTCTGGTTCTAAAATAGTAAAAATATTTAAATTATAAATATCGTTTGTTTTTCCTATATTTGGTAGAAAATTTAATTCAATTGATTTTGTCTCATCATTTTTAATATTTATTACATGTGACAGAGAAAGTGATTCTCCTATCTTATACTCCTGTAATATACCATTAACTGCAATATATAATCCCAGATTTAATTCTTTCCCTGTATTTTCTATTCTATAATTCAATTTGATCGGATTACCATCATATTCTATTACATCATCTAATTCTTCCAAGCCATGCGAAAACTCATATAATGTCTCAATATTTTTATTGAATTCATCAATATTAATTTTATTATTTTTTTTTGTTTGAACACAACCCGTCAAAAATATTATAATTATAAATAATTTAATAACTTTCATATGTATCTTTCTCCTAGATATCATTTAATAGAAAGTCAAAATTGATTAAAATAAACCAACTTTGACTTTAAATAATTAAGCTACAGTATTTACTAAATAGATTACTGTTGAAGTTGTATGAATAGTCTCGTGTGTTGAATAAAATGCATATTTTTTATCATAGTGTTTAGTAGTACTATGCTTTAGCGAGTATCCAGCGCCATTTCCTGAATCTGTTCTCTCTCCAACCCAGATTGTTTCTCCAGTTGAATTTAATTTAAGAACTCCCTTAGTATATAATTTATTAACTAATCCAGTTGATTCTGTAGAAGCCTGAACCTCGGTATATCCAGCCCATTTATCAGCATAACTTTGAGCAACTAATTCACCTACATCATTTCTTTTTCTTTTGTTAATTGTACCCTGAGCATTTACTATATTAAATTGTGAAAAAATAGTAACAAAGCAAAGAGATAGTACAATTAAATTTTTCGTTTTGTTCATTTTCATAATAATTTCCCTTTCATGTTTATTTGATATGCATATCTTAAATACAATTTACCAATTTATTCTAAATTTGTCGTTAATTCTTGCATCAAATAGACTTTTTTATACACCAAATTAATAAATAATAACAATTAAAATTAAAATTATAAAGTTTATTACAAAATAATTGGTCCATCATAAAAAATATACAATTATATTGTATTAACATCATTATAATATAATATAATTGTATTTTCCAAGAAAAGAACAAAATAATTATATAATTATTTTGTTGGAGGTAATTTATGAATATTCTTGGCGAACGAATACAATTTATGAGAGATGAATTTTCACTAACTCAAGCTCAGCTTGCTGATAAACTTGGCATAACAAAAGGGATGCTAGCTTCATATGAGCAAGGCAGAGCTAGACCAAATGATTTGATGCTAACTAAGATTTGCAAATTTTTCAACGTCATCCCAGAATACTTTCTTAATCTCACTAATGAACCATTGCCACTTGAAAAAGATGATAATTATACGATTGTTATTCCTAAAAAATTACAGGATATAGATGGCATCAAAAATGAGATTAAATTATTTATTGAATATCTTGAATTTAAAAACAATAAACTTAAATAGTCGTCTAAAATATTTAATAGATCATTTTTTATATTTCATTGTCTTTGGCCTTTTTGGTTCATACATCCATATCCATGTATTTGGAGAATCCGCTAATCTAGCGGCAAAATAAGAAATATTAAATATTCCTCTTTTTAAAAATAATACAGCTGCCATGGCATTTTCCTCCTATTATTAATATATTGCTTATGAGTAGAGTTAAAAAAGAGAAAATTATAAAGCCTTCATAAAGTATACTTAAAATAAATATATATGTAGCTTCAAAAATAACGTATCCTTTCTTTTTTTCTACCGATGCCCAATACTCTATAAATAGTAAAATAGGCAGACAGGATAAACAAAATTTTATTGGAATAATATTTGCTAGATATGTTGCACACACAAGCATTATATTTGATGTAATTACGCACCCAAAAAACGTTTTACAATGATAACCTTTATGAAGTAAACGAATAGGTATAAAGGTAATCGAAAACAACAGCAACTCAAATATCTTATTTGAAAAAAAAATAGCTACAAATAAAGATAACAACAAAGTTGCTAAAGTTGATATAATTGCTTGTACTCCATACGAAATTATTGCTATATTAGAACCTGAAGCCTCATTTTCAGGTATTACCGATCTAGCAATTTTTAAAGATAAATTTTCAATCATATATTTCCTCCTATTACACTATTATAGAGCGATTTTATTTTAGCACACACCGAATACTTTTTTATACACTTGTGAATTTTTGCAATTATATGGGAAAATTTATTATCAAAATAATTTTAGAAGGGAGAGCAAACAATTTATGAAAAAGTATAATATTATATTTTGTGATGATGATAAAGAATTTTTAGATCTCATAAGTTTAAATTTTATTTCTAGTTTTAACAATATTGAATTTAATATCTATAAATTCCTATCTTTGGAACAATTAACTGAATTTGTTACAAATAAACAAGTTGATGTTCTATTTTTAGATTACAATTTTAAAAAAGAAAACTCTTTCGATTACCTTGAAAAACACAACATAAATAATACAACTAAATTAATCATAGTATCTTCATTTGAAAATATTATTTACGATAGTTTTAAGTATGATATTTTTTGGTTTATACGAAAAAGTAAACTGGATATCGATTTAAAAAATTTAATTAGTCATTTAATAAGCGTGTTAAATGATGAAAATAATGATGTTATTTTCAAAGACAGTAACAAAAAATTAGTACTTAATAAAGATAAGATTAGAATTATTGAAACACACAGTAAAAATAATTTAGTAATTCATGAAGATAAACAATATATAATTAGGGCAACCTTTAAATCAATAAAAGATATTTTTATGAATGATTGTGACTATATAATGCCCACATATGGAAAATTTATAAACTGCAAATATATAAAATTTTTTAACTATTCAGATTCTACTATTGAAATGATAGATAGTACATTAATTCCTATCAGCAGAGCCTATAAAAAAGAATCTGAAAAAAAATATGGTGAGTATTTGTGCAAATAGCAACTTATTTCTTTTCTATAGTAGCTCTGTTGATGGATAACTATTTTATTATTAACATGCTCGATTTACTAAATGATGTAAAATGTAATTCTAAAGTCAATAAATTATTTATTATTTTATTGAGTGTAATTTCACATGTTATAAATTACCTGTTAAATAAGAATATTATTTCTATTATTGTATTGATAATTATCCTGTTAGTATATTGTATAAATGTAAATCAAATTAACATTAAAAACACTTTATTGTCGATTAGTATAGTTATCGCAAATATATTAATTTTTAACAGCATCTTTATTTTTGCTGGAACATTATTCACGTTATCAGCATCAAATATGTTTTTTGATGATACATACACCTTTGTTTCAACAATGATAGTTTTCTTCAATAAACTCATATTAGTAATTGAATATTTTTTTATAAAAGGCAACAAAGATAAAAAAATTAATATTCCTGATCGTGCTGTACTATATTTTCTTTTTATAGAGATATTACAAATAATCATCATCTTAGTATTTGCAAATAATTATGTTTTATTTAATAAAGGAGAATACTATTTAGTTGGCGGGATTGTATTTTTTTGTATTGAAAATATACTTCTATATAAAATAGCTGCTTTATTATCAGTATATTTTGATACCTCAATAAAAAAACAACTTTACATTGATGCCATCAAACATGAAAAAGAGATAATTGACACTGTACGCAAAAGATATAACTTTATCAATAGATGGAATCATGATCTAAAAAACATTCTATTATCGATTAAATCGCAAACAATTTATGATAAACAAAATTTGAATAATTCCTTAGTTAAACTTGAAGAACTTATAGAAAAGATAGATACAGAGAATAAATATGTATTAGTTAACAATAATACAATTAACTATATTTTGAATAGCAAGATAGAGAAAATAAAAAAATTTGGTATTAATATCAAGGTCATAATAAATGGCAAAATCCCCGAAAATATAGACGAGTTAGATATAAGTATGTTGTTAACCTCAATATTAGAAAATGCTTTACTTATAGCACGCGAGTATTCAAGCGATATATTTGATTTTATTATACAGGTTAATAAAGAAAAAAATCAATTTCTAATAAAAACTATCAATTATTGTAATGAAAATAGTATTAATAAAAAAGAAATAAACAAATTACGAAATTATGAAATTTCAAAGCTAAATAAGTTATGTAGTAATAATAACAGAATGTTTTATCAATCTAATCATGATAATGAGATTATAACAGTTATCTTAGTAAATTTATAAAACAATACTAATGCTAATCATAATTGCAAAAATTGCTTAATTAATAATATTTATTTAACTAGAATACTATAAACAATTACATCCTCACCCCTTGCATCATTCAAATTTCCCTTTTGATATACAGACATTACTGTTCAACTCACTTTATATTAATTGGAACAATAGAAATAATATAATAATTACACCATTTAAACAAAAGCCAATTTAGAAACAGATTAAATTAAGTAATTAATAAAATATTATAATAATCCAATATACCTTTATCACAATCTCTAAATCATTAATTATTTGTTTTATACTTATCACATCAATAACAACTTGTCTTTCATTTGTAATTTTACCCTATTAAATTATCCTAATTTAATTACAAAAAACAAAGTATAAAAAATATAAAAATATTAATTCTATCAGATTAATCATATTTTACTTTCATATAACTGAGCATTATAAAAAAAGGTAATATTAATATTATAAATAGTGTGTTATACAATAATCAAAAAATCTAATTAGAAAATGGGAGAAATATTAATGGAAAAAATAATAATTCTATTCTTATGTCTAATTACAGTTAATATAACGGGATGCAGCAATTCTCAAGAAAAAAAGAAGACAATAATCAAAATCAAACATCTCAAACAGAAAAAATTACAAAACCTGATTTTCTTGACAAAGACCCTTATTTTTTTAATACCGCATTTAGCAAAGATAAAGAGGGAAATCTTTATTTTGTTTACACAGAAAATGTTTATAAACTGAAAAAAGATGGCAATATTGAAACTTTATTAAACTTTAAAGATATGGATATACATATTACAAATACTAAATACTATCATGGCTATCTTTTTATGTGTGTTTATCTTTCAAATGATTCTGCATATAATACTGGTATATTAAGAATGAATCTTAAAACTAAGGAACTTAAAATGTTTGATACACCTAATATCCATCCTTTTTCAATGCTAATTGATGATAAAAAAATATACCTAGATATCAGTGATGCTGATTGGACAACTAGATATACAGCCTTTGATCTCAATAGTGATACTGGAGAATTAAGTAATTACAGACTAATCGAATGGAATGGAATGATTACCCAGTATTTATTCAAAATGACTATTTAAAAAATAAATATTCAGAATATTATGATAATATCAAAAGTACAAAAGTAAATTATGATAATGATACAATTTATGAGTATGACTCAGTAGGTATTGAAAAAACTAATTTGAAAACATACGAAAGAGAATTATATTATTTAAGTGATATTTATGGAATAACAAGTTTATTAGATGTATCTTATGAAGTATTAGATATCATTGATGATCGTATTTATTTAATAGGAGGTGCTAGCGTTACTAGCTATGATAAGAATTTTGGAGATATGCAGTTTATAATTGATAATAGAAATAATTAAAGTTATGAAACTAAGATAAATATTAAGATTATATCTTTATAAAAATAAATTATACAAAAAAGACAGTATAAGAAATTAGATATTTAAATTTTTACAGGGTAGCCCCCTTATTCCACAATTGAACGGGGTCTCTTTTTTTATTCCATACTTTTTAGGGGAATACTTTTCTTACGTTTTTACCCCGTTATTTTTTTAATTAAAAATCCTTTCATGTTATGATGGTTTTGCAGAAACAACCAAAACATTGAAAGGAGTGTGAGTTTTAACTCATGAATTATGATACTATAAATTTACTTGGTTTACAACCTGATGATTCGTGATGAACCATATAAATCCCTTATTGATGAACTTTACTCAAAGGAATGGGTTGTCTATTCAAAAAAGCCTTTTGGAAACAATCAGGCAGTCTTAAATTATATTGGAAGATATTCCCATAGAGTCGCTATCTCCAATTCAAGAATCCTGAATTATGATCAAAACAATCATACATTCAGATACAAAGACTATAAGGACAATTCCAAACAAAAAGAGATGACTCTTTGGTGCATGTGAATTCCTTAGAAGATTTATGCAACATATACTGCCATCCCGTTTTATAAAGATTTGACATTATGGTTTCATGTCCAATAGTAACCGAAAGACTAAAATTCCATTATGTCGAACATTACTGAATCAGCCCACTCCAAGGTCTGATTCAGATAGCGGTGACCAAAAGGTTCAGCCAGCGTGCTAATGCCCAAAGTGTCACGGGAAACTGATATTAAAATATAGAGTTCCTCACAAAAATTCTATATTTCCTTTATTGGATTCATCCTGATCAACTCCACAATAGAATACCACTTCATTTAGGGAGGGGGTCACCATGTCCATTTTACCACTAAGGTGCTCAAGATTAACAGTATTTATTTAAAATATTTTGATTATTGATACTGGAACAGCTGTTCTTACAAAAAAAGCCATCATAAGAATTACATACGTTTTAGTACAATGGAACTTAATTCAAATTTTTATTATTGGATTGCCTACTATCCTGTATTGGATATAATTGGAAATCCCTTTTTTGTTTCCAAAAAATTTGTTTAAGTTTATAATTTATTATACCTATTACGAAATTGGACTTTCGCTACTGTTCAAATTTAAAAATATGCATAATTAAGTATCAAATTTAAAATAAATTATTTTTTTATATTGTTCTATAAAACTTTTTTTATATTTTTCACTAATTGGCAAATATTCGTTATTTGATAATAGAATATCACTACTGCCTACAGACTTAACTTGACTTAAATTAACCGCATAAGAACGTTGAATTTGAATAAGCGTCTTATTACTATACAACTTTAAAAAGTTCGAAAATGAACTTTTATATATTATTTCCTGATCAACTGTCACTATTCTAACTTCTCTTAACACGGCTTCTACATATAGTATTTCATTAATATGTATTTTAGTAGTTCTTCCATTAATACGCAACTCTAAAATTTTCATATGTCTATCAATAAAATTTCTTAATTGTATGCTCATATTTTCAAAATCTTTGTCAAAACAGCTTTTCCTAATAAAGAAAAAAGGTAATGCCATAAATGTATCAAATACTAAACTATTAATATTTGAAATAAAAATAATCAGTAAATTTGAATTCTCCTTTTTTAATTTAGTTGCTATTTCTATACCATTATGACTTTTTAAACAGATATCTAAAAATATAATTTGAGCATTCTTGTAATTTTCATAGTTATTAAAATCTTCACTCACTAATTTTATTTCATAATCATAAAATATATTATTAAAATATAATTCTATATGTTTTTTTATTAATTGTTGATAATCTAGTTCATCCTCAACAATTAATATTTTAAATTGAAAACTCAAATAACCTTCACTCCTTTTATAAACCTCTAATACATAATAAAATTGTAATAATACTAAAATGCTTACTAATTATTTTATAATATAATTCACTGTAAAAATATACAATTTTTCACATATAAGTGCATAAAATCACAATTTATTTTTATTTCTACTATAAAAAAGACACTATCAATACACAGTTTAGCTAACAATAATACAATTCATTATATTTTGAACAGCAAAATAGAGAAAATTTGATATTGATATTAAAGTTATAATAAATCTCAAAATTCCTGAAAATATAGATAAGTTAGATATTAGTATGTTGTTAACCTCAATATTAGAAAATACCTTTACTTATAGCACATGGGTATTCAATTAACATGTTTGATTTTATTACATAGAATAATAAAGAAAAAATTCAATTATTAATAATAAACTATTAACTATTATAATGAAAATAATATCAACACCAAAAAAGTTAACATATTACAAAATTATAAAGTCTCAAAGCTAAATAAGTTATGCAGTAATAATAGATTGTTTTATCAGTCTTATCAAAAAATAAGATTATAACTGTTATCTTAATAAATTCATGAAAATAAATCGAATATTAATTATAATTTATACAAGTTCCTTAACTAGAATTAATTTGACTAAGTTATTATAAAAAGTTATAATCTATACATATTTTCATATGGTGGAGGAAAACAATGCGAACTATAGAAGTTAAAATGCACTACACATTTTTAGGATTCTTTAAATTTTTTTATTACTTTGGATGGAAATACTTATTTGTCCCACACTTTATAATTATGTATATATTGAGCTTTTTTATTGATAGTTTAGCTTTTTTTATTCGAAACGGAATAGCCCATTTAATCGCATATTTTATTTTAGCTACTTTTTGTATATTATTTTTTCTTCTATTTCTATCAAGCATATTTTATATAAAATTACATGGTCATAAAAACCATACTTATATATTTGATGAAGAAAAAATAACTCACATATATGATGAAGTGAAAAAATATTATTACTATAAACAATTTAAAAAAGTATACCCTTTAAAGAGGTATATGTATTTTAAAAAAATTGCACGTTTTTATATCACTACTGATAAACTTTCAGAAAATGAAAAAAAATATATTATTACTTGCATAAATAAGTAAATATAAATATATAAAAATTTGAATCTAAATTTTTAACAAACTTTATTAAAATAATATTCCAAAAGCTAATAAACAATGAGAAATTACAGTTTCTCAAATTAATTTTAAAGTTTAAAAAGGTATTTGAAATCCCTACAAAGAGATTTTAATACCTTTTTTATATTTCCATCTCTTATATAATTAAAAGATTTTAATATTTTTCAGTTTTTGAGATATTAATAATATATTTTACAAAAGTATAATAACATGATGTTTTTTATGGACAAATCAAACAAAAGATGTCCTTTTAATAGCTTTGTAGCACAAAAAAGAATCCCCTTACTCGATAAATGAGCAAAGAGATCTATTCCATAAAATACAAATATCACTTATATTTATTATATAATACACATTGCAGCTAAACAAAGTATTCCAATAAATATAGTAGCACTAACAGCGAGAGTCTCTACAACTGTTTCATCCGTGAACACATCTATTATAACTGTACTTAAATTACCAATATAATCAGGAGCTTCATTTAATAAATCATCTAATGCACCAAGCGTTGCCATAATTACTGCCGTAACAGGTCCAGGTTGAGTTTGAATTTCAGTGATTCTTTCTGCGACGAAACTATTTGTATTTTTTAATTTATAAAATTCATAGATGACTTTTACTCCGAAAGTAAATGTTGTATCATCGATTATTTCCTTAAATTCAATACCATATTGGAGTTCAAGATTCCCGCTTAAATTTAGAGTCAGTCCTGTATAAACATCTCCATTTTTAACTTCTACAGCAGTTTTTGATGCAAGTGCAGTAATATCATTCATACGTTGACTTGAAAAAATATTTAATGATTGTAACGCATCTTGTAGATTATCTTGCCAATTGATACTGCCTTTTCCACTTTCCAAATCAAAGTTAATAGCGCCAACCTTTTTCAAAAATTTAGAACTATCACTTTCAAACCCACTATTAAACTGAAGCCAAATACATAATCCGTCTGGTTTGAATGAATTACCATAAATCAATGTCCGTTTTCCATCAAAATTTATATTACTTAAATCGGCACTGCTTCCTAATGGCAAAGAATTAACGAAATCAATAGCTCTACTTCTCTGTAATTTTCTTTTTTTAGTTATAAAATCCAATACTTCTTCAAAAGTATTAGGTAAAGCATTTATAGCTCCCTCTCCAGTATAACGTCCAGAATAAGCAACTTTATCTAAATCAAATGTACCATTTATATATGAAAATTTATATTCATTAAATTGATCAAATGCCCAATTATTAGGAATTTTATATCCTAAATTACCGCTATACCCTCGTGACATATCTGCTACAAAACTACTTGAGGCATATCCGTAGTTAGAAATACATGTACAGATATATCTAGATGCATAAATACCAATTCTAAAGTTTTTCATATTAATACTTCTAGCAAAGTATTTTTTTATTTCTTTAAAATATGGAACGACCTTTTTTAGCATTTGATCATATGTAAAATCATAGTCAACTGCGAAATAGATAATAGTTTTTTCTTTAAATCCTAAGTTATTTGCCGCAGCAACTGCTTTTTCAGCATCAATTTTACCTTGATTTGCATTAAAATATGTACTACTTGCACCACCATCTTGATAAATTGTAAACACACGTAATCCGACTCTAAAAATTTCATTAAGCTCTGCTCTTGTTAATGCCTTTGAAGTAGTTGATCCAACAGTTCCTGTTAAATAACGGCCAACGTGTGTATAACCTGCATTTTTTAAGGCAAGTGCTTTATCGAAATCTAGAATGGTTGCACAATCACACGCTTTTGCACTTCTACTTGTATCTCCTGAACTTGATAATAAACCCATAATAATTAATTTGCCACACACATTTGCTGTTCTATTTAAACTATAAAAACTAGCAAATTGTTCAATTGCATTTTCCATCGCATCATCATATGTATTGTTTAATGTAATATTTTCACCATAACCATTACAAATTAGTGCATACTTAACAATTTTAATAATTTTATTTGATGTACCTTTACTATATTCTTTAATACTTGAAGTAGTTGTAGGACCAAACGTCCCAGTAGCTGAGGCTTTTGGAATCCCAAATTCCTTTTGCAAAGCATAAATTAATGCTTTATTTAATTCACGTCCATATAATCCATCACATGGAACAATCCTATAATAATCATAGTAGTCATAGTTAATTGCTTGTTGAACAGAACGAATTTTATCGGTTCCATTTCTAAGTAGAGTAAATGCATTCATATCAAGCAATCCCCTCATAATATCTTTATTCATATTACCAGATGCTGTTGGAAATCCCATATCACTTTTTAATTTTTTCACAGCAGTATATGTAGCATTTCCATAAATACCATCTAACCCTCCTGGATTGTATCCTTTACACCATAATCCACCTTGTACTATATATACTAAATTTCCTGTTGCTCCTTGATTAATATTTGGACATAGTGAATATGTTTTATCTCCAAAATTGTTACTAGTTTCTGTAATGTTTTCTTCAATTTGTAACGCTCTTCTTAAAGCGTAAATTGTATTCCATCCAGTTAAACCATCCTCTGTAATACGATTAAATCTTTTATCATTTCCATATGTTGAATTAAGCCATTTTTGTGTTGCTAAAACCATTGCATCCATTTTAATTTCTCCTTGTATAATATATTTTGTAGTATAAACCGGTTTTGACTACACATATATCATAACAACTATAAAATTGAACTTTCGCTACTATTAAATATTGAATGTATTTTAATAGTTTATTCTTTAATTCATAACTTTTAAATTTTTATATACCTGTCAATAAAATCAGTTGACTATATATTTTTCACAATTATTTTGCCTTAACAAATCTAAATTTATAAAATACTAAATCGTTAATATTTGAAATAAAATCAATAAATTTTAATTTACCTGTTATTTCCAAACGATTACAATTTCATAAATAGTTATCTAAAAATATAGTCTAATTCCTAACAAAAATATACAATTTTTCACATATAAACGCAGAAAATCACATTTTATTTTTTCTTACTTTTACTGTCGTAAAATTTTTCTGACAGAGCTTTATTATACTTAAATTTAAAAATCTTTTGCAGCCAATAGTATATAGCTTTGTAAGTTACTAAACTATTGTAATAATTTTAAAATGATTATTAAAAAAGGGAGGGATAAATAAATTTAATAATTTAAATACCAATTTTTAATAAGACTGAGCTGATAAATTGAGCTCAGTTTTTTTAATAAATGGTTGCGAAAGTCCAGTCACACAATCTATTAAAATAAAAACGAGGTAAGAAATTATGAATAAATTAAAATATGTTGAATTACAGGTTAAATTTGCAATACAATTAAAAACATTTTTTGAACAAGATATTGAATTAAATGAAAAGAACTATTTTTATTACATCAATAAGGAAAATTTCAAATTTTTGAAAAGTATGTTAAATATTTTTAATGATGATGAGTTAAAATTTTTAACAACATATTTCAATAGTGATTTATCTTTAGATGAGAAACTTTCAAAGCTTGGAATAAAAAAAAGGAGAAAATATTATTACACTTATGATAAGTTAATTAATAAAGTTTTAAAGGAGGCTAAAGAAAATGGGATTTTATAAAATACCGAGCTCTGAAAAAAATAACATTGAAATTATAAAATCATATATTATGCTTTATCCTTATTGGAAAGACATATATTTAAAAAATAATGATTTAAAAGAACAATCCTTACAATTATTGAACCTAATTTTTGTAGAAAATTTTTTTAAAGATAAAAGTAATAAAAATATTATTGTAAATTGCCTCATGTTAAAAAATAATAAAGGATTAGAATATGTAGCTTATTCAATGTATTATTCTGAAAGTGGTTTAAGAAATAAAATAAATATTATTTTAAGGGATATAAATTTAAAAATTCAAAAACTAACTTTTCTTAAATTTCATGATGATTAACCTCAAGTATGGAGGAAAATATGAAAAAAAAATTATTTAAAGTCTGCTTAATTTTAGTATTCTTATTAATTTTATTTAATGTTTTTATCAGTAAGGATGATTTAGTTATTTTTTTAACAAGTACAATAATTATTGATTATATTATGGGTGTATACATAGCTTATTTTCTAAAAAAATCAAATAATTCCCCTGATGGTTCTCTAAACTCAAAAGCAGGATATTTAGGAATTATGAAAAAGGTTAGTATTTTGATTATGGTATGGATTGGATATGAAATCGATATAAATTTTAGTTTAGATATATGTAAAAATATGATTACAATTGGATATCTGATAAATGAAATCATCAGTATAAATGAAAATTTAGCAATAATTGGATTAAAAAAAAATACTGCAATTAAAAAAATCATAACTATTTTAGAAAATTTATTAAAGGAGGATCAATAGATAATCATGTTAAAAGGTGTAGATATTTCAAAGCATAATGGCAATATTGACTTTGAAAACTTAAAAAATAATGTTGATTTTATTATTATTAGATGTGCATATCGCGGAATTAATAATAGAAAAATATTTACGGATGAAAAATTTAAGAATAATATAAAAGAAGCAAATCGTCTAAACATTCCTGTTGGATTATACATATATTCAACTGCTAAAACTACTGATGAAGCAATAGAAGAAGCTGAATTTTGTATAACACTTGCAAAAGCATATAAAATAAATTATCCAATTTCTATTGATGTTGAGGATAATAAAAATCAAGGAAATCTTTCCAAAAACCAACTTTCAAATATAATTAAATTTTTTTGTGATACTATTGAAAAAAATAATTACTATGCAATGTATTATTGTAATAAAGATTGGTATCTTAATAAACTAAATCATGATATTTTAAAACCATACGATAAATGGATTGCCCAATGGAATAAAGAAAAATGCGATATTGTATGTGGAATATGGCAATACAGTGATAAAGGAAAAGTCGATGGGATAAATGGTCCAGTAGATTTAAACTACTCATTTAAGGATTATTGTAAAATTATTAATCCAATTATACCAAATGTTGAAAGAAGTATCACTATAGGTACTGAAGTTTCATTTAATAAATGTTATATATCTAGTGATTCAGACAATCCATTAAAACCTCTTTATGGTCATGGTAAAATAACCAAAATTCTAAATAATAAAAAAAATCCTTATCTAATTAATGAAAATGATTGCTGGATACGAAAAGACGATATTTTATAGTACTCCTCAAAATTAACAAACATCAAAAATACATTAATATGATAGTAAAGCTAAATAGAAAGAAATAAGTATTTTCTTTCTATTTAATTTTTACACCAAATTTTTGTTTGTATCATTTTATTATCAGTTAAATATTTTTTATTTCTTATCCAAAAATATGCAATCCTAATTTTTTAACTTTTGATTACTTTAATTAATCTGACTATATCCAAAAATAACTTTACTTTTTAAAAGATAGTTATTTCTTTTAACTTGATTACTGGAATTACCTTCAATAGTGTAAATAATATTATTTTCTACCCTCTCAATAATTCCTACGTGATCAGATATACCATCCTGTTGCCAGTCAAAGAAAATTAAATCACCAGTTTTAGGTATGTGATTTTTATCTTTCCATTGCCCTTTATCTTGATAATATTGAATACCATCTTTAACTACTGAAAATTTTGGAATGGATATATCTAAATCTCCTGATTGATACGCACACCAAGATATGAAACAGGCGCACCATTCAACTCGACTACTATAACCATACCAACTCCAGTAAGGAATTCCACCTTGATTTCCTACTTGCGATAATGCAACATTGACTAATTTGCTATTACTTGTTCCTAAACTCACAAATTGATAATACCTCATAACATGTGGAACATACTCAGGATCTCCATAACTGTTCCAGCCATGCTCACACGTGCTTGTTCATCTACAAACATTTTAGCATTTCCTTGTGAATAAGCTCCAAAGTTTTTTATTGCCCATTCAATATAACCATTACCAAAATTATATCCTTGCATTGCTAGACTTAATAGAGGAATATCTAGTGGATCAGTACAGTTTGCTCTTTTCAGACAGTCTGCAAAGTTTTGAACACCTACTTGAATTGAATACTCTGGCTCGGTAATAGCATTTAGTGTATTTGGAAATCTTGTATTAAAAGAACACTCTGAGGACTGCATTGGATCACTTCCTTTACCACCGCTTTCCTACATCATGATTGCCTGTAACGCATTAACAAAATGAGGTATTTCATACTCATCTGCATACTTTTGAATGACTGGAATATATTCAATAACTTCCGGTGATAACTGATTACCACTGCCTGTACTGGAACTTCCAGTCATAAAGATTCCACCAATCAGGGCAATCAGTAATATAATAAGAATTGCAATTCAGCCAACTGAACAAAGAAAAGCAAGTGCTGTCCTTGTTGTATCAATTATTCTTTTAACAGCACCAACTCCCTTTTTTGATACTGCCCATGATTTACGACCTATTGTTTTTACTATATGACAAGATTCCTTTGATACTTGAGTAGATTTAATTGCTGACTGCTTAGCTAATTGTTGAGAAGTTTTGATGGTTGTTTTAGAAGTATTTTTGATTGCTATGCCACTGCTCTTTGTATTCTTGATATTTGATTTAGATGCTTTGATATCTTTTTTTGTTTTACTGTCTGAAGTTTTGATATTTTTTTGAGCATGTTCTTTTGTCTTTATTTTATTAGAAGACTCATTTGTTTTATTATCTATATAGGCTTTTTTACGTTTTCTTCTTTCTTTAACAAGCCTGTATCCTTTTTGAGTTTGGATCTTTGTTTCTATACCAGCCTTATTAATAAAGTGATCAGCATTTTCATTGACTTTACTAATAGCATAATCATGAGGACCAGCGTGTTGAGATTGTGTATTTTCTTCAATTTTATCTTTTGTTTTTGCAGATATATCACGAATACATTCCCCAGCAATTAGAACCTTATCAATTGATTTAACATCTTTGATGATATCTCTCGTTTTAATTGATTTGCTCATCTTTCTTTACCTGTATTTTTTCGATAAGGCTGTTCTTTACAGTATTCAGGATATCTGATTTTAACTGCTTCAAAAAAATATGGAGCATATTCACAAGCGAACAATTCTGAAGGTGTACTTTCATTTTCATAGCCATCTTGTGCATAGCCGTTCCATAAATTAAAGGCTAATCTTGTTGTTAGATCAGAACCGCTGGTTTGCCATGGTTGATTTAGTCCATTAATGATAATGGAATCATCTTTTTTATTATATAACTCATCAATATGATATCGACAGTCTTTGTCTATTCCAAGTGTATAGAAAAGTGAAAGGTGATACGTATCATTGTTTTTACACTTCTAATTGAGGGTTAATATCTTTTTTAGTTTTTAAAATGGATGATACTAAATCTTTTGTTCCCGCAGTAGATAAATATTCCGATTGAGTAGGAATAATCACACTTTGATTTTTTAACGGTGTAATAACATCTTTTAAGACTGTTTCCTTATCCTCTAAATTTGCCAAAGTTAATTCGATTGTAGCTAGACGATTATTGGTAGGAATAAAATCAAATCCTTCTTTATGATGAAGTATATCATCATAATTACACTGATCATTTACAATTACTTCAAGCATCATATTTGCTATAGTTTTATTTAACTCATTGGTATTATACCCAAGTGCTTTTCCAGAATCACCTTGAGGGTCAAAATCTACAAGTAATACTTTTTTTCGTTTCAAGTTTAACGCACTTGCTAAATTTATAGATGTTGTTGTTTTACCAACACCTCCTCTTTGATTTGCGATAGCAATTATTTTTCTATGTGTCATATGCTGAGTAAGCGTCAAATAACATACACCTTAAAAACACCATTATTTAGTTTATAATAATGGTGTAATAGTTATTGAGCACTAAAAGATCATATTTCTATGATTTCTTAGGATTATATAATTCTTTTGGTAGTTCTGCCCACGGCATTACTGATTCTAATAATTTTTCGTCATTCATGTCCTTACCAGGTAAGATGCTTAAAATATAATTAAAGTAATCATACGGTTTTAGATTATTTAGTTTTGCTGACTCAACAAGGCTGTAGATATAAGAACTGGAATCTGCACCCTTTACTGTATTCATGAACAGCCAGTTGTTTCTTCCGATTGTAAAC
>NZ_FOIN01000025.1 GCF_900102365.1 Thomasclavelia cocleata | reverse complement strand
AGGCATCGCTAACTGGATTGGAAATAGGGTCGTTAGGAAGGAAACTAAGAAGAAAGCATTCAAATTTATATAAAAGTTTTCTAAAGATATTTAATAAAGAAACAATAAATGATATAATCATAACCATGGTAATTACACTCCTTTGTGATTGTTGTGGTGACTTCATTATAGGATGTAGTTACCTTTTTTGTATAGAGAAAAAGGGTTAAGTTTATAGATTAATTTCAGGGGAAATTGATCAGGATATATAAAAAACCAAGGTAGAATGAGGTTTTACAGTGAAAAAGACATATAAAAAACTAACTGTTTTTTGACACTACCAATCACACAGAAAGGAAAAAAATATGAAATTTATAAAGTGGGATACTGTTGAAAACATCGAAGCCTATACTATAACTAAAAAATTAGGTGATATGTCATATAATAACAAAAATAAAGAATTAGTTTTAAATAATCGTAAGCAACTAGCTAAAATATTAAACACTGATTTAGATCACATGATTGCCCCCCATCAGATTCATTCAACCAATTTTAGAGAAGTTAGTCTTAAAGATGGAGGCTCTGGAATGTATTGTAAAGATGATGCCATTATTGACACAGATGCTCTTTATACTAAAGATGCTGATTTATTTTTATTATCATTTCATGCTGATTGCACTCCTATTTTACTCTATTCACCAGAAACTAATATTATCGCAGCTATACATTCAGGATGGCTAGGAACAACAAAACAAATTATCTCTAAAGTCACAAAACATTTAATCGAAAAAGAACACTGTAATCCATCAACAATACTGGCATATATCGGTCCTTGCATATGCCAAAATTGTCTTGAAGTAATGGATAATGTCATTGACTTAGTAAAAGAAATGGATTTTGATGCAACTCCATTTTATAAAAAAACAGATGAAACACATTATCTTCTAGATAATAAAGGTTTAAACAAACAAATGTTATTAAATCTTGGATTATTAGAAAATAATATTACAGTATCCCCCTACTGTACTGTTGAAAATGATGATTTATTTTATAGTTACCGCAAACATAAAGACAGTGGAAGAAATATTACTATAATTAAAAGAAAGGCTGACTAGCCTTTCTTTTCTTTAACAATTTCATGCATAACTTTAGGAATCAAATTAATTAGTTTACTTGGAATTACTGTATATGAATTATCACCAATAACATCACCACAGCTGCCATGTAAATAAGTACCTAAAATAGCTGCATCTTTAGGTAAGTAGCCTTGTCCTACAAAACTTGAAATCATCCCCGCTAATACATCTCCCATCCCTGCTGTAGCCATAGCTTTATTAGCTGTAATATTTCGATATATTTCTTTACCATCCGTAATAATAGTATTTGGACCTTTTAAAACCACAATAACTCCATACTCTAGTGCAAAACGATGAACTTTTTCAACCATTTCTAATTCATCATTACAAGAGCATAATCTTTTAAACTCACCATAATGTGGGGTTAAAATAACTGGCATTGAACATATTTTTAATAAATCTAAATGATTAGATACAATCGTCAAGCCATCACCATCAATAACCAAAGGACATTTAGTATTCTTTATTGTATCAATAACATATCGTTCACTTTGTTCATTTAAACCTAATCCAGAACCTATTAATATTGCATCACGATTTTCATATACATTTAAATCCAAACTATTTCCTCTAAGCAAAGAAGTACATTCAGGAATAGCTGTTGATAAAGCATCAATAACCTTTTCACTTGAACATACACAAACTATTCCACTACCACTATATACAGCTGCTCTAGAGGCCAACAGTGAAGCACCACGATAGTAATCACAACCAGTGATATGAAGAACCTTTCCATAAACTCCCTTATGTCCATAATAACTACGAGACTTTAAATGATGCTTAACCCATGAAGGACTAACTAATTTAGCCAACCCTAATTCATGGCGTAAATCTTTTACATCTAATAATTCTATCGCAATTTCTCCTGTATACATATGACATTCTTCATTTAAAAACGCTTGTTTTATAGCAGTAAGTGTCACTGTTTTATTGGCACAAACAACTTCACCATAAGGAATTCCAGTATTAGGATCTAACCCTGTAGGTATATCTATAGCAATGATATTAATATCATATAAACCATTAATTTCATTAACTAATCTCTTTGCAATTCCCCTAACACCACTATTCAAACCAAAACCAAACATTGCATCTACAACTACATCTGCTTTTCTAGCATCTCTTATGAATAAAGGAATATCTTCTTCATCCATAAAAGTAATAGGCACCTCCATTTCCTGAGCCTGATCAATATAATAATTATTTGCTCTAGATAATTTATCAGGATTCCCAAAACAATACAGCTTGACATTTCTTGCTCTTAAATGTAATTTTATTCCTAAACTTAATCCATCAGCACCATTATTTCCTGGTCCACAAACAATTACAATATTATTATAGTCTTTACAATGCGGTAAAATTGCATTACTAGCTTTATCTACTAATTCTTCAATAGAGTACCCCGCTTTTAATAAAGCTTCATCATACGCTTTCATTTGTTTACTTGTTGCAACATACATATTATCACCAATACTTTCTATTTTTTATGTATTAATTATAAAACAAATAAAAGAAAAAACCTACATATATTATATTTTTAATTAACAAACCATTAATAATCAATTAAAAAAGGAATCAAATAAGATTCCTTAAGTTATTTTTATATTCAATTGTTTATTTTACTCTTACCGCACAAACAAAACCTGAACCTGAAACAGATGAAATTTTAACCACATCCCCCGTTTGAGGAGCATGAATATACTTTCCACCACCAATATAGATTCCAACATGTCCAGACTTCCATAAAATATCACCTGGCTGAGCTGCAGAAACACTAATCTGTGTCCCAGCATTCTTTTGTCCTGATGATGAATGTGGTAAAGAAACTCCTACTTTTGCATAACACCATTTGACAAAACCAGAACAGTCAAATGCATTAGGTCCTTCAGCTCCCCACTTATAAGGAGCCCCCAATTTGGAATAAGCAGCAGATAAAACAGCATTTCCATAATCATTTTCTGGTGCTAAACCAGCATATACTTTATTAATTTTTACAGCCAAAGAAACACTACCTACATTACCAGCTTCATCTTTTACAGTATATGTTGCAGTTTTGCTACCTGCTTTATCAGTTTTTGGTGCAGAAATCTCAACCTTAGCTTTTACATCTCCATCTTTGTTATCAACTGCAGATACAAGATAAGAACTAAAATCTACTGTATCACCAGCATTAATAGTAATTGTTGATTCACTTAATGTAATAACTGGTGCACTTAAATCTTTTACCACAACATTCAATTTACTTTCTGTAATATTTCCAGAACTATCTTGTACTGATAATTTCAAAGACTGCACTTCATCCATTTTTAAAGTATCAACAGTTCCTTCAACATTTGGTATTAATACACCATCTAAATTATCAATAACATTTACATAATTATTTAAATCAAATACACTACCATAATCGACTGTAACATTTTCTCCATGCAATAAATTAATAACTGGTGCTTCTAAATCACTTACTGCAAAAGTAAATGTTTCAACAGCTTCATTTCCAGAACTATCAGCAACTTTCAAAGTTATATCCTGGAGACTTGGCACCTCTGTATTTAAAACAGTACTTGCTTCAATAAATGGTGTTACATCACCATCAACATTATCAGTAGCTTTTAGATAACTTGAAAAATCAGCACTACCTTTTACAGGTACATCAATAGTATACCCTCTGCTTGTTCCAAGCATTTCAAATTTAGGTTTCTCATTGTCAACAACAGTAACCTTAATTTTCTTTCTTGCTTCATTAGCACCTTGATCAATAGCAACAACTTCTACATCATATGTTCCCAATTGATTTACATTTAATGAAGAAGTATCAGCACTAACATCAATCAATTCTCGGCTATCTTTATTGTCAGTAATATCAATACTAGCTAAATCAAATTTTTCTCCAAAAGGAATTTCAATTTGTTTAGACTTAATTTCAGGTTTTTCTTTATCAGTTGCAGCATATCCAACAAGCATAAAACTTGCAACAGCTGCAATTGGAATGAACATTGCTTTACGGTTAATAATATATTCATTAAACACGTTTTTAAGCTTAGTCTTAATATTTATATCCATTCGTTACCTCCTTTCAATAATATATCCATCTATAATTATATTACTATTTATTCCAAAAATCCACCTATGAAAGCTGTTTCATTTTTGTCACTTTCTCGTATCCTAAGCCTAGCTTAGCTTTTAGAAGAAAAATTTTTTTAAACTTTCTTTAGATTTCCTTAAGATTTTACTTAGTACTAAATTTAAATTACTATATCCATAAATATATCTAGTTATTCTATACTTTTTAAAGATTCCACCATATCAATATTATTTAATACTTTTCTCATTATCAAGTTAATAAACGATGTAAATAATATCGTTATAACAATAGCATAAACATAACTCATCAAATTAACACTTCGTACAAACATAGCCACTTCAACTTCAACAGTAGCAATAATAAACATATGAAGTAATTTTCCTATTCCTAGTCCTGCAAAAGCTCCAATCAATCCTAAAATCTGATTTTCTCTAAATACATAATCATAAACTTCCCTTGAATAAAAACCTAATACTTTAATAGTTGCAATTTCACTTTTACGCTCCTGAATATTAATATTCGTTAAATTATAAAGAACAATAAAAGCCAATGCCCCTGCACAAGTAATCAAAATAACTACCACACTATCAATACTTCCCATTTGATCTCTAAAATCTTTAGAAATTCCTTGAATAAAATTTACTGAGTTAATTTTATCATTTTGGTTGCAGTATTTACTTATATCTTTTTGATTACTACTATCAACTAAATTAAAATAAGAATAGTTTTTCAAAAGCTGATTATTAGTTAAATCATGATAAAAATTCTCACTCATATAAATATGATGTTGAAAATGCAAATACATTACACCACTGACTTTAACTTGATAATCTTCATTATCTATTTTAATTTTAATCTTATCTCCTACTTTCACCTTTAATAATTCTGAAAGCTTAGCCGAAATTATTACACCATCATTTTCCAGTTTTAATTTTTTATGATCATGATAATCTTCAAGCTTTATATATTTGCTTAACTCCTGATTATTTTCAAACACTTCTAATGTTCCATAATGTTCCTTATTGCCATATATACTAATTGTTTTTCGATAAAAACTTTCACTTTCTTTAATATTATCAAGTTGATTAAACTTTTGCTGTTCCAATTTTAATTCCTCTTGGCTTAAATTTTTATCAAAAGCAGCAACCCCATCATATGTCCATATTTCGCCATATTGTTTATCAGCTAAAGTTGAAACAGAATTTTTAATTCCAAAACCAACAACAATCAATGCTGTACATCCTGCAATTCCAATAACTGACATAAAAAAACGTTTCTTATATCTAAAAATATTTCTCATTGTAACCTTTTGATTAAAAGATAATCTTTTCCAAATAAAAGTAATTCTTTCTAAAATTATTCGTTTACCCATTTTTGGCGGTTTAGGTCTAAGCAAGTTTGAAGGTGTTTCATTTAATTCCTGATATACTACTAAATAAGTAACAAACATAGTAATTGCAACAGAAATAACAAATGTTTGAATACATATAAAACCATCAAAAGTTGTATTAATATCTGCTCCAACAGTAAATAACATTTTATTATATAAGAAATAAATAATTCCCGGAAAAAAATACACTCCTAAGATAATTCCTAAAACACTTGCGAAAAAGGTTGCTAAAAAAGCATAAATAAGATATTGATTTATAACATCCTTTTTATCATAACCTAAAGCTCTAAATGTTCCACTTTGAACTCGTTGTTCTTCTACCATTCTAGTCATTGTTGTAAGACTTACTAAAGCTGCTACTAGAAAGAAAATTAATGGGAATACCACTGCTAAAGCTTCCATTGATTCACATGTTGAAATATAGCTTAATACACTAGCATTTTCTTCTCTAGTCAATGACACCAATTTACCTTTGGGAATATCTTTAAGATCGTCACGACCATTATCTAATTGTGACTTTGCTTCATCTAGTTTAATTTTGGCATTATCTAAATCTAATTTAGTTTGATCTAATAATATTTTGGAATCATCTAACTGTTGTTTTGATTTTTTTAAAGTTATCTCTGTATTATCAAGTTGTATTTTAGATTCATCTAAATCTTTTTTACTTTTTTCCAATTTAACTTTTGTTTGATCTAATAATATTCCTTTAGTATCTAATTCATTTTTACTTTGATCTAATTTTTCTTTTAAATTCGTATATGTTGTTTGTAAAATTACTAAATTATCTTTTGTTTGATCTAAAAAAACTTTTAATTCTGTTAGAGATTCTTCAGGAATTCCTGCTTCTATATATTCATTATATTCTTTTTGTTTTTCTTCATATATTTGATTTAATTGCTGATATTTAATTAACAATTGATTGTATTGCTCAAGTCCTTCTTGCCATTCATTCACCCCTTGATCAAATTGTGTCTTACCATCAAGATAAGCTTGCCATCCTTGTTCATATTGTAACTTACCTTCATTATATTTAATCAGACCATTTTGATACCCTTGGTACCCTAGATCATATTGCTTCAAACCTTCCTGATACTGTTGAAAACCATTTTGATATTGTATTAATCCCTCATTGTATTCAGATTCACCTGCTAATAAATCTTTCTCTCCCTGATTAATTTCTTTATTAGCATTATCAACTAGTTTTTTATTAGTTCTATCAATTTCATCAGTTAAAAGCTTTTTGATCTGTTTATTAACTTTCTTCACATAATCTAGATACTCATCACTAAATACACTATATTTATTAGGATTTTTTAAGGATATTCTTAGTTCATTAACAACTATACCATCTTGTAAATCATATAATTCTTGTGGTAATGCTAAATCTTCATTACCATCTGATAATATTTCAACAAAACCATCATTTGTTCCATCACCTAATGTATTTGTTCCTCGTTCAATAGTACTAAAATACCGGGAATCATTAACTAATCCTGTTACAATAAATTCTTTAATACCATTATTATTACTTAAAACAATCTTATCACTAATCCCCACCTTATTTCTTTTCGAAAAGTTATAATCAACAGCACACTCATCTTCCTTTACTGGTAACTTTCCATTTACTATTTCCAATCTATTAACCTTATTATTAAAATTTTTATTAGTATATACAGTAACTCCTTTGCTACTATCTCTAAAATTTACCAAAGCATCAAAACGATTTCCACATTCCACCACTTCAACTTCTTCAATTTCTTTAACTTTATCAATAACATCAAAGTCAAATCCTAAAGTAGCTATATAGTTAAGATCATTATATTTATACTTGTTTAAATAATCATTCATCGTTATTTCCATTATTGATGAAGTATGACGTAATCCTGCAAAAAAAGCAGCACCTAAAAAAACAATACAAAAAATAGATAAAAATCTAGCTTTTGTTTTACGAATTATTTGAACTTGATTCTTTACATATGCCTTTTTTTTCATATTACCACTCGATTTCCGCTATTGCTTTAGGATTCTTATTCATACTCATTGATGCCACTTGCCCATTTTTCAAATGAATGACACGATCTGCCATTGGTGCTAAAGCGCTATTATGAGTAATTACAATTACTGTCATTTCATATTTGTCACACATTTCTCTTAACAATGCTAAAATTGCTTTACCAGTTTGATAATCTAATGCGCCTGTTGGTTCATCACATAACAATAGTTTTGGATTCTTAGCTATTGCTCTAGCAATCGCAACCCGCTGTTGTTCACCACCAGATAATTGTGCTGGAAAATTATTCATTCTTTTTTCAAGCCCTACACGATTTAAGACCATTTTTACATCTAGGGGATTTTTAGAAATCTGTGTTGCTAATTCAACATTTTCTAATGCTGTTAGATTTTGAACAAGGTTATAAAATTGAAATACAAATCCAATATCATCTCTTCTATATTGTGTTAGCTCTTTTTCTCCATATTTAGCAACATCTTTACCATCAACTAAAATTTTACCACTTGTTGCTTTATCCATGCCGCCTAACAAATTTAAAATCGTTGTTTTCCCCGCACCAGATGGTCCTACAATAACAACAAATTCACCTTTATCAATTTTAAAATCCACCCCATCAGAAGCATTAATTTCTATATCACCTATCTTATATGTTTTTTTTACATTATCAAAAACAATGAAATCATTCATTTCTGTCACTACCTTTCTTTAGACATTAATAATTATATCATGAAAAAAACTATGATTAAAGAAGACCATATTTTAAGCTAATATTATTTGTATATAAATTTTAATATTATAATGTTAAAATTATATTACTAAAGGAGATGTTATTAATGAGAGTAATGATCTTGTCTGATTCACATATTATTTCAAAAGATAATCTATTAGCTTTACTTAAACATAATCAAGTTGATTATTATATACATTGTGGAGATATTTATATGTCATATGAAAAAATTAATTTAAATAATTTTTATTTAGCCAAAGGTAATAATGACTTTAATAAAAACATTCATGAAGACTTATTTATTACAATTGATAATCTTAAATTCTTTATCACTCATGGTCACCACTATAATGTTGATTCTAATCTTAATTACCTATATAAGACAGGTAAAAATAAAAATGCTGATATCATTTGTTTTGGACATACCCACCGTCCCTACTATAAGATTAACAACAAAATAACTATGATTAATCCTGGCAGTATCTGCTATCCTCGAGGTCATTATAAGTCACCAACTTACTGCATTTTCGATACTAAAAATAGAAAAACTACTTTTTATAATACCAATACTCTTTTACCATGTAATCCTTTTGATACTTCATATAAAAAAGAATCATTTTAAAATGATTCAAATAATTTTCTATTATTCATACTCACGTAATTTTTTCCTTAAATCTTCTATATAGCGCTCTTCAAATTTATCAACATTTATAAAATTACCTAGTATAGAACATGGTTCAAAATAAAATACCAAATACATTCGACACCCTCCATTTTTTAATGGTGCAAACTGTCCACTCCAATGCCCTGTATAATTATTATTTTGAATATCATATTCAAATTGAATATTTTTTCGACAGTTAGTTATATTAATATTAGTAACATGATGTTTACGATCATACTCAAGATATGTGTGATTATCAACTTTTTTCACTTTTGATAAATCACTTCGCCAAGAACAATCATCCATATTACTCACTATTTTAAAAACTTCTTCTACACTACTTTTAAAATCAATTTTCATTTCCACCCTTTTCATCTTTATCCCTGGTATATTATAAATGACTCATTTAATTAGTCATTTATAGTATACTTTTTCCTTTCTATCAACCTTATTTATCCGTGGTCGATGACTGTTTAAATTTACTGTAAAATTGAATATTGTGAATGTGGATTTGTATTTTTCTCCCTGTGGCTTGACTACTTTTTGGAGGTTCTTACCACACCTTATTCCTAAACAATGATGAGTTAGATGAGTCTTGAATTCCTATTTTGAACCAGGTTTTGTGGTCTAAACGTTGTGGATACCATTTTCACATTATCTACATAAAGAAAGGATACTGTTTTATGAATTATTTAGTTGGTATTGATATCGGTAAGAATAATCACTTCTTTTGTGTCATGGATAAAGATACTGGTGAACTTTTAGTCGACCCTGTTTCTTTTTCTAATAATAAAGAAGGCTTTGACTTTCTTATCAATAAACTTAAACCATTTTCTAAAAACTCTATTTTAATAGGTATGGAGGATACTGGGCATTATCATTTTGCTTTATTAAAGTTTCTTTTAAGTAATGCTTTTACTGTTGCTTTGATTAACCCTAAGACCACTGATTTTACTCGTAAAATGCAAGGTGGGATTACCAAAAATGATAAGCTCGATACTTTAACCATTTGCGATGTTCTTGATACTCCTGAACGCAAGAAACAATATCGCATTACGAAAGTCAACAGCTTCGATTTTTATGAACAAAAACAATTGACCAGACATCATCATAATCTAAAGGAAGAACTTAATGTTTATACAAATCGCCTACAGAAATGTATTGATATCGTATTCCCTGAGTTTAACAGATTATTCAAATCTAAATATGGCACTGTCTATATGAATCTTCTCAAAACATTTGGCAGTGCTGAAGATATCGCTAATACAGATATCAGAACCATTCGCAAATGTTTTGATATCAACGGCAGAGGAAAACGCATCGCTTTAACACCTGAACAGTTAAAAGAATGTGCTAAATCTTCTATTGGTATTTCTTCTACAGCTGAGATTATTCAAATCAAGCACTTGGTCAATCAAATAGAACTTATCAATAAGCAAATTGCTGAGACAGATAAAAAAATAGAAGAGTTCTCCGTGAAAAACAACTCTCCTATCCTATCCATACCAGGAATTTCTCATTTCTCTGGTACTTCTATTTTAGCCGAATTAGGAGATATAAGCAACTATAAAAAGCCTTCTCAGATCATAAAATTTGCAGGAGTAGCACCTCTACACTATGAATCCAGTCAATTTACTGCACAACATACCTCTATCACTAAGAAAGGATCAAAATATCTAAGAAAGACCTTATATCAAATCATATTGCCTGTAATCAATCATAATCCTATATTTAAACAATATTATGAATTAAAGATTTCTCAAGGTAAAGGACATCGTTGTGCTCAAGGTCATTGTGTAAGAAAACTACTTAGAATCATTTATCATCTATTAAGCACTAATCAAAAGTTTGATCCTGCACTTTTAAGATAACTAAACAAATATACAAATTTTTAAAAATGCCTTTTTAAAAGTTGTTTTTGTCATGCCCAAAATCACATACAAATATTCAATTTTCAAAGTTCTATACAAGTTAACTCATAAAATCAACAATTTTAATATTTTCAAACTTTTTCATAAAAATTACTTGATTTTTATATAGTTAGCTCCAAAACAATATAATATAAATCTATTATAACATAGCCAATACTAAAAATTTAAAACAACATAAAAAAGACTGCTGATTTTACATACAAACCAACAGTCTAATGATTATGCTTCCAATGCTTTTTTAGCAGTATTTACAATTTCAGTAAATCCTTTTGGATCACAAATCGCAACTTCTGATAACATTTTACGATTAATTTCCACATTAGCTAATTTTAATCCGTGCATTAATTTAGAGTATGAAATATCATTTAATCTTGCAGCTGCATTAATACGAGCAATCCATAATTTTCTCATATCTCTTTTAACTTGTCTTCTATCTCTATATGAATAAGCTAATGAATGCATAACTTGTTCATGAGCAGTTTTATATAATCTATGTTTAGCTCCAAAGTAACCTTTGGCTAATTTTAATACTTTTTTTCTTCTACGTCTTGTAGTAAATCCACCTTTTACTCTTGCCATTTATATATTCCTCCTATTTAAAACTATTTACATAATCTTGACTTAATTCTCTTATAATCAGAAGCATGTACTAAAGTTGCTTTAGCTAAATGTTTCTTTTGTTTATGAGTTTTGTTATGAGATAAGTGTGATACGTAAGCGTGACTACGTTTTAATTTACCACTACCTGTTCTTTTTAAACGTTTCTTAAGACCACTATGTGATTTCATTTTTGGCATAATATATTCCTCCTAAATTATTTTTTCTTTGGTGCAATTATTGCAGTTAAAGTTCTACCTTCAAGCTTAGCTGGTTTTTCAATTTGTCCAACTTCAGCACATTCAGCCACGAAGTCATCAATAACTTTTTTACCAAGATCCATATGAGCTAATTGACGTCCTCTAAATCTAATAGCTACTTTAACCTTATTACCTTCTTCTAACCATTTTAATGTTCTCTTCAATTTAACATTTTTATCATGAACATCAATAGTTACAGATAATTGCGTTTCTTTTAATGCAACAACTTTAGAATTTCGTTTCATTTCTTTAGCTTTCTTTTGTTGCTCAAAACGATACTTACCAAAGTCCATAATTCGACATACTGGCGGTTTTGCATTTGGTGCAACACACACTAAATCAAGTCCCTCTTTATAAGCAATATCTATTGCCTGATTGCGAGTTTTCACTCCTAACTGATCACCATTTTGATCAATTACCAAGACTTCTTTAAAACGAATCTTTTCGTTTACTAACTCATCTGGTTGTTTTGGTTTTCTGTTATCAAATCTGCTAATAAAAGCCACCTCCATTTTAGTAGTTTAAATAAAAAGTGAGCACACTAAGTACCCACGCATTGACAATAAGATAACTATCTTAGTGACGTTTGCCTATTGACATCATCAATCAGGCGAGAAGCAGGCACTCCTTCTTTCCACTACTTTTCATTTACTTAAACATAATATCACTATATTTACCTTGAGTCAACATTTTTTTAATTTATTCATCTTCTTTTATTTGTAAATATTTAAAAAATCCAATCATTGTAAACCCTAATAATACCATGATCGTAAACATTTCATCACCATTAATAATATATGTATGATTATTATATTTATTACTATATTTTAACTCATTTAAATATCTTATTAAATTCTTCTGGAACTGGTGCTTCAAATTCATATTTAGCTTTTGTATCTGGATGAACAAATGCAAAAATATGACAATGTAAACCCATTCTTTTTATTGGATTAGTTACAGCACCATATTTTTTATCTCCAACAATGCTATGTCCTAACGATTGCATATGTACCCTAATTTGATTTTTACGACCCGTATCCAAAAATACTTCAACTAATGAATTATCAGACGATTCTTTTAATACTTTATAATTAGTAATTGCTAATTTACCCTTATTATTAGTTATATAAACCATCTGAGTTTTACTCTCTGCTAAATAATTCTTTATTGTCCCATGCTTTTTCCTTAGCTTTCCTTCAACAATAGCTAAATAACCTCGTTTAGATACAATTGTATTCCAATTATTTTGAAGTTTAATTTTTATCACTTCATTTTTAGCAAACATCAACACTCCAGAAGTATCCTTATCTAAACGATGCACTACAAATATCTTAGCATTTTTATTCTTTGCTTTTAAATACTTTGAAACCATATGATATGCTGTTTTTTCTTTTTCACCACCTCCAGAAACACTTAACAATCCAGAAGGCTTATTAATAACAATCAATTCTTTATCTTCATAAATAATTTTCAAATCAGTTTCATTAATTTCACTCTTATCAATCATAACTTGATCACCCTTATTCAACTGATAATTAAACTGACTTACAACTCTACCATTTACCTTTACTTGTTTATACTTTAATAAATTTTTCACATTTTTTTTACTATAAAAATTTAATAAAAACTCCATTAATAAAATATCTTTCTTTACTAGATATTTATTCATTTACTTTCTCCGCCTTTACTTCCATTGCTAACCCTTAACACCCAATCATATTATTCTCTAAATTAGTAGCCATAAACAAACATCATTAATTACTGTTACCTCTCTTTTTAAAACATGATAAACAATAAACGATATTGCCCCTCTAATAATTGTTCTATGTTTATATTATCATCATTTTCCAATGGCTTATTTATTACCAAAAAACAATTTCTAAATCTTTAATTATTCAATTATCCATATAGATAATCTACAGCATAAATCTCAATTATTCCCATCTCTTTAAATAATCTCTTCCTTTAATAAAAAGTCAGTTTATATCAACCGACTTTATTTCATATCAATGATTCGATGTGTATTTAATAACACAATTACTACTTCTAACAAATAAATTACTAAAGCTACCCACCATGGCAATATACCACTTATTGCAACAAGCATCATAATAACATTAATAAATAAACTCATAAAAATATTTTCAAACGTAACATCTTTTTGTTTTTTAGAAATCATAAATGTTTCCATTACTGTATTTAAATTTGAATTCATTAACATGATATCACTATTTTCAATAACTTTTTTATCTTTTATACCACCTCTACTAATTCCTACATAAGCCTTTTGCAATAAAGCAATATCTTTTGAATTATCTCCAATATAAGCTACTGGCCCAGCAACACTAGCTTCTTCCATAATCTCTAATTTTTTCTTTACAGATAAATTATTATAAATCTGATACTGATCATTTTCTAAATCAACAGGCCCATCATTATAAATAATTAGATCTCGATTAATTCTTGATAATTTAGAAAACAACTCCATCTCCTCTTCAGTTACTTCTACACCATCAAAACGATCATAAATTATCGTATGACATAAATTCAAAGCATCTAAACCACTATTTTCTTTTATTACAATAATTTTAGAAAATGCCTTAGCAACCCCCGATAAGATCGCAAACGATGAAACCTGTTTATAAGCAAAAGATCCCGAAATCGTCAATAAAATAGCACCTAAATAAACATATTTAAAATTAGTTTCAATATTAATAAATGGTACTATTGTTGCACATACAACCCCCGCAACAACTAGAACAACTGTATAAACCTTAGAAATTAGTTCTACTAATTTATGAGTTCGTGATGAATTCACTGGTGCCATCATTGCAATTTCTAAAACTTTATTCATCGCACTATGATCATATGTATATAAAACCTCTATTTTCAGCATCTCACTAACATTGACGCTACCACTTTGTACTTCTGACCCTTCATTAACCTTATCTAAAATATCACTACCATTAATAGCAAACATATCTAAATCACTTGTCCCAGAAACAACTTTTCCTCCTAATGGAATAGTTTCTCCTGGCATAATAACAATAATATCACCAATATCTATATCCTCAAGTGATACCATTTCATATTCATTTTTCTTAATTTCTCGTCTTCCTAATTGAACAGGACTGATTTCATTATTTATTTTTTCCATCGTTAAATTGATTAGATACATTTGAAAACGTTCACTTAATTGAAAAATCAAAGAAACCACTAATGTTTCAACATACGCACCATAAACCCAACCAAATAAACATGCAATATTAATTGTAATATTTTCACTAATATAATGCTTAACTTTTAAATCTCTATATGCTCGTCGTAAAATCGTCTCATTAAAAATAATTATCGCTACTAACCAGGCAATATTTGTAACTATACTAGGATCATTTCTTGTTACCAATCCTAAAGCAAGTGCAACAAATAAAATAGCTAATTTTGACATTGTCTTTAAATATTTTTCTTGAAATAAGTCTTGTGATTTAAATGGTTTTTTCCATTGTTCCACATCTATATTAGGATTAACCTTATCAACTAAACGATTCAATCTTACTAAAATATTTTTTTGACTTGTAGTAACTTTTAATAACTTATTGGTAAAATCAAGACTAACATTTTCATAAGCAGAATAGCGTGAAATAACTTCCTCAATTTCTTTAGCTTCCTCTTCTGTTTCTAAATTAGTAAACATAAAAATATATTCTGTTTTATTTTCTGGTGCTATAAACTCTCTTTTACGTGAATTTATTTCTTCTTTCAATACTAGTTCAGGATAACACTCTTTTAAAACCTCATGAACATTTTCTGGATGTTCACAATAAAATGATATCTCTGTTTTACTTATTTTAATTCTTGATACTTCTTCCATACCATTTAATAATATACTTATTTCATTTAATTTATTAATATCATTTATATTATCAATATAGAAATTACGGGCCATAGCAATCTCCTTTCTAATCATTTATTTATTTTATCATATCTATAAAAAAATTCCAAATCTATAAATCTACTCCATATACAAGATTTAAAATTTTAGGATAAAAGATTTTATAGTTATCTTCTGAAATTACTTTTGGATATGACATTAAATGAAAATATAAAGGATGTTTTAAATTACGTACTGGGGGAACATAATAGTTATAGTGATCATTTAAAACAAGACCATTTTTTTGATAAAAAACAATTCGTCTTTTACTTTGATCATCTTCAGGATACTCAACTTCTAAAATCACTTGTTTATCAATCATTTTTAAAAAATATTTCAACATTTTACTTCCAAGTCCTTTACCTTTTTGATTGCCATTTATAGCAAAATAATCAATAAAAGTAAATTCACCACCATCATAATATGATAAAATACCATTTATTCTATTATCTTCTTTTAAAATCAATACTTTATAAGCTCCCATTATAAAAGTATCTTTCATATAATTATATTCTTTAATTTCCTTTGATGGAAAATTATCCAAAATAACTTTATAAAAATCATCAAATTCTTTCAAATCTAAATCCTTAAACTCCATCATCTCATCCCCTTCCTTTTAATTAAGACAAAACTTTCTTCAAATTCCTCTTTAGTACAAGATAAATCAAATTCATTACCATAAATCTTATAATAGACTTGAAGATGACCACTATCCCTAATCACACAATCATAAATATGTCCTTTAGTAAATAAATCACGTTGCTCTTTACCAATAACTATATTCATTGTTTTAATACAACGACAAATATGTCGTCTCCCTACATTTGCAATAGTAATCACCTCTTTTCATTTTCATTATAACACGACAAATAAAATAAAAGTATTAATTCGCATCATTTCTAAATCCTATAAAATCTTTTAAATAAACTATTATATCTAAAAAACTGTAACAACATAAGTTTTAAATTAAGTTTACTTCATTCAGTTTTATTTATTCAAAACTAACAGCAATACCTTTGAATTGAACTTTTTTACTTTTTAACATTTTTATTACTATTATACCCATATGATATCAAACTATATAACCAGCTTTATAAAATTAAAATACCTCCCTATATTTATTAAAATAATATTCTCACTAATATTGAAAAACAGTTTCATTTTGACATTAAATATTATAATTTTATATACTATTATCATCTTAAAAAAACAACAAATCCACAATATCCATTAATATAAATATTTGAATTACAATAAGATATGTAAATGATGTTTCAATAATCTAACCATGCTAAAAAAGACAATGTTTCAGTTATACTGAATCATTATCTTTTTTAGCTTAACTATTTCATTACAATCTTTTAAAATAAATCTAATTTTTACTAAATTCTAATAATTCTAAACCAGAATTCTTTTCACTTGCCCAACGTACTCCCCACTCATTTGTAAACAGTAATAAATGCTGACCTTTTAAATCCTGTACTTTTTTAGTATCACTAGATAAATTTAAAGAACTTAAATCGCATCCTTCTTTCACCCAGCGAATATATTGATAAGGTAGTGGCTGTTTAATAATTTCAACATTATATTCATTTTTTAAACGATGCTCAAGTACTTCAAATTGAAGTACTCCTACTACCCCAACAATAATTTCTTCCATTCCTCCACCTAGCTCTGTAAAAATTTGAATTGCTCCTTCTTTAGCAATCTGTTCAACCCCTTTTACAAACTGTTTTCTTTTCATTGTATCCTTATTTCGGATTAAAGAAAAATGTTCTGGTGCAAATGTTGGTATCCCCTCAAAAGCAAACTTTGTTTTTCCAGTTGTGATCGTATCTCCAATTGAAAAAATACCTGGATCAAAAATACCAATAATATCTCCTGCATATGCCTCATCAACTTCTTGACGTTCATCAGCCATCAATTGTTTTGATTGATTTAGTTTAATTTTACGACCACCTTGATAGTGATAAACTTCCATTCCTTTTGTAAATTTACCTGAACAGATTCTAAAGAAAGCCATTCTATCACGGTGTGCTTTATTCATATTAGCTTGAATCTTAAAAACAAATGCACTAAAATCCTCACTAAATGGATCAATAATTTTTTCACCTGTACTACGTGGTAATGGAGTTGTAGTCATTGTTAAAAAGTGCTTTAAAAATGGTTCAATTCCAAAATTAGTTAATGCTGAACCAAAACATACAGGTGAAAGTTTCCCCTCACGAACTTTTTCTAAATCAAAATTATTCCCTGCTATATCTAATAATTCAATATCATCCTGTAATTTATTATATAATTCATCATCTAATTCATTAACTAGTTCAGGATCATCAAATTTCATGATTTTTGTGTCAACTTCTTTACGCCCACCATCAACAGGTATAAAACGAATTATCTCTTTATCATTTCGTTCATAAACCCCTTTAAACTCCTTACCTGAACCAATTGGCCAATTGACAGCACATGTATCAATACCTAATTCTTGTTCAATTTCCTCCATTAATTGATATGGATCTCGAGCTTCACGATCCATTTTATTAATAAAAGTAAAAATTGGAATATTGCGCATTGTACAAACTTTAAATAATTTTCTTGTTTGTTCTTCTACCCCTTTACTAGCATCAATCACCATTACTGCACAATCAGCTGCCATTAAAGTACGGTAAGTATCTTCAGAGAAATCTTGATGGCCTGGTGTATCTAAAATATTTATACAAAAACCATTATAATTAAATTGTAATACCGATGATGTTACTGAAATCCCTCTTTGCTTTTCAATTTCCATCCAATCACTAGTTGCGTGCTTACTATTCTTTTTTCCTTTAACAGTTCCTGCCTGTTGAATAGCTCCCCCATATAATAAGAATTTTTCTGTTAATGTTGTTTTACCAGCATCGGGATGGGAGATGATGGCAAAAGTTCTTCTCTTCTCTACTTCTTTGATAAACTCACTCATTTTAATGTCTCCTTGCAAGCTTAAATAATATCTATTAATAATTAATTTGTCAATCAAATTCCCTTTAGTTATAACACTTATTGGTGTCTTAGTAATAATAAATGCTATTATAACAAAAATAATGAATCTTATCATTACATCATATGAACAAATAACTAATTTATCTACTTTAAATAATAACAAAAACTAAAAGAACAAATATTTTCCTTGATTTACATATTTTCACCCCACTTGCTTTATTTTAATATAAATAAACTATTTTTTCTATAAAAAAGAGGGATATACCCTCTAAAACGCAAAATTACCATTCTTAAATATCATAACTTCTTGATTATCTTTAGTTATTCCTTTAATCATTAAATCACTTGTCCCAATCATAAAATCCACATGGGTTAAAGAATCATTAATTCCTTTTTCTAATAATTGCTCCTTAGTCATTGATAAACCATTTTTAAGGCACTCGCTAAATCCTTTTCCTAACGCTAAATGACATGAAGCATTTTCATCAAATAAAGTATTATAAAATAATGTTTTCATATTCGATATTGGTGAGTCATATGGTACTAATGCAATCTCACCTAAATAATGACTACCTTCATCAATATTAATTATTTCTCTTAAAATCTCTTTACCAGTTTTAGCATCGTAATCAACTATTTTTCCATTTTCAAACACTAATTTAAATTCATCAATTATATTACCATTATAATTAAGTGGTAAAGAACTATATACTATTCCATTTGTACCTTTATAAAAAGGACTAGTAAATATTTCTTCTGTTGGTATATTGGCAAAAAAGTATACCCCATTAGTTGTATAAGAACCTCCTCCAGCAAATAAATAGCCCTCATTTAAAGTAACTGTTAAATTTGTTCCTAATGAATTTGTATAAACCATCTCTTTTAAATTTAAATTATTTAAATATTCTACTCGAGCTTCAAAACTTTTACGGTGCTCATCCCATGAGACAAGAAAATCATCATCAACTTTCACAGCCTTAAAAATTGCATTCCATAAAGCTTCTACAGCCTCACTATCAGACATATCAGGATATACTTTATTAGCCCATTTTACCGAACTGCTAGCAACAATACACCATGTATTTATCCCTAAATCAAGACTATCATAAAATGGCTTACAAGCTGTTGAAACACTTTTAGACCACATTGCAACTTTAGCTGGATCAATTCCCTTAAAACCTTCAGGATCATCACTATGAATAGTCAAAAAAGCTGCATTTTGTTCAGCATAACTATTTCTAAATTCACTAAACCACTTTGGAACCTTACTAAACTCTTCTTTAGAAACATACTCATATTTATAGCGTGATACTACCTCATCATGATATTTTACTATAACTTCTTTTGCTCCTGTTTGATAAGCCTCTTTTGTAATTAATCTAACTAATTCTACACTTTCAACTGGTGCATCAATAACAACTATTTGATTCTTTTGTACATTTAAACCAGCTCTAACAATTAATTCAGCATATTTTTTTAATTTCTTTTCAAATGACATAATCTATCTTTCCTCACTTATATATTGCCTCTTTTATTTGTTGACATAATATTTGAAAACCACTATCTAAATCATCAACTTCCAGAACACTTGCCTCCATTAGACATATTCCATCTCTACTATGATTAGTAATATATGGTACTAACTCATCATAACTATAATTTATTTGATAATCATCAAACAATCTTTTTGCAGGTTCACTTAAAACCACTGCATGAACCGCTCTAATTCCCGAACGAATTAATAAAATTGCTACTGAGCGCCCAATTACACGATCAATAACAACATAATCTTTAAAATAATCGTTACTAACAATCACTTTACTCATGATTGGCTCGATTCCATGTAAACAGGAACTATAAACTTCTTCATCTTTTAAGGCCACAAATGTATAGCCATTTTCTATTAACAACCGTTTGCCTTTACTAACTAAATTCATTTAAACCTCCCTGTTACTTAAAATCTAATTAATTTTATTTTACCACTTTTTCTATTATTTAATAAAGTAATACTATATTTTATTTTAACTTTTCTAATTCTTTTATAGCATCCTGGAAACCTAGATCAGCAGATTCTTGATAATATTCTTTTGCCTTTTGGATATCCTTTTCAATACCATCACCATAACAATACATATACCCCACCATAAAACACGCTTCACGATACTTCATCGCACTGGCTTTACAAAACAATTCAAAAGCCTCCTGCTTATTTACATCAGTACCTATACCATAAAAATAACAACGACCTAAATTATAGATTCCTGGAACATATCCCTGATTTGATGCTTTTAAAAAATATCTAAATGCTTCTTGAGAATCTTTATAATCACTTATCCCATCTTCAAGATATATACCATACATATTCATTGCTGGAGCATATTCTTTATTGGCAGAGATCTGTAAATATGTAAAAGCCTTTTGAACATCTTTTGCAATGACTTTTCCTTCATCTAAATATAAAGCCATTCGATACATTGCTCGAATATCATTTTGATCAATAGCCATTTCATAATATGAAATAGCTTTTAAATCATCATGGTAATCCTCATTTTGTTCATAAATCAAGCCTAGATTATACATTGCCATAGCATAATTTAAATTTGCAGCTCGTTTATAAAAAGTAATCGCTTTATCAATATTTACTTCATTTCCCTTACCTTCTTCATATGCTAATCCTACATGATACAAGCCTGGAGCATAGTTTACTTTTGCTGCCTGCATATATAAATCAAAAGCCTTCTGATGATTAATTTTCACACCTTCACCATGATCATAAAGATAACCTAAATTACACATAGCTCTTGGATAACCAGCTTTACTAGCTAAACAATAATAGTGAATTGCCTGCTTTATATCTGGTTTTGTTCCAATCCCCATTTCATAACAATAAGCCAAATTACATTGAGCAGCAGGATAATTTAATTTCGCTGCTCTAAGATATAATTCAACTGCTCGCTTTAAATCCCGCTTTACTCCAAAACCACTTTCATAACAATACCCTAATGCCACAATTGCTTGAACATCATTTTGTTTACTAGCTTTACGATACCAATAACTACAGCGATAAGCAGCATTCTTGATCTCTAAATGTGTTTCATAAAAATATCCAAGCCAAAATTGCGCTCTAACATAGCCCAAATGAGCTGCCTTTTTATAATAACTTCGGGCCATTTTTAAATCCTCAATTGTACCTTGTCCCAACTCATAACAAGTAGCTAAAGATACTAGTGCTGGTGGATAATTATTTTTACTTGCCCGTTCATACCAATAAAATGCTTTAACAAAGTCCTGTAATGTTCCTAATCCATTTTCATAACAATACCCTAATCGATATTGTGAACGTTCATGTCCCTGATTCGCAGCTTCCTCATAACATTTAAAAGCCCTTTCAATATCCTTTTCAATTCCCTCACCAAATTCAAGACAAGTTCCTAAACTATACAAAGCTTCACTATATCCTAGTCTTGCAGCTTCGAGATAATACTCTACTGCCTGTTTTAAATCTGCCTTAACCCCTCGACCATATTCATAACAATAACCAAGATTACAAATAGCTCTTGGAAATCCTGTTTCTGCTCCTTTTAAATATAGTTCATAAGCTTTTTGATAATCTTGCTCTATACCAATACCCAACTCATAAAAATAAGCTAAATTACAGCTTGCAACTATATTATTTAAACTTGTAGCCTTTTGATAATAATATGCTGCTTTAACATAATCCCGCTCTACTCCCAATCCTCTTTCATACAAATAACCAATAATACATATACAATCACTATTATTTACAACTTCACCTTTTTTAAAATACCTTAATGCTTCATCATACTCATGTTTATCAAATAACTTTAACCCTAATTCATATAATAATTTACCACTTAAATCATCAAGATCATCTACTTTATATGTATCTTCTTCCATTAATAAACATAAATCAATCCCTATTACTTCTCCTTGATTATTTTCAATCAAGTATTGCTCATCTTCTACAAACTCATCTTCTATATAACCTTGATTAAGATTTAAATGACTTTTTATATCCTGAATTCTTTTTTCTAAATATTTTAAATTATTATCCTGATCATACACTGTAACAACTTTTACAAATGCATATTTTTCATTTCCATATGAAAGATGTTTAACCTTTATTAAACTCTCTTGATCAAAGATACTTATCAAATCATCAAAGAGCCACCAGTCAAACAAAGGCTCATAACTTTTTATTCGGTCTATAATATCCATAATTAGCTCCTTATCTATAAACAAATAAGCAGATATTTTTAATCTGCTTATTCATCATTTATCATATTTGATATTTCTTTAGAGTATTTCCCAAAAATTGCACTAACCTTATTAGTTGTTTGAACAATTCCCGAAGCTCCTAAAGCCTTTAATTTTTCCAGATCAACTAGACTATCATTATTCACAAAAAACGTTACTTTAGAAGACGATGCTACTGTCTCTTTAAGATTAACCTTTCCACCAACAGCATCAATAATCATATTTATATCTACAGGAATATCACCAGCTTTAATTTGTTTAGGCTGTTTATTCTTTATCACCTTTAAAAAGATAAAAGCTAAAATAATTATCACTACTAAAGCAATTATTCCATACAATAAATAATCATTCATTAACATATACCCCCTATTAATTATTATTTAATTATAGTATACTATACCAAGATAGAAAAAACTATCTTTTTTATAAGGAGGGATTTGGTGGAAGAAAAAGAAAAATCCGTAATTTGCTGGTCATTGATTGGTTTACTACTATTACTATGTTTTATTAGCTGTTTAGGAATAAAAAGTGCAACTCCATTAATCACCAAGGGAAACCCTAGTACATATTGGTTAAAACAGTTAATATTTTATGTAATGTCCTTTACATTAATGATTATTGTTTTCAAAATATCCAATGATCGTATTTATTCATCAATGTGGATTATTTATAGTATATTGATAATCTTGCTCGTTGGCTTAGCCATAGAACACTTTCTACATACTCGACTAGGAATTCAAATAGTTCCTATGGCTAAATACGCTGGTGGTGCAACATCCTGGTATAAACTGCCTGGTTTCGATCTCCAGCCCTCAGAATTTATGAAAATTATTTTAGTTGTCGTCATGGCTGATATTGTTGATAAACACAATACTAAATATCTTGTCCATAATTTGCACAATGACTGCTTATTAATTGGTAAGATTTTGGCTGTTTCAATGCCTCCATGTATATTAGTTTATTTACAAAATGATGCTGGAGTAACAATGATTATGTTAGCATCTGTTGCTTTTATCATTTTTATATCTGGAATACAAGCAGGATGGTTTATTATAGGAGGTATTATTATAGCTGCTGTACTTGGAGTTATGGTATATATTTTCTTATATGAACACGATCTATTCGCTAACTTAATGGGCGGTGATCATAAATTAGGACGTTTTTATGGCTGGATCGATCCTGAAGGAACTTATGGAGATCAGGGTTATCAACTCTTTAATGCATTATTATCGTACGGTACAGCAGGTCTATGGGGTCATGGTATGGAAACTGCTTTAATAAACTTACCAGAAGCTCAAACTGATTTTATTTTTGCTGTAATTGCTTTAAGTTTTGGTTTTGCAGGTGGAGGATTTACGATCTTAGTTATATGCATTCTTGATATTTTATTGATTAGAATTGGATTTAAATCTAAAAATAATCGTGATAAATATTTTACTGCAGGAATTTTTGGTCTCCTGATTTTCCAACAGGTTTGGAATATTGGTATGGTTCTAGGTCTCTTCCCTATTACAGGTATTACATTACCCTTTTTATCATATGGAGGATCATCGTTACTTTCATATATGATTGCAATGGGAATTTTTCTAGATATAGAAAAACAAACAAAAATTATTGAAGGTAAAAAAAGATACTAAAAAACGCTTAACAGCGTTTTTTATTTATTTTAATATGTTCATTTGTAAAAGGGTGAATAAACTCTATTTCAACACTATCTAAATAATACTGGACCTGATATTTAGAACCATATAAAGTATCACCAATCAAAGGATGTCCAAGTGAACTTAAATGAACTCTAATTTGATGTGTTCTTCCGGTTTCTAAAATACACTCAACTAAACTATTATTATTATATACATTTAAACTACGATAATAAGTAACCGCTTTTTTACCTTTTTCATTTATTAACCTTTTAACACTATTACTATCCTTAATTATTGGTTTATCAATTACTCCTGTATCTTCAATTACACCTTCCACCAAACAATGATATACCCTTTTTACCTGTTTTATATCTTTGGATATTAGATAATGTGCCTGTCGATTTTTTGCAACCAGCATCAAACCTTGAGTATCCTTATCTAATCGATTAACTAAATGAATCGTCGCATTAATATCATTTTGCTGATAATAATATAAAAGTGCATTTGCTAAAGTTTTTTTAGGATAACGTTTAGTTGGAATACATGGAAGTCCAGCTTGTTTATCAATTATCAAATAATCATCATCTTCATATACAATTTTTAATGGATATGCAAAGGCAAACATTTCTGTCCTTTCCTCTGGCCAAATCAACTCAACTACTTCATTTGTTTTGATTCGATATCTAACTGTTTGATGAACTCCATTTACCAAAATATCTCCCATCATTTTAATTGCCTTAAGAGATTTTTTACTTATATTTTGATTAACCAAAAACTCTTTTAATAATAAACCATCATCTTTTGCCTTTACAATAAATTTCATCCGTTTATAAAAGCACCTCTAATTCTTTGAATAAATGATTTATTCTTATACTCTATAAAATTAACTTTCTTTTCAGCAATTCTAACTTCAATATATTCAACTTTTTCGATAGAATACGATAAATGATCTATTCCCAAATATACTTGATCAAAATGTCTTCCTTCAAGCCTTATTACCTTGGCAGCATCTAAAATTAAACTTGAACCTAAACTCCGATATGCATTATGTTGAATTCCTGCTACTTCTGTTAACTGCATCAAAGGATTTCCTGGATAAATAACAGCACCGCCAATTGATTTATTGTAAGCAGTTGAGCCAGATGGAGTTGAAATACATAAACCATTCCCTCTAAAAACCTCTAACAATTCATTATTAATATAAACATCAATCACTTGAGTTGCATAACCATGATCTATTCGCATTTCATTTAAAGCTAAATAAGTCTTTATACCCTCATTATACTTTACTTTAATCTCCAACAAACTTCGTGATGTAACAAAATATTCATTCTTTTTAATCAATTCAATTAATTCTAAAACTTCATCCTTTTGAAAATCAGTAAAAAAACCAAGTGTTCCAGTATGCACACCAACAAAATTAACATCATGTTTCAAGTACTGATGAACAGACATCAACATCGTTCCATCACCACCGACACTTATTACTAAATCAGGATCATCTTGATTATATTCTAAAACTCCCATTAATCCAGTTCTAATTTCTTTAGCAACCTTTTTTGATAATTCATCTTGTTTAACTACTAATGCATATTGTTTCATTGTTTTCACCGTCCTTAGAGTATATACTATAGTATATACTAATGGAGGCAACTATGGAAGAAAACTTAGAAATTGAATTTAAAATATTAATAACAAAAAATATTTATGAACAAATTATTAGTGATTATAAAATTACTAGTTCTTATCAACAAACCAATTATTATTTAATGCACCCAATATTAAGTAAATTAAAATACACTTTAAGAATACGTCAAAAAAACAACCAATATGAACTTACTTTAAAACAGCCCCAGATTAGAGGTAATTTAGAAACAAATTTAATCATTGATAAAAAAACTAAAGATAAAATCATAAAACATGAATTAATAACTAATGAGATTTTTGATTTATTAAAACCATATCAACTTGATAGTACCATGTTCATTACTGACCATTTTTTAACAACTACTCGTAATGAAATCAATACAGAATACGGTTTAATTTGTATTGATTATAATCAATACAACGATTTAGAAGATTATGAATTAGAATACGAAATAACTAATTATACCCTTGGTAAACAATACTTTTTAGATTTTATAAAAAAATATAACTTAACTTACAATACTAATTGTTCTAGTAAAATAACTCGCTTAATCAAATCTTTAAACAATAATAAATAAATTTTATCTGTCATATAAACGTGAATATAGATGGTTATTTTTATAAATAACTATCTATATTTTACTAATCTAATTAATACTATGTCAGCTTTCTACACATTTAAATTTATATATATATCTTTTAATCATAATATTCCATAATTTTGTTTTCAATATCATATATTTAGATAATCTTAAATTATTAGCATCTTGCAAACAAAATACAATATTTCAATATACTTGGTTAAGTTTTTCTTCTTCCGTCTCATATTTAAATTCATAATATTTTCATTTTTTTATTTAGAAACATATATTATTAATTTAATTCTTTTTTGTTTATACATAATCTTTTTAACTAAAAAAGCATAAAATATGTTAAGTTTAACATGATTTTATACTTACAAATATAATACTATTTATTTTTCTTTTAAATATGCTTCTTTAATTTTATAAGACTGATTAATAAACTGTGGACATGCTTCTTGACGTGAACATTCTGCTAACTTACGAAGTTCTCGTGGAATAAATACCCTAATTTCTTCGGCATTATAACCAACTTGAAATCTTCTTTCGTCAATCATGATAGGTCGTTTTAAAACGGAAGGATTATCTTGAATAAATTTAATTAATTCATTAATTGACATACTATCAATATCTATATCGTTTTCTTTAATTATTTTGCTACGTTTAGAAATGATATCATCTGTTCCATTTTCACTTCGCTCTAATAATTCTTTTAATTCAATCTCTCTAAGCAAGGTTGAAAAAATATTTTTTTCCACATATGGTATATTATGCTCCTTTAGCCATGATTTAACTTTTCGACATGATGCACAACTAGGCGCAGTATAAATACGAATCATAATATCATCTCCCTTACCCCATTATTATACATTATTTTTATGATTTTTCTATCATTTTTTATCTGATATACAAATAAAGAACTTAATTTTAATTAAGTTCCTCAATCAATTTAATTATTTCTTCCTTTGAATATCCTAATTCTTCCATTTCTTTAACAAATATTTTTACCTTCTCAACAATAATTTCTTTTTTAAAATTCTCTATCAATTCAATATCCTCACTAACAAAACGTCCACTAGATCTTTTACTATACAACAACCCTTCACGTTCTAACTCACTTAAAGCTTTTTGTACAGTATTTGGATTAACACCATATTCTAATGCCAAGTCTCTAACAGAATCTATTTTTGTTCCAAAAAGATAACTTCCATTAAAAATCTTTTTCTTGATTTCATCCATTACTTGAATATAAATTGGTAGGTTATTATTAAAATCATATTTCATCTATCCACCTACTCTACTTCAATTTTGTGATCAATTAAATAAATAGTTAAAAAATAAAAAACTCCTGCAAATAAACAATTAAACAATATTTCACAAATAGTTATTTGGATAAAAGTTAGATTACTAATAAAATTACCTATTGGTAACAATGATATAATCTTTGCAATTAAAACAAGTCCTAAAAAATAAATTCCAATACCAAGTGCTGTTTTATACTTTGGAATATATTTCGTTTTAGTAAGTGTAATCACAAAAAAGAATGATAAGATCATGGTACTAATGCCTGCCAAATAATTGATAATTTGTAAAATAAATTCATCAACATTTTCCCCTAAAATATTAATTAATATATTACCTCCCTCTAATATATCCTTAAAATCTACTCCACCAACTAACAATGATAAAATAACGATTCCAATCGCTAAAACTAAATATCCAATAAATACCCAAATTAAACTTCCTAAATACTTTACTGCCAATAATTTATTTGTACTAACTGGCAATGTCAAAGTCAAATACCCAGGCCTTTTATACATTGAACGGTTAAAATTTAAAATTACATTTACATTTATCGCAATAGAAATCCCTATAAATGCAAACACCAGTAATGAAGCTAATATTCCACTGATAAAATCAGGTACCCACGGTGTCATGATACATAATATTAAAAAAATAGCAAACGTCAACAAATATTGTCTATATGATTGAACAATCTCGTATTTTAATAACTTTAGCATCTAAATACCTCCCTAAAAGCTTCATCTATTGATTGTTTTCTTTCAATTCTTAATTCTTCTGTTTCCTTATGCAGTACAACTTTCCCCTCTTTTAAAAAGATCACTTCATCAAAAATTGTTTCTAAATCACTAATTAAATGAGTAGAAATCAGCACCAAAGAACCTTCTTCATAATTGTTTAATATCACATCTAAAATGACTTCTCTAGCTACTGGATCAACTCCTGCAATTGGTTCATCTAGAATATATATTTTAGCTTTTCGTGACATTACTAAACATAATTGAAACTTTTCTTTCATTCCCTTTGACATTGTTTTAATCTTCATATTTTTATCTAATTTAAAACGATTCATTAATGATAAACAATTCTCACTATCAAAATCACTGTATAAATCACTAAAAATTTCTAGAACATCTCTAACATACATCCAATCTTGAAAATAATTCTCATCTGGTAAATAAGAAATAATTTTTCTTGAACTTTCACCAATCTTTTCACCATTTACTTGAATTTGTCCATCATACTCTTTCAATAAACCATTAATTATTTTAATTAGTGTTGTTTTCCCAGAACCATTAGGCCCTAGTAATCCAATTATTCTACCAGCTTGTAAGTTTAAAGAAACATTGTCTAAAGCTTTAAAATGTCCATATTTTTTACTCACATTATTTATTCTTAATAATTCTTGCATATTCTCCTCCTTCTGTATTAATACACTAATACAGTAACACGCATTATTATTAATGTCAAATAAAAGATAGAGCAAAAACTCTATCTTTTAACAAATTCGTTATACAATAATTCATGAATAAAAGAATAACCTTTTTCTAATTTTTTCTTTAACCTCAAATACATCCCAATACTTTTATCTTCTTTAATCTCCAACTGTTTACAAATTTCTAGAAACTTTTCATAATCTTCAACATATAACTGATCAACCTTATTTTCAACATACTGTTTCTTTATTCGCTCATTTCTAGTTAAACCATATTCCTTAATTAACCCTTCATCATACATATGATAATTAAATTTAATCTGCTTTTGACTCTTTAAGTATTCATTAATCAAGGTGCGCTGATTAATCATTGGTAAAGAACGATAAACAAGTTTACCAGCACTATTAATTTCAACAACCACACTATATTTTCCATCACCTACAATAAAAATACTATTAAAATAATCCTCATTAAACAAATTAATACATCCATAAATAAAATCATGTAATGTTTTTTCATCGACTAAATATGCTTCTAAAACAGAAATAATTTCTAAATCATCATCCTCATCCCATTCATATGGTTCTAATAACTCTTCGTCTTCTTTAACCCAATTAACAATTATATCTTTCATATTTCCTCCCATATAAGTATATGTTCATTTTAATAAATCATGTTTTACTATATTTTTATTTTCAATTAAGTTATAATGTTTGCCGAGGTGAAAACATGGAACTAATCAAAAACATTATCATTTATGGTATTCTTGGAGCAATTCAAGGTTTTAGTGAGCCCATTCCTATTTCTAGTAGCGGTCATTTAGTTATCTTTCAAAGTATTTTTGAAAAAATGAATCTAATGGTTCCTCAATTAAACGATGTAACATTTGAAGTAATTGTAAATACAGGATCACTTCTTGCAATCATGTATTATTATCGCCATGATATTATTAGATTATTCACTGCTTTCTTTAGTTATATCCAAAAACCTAAAAAAAGAAAATACTATGAAAAGGATTTTCGCTACTGTATTTTATTAATTGTTGCTACTATTCCAGCAGCAGTCGGAGGATTTATATTTAACGATAAAATTGAAGCTGCTTTTTCTAATCCTAAATTAGTTGGCTGCATGTTACTTATTACAGCAATATTCTTACTTTCAATACATAAATTTGGTTATACTGGTAAACGTTCAACAAAAAATCTTAATCTCTTTGATGCCTTACGAATGGGACTATTCCAATTATTTGCTTTATTACCAGGAATTTCTCGCAGTGGCTCAACTTTAACAGGTGGGATGTTAGGGGGTCTTAATCAAAAATCAGCTCGTGATTTTTCATTTTTCATGTTTATGCCTGTAAGTATTGGAGCTATAATTCTCAAGTTAAAGGATTTCATAACATCAAACACTTTACAAACTCTATGGTTACCATATTTAATTTCTTTTTTTATCAGCGGAGTTATAACATATCTTGCTTTACATATTTTATTTAAATTATTAGAAAAAAGAAAATTAATTGTTTTTTCCCGATATTGTTTGATATTAGGAATACTAGTAGTACTATTTTTATAAACTAAAGGACTTTGAATTATTCTTAACAACTCAAAGTCCTTTAGTTTATTTAATTGCAATTACTTCTACTTCAATCAATGCTCCTTTTGGTAATTTTGCAACCTCTACAGCACTACGAGCTGGAAATGGTTCAACAAAATAAGCAGCATAAATATCATTTACAGTAACAAAATCATCCATATTATCCATAAATACTGTTGTTTTAACCACATTAGAAAAATCTAAACCTTGGCTCTCTAATAATCCTTTAACATTTTTTAAAGCCTGATGAGCTTGAGCTTCAATTCCTTCAGGCATTGTACCAGTAACTGGATCTAAAGGAATTTGTCCAGAAAAGAAATACATATTCCCAATATTAATTCCTTGACTATAAGGTCCAATAGCTCCAGGAGCTTGATCTGTTTTTACTATATTTTTCATATTAAAATCCTCCATGACCATATTATAACAAAAAATTACTATTTTAAAAGATATCTAATTAAATCTTTATCATTAAAATTTTTATATCAAATAATTTATTATAATCATTCTACTTATATTATCTAAAAAATAAACTTTTTAGTACTTTTCCATTTTTTTAACGTATAATTTAAATGAGGTGATATCTATGAAACAAGCATTAGTATTAGCTGGAGGCGGAGCAAAGGGAGCATATCAAGCTGGTTGTATTAAAGCAATACGTGAAATTGGATACGATTTTGATATCGTGACTGGCACATCAATTGGTGCTTTAAATGCACTTTTAGTTGTTCAAAAAGATTATGAAGTATTATATAAGTTATGGAATGAAATAAAAATAAGTGATGTTTTAAAAGATCCTATTAACCTTGATTTTTCATTTGAATCAATGATTTCACAAGCAAATCTAATTAAACCTTTTTTTAAATCATATATTAATGAAAAGGGAGCCGATATTACTCCTCTTAAAAAATTAATCCATTCTCTTTATAATGATAAAAAATTCTTTGATAGTAATATTGATTATGGAATAGTAACTGTAAAATATCCAAATCTTTCACCATTAGAAATTACTAAACATAAAATGAAGACAAATAAGCCAGTTGAATATGCAATTGCTTCTGCTTCATGTTTTCCAGCATTTCCTGTGCACTATATTGATAAACAAGGTTTTATTGATGGTGGTTATTATGATAATCTTCCAATTTCTTTAGCTTTAAAAATGAAAGCGAAAAGGGTTATTGCTATTGAATTATCTAGAGAGACTAATCATAATTATTATATAGATCGCCCTTATATCAAATTAATTCGTCCTAGCTATGATTTAGGGGGATTTTTAGATTTTAATCGTGATATTCTTAATTGGCGTATTAACCTTGGTTATTATGATACTTTAAAAGCTTTTAATAAATTAATGGGTTATCGCTTTACTTTCAATAATACTACTCTTGATCAAACTACTATAAATAAATTTTATTGGTCAATTATTAATTATGAAGATACTATCAATAAAAGTATCATTACTAAAAATATCTTTAATTCTAATATACCTTTAACAGATTTATTAAAAGCAGATGTCTATTTAAATAAACTTAAAATAGAAGATTATTTTATCCGTGGTGTAGAAATAATGATGGAATATTTCCATTATGAAAGTGATTTAATATATGATTTTAATCATGTATACTTAGAAATTTATAAAAACTTTTCTAAAGAATATCATCACCGATATTCTCAAGATAAAAGCCGATTTAAAAATCTCCCCATTAAAGAAATATTTACTTCTATAAAAAAACTGAGCAGTAAAGATGCTATTTATGCTTTCTATCATTCAATCAAAAATAATGAAGAAATTGAGCCTAATATAATAAATAACCTATTTTTAAATGAATATTTGATTGCATTAGTTTTATCTTGTATAGGATAAATAATTCTGTTAAACTTGCTACCAGAGGTGATTTACTTGAATCCAAAAGTTAAAAATATGTGCTATTGCTCAATGTTTGCCTGCAGTGTTGCATTACTAGCTCAAATTAAAATTGATTTACCTGGTTTAGTTCCCATTACACTTCAAACCCTTGGAATATATATTATTGCATGTAGTTTAACTCCAAAATCAGCAGTTATCACTACCATAGTATATGTAATAATGGGGTCTATCGGTCTTCCTGTATTTACTGGATTTCGTGGTGGCTTAAGTTCATTGCTTGGACCAACTGGAGGCTATATCTTCAGTTTTCCAATAACATCATTAATTATCAGTATAATTATTAATAATAAAAATTCTATTATTCGTAAAATAATAGCTATGATCACAGGTACTGCAGTTTGTTATTTAATTGGAACTATCTGGTTTATATATGTAACAAACAATACAATTATTACTGCTTTAACAGTTTGTGTTATTCCATTTATCTTTGGAGATATTATTAAAATAGCTATTGCATCTACTCTTTCAACTAAAATAAAAACAAAATTATAAAAAATATAGACACTTTTATTCAAAGTGTCTATCACTTACCTCTAAACGTTTATATGTTCGATAAAATAATGTTGCTGTAACTGATACTGCAATTGTATCAGCTATTGGTTCTGCTAAAAAAACAGCAAAAGTATGATTCGAAATAAATACTGGTAAAATAAAAATTAACGGAATTAATAAAATAATTTTTCTTAATATAGCAAGAAATACAGATGTCTTAGCATTTCCAATCGCAATAAAAGTTTGCTGACAAGCAATTTGGATTCCAAAAATTCCTGAAGCTGCCATATATACCCTAAGTGCCCAACGTGTATGTTCAGCTAGATTACTATCATTAGTAAAAATATAAACAAATACATCTGGTATAAATACCGCAATAGCCCATAACAACATTGAATAAGATAAAGAACATTTTAATAACAACTTAAATGTATTTTTTACACGATGAATATTATTGGCTCCATAATTAAAGCTAACAATCGGCTGAGCTCCTTGAGTTAGACCTTGTAATGGTAACATTGAAAATTGCATTACACTAGTGAGAATTGTCATTGATCCAACTGCTATATCTCCACCGTATTTTAATAATGACGTATTAAAACATACTGATATTACACTCTCTGTAAATTGCATAATAAAAGGTGAAAGTCCTAATGCTAGACATGGTAAAATAATTTTATAATCTAATTTTAAATTATTTATTTTAATTCTTAATGTGCTTTTTTTACTTGTAAGAAAATATATTACCCATAAAGAAGATATTCCTTGTGAAATAATTGTTGCTAGAGCAGCCCCTTTTACTCCTAGTGAAAACTGAAATATTAAAATTGGGTCTAAAATAATATTGATAATTGCCCCAATCGCTACTGTTAACATTCCCATTTTCGCAAAGCCTTGTGCATTAATAAATGCATTGAGACCTAATGCCAATTGTACAAAAATTGTACCCATAGCATAAATTTTCATATAATCTAAAGCATAGCCAATCGTTTTTTCACTAGCCCCAAAAATCAATAAAATATTTTCCCCCCATATCAAAAATATACCAGTTAATATAACTGCCATAATTATAAGCATCATCGTACAATTCCCTAAAATTTTTTCAGCTTGTTTGTGATCTTTTCTTCCCATCATGATTGATGCTCGTGGCGCACCACCCATAGAAACTAAAGCTGCAAAAGCAGATATTGCCATAATTACTGGCATTGTTACTCCAACTCCAGTTAAAGCATCAGGACCAGCTTTTGGTATATGACCAATATACATACGATCAACCATATTATATAAAACATTAATGATTTGTGCTAAAATTGCAGGTAATGCTAGTTTTAACAATAACATTCCTAGCTTGTCTTTGCCTAAATCTGTTTCCTTTTTTTCTTTCATTTAACTACTCCTTCCCTCTTTACATATAGATTAATATTATAACACTTTTTATTCAAAATTACTAAAATTATTTATATATATAAAACTAGCAGCGGGGAAAAACTGCTAGTTTTATAATATAGATATCAGGGAAAGGGATATCTTATTATGTAGTCAATCATATTATTAAAAGAAAGGAAAAGTTTTCTGACTACACTTGTAAGTATAGACAATAAATATAAAAAAAATTCATTTCAATCTAATTAAAAAGTAATAGAAAGATGGCTAATTATGTTATTAGTTGTTATAATGCATTCAGGAGGTAATAATGAAAACAATTAAAAGAATGTTTATCTTTGTTTTATGTGGATATTTAGTAATAGGTTTAATCTGGATAGGTAAAGATATAATAACACATTATTTAAATATTAATGGTTTACCAATTTTAGGATATCATGGAGTTGTAAGTGATCATGATAAAAAAGCATATTTCAATGATTATACATATTATATGGCTAAGTCAGACTTTGAAGAACAAATGGCTTATTTAGCTAAAAATAACTTTTATACTTTAACTATGACAGAAATTGAAGATTACTATAATGGTAATTATAAATTACCTAAAAATGCTGTAGCTTTAACTTTTGATGATGGTTTACTAAACTTTAAAACTATTGTTAAACCTATTTTAAAAAAATACAACCTTAAAGCAACTTGTTTTGTCATTGGTCATAAAACAACCATAGCCAATAATAACAACCCTTCTAAACATCAATATTTAAGAAAAAAAGACCTCATCAATGATGAGTATGTTGAATTTTACTCACATTCATATAATCTTCATCATAAAAAAAAATATACTAAAAAAATAGATACTCTTAACATTGAACAAATAAATAATGATTTTAGTTTAAATAAAAATATTGTCAGCGATAAATATTTCGCTTTTCCTTATGGTGCAACTAATGAAAATATTATCAATGTTTTAAAAAAAAATAATGTTTCATTAGCTTTTGGTTACAATCAAAACCGTAATATGACTATTAACGATGATCAATATCTTTTACCTAGATATTTAATGTTTAGTGAAATGCCCATGTTTTATTTTAAATGGATTATACAATAAAAAGGGGCTGTAACGAAATAACTTTTTAAAAGGAAAGTTGAATTCGTTCAGCTTTTTTTCTGCAAAATAAAATGCAATTACCTGCTATAATTGCAACTCTCACGATATTTAATAATATTTTATGTTATTTTGGCTGTTTTTGAGCGCAATGAGGGTATCATCTGCTAAAACTCCTCTTTTCAATGTGACTTTTCTTCGAGTTATCATTGATTATCACTAATTTATCTGCTGTTTTTTCGTTTCTCTTAATCTATATTTATGATATTTCTTTAAATTATATCCTGTACACACCAGTAAATATTCCATTTTCACCTTCTCTATTCCTCTTCTCGTGAATCTTGTG
>NZ_FOIN01000013.1:13312-57593 GCF_900102365.1 Thomasclavelia cocleata | reverse complement strand
TGGTCTTACGAATGATGATCCAGTATCAAAGAAACATCGTCCTGCCAAACAAATTATTGAACGTTTAAATCGAACATTTCAGTATTCATATGCTGTAAAAAATGGTTTCAACACGCTTGCAGGTGCCAATGACTTCATGTGTCTGTTTACAACATACTTTAACTTTTTAAGAAACCATACAACTTTAGGATATAAACCGCCTGTACAGCTTGACTGTTTAAAAAAGACACATAATATGCCAAATAAATGGAATATCCTGCTTGATGAAGCTTTTGATTACTACATAGAATCAACTATGGAATTCTAGTTATGAAAAAATGAAATTTTTTCATAACTTATTTGACACTACCATGTGATTTGCCTTAGCACAAAATTTTAAAATACATATAGTATATTAAAGGAGGTGGTAATGATGTTTTGGAACTCAGGATGTGGTTGTAATAGCTGTAATAGTTGTAATGGATGTGGATGGAATAACAACATGAATAGTTGCCGTGCTACTCCAATTGTTGCACCAAGAAAAGTTTGTACAAGCTGCTCTAATCAATATGTAGAACAACCAATTATTTGCCCAATTGAATGCCGTCATGTTAACAATGTTGTTTATTATCCACGATATTATCCACGCTATGAACGTACTTTTATGACTCAATGCAATGGAAATCCATATGCAAATGCTGCTAATGCAACACCTGCATATGATAACAGTGGTATTAATGCAACTGATGGAGAATCAGTAATCAATGGAATGTATAACACTACTAATAGTGGTGGATGTGGTTGTGGTTGTAAACGTTAGAAAAGATAGATGCTTTAAGCATCTATTTTTTTCTTAACTCTTCTAAACAGCTGGCATCAGGATCTATATAAATAGTTTTGTACTTATCTAAAATAACTTGACCAGGTTTTGCTGCATTTGGTTTTTTTAGAGTCTTAACTAAGGTATAGTTAACAGGGACACTACTACTATTTTTACCTTTAGAAAAGTAGGCAGCAATATTACTAGCAAGACGAATCGTATATTCATCTAATTGATCCCCTTTAACAATCACATGACTGCCAGGCATGTCTTTAACATGGAACCATGTATCATAGCGATGAGCATGTTTAAAGGTTAGATAATCATTTTGAAGATTGTTTTTGCCAATACATATTTCAATTCCATCTTTTGTATAGTATGTTTCAAATGCTGGTTTTTTGTTTTTGCGAATAGAATTTGTTTTCTTTTTCTTTTTTAAATAACCTAAATTTTCTAATTCTTCTTTTATTTCTAATGCATCATAGTATGATGCATTATCCATTAATGTTAATAAACTGTCAAAATATTCTATTTCATTTTTGGTTAAGTTTATTTGTTCATTTAATACATTAATTGAATTTTTTGCTTTTTGATATTTGTTATAATATTTTTGAGCATTAGCTTTTGGACTGAGTTTTTCGTCTAAATCAATCATAATTTTAGTATTATCATAATAATTATCTAATTCAATATGTTTCATTCCTTTTTTTAATAAATGTAAATTAGAATATAATAAATCACCAATGATACGATATTCATCACTGTTTTTTGAACTTTCTAATGTTGCCTGCAATTTTGATAATTTAGTAATATTTTTTTGGTATTCATTAGATATGAATTTTAATAAATTAGAAGTCTGTTGTTTTATTCGTTCTTTTTGATCAATTAAATCAAAGTGTTGATCAAGACCATCAAATAATGGATATTCTTGAGGTTTTACTTGTAGATGTGTTAGAGGAATTAAATGAAAATATTCTTTTTCACCTGTGCTACTAATATATAAATGATTACTTTCTTTTATTTCATTTATAATAGTTTTAAAGTCGTTTCCATTATCATGCCTAAAGAGAATTTCTTTTGAAAGAATTGGAGACATTCCCTGGTATACTTTAGATAAATTATTATTTTCAATAAAATCATGATTAAAAGGATTTAATTTGTTGTAATTTACTGGAGGGAAATAATATATTGCTCCAGGCTGTACAAAGCGTTCACTATTTATATTTGGAGTTATTCTTTTAAGGCAATCAATAATTTTTTTGTTTTCATTGCAGAGAATAATATTTGAATGTTTACCCATTATTTCAATAAAACAATGATATTCTACATAATCCCCAAATTCATTATGACAATCAAAAAGAATATGACAAATACGATCTAATTCAATTTGATTTATTTCTTTTATATATCCGCCCTCAAGATGTTTTCTAAATAACATTGTTAAAGGATTTGGACTTTCTGGAGTAGGATAGATTAAGTTCGTTAATTGAATTCTTGCATACATAGGATGGCAAGAAAGTAGTAACTTATAATTTGTTCGATTGTTTCGTATTTGTATTAATAATTCATATTTAGATATTTGATAGATTTTATTAATTCTACCACCTGTTATAGTATTGTTTAATTCTTTTATTACTTGATGCATCATTATTCCATCATAAGCCATTTTTATCACCCAAAATAGTATAACATAGATTGAAAACAATTGACATTATAAGGTGTATTTTGTATGATGAACTTAACTAAAAAAGGGGTGTTAATGTGGAAAAAGGAATGTTAATAATTCTAAGTGGTCCTAGTGGTGTAGGCAAAGGAACAGTAAGAGAAGAATTGTTCAAGGATGAAAGTTTGAATTTGGCTTATTCAATCTCTATGACAACACGTAAGCCACGTCCAGCAGAAAAAGATGGAATTGATTATTTTTTTGTTGAAGAGGATGAATTTAAAAAGAAAATTGATGAAGATAAATTATTAGAGTGGGCTCAATTTGTTGGGAATTATTATGGAACCCCTAAAGATTATGTTGATCAATTGCTTGATGAGGGAAAAAATGTAGTATTAGAAATTGAAGTTCAGGGTGCTCTTCAGGTCATGAAAAAATGTCCATATGCAACAACAATTTTTATTGTACCGCCAAGTATGGAAGAATTAGAAAGAAGAATTAGAGGACGAAGAACAGAAGATGAGGAAATTGTGCAACAGCGTTTGGCTAAAGCAAGGAAAGAAATAGCTACAAAAGGTGAATATAAATATGTAGTTGAAAATGATGATATTCTTGAAGCAAAGGATAAAATTGCAAAAATTATTAGAGAACATCATGTTGATCAGGGGTAAAAATCCCTGATTTTTAATGGAGGAAAGATGGAAAGATTTAAAGAATATTTCAAATTATTTACATATATTTTTTATCCTGGTGTTGTTTTTATTTTATACTTTGCTCAAATAGTTGAGGGGAATTTAAGTACAAATTTAATTTTTTGTCCTACTGATCTTATTTTTGTAGGCTCTATTATAGGTGTATATATGTTATTAGATGCTTTTAAAGTGTTTGATAAAAAATTGTTTAAGGTAATGAAAAAAGATGATGGTAAGTTAAAGTTGCCATATATGTTTATTTTTATTATTATATTAGTATTATTGATGAGTTTATATGATGATTTAAAAGTTTATTTTTATTTGAATAATAATGTCAGTATTAGTTTATTGATAGTAGCTGTTGTTTGGGTAATTTTATTTATTGGGTGTAATTTCTTAAATATACAAGAGAAATAAGTTATAATAGAATTACAAAGATAAAAACACTGTCTGGTTGGTATTCCAGGCGCAGTTATTAACTGTCAGTAACCTGCCTCCTTAGGTTGTCCTTTCTTTGGTATTATTTTAAGGAGGAAAGCTTTATGGAATTAAATGTGTTTTTTGAAGATCCGTTTTGGATTGGGATGTTTTATGTAAGAGATGGTAAAGATATTTATGTTGAAAAAATTGTTTTTGGTAGTGAACCAAAAGATGGTGATATATATAAGTTTATTTTATATAATTACTATACTTTATCTTTTAGAGCTCAGTATCATGAAAGGTTGAAGAATAAACCTAAAAATCCTAAACGAATGCAACGAATAATTAAAAAACAAAGTTTAAATTTATCTGTTGGAACAAAATCTATGCAAGCTTTAAAAAAGCAATATGAACAAAATAAACAAATAAAGAAATTTAATCAAGGAAAGTTAGAAAAGAATAGAAGAGATTATTTGTTTCGTTTAAAACAGGAAAAACGTAAAGCAAAGAAAAGGGGACATTGATTCCCTTTTGTCGTATTTCCTGGGAAATATGGAAAGAAGGTGGAAATATGTTGAAAAAGATAGTTGGATGGTTTGGGTTGATCAATTTTGTTGTTTTTATAACAGTGTTTAAAAGACCAAAAAAGAAGTATGAATATGTGAAATATGATTGTGCAATAGTTTGTGGTTATCCTACTAATAATGATGGTAAACCATCAAAAATTATGAAATCACGAGTTGATAAAGCCATTGAATTATATAATGAAGGAAAAGTAAAGTTTATTATCTTTTCTGGGGGCAGTGTTAAAAATAAATATAAAGAAGCTGATATTATGGAAAATTATGCACTTGAATTAGGAATTGAACAAAATGTAATTTTCAAGGAAGATAAATCAATGTGTACATATCATAATTTAATGTATACAAAAAAGATAATGGATACATATAATTTAAAAAACTGTTTAGTTATTACTAATAGCTGGCATCTTCGTAAAGCTGATCATTATGCACGTAAATTTAAACTTGATCATGCAATGGTTAGTGCCCAGGCTCCAAAATCGTATAGTTGTTTAAAAATTATCATATTGCATATTAGTACGAATTTTAAAATGTATTGTAATTTATTTAAGGGGTATTATTAATTGTTTTAAATGTAATATATCTAAGAGCTGCTCAGCTCTTTTAATTTATCCCTTTGATGTGATAGAATAAGATAAAATTGGAGATGATGATGGTGTATATTGTACAAGTGTTAGTAGAGCATCCAACTCATGCTTTGGATACTGCATTTGATTATTTAGCTAATGAAGAAATCATGGGTGGAGTACGGGTAGCAATTGCTTTTGGATATCAACGGATTATTGGATATGTATTAGGTTGTGAATATAGTAGCATGACAAAGGAAGAATTGGAAAAAATAGCAGGATTTAAATATCGTTATATTAGTGAGATAATTGATGAAAGACCTTTATTAAACCAGGAACTGCAGGAATTATCTTTAACTCTTGCAAAGCTGACTTTGTCTCCCAGAATAAGTTGCCTTCAAGCAATGCTGCCACCACAATTAAAACCAAGTACTAATAAAAGTGTCAGGATTAAATATCAAAAAGTAATAAAAGTAATTAATAAAAATATTGTAGTTAATACAGTTAAGCAACAGGAAGCATATCAATTTTTAAAGGAACATGCAGATATTCCCTTAAAAGACTTTCCTTATAGTCGAGGGCTGCTTAATAAATTAATTGAACAAAAAGCCGTATTAGTAGTTGATGAAGAAATATATCGTGATCCATATCTGGATAATCAAAAAAAAGAACATGAATTTCCTCTTACACCAGATCAGCAAAAAATAGTTGGCAGTATTATAAGTAAAATAAATACATACCATACAGCTCTAATTCATGGAGTGACAGGTTCTGGAAAAACAGAAGTATATTTACACTTATCAAAATATGTGATTAAAAATAATAAAACAGTATTAATGTTAGTTCCTGAAATTTCATTAACTCCAATGATGGTTAATGCCTTTAAACATAAATTTGGTAAACAGGTTGCGATTTTACATTCTAAATTATCATCTGGTGAACGTTATGATGAATATCGTCGAATCATAAATGAAGAGGTAAAAATAGTAGTTGGTGCTCGTAGTGCAATTTTTGCGCCATTGGAAAAGATTGGGTTAATTATTTTGGATGAAGAACATGATTCTAGTTATAAACAGGAAACTAAACCTCGTTATCAAACTACTCAAATTGCTCGGATTCGTGGTAAGTATCATAATTGTCCAGTTATTCTTGGAAGTGCAACCCCTTCATTAGAATCATATAGTCGAGGACAAAAAGGAGTTTATGATTTATATAAACTCCCTAAGCGAATTAATCAGTTTCCATTGCCGGAGATTGAATTGATTGATATGGCTGTGGAAATCAGAAATAAAAATTATTCTCTTTTTTCTAAAGCTATGAAAGAAAAAATTCAAACTTGTCTTGATTGTGGCGAACAAGTAATCTTGTTGTTAAATAAACGGGGATATGCTACATATGTTCGATGTCTTGACTGTGGTGAAGTAATTAAATGTCCTCACTGTGATGTGACATTGACATATCATAAAGTTGATCACAAATTGCGTTGCCATTATTGTGAACATCAAATTGAAATGCCAAAAATTTGTCCACATTGTTCAGGGGAACAATTAAAATTAGTAGGAACAGGAACACAAAAAGTTGAAGAACAGCTAGAAACTAATTTTAAGGGAGCTAAAGTAATTCGATATGATGTTGATACAACAAAACAAAAAGATGGACATCAAAAACTTTTAGATCAGTTTGCACGTAAAGAAGGTAATATTTTATTAGGGACACAGATGATAGCTAAGGGATTAGATTTTGAAAATGTAACTTTTGTAGGAGTTTTAAATGCTGATATAAGTTTAAATATTCCTGATTTTCGGGCTAATGAACGTACTTTTCAGTTACTTGAACAGGTCTCAGGGCGCAGTGGTCGTGGAAAAAAAGAAGGTACAGTAATGATACAGACATACAATCCAGAGCATTTTGTGTTACAATGTGTCAAGAATCACGATTATCTTAGTTTTTATCAAGAAGAAATGAGAACCAGAAGGTTGGCGATTTATCCACCTTATGTTCATTTAGTAAGTATTTTAATTCAAGGAAAAGATGAAACAGTAGTTGATCAATGTGCTTTACAAATTAAAGCTTACCTACAAAAACAATTAGAAGATATGGTAATTCTTGGTCCTGCTAATAGTTTGGTTTATCGTATGCAGGATATTTATCGTAAAAGGATTATGATTAAATTTACTAATAGTAAATTATTATACCCAGTATTAGAAAAGATGAGTGATTTTTATAATAAAAAAGGGAATAAAGTTAATGTTGTTTGTGATTTTAATCCCTATAATCAAATATAGAAAGGATTTTATATGGCAAGAACAATTGCATTAGAAGTATTAATAAAATATCAAAATGAACAAAGTTATTTAAATATTACATTAAATGATTATTTAGAACATAGTAGATTATCAAGAAGTGATAAAGATTTAGCAACCCGAATTGTTTATGGGACTATACAAAATAAGTTATATCTTGAATATCAATTAGCACCGTATGTTAAAGGAAAGAAAATTAAAAGTCGTGAAAAAATGATTTTATTAATGTCTTTGTATCAACTTATTTTTTTAGATAAAGTTCCTGATTATGCAGTAATTGATGAGGCGGTCTATTTAGCTAAAAAACGCGATAATTTTGCAGGAAAATTTGTTAATGCAATCTTAAGAAACTTTTTGCGTAATGGAAAACGTGAAATAGATGAGACAGATCAATTTAAAAAGTTATCAATTGAAACAAGTCATCCACTATGGATTATTAAGATGTTAAGTAAACAGTATGATTTTGAAACAGCAAGGAAAATCTGTCAACATAACAATACTCCTCCTACAAGAGCTGCAAGAGTTAATACACTAAAAATTACAAAGACGGATTTATTAAAAGATGAAAATTTTAGTGAGGCTAATCTTTCACCAGATGGTGTTTTATATAAAGCTGGTAATATTGCTAATACAGATTATTTTAAAAATGGATTAGTTACAATTCAAGATGAATCAAGTCAGTTGATTGCTCCATTATTAGATCCTCAAGAAACAGATTTAGTATTAGATATGTGTTGTGCTCCAGGAAGTAAAACGACTCATTTAGCTGCTATTATGAATAATCAAGGTAAAATAGTTGCTTATGATTTATTTGAACATAAGATCAAGCTGGTTAAAGATAACTTGAAGCGTTTAGGTGTGAATAATGTTGAATTGCATGCAGGTGATGCTACTTTATTAAAAGATCACTATCCAAAAGCTGTATTTGATAAAATTTTATTAGATGCTCCATGTAGTGGTTTGGGTGTAATGAAACGTAAGCCAGAAATAAAGTATCATGATTCTAGTGCCATGGATACAATCATTCTTTTGCAGGCAAAATTATTAGACAATGCCTACTATTTATTGAAAAAAGGTGGTAGAATGGTTTATAGTACTTGTACTATAAATAAAAAAGAAAATGAATTAATGATTAAACAGTTTCTTGAAAAATATCAAGATATGAAAATAGTTGAAGAAAAAAAGATTTTACCATATATTTATGATAGTGATGGATTTTATATGTGTAAATTAGAAAAAGGAAAGTAAGATGAAAAATATTTATGATTATTCATTAGAACAGTTAACTGAATATTTTGCCTTAATCAAGCAAAAACCGTTTCGAGCAAAACAAGTATTTAGTTGGCTTTATCAAAAAGATGCTCAAAGTTTTGAAGATATGTCAGATTTATCAAAAGATTTGAGAAATCAGTTAAATGAGGAGTTCACTTTAGATGTTTTAAAGATTAAAGAAAAACAGGTATCTAGAGATGGAACAATTAAGTATTTATTTGAATTATTAGATGGAAGTTTAATTGAATCTGTTTTGATGATTCACGATTATGGAAGATCGTTATGTGTAACTAGCCAGGTTGGTTGTAACATGAAGTGTACATTTTGTGCTAGTGGTTTATTAAACAAGCAGCGTAATCTTACAGCTGGTGAAATCGTAGCCCAAATTATAAAGGTACAGGAAGATGTAGGACAGCGAATTAGTCACGTTGTTGTAATGGGGACTGGTGAGCCATTTGATAATTATGATAATGTTATGGATTTTGTAAGAATCATTAATCATCCTCATGGATTAGCGATTGGTGCACGTCATATCACTATTTCAACATGTGGTTTGATTGATGGGATTAATAAATATAGTGAAGAAGGAATTCAAACCAATTTAGCTATCTCATTGCATGCCCCAAATGATGAAATACGAAATGAGTTAATGCCAATAAATAAAGTTTATCCAATGGATGATTTGAGAGAGGCGGTTAGTAATTATATTAGTAAGACTAACCGAAGGGTCACTTTTGAATATATTTTGTTAAAAGATATAAATGATGATATCATTTATGCCAGGCAGCTGGCACATTATTTAAGAGGATTAAATGCTTATGTTAATTTAATTCCTTATAATAGTGTTGATGAACATGGGTATCAGCCTAGTTCTAAAGAGCAGGCAGAAATATTTAAAAGTGAATTACTTAGATTACATATTAATGTAACGATGAGAAAAGAACATGGCCGTGATATTGATGGTGCATGTGGACAATTAAGAGCAAAACGAAATGGGGTGAAATGATGAACTATTATGCAAAGACTGATATTGGTAAAGTAAGAAGTAAAAATCAAGATCAGGCATCGATAATTGTTAATATAAAAGATCAGATCGTTGCAGTTGTTTGTGATGGTATGGGCGGACATCGTTCTGGAGAAATAGCATCAAGAGTAGTAATGGAACATGTGATAAGTTGTTTTAATTGCATTCCTCCGTTTGATAATGATAGTGAAGTAAAAAAATGGCTAATGGAAACAATTAATGAAGCTGATATTATCGTTAAAAAAATGGCAATGCAGAATATTGAACATAATGGTATGGGAACGACAATTGTTGTGGCTGTTTTCATGAATGATATGTTATACATATCTCATGTTGGTGATAGCCGGGCTTATATTTTAAAAAATGCTAAACTAGTACAAGTAACAAAAGATCATACACTAGTTAATGAACTGATTGAACGTGGTGCAATTAGTGAAGAAGAAGGAAAAAATCATAGTCAAAAACATGTTTTAATGCAAGCGATAGGTGCTGAAACAAATTTGAATCCTTCTTTAATTGAATTAGAATTTGCAGATAGTTTATTATTGCTTTGTAGTGATGGCTTATACAATTGCCTTGATGAAACAATGATTGTAGAAGTATTAAGTAAAGATTTAAAAGTTCCAAAAATGGTAGATGAATTGATTGATTTGGCAAATGAACATGGGGGCTATGATAATATTGCCGTAGCTATTATTGATAATCGGGAGGGAAAATAGAATGTCAAAAATAATTGCAGAACGTTATGAATTATTGGAACTGATTGGTCAAGGAGGTATGGCTGACGTTTACTTAGCTAAAGATATAATACTAAATAGGACAATAGCGATTAAAATTTTAAGAACAAGTTTAGCTAAAGATCCAATTTATGTGACTAGATTTCAGCGTGAAGCTAGTGCAGCAGCAGCACTTTCACATAAAAATATTGTTGAAATATATGATGTTGGTGAGGACGAAGATAAGTATTATATTGTGATGGAATATGTTCCTGGTAGAACATTAAAAGAATTGATTTTAAAACGTGGTGCAGTTCATGTTGTTGAAGCGATAGATATTATGAAACAGGTAGTAAGTGGAATTGCTAAAGCACATCAGCTTGGAATTATTCATCGTGATTTGAAGCCTCAAAATATTTTAGTAACTGATAGTGGTGTAGCAAAAATCGCTGATTTTGGAATTGCTTCAATGCAATCATTGGCACAAGTAACTCAAACTGATGTGATTATGGGATCACTTCATTATTTAGCACCTGAATTGGCACGAGGTGAAAAAGCAACTGTTCAAAGTGATATTTATGCTTTAGGAATTGTTTTTTATGAATTGTTAAGAGGAGAGGTTCCTTTTAATGGCGAGTCACCTGTTAATATTGCATTAAAGCATATGCAGGAAGATCTACCTTCTTTATTGGAATTTAATCCTTCAATTTTACAATCAGTTGAAAATATAGTTATTAAAGCAACAGCTAAAAACCTTAATGATCGTTATCATAATGTTACAGAGATGCTTGAAGATCTTAATACTTGTATGGAGCGTCCAAATGAGAAAAAATTAGAATTTGTATATGATACAGAAACAGAACCAACGATTGTGCTTGATTCACGTTCAATGTTTAATAGTGCTAATACTACTAATGTAGCATCTACAACCGAATCAATTCAGGATGATAAAGTAAAAGATGAAAAAGGATTGAAAAAATTATTAACTAAATTTAAAAATTTGGATATAAAGGCTAAAGTTGCAATAATTGTAGGTGTTATATTTGTAGCTGGAGTAACTACTTTTCTTGTTTATGCAAATATTAGACCTGATACAAATCTAATGCCTGATCTTGAAGGTAAAGATAAAGAGCAGGCTATAGAATTATTAAAAGAATATAATGTAACAATTAGTGATGATATAATTGAAGAATTATCTGATGAATATGAAAAAGGTGAAATTGTCAAAACTGATCCTAAAAAAGGAAGTACAATAAAAGAAGGTGATGTTGTTAAATTGACTATTTCTAAAGGTAAGTATATTGTAGTAGATGATTATCTTGGAATGGATGTTGATAAAGCGGAAAAAGCATTAAAGAAATTAGGTTTTAAAGTAATTATTGAAAAAGAGGTTTCTTCAAAAACAAAGGGTACAGTTATTGAACAAAGTATAGAAAAAGATGAAAAAGTTGATCCTACAGATAAAGACAGAGAAATTACTTTGACTGTATCAAAAGGAAATTATACAGTTATTAGTGATTATCTTGGAATGGATGTTGAAAAGGCAAAAGAAGTTTTAAATAATTTAGGCTTTAAAGTATATATTGATGAAAAACAATCAGAAAAACCACAAGGAACAGTTATAGAGCAGAGTTTACAAAAAGGGCATAAGATAGATCCTGATGAAACTGATCGAACAATTACTTTAACTGTATCAAAGGGGTTAGAGATTGAAATTCCAAATGTTGTTGGGATGGAAATTAATGCAGCAAAGAGTCGTTTAGAGAGTAAAGATTTCAAAGTTGTATTAAGTAAATTATCAACTGATTCATTGAGTGATGAAGAAATTGAAAGAATTGAAATTAATAGAGTAATGAAACAGAGCCCTGAATCATTTGGTACAGTAAATAAAAAGGGTGAGACGATTACATTATATTATTATGATTCAAAACCAGATAACTCTATGAATGATTAAGGAGAAAATTGATGTCAAAAGGTAGAATAATTAAAGCATTATCAGGTTTTTATTATGTAGAAGATGGTAATAATGTTATTCAATGTCGAGCAAGAGGCAAATTTCGTAAAGATGAAATAAAACCGCTTGTGGGAGATTTTGTAGAATATGTAGATGGTTATATTATGAAGCTATTACCAAGAAAAAATTTTTTAATTCGGCCACCAATATGTAATATTGATCAAGCTTTAATTGTTAGTTCATCTAGAGAACCAGATTTTTCATCAGTATTATTGGATAAATTTTTATTAGTTATTGAACATTTAAAAATTGAACCAATAATTGTTATTTCAAAAATCGATTTAGAGAATAAAGATATAAATAGATATATTGAAGATTATCGTAAGGCTGGATATATGGTTTATGAAATAAGTTCAAAAGATAATCAGGGAATTAATGAGATAAAAGCTGTTTTTAAGAATAAAGTAACAGTAATAACTGGACAAAGTGGAGTTGGTAAAAGCAGTTTATTAAATGCTCTAGATATTAATTTGAATTTAGAAACGAATAATATCTCAAAATCATTAGGACGAGGAAAACATACTACTAGACATGTAGAATTAATAAAAATGTATGATGGTTATATTGGTGACACTCCTGGTTTTTCATCATTGGAATTAGATATTACCCCTGAATCGTTGGCAGTTGCTTATCATGATTTTGAAGAATATAGTCAAGAATGTAAGTTTAGAGGTTGTTTACATGATAGTGAGCCATCGTGTGCGGTAAAAGAAGCTGTAGCTAGGGGAATGGTTTCTAAGGAGCGATATGAACATTATTTGATGAATTTACAAGAAGTAAAAAAGAAAGAGGAACGTAAATATGGTTAAAATAGCACCTTCATTATTATCAGCAGATTTTGCTTGTTTAAAAGATGAAATTGATAAAATAAAGGCAGCCCAATGGATCCATTATGATGTAATGGATGGACATTTTGTTCCCAATATTTCATTTGGGTACAGTATTTTAAAAGATGTCAGTAAGGTCACTGATATGTATTTAGATGTTCATTTAATGATTAGTGAACCGTCTAAATATATTGATAATTTCATTAATAGTAATGCTTCGCTAATTGTTTTTCATTATGAAGCTGTTTCTAAAGATGAGATTGATGATTTAATTAATTATGTTAAAAATCAAAATGTTGATGTAGGAATAGCTATTAAGCCAAATACAGATGTTGAAGTGTTGTTACCTTTTCTTGGAAAATTAGATTTAGTTTTAGTAATGTCTGTTGAACCAGGATTTGGTGGACAAAAATTTAATCCTATTGCAGTTGATAAAATTAAAAAACTTGCTAGTTTAAAACAAGATAATAATTATAATTATTTAATTGAGGTAGATGGTGGAATTAATGAGACAACAGCTAAATTATGTCATCAAGCTGGTGTTGATGTATTAGTTGCAGGAAGTTATATTTTTAATAGTGATGATTATACTAAAGCAATCGAGTCTTTAAAATGAAAATAGGGATTTGTGGTGCTTTAGCTGAAGAATTGGATTTTTCTTTAGATTATATTGGTGTTGATCGTGGAATCGAAATATTGATTAATCTGGGAATTAAACCAATATATGCAATTGGTGATTTTGATTCTATTATAAATAAAGATTTATTAGTACAGTTGGAAATAGAACGTTTACCAACAAAAAAAGATGTTACAGATACTCATGCGGCTATAGAATATGCTATTTCTAAGGGATATGATGAAATTGATGTTTATGGGGTAACTGGTGGTCGTTTAGACCATTTCTTTAGTGCGATGTGTTTATTAGAAAAATATCAAAATGTTAAAATTAGAATTATAAATAAACAAAATGTAATTGAGTTGTTGAAGCCAGGGAAACATAAGATTGATCAAGGTAGTTATAAATACTTTTCATTATTTGCTTTGGATAATAGTTATATTGATATTGAGCATGCTCATTATCCATTAGATAATTATTATTTAAAACGTGAAGATCCATTGTGTGTATCTAATCAAACAATTGATGAATATTCTTATATAAGAAATAATAGAGCAATTATTTTAGTTAGATCTAATGATCTTTGATAAAATTTACTAAAACATATTGAATATTTATTAAATAATTTAGTAAAAATATTGACATAGAAATAATAGATAGATATAATGTAATTGGATTGTTACTATTTAATTAGGCAAGACCATACAGCTTTTATAGTTGGATGGTCTTTTTTTGTTATTTGAAAGGAGAACTTATGAAAAGAATAGGGAAAATTGTTTTGAGTTTAGTTATGATATTATCTATTTTTACGACTATGTCAACAACAATCCAAGGACAGGATGTCGATTTAAATGATAAATTAAAAGGCTATTATAATTTTGAAGATGTTGAAGGAAACACAGTAAAAAATTTAGTAGGACAAGAATATCAGGGAACATTAATGGGAAATAATGTTTCAATAGAAGATTCTAAGTTTGGCAAATCACTACATTTTAGTGATGGTGAAGAAGGTCATATGCGTATTAATAATGTTATAAATGCAAATGCAAGAGATTTTTCAATTTCTTTATGGTATAAATATGATACTGCATTTGATCGGGGAATTAAAAAAACTGTTTTACTTCAACAAAGTGGAAGTGGTCGAACTTTATTATCACTAAAAGCAGATAATAAGTATAGTTCATATGTAAATGGAATGGACGTAGATAGTGATAAAAGTGTTGATGTTAATAAGTGGCAACATGTGACATATGTATATACTCCTGCAACAAAAAAAATAACTTATTATATTAATGGTCAGTTTGATAGTCAAAAAGATGCTGGAAATAATATTGTAGATAGCTTAACAGATTTATTGATTGGAAAACATAAAAATGGTGGGAATGATCCTTTATCAATGAGAGGTTTTGTGGATGAAATTCGTTATTATGAAAAAGCAGTTAATGCTCAAGAAGCAAAGGTTATTTATGATGATAAGGCAGGGATAATTTTATTTGATGAATTGGTTGATGTTATTGAACAAGCTGAGATTTTATATGGATCAAATAAATTGGAATCTTCATCACCTGAGACAATAATGTTACTAGAAAATATTGAATTGGCTAATAAACTAGATGTTAATAGTAGTTTAGATATGATTTCCTCTGCAATTGAATTATTAAAGGATGCAATGAATAAATATTCATTAGCAATTAGAATTAATCTTAATATTAATGTAAATGATGTTGAGAGATCAATTGATGAAAGTATTTTTGGAATCAATCATCGTTATGCTTTTAATGGTTATGGCTCTTTTGATAGTTCAAATATGAAAATGAAAGATGATTTTGTAGAATTGTATAAAGAGTGTAATTTTGGTTCAATTCGCTATCCAGGAGGAACTATATCTAATTTGTTCCAATGGAAGGGGTCAATAGGTCCATTAGAAAGTAGAACTAAACAAATTCATGGATTTTATAATAATGCTAATCAACATGGAATATTACCAACCTTTGGAATTAATGAGTTAGGGACATTTGCACAAGATGTTAACTCAGAAATTGTTTATGTTTATGGTTTTGGACGTGGGTCAGCACAAGATGCAGCAGATTTAATTGAATATTTAAATGCTCCAGTAGGTCTTAATCCAAATGGTGGCGTTGATTGGGCACAAGTTCGTGCTCAAAATGGTCATGTAGAGCCATTTAATGTTAGATATTTTGAAATAGGAAATGAAAATAATCAAGGTGGAACAGATGGTACAACGTCTCAGCAATATTGGACACAGTTTGTAGATGCTGGAGCTGAAGAAGCATATATTGAAGGTGGTCTAGTAAAAATTAACCGTCAATATGCAGTATTAAAAGATGATTGGAATAAAGCAGTTAGTGACAGTGATGGAACTCCTAATCAAAAACGATATATGAGATATGCAAATCCAAACCCAATGAGTGGCGATGGTACAGTTTTAGATAATGATTTTAAAGCGGTTGTAGAAAACAGTGTTCAAGTATTTGTAAATGGAGCTGAATGGAATAAAGTAGAGTCATTAGAAAATGCAAGTAGTAATGATAAAGTTTATACAATTGATTATCGTGATGGATCTTTTACATTTGGCGATGGAATACATGGAATGATTCCTCCAATAAATCAGGAGATTAGAGTAAGTTATCAGGTACAAAGAGATGGGTTTGTAGATATTTCTAAAGCAATGAAAGAGACAATGAATATAATTGATAGTAATAAAGAATGTAATATATATTCAAGTTTTGAAACCCAAGGTTTTGTTACAAAGATGAATAATCGCGGTTATAACGATTATTATGATGGATTAACCATTCATCCATATTCTGGGACTCCAGATGGAGGAAGTGCAAATCCTGAATTATTTTATGATTCAGCAATGAAGAAAGCCGAAGATGTAGGAATAAAACATGTTCAAAATTATGTTAATATGTTACCAGAAGGTAAGGTACCAGTAATTTCTGAATATGGTATATTTAGATCAACAGATTCATTGGTTCGTTCACAAACTCATGCATTGTATATCGTTAAAGTAATGATGGAGTATGTACGTCTAGGAAGTCCATATATTCAAAAACATTGTTTAGTTGACTGGTATAGTTCTGGAGCAGATTCATTAGGACCTACACAACAGGCAGTTATACAAGCAGTACCACAAGCAGGCGCAAATACAATTACTGGTGAAGGGGATTATGAATTTTTTACTACTCCTTCAGCAAAAGTTTTTGAAATGATTAATAAAAATTTTGGTAATCAAATTTTATCTACAGAATTTGATCAGGTGGATAAAATGGCTAATGGGGTAGCATCATATTCTACATTAGTCAGTAAAGATGATGATGAAAATATTTATGTAGCGATTGTAAATGTTGATCGTTCAAATAGTAAAAAAATGAAAATTAATTTAGATGGTTTTGATGCTACAGATAAAAAAGTAGAGATTCAAACATTAGCAGGAAGCTCATTCACAGCTGAAAATACATTAGAAAATCCTAATAATGTTCCAATTGAAAAAAGTGAATTCATTAATGATAAATCATCAGTAGATATTGAATTAAGTCCACATTCATTTACGATTATAAAAATTGAAGCTCAAAAAGAAATTACTTTAACAGATATAGCTATTAGAACACAGCCAGATAAACTTGAATATAAAATAAATGAAGAATTAGATCTTAAAGGATTAGAAGTAAAAGCAATATATAGTGATGGAAGCGAAAGAATTATTACAGATTATCAAATAACTGGTTATGATAAAAATAGAGTAGGAAAGCAAACGATTACAGTAAGTTATCAAGGTAAAGAAACAACATTTACTGTATTAGTATCTGAAACTACTATATCAGCTAATAAAATAGCACTATCAATTGCAATTGAAATGGCTGAGACTGTGACTCAGGTACAATTAGATAAAGTAGTACCAATAGTAGTAGAAGAATTCAATGCAGTATTAGAAAATGCTCAAATTGTTTATGATAAAGATAATGCAACTCAAGAAGAAGTAGATGATGCATTTACTAGATTAGCAAGTGTAATGCATATGTTAGAATTCTTTAAGGGGGATAAAGCAGCATTACAAAAGATGATGGATCAAATAGCAAGTCTAACAGCAAGTGAATATATAGAATCTACATGGAATGCATTACAGGCAGTATTACCAGGTGTAAATGAAGTATTAGAAAATGTAAATGCAATGCAGGAAGAAGTAGATGAAGTATATACAGAGTTAGTAAAAGCATTTGTCAATTTAAGATTAAAACCAAATAAGGATTTATTGGTAGACTTAATCAATAAAGCAAATGGATTAAATAGAGCTAATTACACATCAGCATCATTAAAAGCAGTAGATGTTGAAGTAGAAAAAGCAACTATAGTATTAAATAATCCAGAAGCAATAAAAGAAGAAGTAGAAGCTGCAGTAGCAGAATTAACAAAAGCGATGTCTAGATTAGAAGCTAATCCAACAAATCCACCAGTAAATAATGATGTTAATACTGTAAAATCAGTAGACAGTATAATAAATGCAACAAAAACAAGTGATGATATAAATATTGGAACATTTATATCATCAGGTATTATAAGTTTATTAGTTTTGCTGTATAGTAATAAGAAACAGAGAATTAGATAAAAAATAAAGATTCAAGCTCATTAGAGTTTGAATCTTTTTAGGTTATAGTTGTTTTAATACTTAAATTTTTTATTGAAAAGAAGCTAATTATTTGTATGTATAAATTGTTTGACCAGTTTTTATGGTTGAGGCAGTAGTTATTGTTTTAATTGGATGATTATGATGGTTGCATATTACAATTGGGGTTATTATTTTGTAATTATATTTTTTTAGTAATTCATCACTTAAAATAACAATAGGTGTTCCAACATCTACATAATCACCAACTTTTATTTGATAATTATAATTATCAGCATTAGGTTTTAATAACTGGATACCAATGTGAACTAATATTTCAACACCATCAGGTGTTAAAATACCAAATGCATGTTTAGTTGAAGCGATTATATTTATTTTTCCTTGACAGGGAGCATAGATACAATTAGTGGATACTTCAATTGCTAATCCATCACCAATTAATTTGTTTGAAAAAGCTTTATCAGGAACATCATGTAAATTAATAATTTTTCCACTAACAGGTGCATAGATCTGGTTACTTTTATTTGAAGTAAACACTTTTGATAAAAATTTCATTAATTTTCACCCCCCCCTTTTATTTTTAATGAAATAAAAAGACATTAGCGCTATAAAAAAATAACTGCTAATGCCTAATTTAATAGTAACATCACAATTAGATTTTACCGTTTAATTTAAATAATGTCAACGCTCAATTTAGAATTATTGTTTTTGTTGACAGGTTTTGACATTAAAGGGTATAATTTTACAAGGTAAAGAGATAGGGGGCTATAATGCTTTTTGGGTAATTAATATATATATAAGGTAGGATAACGATGAATTATTTACAACGATTAGGTAAGTCTTTGATGTTACCAGTGTCAGTAATGCCAATTGCTGCACTTTTAAAGGGGATTGGGTATTGGATTGATCCCTTTGGCTGGGGGAGTAATAATTTAATTGCTGCATTTTTAATAGAATCGGGAACAGCGATTATTGATAATTTACCGCTTTTATTTGCGGTTGGTATTGCAATTGGAATGATCCAAGAAAAAGATATGACAGTAGCTATATGTGCAGTAGTTTGTTATTTAATAATAACTACTTTATTATCGCCAGAAGCAGTGGCATTATTTAGAGGAATTCCTGTTAAAGAGGTTCCTTTAGCGTTTGAAAATTCTGCAAATACATTAGTTGGTATTCTTGCTGGATTGGTTGTAGCATTTAATTATCAGCATTTTTCTAAGGTTAAGTTACCGCTAGGGTTTTCTTTTTTTGGTGGAAAAAGATTTGTACCAATTATATCTACTTTTGTAATGTTAGTGATATCAGCAATTTTAATAGTTATTTGGCCATTATTATACAGTTTATTTGTTGGATTGGGAGAAGCAATATCTGGACTTGGACCAATTGGTGCTGGTTTATATGGTTTTTTTAATCGTTTATTGATATCAACGGGACTTCATCATGCGTTAAATTCGGTATTTTGGTTTGATAGTGCAGGAATTAATGATATTGGAAAATTTTGGGGTACTGTATCAGGGGGAGTTCAAGGTTTAACTGGGATGTATCAAGCTGGCTTTTTTCCAATAATGATGTTTGGATTACCAGCAGCGGGAATAGCTATTTATCAATGTGCACGACCAGAAAAGAAAAAACAGGTTGGATCAATTTTATTGTCAGCTGCTTTTGCTTCATTTTTGACAGGAGTAACTGAGCCATTAGAGTTTTCATTTATGTTTGTAGCTCCGTTTTTATATATAATTCATGCTGTATTAACAGGAATTATGATGTTTATTGCTGCTTTTTTTCAATGGATTGCAGGTTTTGGTTTTTCAGCAGGTTTAATAGACTATATTCTTAGCATTCGTTCACCTTATGCAAACGATATATTTATGTTAATTCCTTTAGGAGTAGTATGTGCGATATTATATTATTGTATTTTTAGGTTTATGATTGTGAGATATAATCTTATGACACCAGGTAGGGAGATTGATGAACCAATTATTGAGGTTGATGAAAAAGAATATCATGTGACTTTAACTACTGAAGATTATGATGAAATAGCGATTTCGTTATTAGAGGCATTAGGGGGGCGTGGTAATATTATTTTTGTAGATAGTTGTATTACACGTTTAAGAGTAGAGTTGAAAGATATAAATTTAGTTAATGAGCAGGAAATTTTAGCAACTGGTGCTACTGGTATTGTTAAAGTTGGCAAAAGTAGTATACAAATTATTATTGGGACAGAAGTTGGCTTTATTGTTGATTCAATAAATGATATACTAATGTAGAAAGAGGTGGCAAAGTTGAAAATATTGAAAGTTTTTAACAATAACAGTGTGGCTGCAATTTCAGATGAGCTTGGTGATATTATTTTAACTGGTTCGGGTATTGGGTTTCAAAAGAAAATCGGAGATTTGGTCGATGAAGCTAAGATAGAGAAAACATATTTATTTAAGGATGATCAAAAAAAGCGTTTTGAACAATCTATTGATGAAGTACCAGCGATTTATTTTGAGATTGCGAATAAGATAGTTGCCAAAGCCATTAAGGAGTTAGAAACAGATTTTAGTGGTGAAATTTTTATTGCTATAAGTGATCACCTTTCTTTTGCGGTTAAGAGAAAAAAAGAAAATGTATATTTACCAAATATTATTTTAAATGAAACAAGAACATTATATAAAAAAGAGTATAAGGTTGGTTTATGGGCTCTTGATTATATAGAGAAAAAGCTCGGAATTCATTTGGATGCTGATGAAGCTGGATATTTGGCACTGCATTTAGTTAATTTTTCTTTTAATGATAAGGCAAATAATGCAATTAAGATAGTTACTTTAACTAAAGAGGTACTGAATCTTATAAAATCAACAATGAAGATAGAATTAGAAGAGGATTCGATTGGCTATGCACGAATCTCGATTCATCTAAAATATTTGGCTGAAAGAATATTTAGAGATGAAGTAGATAATTTTGTGGATACAACTTCAAATATTCGTGATATGCTTAAAGAAGATTCAAGACTAGCGTTATGTATTAATAGAATTGTAAAGTTGATTGAAGATAGATATGATTATAGGTTATCACCTGATGAACAGACATATTTATGTATACATATAAAAAAGAATATGGGGTAGAAAGCAAGTATTTTGATGAATATTTGCTTTTTTATTTTAGTAAATATTATTTAAATTTTTACTTAAATTAAATAAAATAATATTTGATGTTTAGTGAAAGCAGTTGACAGTTATTTATGCAATGGTATAATATAAATGCAGTAGGATTGTTACTTTAAGTAGGCAAGACCAAATACTATATATACTTTTTGTGTATTTGTATTTGGTCCTTTATTTTTTGTGATAAGCTTATGCAATATGGAGGACTAAATTAATAGTAAGCGTGGATACTACTTTAATTTAGTGCAATACAAGAAAGGAGAATAAGATGAGAAAAACGTTAAAAAAAGTGTTAACAGCTGTTTTAACATTATCGATGACTTTTAGTTCATTAATTATGTTAAATCCTGTAAGTGCAGAAGAAGCCACGGCTTATACGATTTATCCAACTCCACATGAAGTAGTTTATGGAAATGATAATTTTTCAATTTCTAATGATGTAAATGTGGTATATGGTGATGTAATTGATAGTTTTACTAGAGATCATGTAGTTGATGTTTTAAATATATTAGATAAAACAAATACTGTTGGTGAAGCTATTGATACAAGCAAAACTAACTTAATCGTTGGGGTATATAACTCTGATGATTATGTAGATAGATATTTTAAAGAAAATGCCCTAATTGATAGTGAGGATTTATTTACAAAATATGATTCTTACATTTTAAGTATCAATGATGGTGTTATTGCAGTATTAGGTAAAGATACTGATGCTGCTTTCCACGGCGTAACATCAATAAAACATATCTTTACACAAGTTAAAGATAATAATATCTTAAATTTAAAAATTAATGATTATGCTGATATTAAATCTAGAGGATTTATTGAAGGATACTATGGAAATCCATGGTCAAATGAAGATCGTGCAGATTTAATGACTTTTGGTGGAGATTATAAATTAAATCAATATATTTATGCCCCAAAAGATGATCCAAAGCATAATAAACAATGGAGATCAATGTATACAGATGAAGAGTTGTCAGGAATAGCTAGATTAGCAGAAGCTGGGAACCAAAGTAAGTGTTATTATGTTTATGCATTGCACCCATTTATGGCTAATAGTTTTAGATTTGATACCGATGCTAATTATAATGAGGATTTAAATGTTATTAAAACTAAATTCGAACAATTAATGAGTGTTGGTGTTAAACAATTTTCGATTTTAGCTGATGATGCTCCTGAACCAGTTGGTGGAGGAACTAGTTATATTAGATTAATGACAGATTTAACAAATTGGCTAATTGAAAAACAAGCTACAGTTGAAGGGCTTAAAGTTGATATGACTTTCTGTCCAGCAAATTATTATGGTAATGGTTTAGGTTTAAGTTCATTAAAAGGTATGCCAGATACTGTAAGTATTATTCAAACTGGTGGACAAATTTGGGGATCAACAAATTCAACATTCTTAAATAATTTTAATAATAGTATGGGTACTGCTCCATTTATGTGGATCAACTGGCCATGCAGTGATAATACTAAAGATGGTTTAATTATGGGTGGAGCAACTAGATTCTTAATTCCAGGTGCTGATCCAGAAAAAATGAAAGGTATTGTTTTAAATCCAATGCAACAATCTGAACCAAGTAAACATGGTATTTTTGCTAATGCAGATTATTCATGGAATATTTGGGAAGATGCTAGTGATTATGATAAAGTGTGGCATGATGCATTTAATTATATTGATCATGGAACAATTTATGATACCCCAGCTTCTATTGCGTATAGAGAGTTAGGTAAACATATGATGAACTCAAATACTGGTATACCTGAATCAGTTGAGTTAGCACCAAAATTAACTCAGTTTATGAGTGATTTAAATGCTGGTAATGATATTATTGCTAAAGCGGATGATTTAATTGCTGAATTTAAATTATTACAAGATAGTGCAAATATTTATCGTAATAATACAGGGAATGAAAGAACCAGAGATCAGATTATTTATTGGTTAGATTGTTGGCAAGAAACAACAGAGGCAGTTATTAATTATTTAAATGCAGCTAAAGCATTACAAAATGAAGAAGATAGTAATGTTATTTGGGATTACTTTGCTGCGGGTCAAGCTGCTTTTGATGAATCTAGAACACATGGTTTTCACTATGTTGATCATACTGAATATGCAAAAGTAGGTAGACAGCATATTTATCCATTTATGCAAAATTTAGATACTGTTATATCAGAAAGAGTATCAAGTATTGTTAATCCAGGACAACAATCTGTTAGATATATTACTAATCGTACAGATACACCAACTGGATCAGAAAATAACGCATTAGACAATAATGCTAGTACTGAAGTAGTTTATAAAACACCAAATAGTATTACAGCTGGTACATATGTAGGTATTAGTTATACAAAAGGAATTGATATTGATTCTGTAACATTTAGATTGGGACAAAGTGGAAATTTAAATGATACATTCTTAAAAGCCAAAGTACAATATACTATTGATGGTAAAGAATGGTTAGATGTAAATGGTGAAGAATATGATTTACCACAAGAAATTAATTTAACAGATTTAAATTTAGAAAATGTAAAAGGAATTAGAATGATTGCTACTGCAGATAAAACAAATACCTGGTTGGGTGTTCGTGATATTGTAGTAAATGGTCAAGGGGTTGGAGAAAGCTCAAGTGATAAATACAATGCTAGTGTAATTAAAATAGCTAGATATGGAATTTATTCAACTTATACTACAGCAAACTTGATTGATGATGATGATAGTACTTTTACTTGGTTTAATCAGGATAGTGAAGTTGATGATTATGTTGGTTTAGATTTAGGATCTGTTTTACCGCTTGGTAAAGTTAGATTTGTTATGGGAAATTCTGGTAATGATTATTGGAATAAATATGATTTAGAATATTCAGAAGATGGTATTAACTATACTGTTTTTGCAAGCTACAGTCAAAATGTAGAAAAGAAGATAGTAGAAGAGGATTTAACTGGTATCAAAGCACGTTATGTAAGAGTTAGAAATACTCAAGATAAAGGTGTTTGGTTAAAGATGTCTGATTTTAGAGTTAGTAAACCAAATGATACATTTGTAGATACAAATAATGAAGATTTAAAGGAAATCGCTACTACAATTGAAACAAGTAGTGTTTCAATTGCACCAGTAAGTTCAATTACATTAAATGCTAATGAATATATAGGTGTTATATTACCTAGAATTAGAGATTTAGCTAATATTGATTTACAATTAGTTGATGGTGATGATTTGACATTACAAGTTTCAAAGAATTATGTTGATTGGGTAGATGTGGATCCAGAAAGTACTGATTTACCTGATGGTCGATATGTAAGATTAATTAATAAAACTGGAGAAGCAGTTACATTTGATATTACTAAATTTGAAGTTAATTCAAATGAATTATCAGGACCATATTTATTAGATAGTGATATTGGTATTAACTCATCATGGGGTGTAGCAGAAGATTGTCGTGATAATGGAGCTGCATTTGATGGGAAAATGGACACAATTACAGAATTTGCTGATTTACCACAAGAAGGACAATACATTATTTATGACTTAGGACAAGAAAGAACAATTAATAAATTAGAAATGTATTGTCAAGATACAGCTGTAAACTATCTTCGTGACGCTGATATTTTAATTTCTAATGATTTAGAAAACTGGACAAAAGTTATTACAATTGGTGATGGAATTGAAAATGAAAATGATGCTAATGTTACATGTTTAAATTCAGATGCTGGATATAAGGCATCTAGTACATATCCAAATAAGGTATATGTAGAAGGAACTGCAGATAATGTAAAAGCACGTTATATTAAAATTTTAATCACTGCTACAAATAATAATCGTGCAGTTGTATTTAATGAAATTGTTATTAATAATGGAGAATATGTACCTGTTACTAATGATCCTACATTCAATGCTAGTGTAATTGAAAAGCAAGGTTTTGCACCACAAAATATGTTTGATGGTAATTTAGCAACTGAATATAGACCAGATACTACAGAAGCAGGATATATTACATATACTCTTTCTGAAAAACTAGATGTTACAAAGATTAACATTATTCAAAAAGGAAACATCTCTAACGCTAAAGTATTAGTACTAGTAGATGGTGAAAATGGTAGAGAATGGGTACAAGTAGGTACTTTAAGTAAGTCATTAAATGAAGTTTATTTACCATTCTGGAAAAATATTTATGAATTAAAATTTGAGTGGGAAGCAAATAGTGTCCCTGTTATTACAGAAGTTATTATGATGAATAGCTCTGATCTTCTTCCAAATCGTAATGATTTACAATCATATATTGATGGATTAGATATTGTAGAAGATCAGTATACAACAGAATCTTATCAAGAATTTGTACAAAAATTGGCAGATGCAAATGTTGTATTAGCTAATAACAATAGTACTCAAAAAGAATTAGATAAAGCACTAACTGATTTACAAGGTGCAGTAAATAATCTAGTACCTGTAGAACCAGTAGAAACAAATAAAACAGCATTACAAATTGCAGTAGAAACTGCTAATGTATTAAAAGAACAAGGTGCTTTAGAAAATGTTGTTCCTGCAGTAGTAGCAGAATTTGAAGCAGCATTAGCAGAAGCTGAAACAATTTTAGCAGATGAAACAGCAGATCAATTAACAATTGATGCTTCATTTACACGTTTATCAACTGCAATTCACATGCTTGAATTCTTAAAAGGAGACAAGACTGCGTTAGGTGAATTAATTGCAGAAGCTGAGAAATATGAAGAAGGTAACTATACAACTGATTCATGGGCAAACTTCCAAGAAGCATTGGATGCAGCAAAAGATGTGATGAATAATGAAAATGCACTAGAAGAAGAAGTTGTAGAAGCATTAAATAACTTAACACAAGGAATTGGACAATTAGTTGTAAGAGCAGATAAATCATTATTACAAAATCTATATGATATGGTAAATGGTTTAGATACAAGCAAATATATAGCTACAACAGTAGAAGGATTAACAGTTCCAATGGCAGAAGCATTAACAGTATTAGAAAATGCAGATGCAACACAAGAAGAAGTAGATGCAGCATATGAAGCATTAATGAGAGCATACTTGAACTTAAGATTAAAACCAAGTAAAGATTTATTACAAGATTTAATCAATAAAGCAAATGGATTAAATAGTGCAAACTACAGTGCTAACACATGGGCAGTAGTAGCAAATGAAGTATTAAATGCAAAAGCAGTGTTAGAAAATCCAGAAGCAAGTGAGGCAGAAGTAAAAGCAGCAGAGATAGCTTTAACAAAAGCATTAGCAGGATTAGAAGCAAAACCAGTAGAAACAGTAAAACCAGGGGATACAACAGTAAGTGTAAAAACTGGAGATGATAATGTAATTGGAGCAACTGTTGCATTAATGACATTGAGTTTAGCTGGATACTATATTTCAAAAAAAAGAAAATCTTAGATTAATTCTTATAAAACTTTATCGTTATAAAAACTTACCGATATAAGAAGTCGGTAAGTTTTATTATGTAATATACTATTATAGATTTTACTATTTTATTTTATAATTAATATTCATAAATAATGAAATTTATGAATATAGTGATATAATGACTTACATAAATGATTGTTTTGTTAGTAAGTTATATAAATATTAATTTAAAAAGATTTTTAAAATAAAATTAACTTTTTCTATTGACTTTAATGAAAAAAACAGTATACTAATATTAGTAATTATTACTGATAATGATTACACATAAATAAGAAAAATGGAGGAAAATTATAATGGCTAAATTTGTATGTTCTGTATGTGGATATGTTTATGAAGGAGATAAAGCACCTGAACAATGTCCTGTATGTAAAGTGGGTGCTGATAAGTTTGTTGAACAAACTGGAGAAATGACATGGGCTGCTGAACACGTAGTTGGTGTTGCTAAAGATGTTGATGAAGAAATTAAAAAAGAATTAAGAGCTAATTTTGAAGGTGAATGTTCTGAAGTAGGTATGTATTTAGCAATGGCACGTGTTGCACATCGTGAAGGGTATCCTGAAATTGGTTTATATTGGGAAAAAGCAGCTTATGAAGAAGCTGAACATGCTGCAAAATTTGCAGAATTATTAGGAGAAGTTGTAACTGATTCTACTAAGAAAAACTTAGAAATGCGTGTTGAAGCAGAAAATGGTGCTACAATGGGTAAAACAGAATTAGCTAAAAAAGCTAAAGCTGCAAACTTAGATGCAATTCATGATACAGTTCATGAAATGGCTCGTGATGAAGCAAGACATGGTAAAGCATTTGCTGGATTACTTGAAAGATATTTCGGTAAATAAGATATATATTAATTTTATGAGTACTAATTATTAGTACTCTTTTTTTAGTACAGCTGTTGGAAAATTATATAGTGATTTATAATTTTTATAGTGTGAAGGGGTAAGTTAAAATTTTGTTACCATTCGCAGTCAAATAAATAGGAAACTTCAAAAAAGCATGTGTGGATTTGATTTTAATCTTGTTTTTGTTATGTTATTAGTAAATGAGTTCGTGGTATTTATCAATACTGATTTTTGATTTTTAAAAGTAATCCTCCTGATTATTTTGTAAAAAATAATAGGAGGATTATTGTATGAGTGAAGTAATTAATTATCAAAATGATTTAGTTAAATTTAATAATGATCTTTTCTTTAAATATCTTCTTTCCAGAGATACTGCTGAATCCAAAATGTTAAGAAAGTACATCGTTAAACTCGTTACCAATATCGACTGTAAAAAAATGATTGTTAAAAATCCTGAAATCAATCAAAATACTGTTCTTGCTAAAAATATTATTTTAGATATTTGTGCTGTTGATGAAACTGGCAGAATTATTGATATAGAAATGCAGATGGCAGGCAGCTCTAACAGCGAATCAGCAAGATTTCAGTTTTATGGAGCCAGACTTTTGGTAGAACAGTTAGATGCTGGTGAGAAGTATAATATGTTAAGACCAGTATATCAAATCATCTTTATCAATGATGATGACGATTGTTTGATTAGGGATTATGCATATAGAGACAGCAATGGAAGGATGGAAAATGGTAATCTAAACTATCGCTATTTTATTAAGATGAAACATATTGAAAAGCTCCTAAAAGAAAAAGAGGTTAAAGAATTAAATGATTTGGAAAGGTTATGTTATCTGTTTATAAAGAATGAATATACTGGTATAATAGAGGAGAAAGAAGAAGACATAATCGGGATGGTGATAAAGATGTATGACAAGTTTAGGAACAATGAGCCAATGTGGTCGATAGCGAATCAGTTAGCATTAGCGAGAATAAGAACAGAATCATTTAAAGATGAGTATCACAGTAAGGGATTAGAAGAAGGTATTGAAATAGGGATAAAACAAGGGATTGAAAAAGGAAAAAAAGAGATGCTTATTGAAATGATTAAAGAACAGATTGAAAGAAGATATCATCAGGAATGCAGTGGATGGATAGAAGGATTAAGTGAAAAACAGTTAAAGTTAATAAGCAAATATATATTTGAAGAAGATGAGTTTGAAGTATTTAAAGAAAGAATAGATAATAGTAATTAGTGTTTAAAAGACAATCGAGATGTGATTGTCTTTTAAATTTAATAGTTTTTCAATTGCTGCTATTTGTACACAAATACAAAGCAGGTTTGCAGCTTTAGATAATTCATCAATTGGTGGATAAGAAAAGGAAATTCTAATATTAGAAGCTTGTGGATCGTTTTCATATGGAAATATTGCACCAATGTTAGTTAAAACAACACTAGCTTCTTTACATAATTGACCAACTCTTTTGATACAGCTAGACATAATATTTAAATTAATAAAATACTTGTTGTGTAATACTATTGAATTATATGATTTATTTATTGGCAAAACAGTTTATAAAATCTGTCTTAATATGATACTTTTTTCATATTTCGTGATATTTTCTTGGTTTTTAGAGGCTGTGAATAGTAATAAAGTTTTTTATAATTAGTTAATTTAGCACTTTGATATTGACAGTGCTAAAATTAGTTGTATAATGTAGTTAGCACTTAGGGAGAAAGAGTGCTAAAAAAGGAGTGGTTAACATGAACATTGAAAAATGGACTGCCAAGATGCAAGAAGCAATCCAAAAGGCAATTATGATGGCTAGTGAAATGGGTCATCAAGTAGTAGATGTAGAACATTTTTTATTAGCATTATTAGAAGATAATGCGGGAATTTTATATCGAGTTTTATCTAAAAGCAATGTTGATATTGCAGGGATACAAAACAACTTGTCAGGTAGATTGCAAAGCAAACCAGTTGTTAGTAATGTTGATATAAATAGTATACGTATTTCTTATGATTTAAATCAATTATTTAGTTTAGCTGATAAACAAATGAATAAATTTAAGGATGAATATTTAAGTGTAGAACATTTGATAATAGCATTGTTTGAGCTTAATAGTAGTTGGGTAAAAGATTTATTAAATGAATATAATTTGAATTGTAAAGAAGTTAAAAAAATTATTGATGAAATGCGGGGTGGTAATATGGTTAATAGTCAAAATCCAGAAAATCAGTATGAAGTATTAGAAAAATATGGACGTGATTTAACTAAGGATGTTGCTGATGGAAAACTTGATCCAGTTATCGGTCGTGATGAAGAAATTCGAAGAGTAATTCAGATATTATCACGTAAAACAAAGAATAATCCTATTTTGATTGGTGAACCAGGAGTTGGTAAAACTGCAATTGTTGAAGGGTTAGCATGGCGTATTTTTAAAAATGATGTTCCTGTCTCTTTACAAAATAAGACTTTATATGAATTAGATTTAGGTGCATTAGTAGCTGGTGCTAAGTATCGTGGTGAGTTTGAAGAGCGATTAAAAGCGGTTTTAAATGAAATAAAAAAAGCTGAGGGTGAAATCATTTTATTTATTGATGAGATTCATCAATTAGTTGGTGCAGGTAAAACAGATGGTGCGATGGATGCTGCTAATTTGTTAAAACCAATGTTGGCACGTGGAGAATTACATTGTATTGGAGCTACGACTTTAGATGAATATCGAATGTATATTGAAAAAGATGCTGCTTTAGAAAGAAGATTTCAAAAGGTTCAAGTTGATGAACCAGACCAAGATGATACAATTGCAATATTAAGAGGTTTAAAAGATTCTTTTGAATCACATCATGGAGTGCAAATTACTGATAGTGCTATTATTGGGGCAGTAAATATGTCACAGCGTTATATTACAGATCGTTTTTTACCTGACAAAGCAATTGATTTGATTGATGAGGCTTGTGCTTCAATTAGAATGGAAATTGATTCATTACCTGAAGAGTTAGATGTTATTACTCGTGAGAAGAATCGTTTAGAGATGGAACGAATTTCAATTGAAAAAGAGGATAAAAATGAAGATAATGAAAAGCGTTTAAATGAAATCAAAGGCCGTATAGCATCTTTAGATGAAGAAGTAAAAGGGTTAACTGATAAATGGCAGGAAGAAAAGAAATCATTAGATCATATAAAGGAATTAAAAGATCAAAAAGTTCGTTTAGAAGCATTAAAAGATAAATATCAAACAGAAGGTAATTTAGAAGAAGCATCAAAAATTAAATATCAAACTTTACCACAAATTGAAAAAGAAATTGAACAATTTGAAGCTTCAAAAAACGAAGATGATCTATTACAAGAAAAGGTATCAGTTGAAACAGTTAGTGAAGTAATCGCTCGTTGGACAGGAATACCAGTTAATAAACTAATGGAATCTGAACGTGAAAAATTATTACGATTAGATGAAGCATTAAAAGTAAGAGTAATTGGTCAAGATGATGCAATTGAGAAAGTTACGGATGCCATTCTTAGATCCCGCGCAGGAATTAATGATGAAAATCGCCCAATTGGAAGTTTTCTATTCTTAGGACCTACAGGAGTTGGTAAAACAGAGGTTGCTAAATCATTAGCTGAGCAATTGTTTGATACAGAAAGAAATATTGTTCGAATAGATATGTCTGAATATATGGAGAAATTTAGTGTGTCTAGATTAGTTGGGGCCCCACCAGGATATGTTGGTTATGAAGAGGGAGGGCAATTAACTGAAGCAGTACGACGTCATCCTTATAGTATCGTTTTATTAGATGAAATTGAAAAAGCTCATCCTGAAGTATTTAATATATTATTACAAGTATTGGATGATGGTCGGATTACTGATTCGAAAGGTAATTTAGTAAGTTTTAAAAATACAATCATTATTATGACATCTAATATTGGTTCAAATTATTTATTAGAAGGTAATAATGATGATACGCACAAGGCTGTTGAAAATGAGTTGAAAGCACATTTTAAACCAGAATTTTTGAATCGTATTGATGAGATAGTTTATTTTAATTCACTTGATCAAAGTGTGGTTAATAAAATTATTGATAAATTTATTAATCAGCTCTCAGATCGTTTAAGTGATAAAAAAATCATAATTAATGTTAGTGATCATGCTAAAGCAGTTATCAGTGAACAAGGTTATGATATAACATTTGGTGCTCGTCCATTAAAACGATTTATCCAATCAAATATTGAAACGTTAATAGCTCGTGAAATGATTAAAGGATCAATTAGAAATGGAAGTACTATAATGATTGATTATGATAATGGTTTTAAAATATTAACTTAAATATTATTAGGCAATGCAAATAATTGCATTGTCTTTTTATTTAAATATAGTTAGTTTCTATGAATAAAATATCTAAAATAGGTAATGAATATCGTTGATAGAGGTGAATTAATGCAAAGATTAAAAAATGTTATTAAAAAGTTTATTTCCCCTCAGGGAAATCTCTTTCGCTATTCATCAAGTTTTTGTTTTTTACTGGCTTTGTTGCCAGGATTAATAATAGTGTTAAAAATATTTCAAAATGAGATTTTAAATAATCCTGAATTAATAAATTTTTTATATAGTTATGTACCAGAAAAATTATTAGCACCATTTATTCAATATATTTTATCAAGAGAATACAATACTTATTTATCAATGATTATATCCTTATCATTGTCAATTTATTTAGCCAGTAATGCTTGTTATTCGTTTATGCTTATTTCAATGAATGATGAAGGATTTTCTACTTATGGGATATTGATAAGAATTAAAGCAATATTTATGTTTATTTTATTAATAATTGGTTTGATTATTTTAGCAATTCTTAATTATTTTATTAGTGAGATAATTGTTATGATAGTGGGCTTATTAATATTCTTTTATTTATTTTATCGTTTTTTATCTTTTGAAAAGAAACCTAAAAGATATGGAATAATTGGTTCGGTATTTTCAAGTTGTGGAATAATGATAATAGGATTAACATTTATATATTATGTTGAGCATTATACTAGATATGATATCTTATATGGCCCGTTAGCAGGTTTAGTAATTTTATTGATTTCAATATATCTTGTTTCCAGTATTATTTACTTTGGATATTGTTTAAATCAGGAGTTTAATAACTCTCGTTTGTATAGTTGTTATAAACATATGTGGTATTATAATTGGGGTGATAAAATTATTAAAGGAGTACTTAAGAAGTTTAAATCTATAGTATAGTGATATATATTTTATTAATAGACTTTAATATGTTCAATTTTAAGGTCTATTTTTATTTTTAAAAGAAATATTGATAGGCTAAAATTCTTTTATCCAGGTATTAAACATGATAGAATGGTAGCGGAGGATTATTATGCAGCGATATTTTATTAATGAAAATTTAACAAGTAAAAACACTTTTGTTTTCTCAACTGATGATTTACATCATTTAAAAACAGTTATGAGAAGTAAGAATGGTGAAAAGATTATTTGTATTGATATAAATGGACAGGTATATTTATGTGAAATTGATGAGGTTGATAAGGGAATAATTAGTATTGTTGAAAAAATTGAGGAGAACAATGAATTAGATGTTGAAGTAACTTTAGTATATGCTTTACCTAAAGGGGATAAATTTGAATTAGTTTTACAAAAAGCGACCGAATTGGGTGTGACTAGAGTTGTCCCTCTTCTAACAAGACGTTGTGTAGTTAAAAGTGATAAAAAGAAATTTTCTAAAAAATTAATTCGTTATGAAAAAATTTTAAAAGAAGCTTCCCAACAATCACGAAGAAATAAAATACCAAAAATTGTTAATGTTATCGAACTAAAAGAATTGGATGAATATTTAGGTACATATAATTTAGTAGCTTATGAAGAAATATCTAAGGCTGGTAAGCATATGGCTTTAAAACAATCTTTAGATAAATTAGAGTCAGGTGACAAAATTACTGTTATCGTTGGTAGTGAGGGTGGTTTTGATCAAGATGAAATTGTAATGATGGAGTCACTAGGGATAACTGCATGTTCTTTAGGAAAAAGGATTTTAAGAAGTGAAACTGCTCCATTATATTTATTAAGTGTAATTGGTTATGTTAGGGAGATCGGTAAATGAAAATTTTAGAGTTATTATATAAGTATCGTTATAAAATAAGATTAAATCAAACTAATTTATTTGACTTTGTTAATTTAGGAAGTAAAGAAATTATAGAAGAAGGATTTTCTTATAAAGTAAAAAATCCTTGGGATTTATTTGCTTATGAGGTTATATTAAAAGGAATTAGAGCAAAGAAAGAAATTGATCTGTGTTATAATAGTTTTTTAGCTGATAACTATGATTTATTTGATCATATAAGTTATAAACAAAGGCAGAAAATTTTTCTTGATGAAATTAAAAAAGTTAGTGCAAAGCTTGTTAGTTTCAAAGATTGTAAGAGTGGTGAAGTAATTTATATTCCTTTTTTAGAACCATTTTTAAATAGATATTATCTTAATGATTACTTATTAATAACTTTAAAGCATCATTTGATGTATATTAAAGAATTTTCTAAAGATATAGATATATTCCTTAAATTATATGATATGCAAGCATATAATTCGGATTTTTCTACTTTACAGTTAGTAGGTCAAGATGGTGAAAACGAATATTTATATCATGATGATTTTAAAGTGGTTTACCAATTTAATAACAATAGAATAACAAATGAAATATGTTTAATTGATAAATATACAAAAGAATATCCTGAACTAAATATAATAAAATGTGTAATAAATAAGATAATTAGTCATGATAGTGAGGAAGATATTTTAGAATATTTATATGAACATAGATTTATTGGAGATAGAACTTATAAAAAAATAAAAAAGAAATTAAAATAAGGTGATTAAATGAAAACAGTAGCATTCCATACTTTAGGTTGTAAAGTAAATACATATGAATCTAATGCAATGTTAAAAATATTTAATGATGCAGGTTATCAAGAAGTTGATTTTAAACAAATGGCTGATGTGTATGTAATTAATACATGTACTGTTACTAATACAGGTGATAGTAAATCTAGGCAGATGATTCGTAAAGCAATTCGTAAAAACCCTCAAGCTACAATATGTGTAGTAGGCTGTTATAGCCAAATAGCTCCTGAAGAAATTGAACAGATTGAGGGTGTGGGGGTTGTTTTAGGTACACAGTATCGTCAAAATATTGTTGAATATGTAAATGAATATTTAAAAACTGGTAAAATGGTTGTAAAAGTTGATAATATAATGAATTTAAAGAAATTTGAGGATTTAAATATTGATCGATTTAAAAATACACGAGCATTTTTGAAGATTCAAGATGGATGTAATAATTTTTGTACATATTGCATTATTCCATATGCCAGAGGGAGAGTACGCTCTAGAAGTAAAGATAGCGTTTTAAATCAAGCTTCACGTTTGGTTGCTAATGGTTATGTTGAAATTGTTTTAACAGGTATTCATACTGCTGGATATGGTGAAGATTTGGAAGATTATAGTTTTTATGATTTATTAGTTGATTTAGTAAAAATTGAGGGATTAAAGAGACTAAGAATTTCTTCAATTGAAACTAGTCAAATCAGTGATGAAATAATTGATTTGATTGGTTCTAATGAAATAATTGTTGATCATTTACATGTCCCTTTACAAGCAGGGTGTGATGAAACATTAAAGCGCATGAATCGTAAGTATACAACTAATCAATATTTAGAAAAAATAAATAAGATTCGTAGTTATTTACCAAATATTGCTTTTACGACAGATGTGATTGTAGGATTTCCTGGTGAAACAGATGAGGAGTTTGATAAGACATATGATTTTATTAAAAAGGTAAATTATAGTGAGTTACATGTATTTCCTTATTCACCACGTAAAAATACACCAGCTGCAAAGATGCCTAACCAAGTAAATGATCATATAAAGCATGATCGGGCTAATCGATTGTTAGCTTTATCTAATGAACTTAATCGTGATTTTGCTTTAAAGCAAATTGGGAAATCACTAAAAGTTTTATTTGAAAAACGTGATGGTGATTACTTGATTGGTCATGCAAGTGATTATCTAAAAGTAAAGGTCAAGACTGATAGGGATATGATTGGTGAAATTGTGGATATTAGAATTGATAAATATGATGGGATATTGGAAGGAAGTGTAGTTTAATGAAACGTTTAAATGAATTATATGATATTGATAATGATATGAAAATTTATTCAATTCATAGTGATTCTCGTTATGTTAAACCATATTCAATATTTTTTTGTATTGAAGGATTAAGTGTGGATGGTCATCGTTATGTTGAAGATGCTATTTTTCAGGGGGCAAAGGTAATTGTATACTCTAAGGAATTACCATATTATCATGAAAAGATTATTTATATTCTAGTTGATAATACATTAGAGGAATTAAATCGTGTTTCAAATATTTTTTATGATTATCCAAGTAATAAGATGAAAATCATTGGGGTTACTGGGAGCAGTGGAAAGACAGTTGTAGCATCAATGATAAAAGATGCGATGTCAAGGTATTGTAATACAGGTTATATTGGTACAATTTCATTAGAATATAATGGACGAAAGGAAGAATGTCCTTATACAACTCCTGAGACCCTTTATTTACAACGGAAGTTATTTGAAATGAATCGTAGTGGGGTTAAGGTTGTTGCTATGGAGGCATCAAGTCATGGTTTAGCTTTAAGGCGAGTTGATAGTGTAAATTTTAGTATTGCGGTAATGACGAATATTGGAGCTGAACATTTGGATTTTCATGGTACCAGGGAACAATATGTTTTAGCTAAACAAAAATTATTTGAAATGATCAAACATACTGATTGGGCGGTTTTAAATAGTGATGATGACGCATTTTTAAGGATTAAACAAAATACACAAGGTAAGATCTTAACATATGGTATTGAGACTAACAGTGATGTAATGGCTAGAAATGTTAGATTATATTTAGATCATAGTGAGTTTGATTTAATGTTTAAAGGGAATACTTTTCATGTATCATCACCTGTATTAGCTAAATTTAATATTTATAATGTATTGGCTCTTGTTTGTGTTTTAATTGCTATGGGGTGTGATGATAGTATGGTTTTAGATGCAGTCAAAAATGTTGAGGCTGTAGAGGGAAGAATGGAATTGATTCAAGCTAAACAGGGATTTTCAGTAATTGTTGATTATTGTCAGCATATTAGTAATTATGAAGAAATTTTTGAGTTTGTTGATCGAGTTAGACAGAATCGAGGACGGTTAATTGCTGTATTAGGGGCACCAGGGAAGAGAAATTATAAATTACGTAAGGAATTAGGTGAAATAGCTAATAAGTATTTAGATCATGTAATATTAACACAATTAGATGATCGTGGGGAAAATGTTTATGATATTTGTGAAGCTATTCAAAATGAAATAACAGATATTAATAGTGTTATAATCGCCTCAAGACAAATTGCAATTGAGCAGGCAATAGAATTGGCATGTAAAGATGATATTATCTTAATTTTAGGTAAGGGTCATGAAAAATTTATTTCATTAGAAGTAGGGCAAGCTGATTATCCTGGAGATAGTACAATTGTAAAAGAGGCAATTGAACGAATATATGGAGGTAATTAATCTGAATAAAAATTAAGAATGGAAACTACAAAAAAGTGTATAATGCCCCTTTCCCCAATTTTATGACTATTCCAGGTAGGGTGAGTCGCTAGATTTTCTAAGAAGAATATTTATTATTTCTTCTTCACTTAGACCAGTTCGTGATAACTGATTATAAGCATTCTTGAGATTGTTTTTGATATATTCAATACGTTGTTTCTGTGTCGTTTCAATATCAGCCATATCGGATGGATTGAAAATTTCTCCAGTTTTAAGTATGTGGTAAACAGCTATAAGAATTTTTCTAGCAACAGCTATGATAGCACGCTTCTTACCGCGACGTTTTGAGATTCTATTAAACTTGTCAGCATAATATTCACATTTTTTATCCTTGACTGCTGCATGGGCAACTTGAACAAGACATGGCTTAAGGTAAACACCAGCTCTTGAAATCTTAACTGATTTCTTTTTCCCGGCTGATTCATTACATCCTGGCGCTAATCCTGCCCATGAAGTCAGTTTTCTATGTGATGACCATTGAGACATATCAATACCAATTTCAGAAATAATGATAATGGCAGATTTTCTGTTAATACCAGGAATGGTACAAAGAAGCTGAATGTAGTTTTCATATCCAGCCACCATTTCATTGATGTGAAGCTGAATCTCATCTAAAAGTGAATCAATATATTCCATATGTTTTTTAACGATATTAATTCTTGCTTTCTGATGAGGATTAAGATTCGTCCCATCAACAGCACTGAGGATATCTTCGGGAGAAGCCTTACAACGTCCATGGACTTTGGAAAGAATATCCTCGTCAGTATAGTCATCATCTGATAAAATAAGATTGACAATGGAGGAAGCAGATTTACCAAAGGTATCAGTAAAGACCATATCAACTTTACAGTTTCCAACAGTAAGAGCATTTTGGAAACGATTCTTCTCAGAAGAACGAGTATTGATAAGCTTAAACAGATATCTGGTTAATTCTCTAAGAATGCGAATATCCTTTTCAGGGATAAAACTGGATCTGACAAGACCAAGCTTGAAAAGATCAGCAATCCATTTGGCATCCTTATTGTCATCTTTCTCACCTTTAATAGCCTTGACCCATTTAGGATTGGCAACGACGACATTGGAAATAAAACCTTCCAGTGCATTGTATACAGGGATATAATACTTGCCGGTACTTTCCATGCATACATTTTGACAGTCGTTTTCAATGAGCCAGTTTCTAAATTTGATGAGCTGGTTGTTGAAGGTTGAGAATCTTTTGTGAATATACTTGGGCTTGGCGGAATCAGAGAAACAGATAACTGCAACAATGAAACGTTTATGCACGTCAACGCCGCAAGCTCTGGAATAAATAACTTCCATAAATAAAAATCTCCTTTCAAATAGAATAGAGAAGGAGAAACAGTGACTGAATGACTGACACTAAAGAGAAAAACTAAAGTCAATGATTAATCTGCAGCCTGGAAGACTACGCATGTGTGCTTGAAAAAGTCATTCTCGCACTGGTTAAAATACTGTTTTGAACTGAATAAGTTGCAGAAATCTACAACTCACCTCACCGTGCTTTGTAGTATGACTCTCCTTCAGTTAAAGAATAAAATAAAAGACCTACAGAATCAAGGATCAAGGTTATTCATCACAATGTGTGCCTTGGAGCCGTAGGCGGAAAGGAATGTAAAGTTAAAATGAATTATAATAAAATGATTGATCATACTATTTTAAAACCAGATGCAACTAAAGAAATGGTGAAAAAAATTATTGATGAAGCCAAATCATATCATTTTGCTTCTGTATGTGTTAATCCTGTTTGGGTTAATTATTGTGCCCAGGAATTAGTAAATTCTGATGTCAAGGTTTGTACAGTAATTGGTTTTCCTTTAGGAGCTAATACTACAGCAACAAAGGTTTTTGAAACTAAAGATGCTATTGAAAATGGCGCTGATGAAATTGATATGGTAATCAATATTGGTGCTTTAAAAGAAAAAAATGATCAGTTAGTTTTAAAAGATATTCAGGCAGTTGTTGATGCTGCCAAAAGCAGGTGTGTAAAAGTAATTATTGAAACATGTTTACTAAATGATGAAGAAATTATTCGTGCATGTAAACTTGCAAAAGAAGCAAAAGCAGATTTTGTTAAAACTTCAACAGGTTTTTCTACTATGGGGGCTACAGCATCAGCAGTTGCCTTAATGAAAAAAACAGTTGGCGATAATCTTGAAGTTAAAGCTTCAGGTGGAGTGCGTAATATTGAAGATATGGAAGAATTAATTAAAGCTGGTGCAACAAGAATCGGGACTAGTGCTGGTTGTAAATTGGCAGGATAGTGATATGGAGCTAGTGCTCCTTTTTTTGTTATATATGATTGGTATTGTTTATTAGTTGAGAATTTATATTAAAAAAAGTAAAAAAATCACTAATAAATATAAAGACTAAAAGTGTCTGTGGTTTTTATAATAAATATACATTAAATTATTTTTTTATATTTAATGTAAACGCTAACAAATATAGTTTGATAGTATTAAACTATATAAGATGTGTATGGAGGTGTTAAAAGAATAACTGTTAAATAGAAAATATTAAAAAATAAATATATTAAAAAGGGGAAGAGATATGAAGAAATTTATTTTAGTAATAGTTGTTACATTAATGGCTTTTACATCAACAAATGTAAGTGCTACTAGTGTTTCAGTTAATCAAGCTAAAACAGTTTCTACAGATACAGATGTAAAAATTGAATTAATTCAAAATGATACTGTAGTAGAAACAGGGACAAATGTATTAACACATACAAGAAATTATACACGTTCAAATACAAAAACAAATGGTGATGAAATTGTTATCACTGCACCTGAGGGAGTACATTATTTAATGGTGCAGCTAGATAAATATTGTGGAACACCAAAAACTACAGGAATGTTAGAAAAAGAACAAGTAGAAGGTAGTACAAGACCATCAAATATGTCATCACTTGAATATGGTGAAACTTTAGTATATTTGATGAATAATGAATTTCACTTTGTTATTCCTGGTTTAACAGGAACAGATGCTGGTGGTACTACTTTAGGTGGTGGAAACTGGCCTTATGATTCTCGGGCATTTTCAACATCTGGAAACACAGAAAAGGTAATTACAGCAAGAGTTGCAACAGAAGAAGAAATTAATGAACGTAGAAATCTTGCATTAAATCCTTTCGACTTACGTGGAAATGACAATGGTCGTACTAGTCCAAATAAAAAGGGTGATATAAATGTTTTCCCTCATGCTTTTGCAAATCGAGCAACTGATAATAAGCGTGAATTTGAACCACGAAATGCAATTGATGGCTTTGAATATAATGCATCTCATGTAGGATTTCCTTATCAGGCATGGGGTTGTGGAAATGAAAAAACAGATTCTGAATTTTCAGTTTTATTTGGGCGTTATGTTGAAATTGATCAGGTTGATATTACTGTAAGAGCACAATGGAATCCACCACAACCAAATAATGCATATGATCATGATATAAATTGGACAAGTGCTACATTAGAATTTTCTGATGGAACAGAAATGCCAATTACTTTACAAAAATTAGCTTCACCACAAACTATTAAATTGCCTGAAAAGAAAATAGTTTCATGGGTACGTCTAAAAGATCTTCCAGTTAGTGAAGAAATTATCCCTGTAGATGGACGTAAGAAATTTTCTGCTTTAACAGAATTTAAAGTTTGGGGAACTGAAGTGAATAGTTCTAATATTAATTTACCATCTGGAGAAAGTCTAGTTAATTTAGCTAAAAAGGTAAATGATTATTGGATTAAAACAGGTGGAAATACTGGAAATGATGCTACTAATTATAATCATGGGCATTCTGTAAATAGTGAATTTTGGGCACCTTCAGTATTTTATACTGGTAATATGGAAGCATATTATTTAACAGGTGATGAAAATTATACTGATTATGCGAGTCGTTGGGGAAGTAATAATATTTATAATGGTACAGCATGGAATACTAAAGCTGATACAGGAAGAATTGGAAAATATTTTCCTGATAATCACACTAGTTTTCAAACTTATTTGGATATGTATTCAATAACTGCTAATGGTAGTTTTGATGCAAATGATGAAAAAATTAAAAATGTAGTTCCAATTATGAATGAAATGGAACAAATGAGTATTAGTGATTTAAAAAGTAAAAATGGTTATTGGGATAGAATTGACTTTTTCTATATGGAATTACCAAACTGGACAAAGATGTATCTTTTGACAGGGGAAGAAAAATGGTTAGATAAGTTAAGAGCATTATATAATGATCGTAAAGCTGAACTTTATGATGAAGAAACTGGTTTATTCTATCGTGATAAAAATTACATATTTGATGCTAATGCTACTTATAATCCTAATGGTGATGGCAGCAATCAAAAGATTAGTCCTAATGGTAAAAAAATTCTTTGGTCTAGAGGTAATGGCTGGGCTATGGGTGCACTGGCAAAAGTTTTACAAGATCTACCAGATGATCGAGTAGATGATCGCAAAGAATATGAAGCTGTATTTAAGAAAATGGCAGCAACATTAATTCAAGTACAAGGTGAAGATGGTTTTTGGAGAATGAATTTAGATGATTATGATCATGATATTCGTCCAGAAACTAGTGGAACTCTTTTCTTTGCTTATGGTTTGACTTGGGGAATCAATAATGGGCTTTTAGATAAAGAAACTTATTATCCAGCAGTAAAAAAAGCATTTTTGGGATTAAATGCTAATGCAATTCGTCCTGATGGATTAGTTGGACGTTCTGAATTAATCAGTGCTTATCCAAATCCAAAATGTTCTTTAGGAATTGGATCTTCACAAAGTTATGCTCCTGCAGCAACAGTATTATTCCTTTCAGAATTATCTAAATTGGTTGAACAAGGGTATGTAACAAATGATGTTGAACCTGCTTTAAATAAGAAGATGATTGGTAGTGTTGCTGTAAAAGAAGATTCAAAATATGCAGTAGTAAATTCTAAACTTAGAGAATTAGTTCCTGGAACAGAATTAAAAACAATTAAACAAGATGAAAAAATTTATGTACCAAAAGATTTTGTTAAAGAAGTATATGGTGAAAATACTGCTAATGGAATTATTGATACAATAGTGTATGATGGTTCATCTTATGTAGAATTAAGTGGAGTTATTGTAACAGGAAGTAATAGAAAATTATCTAGTCTTGAAAATAATACATATATTATTAGTTATAAAACAAGTTTATTTAATTCATTAGATACTAAATTAACAGATTTATTAAATACTGGTTTAACAGATGGTAAATATCCAACAAGACCAGAATATCCAATTCGTTTTGATTATACACCTCCTGCAGAAGAACAAAAGCCTTCTGAAGATGCACTTGTTTCAGTTGAATCAAATAGTGCTGGAGCTGTTAGTGCAAATAGATTAATTGGTCCAAATACAACAAATCCTGTAAATGTAGAATTTGATATGATTAGTGTCTTATCACCAAGTCAAACTAATGCAATTGTTGGACTTGGCAGCATGGATTCTAATTATACAGCATATTCTCAAATTCCAATTATTATCAGAATGTATAAAGATGGAAAATTTGGAGTTTATAATGGAACAGGTTATGTTCAAAGTAATGTAGAGTTTAATAAAAATGAAAAATATCATATTAGAGTATCAATAGATTTAGAAGCTAAAAAATATAGTGTATTTGTTAGTACACAAGATGAGGAAGAAATTCAAATAGCTAATAATTTTGCTTTTAGATCAACAGCTAAAGCAATAGATAATATTGGAAAAATATATTTATTTAATAATGATCAAGCAGCTGGGAAATATTGGTTAGAAGATATTTATTTAGGTGAACAAGTAAAACCATCAAAGGATGCACTTGTTTCAGTTGAATCAAATACTGGTGGTGCTATTAGTGCAAATAGATTAATTGGTCCAAATACTAAAAATCCTGTAAGTGTAGAGTTTGATATGGTTAGTGCATTAGCGCCTACTGTGACTAATGCAATTGTTGGACTTGGTAGTAAGGATTCTAATTATACAGCATATTCACAAGTTCCAATTATTGTTAGAATGTTTAATGATGGAAGCTTTGGGGTTTATAATGGAACAAAATATGTCCAAACTAGTATGAAATTTAATAAAAAAGAGAAATATCATGTTAGAGTATTAATAGATTTAGAAGCCAAAAAATATAATGTATTTGTTAGTGCACCAAATCAAGAAGAAATTCAAATAGCTAATAATTTTGCTTTTAGATCAACTGCAAAAGCAATAGATAATATTGGAAAAATATATTTATTTAATAACGATCAAGCAGCAGGAAAATATTGGTTAGAAAATATTTATTTAGGAACAAAAACAAATAAAAAAGCCCTTGAAGAAATCTTAGAAATAGCAAAAAATTATAATGAAGTAGAATTTACAGAAATCAGTTTTAAAAATTTACAAGATGCAATTATAGCAGGTGAAATAATTCTTTTAGATAAAGAAGCTACACAAGTTGAAGTAGATAATATGGTAAAAGAATTACAAAATGCAATTGATAACTTAGAAGATGCAGTAACTGTTGAAGTAAGCAAAGCAGCATTACAAATAGCTGTAGAAATGGCAGGTAATGTAACAGCAGAAGATTTAGATAAAGTAGTACCAGCAGTAGTAACTGAATTCAATGCTGCATTAGAAGAAGCAAGAGTAATCTTAGCTGATGATAATGCAACCCAAGAAGAAGTGGATGCATCATTTGCAAGATTATCAGTAGCAATGCATATGTTAGAATTCTTAAAAGGTGACAAGGCTGAATTACAAGATTTAGTAGATTCAACAGCTGATTTAGTAGCAGGAAACTATACAGCTGAAAGCTGGTCAGTATTAGAAGATGCATTAACAAATGCAAATACAGTATTAAACAATGAAAATGCAATGCAGGAAGAAGTAGATGGAGCATATGATAATTTACAGGCAGCAATAAATGGTTTAGAAGAAGTGGAAGTAGTAGATAAATCATTATTGGAAGCAATGGTAAATAAAGTATTAGGATTAGAAGAAGATAAATATATCGCATCTTCGTGGCAAGCAATGTTACCAGA